>JBFXAZ010000082.1:0-23849 GCA_050183765.1 Reyranellaceae bacterium | reverse complement strand
CGAGCAGGCCGAGCGTGATCGCGACCATCGCGCCGAGAAGCTTGTCGAGCAGCGGATGATACCGTCGGGTCTGCAGGAACAGCATCGAGTAGACGGACCCGAACAGGATGATGCCCGAGCCGATGGCGATCGAGGCGAAGCCGTTGAACAGCGGTGCGTGCGGCCAGAGGAATTTGAACGCGTTGCCGTCCGCATGCATGATGAACAGCAGCGCGCTGCCGGAGTAGCCGGCATAGGCGAGGAAGATCGGCCGCTGCACCACGACGAAGGCCATCAGCGCGATGATGACCAGGATCAGCATCATGCCGTAGTAGATGAAGTTCGTCGCCGTGCGCGCGACCGTGATCGCGTCGAAGCTGCGCGCGGTCTCGATCGAGAACGACAGTTCCGACGAGCCGCCCGACCAGTAGCGGATGTAGATCACCGATTGCTCGCCGGGCGGCAGCACGAAGGGCGCGACGAGCTCGGGATAGCCGAGCGGTCGCGAGGTGAAGGGCGAACGCTCGTTCTGCGAGACGAGCGTGACGAAACCGCCGGCGCCGCGGCTCTGATAGACGTCGAAGCGCTGCAGGAAGTTCTCGCGGAACAGCAGCCGCCATTCCCTGATCTCGGTGCTCTCGTTGCGGACCGCCAGGCGCAGCCAGATCATCGACTTGGTGTAGCCGAAATCGGGCGCGTGGCCCGTGACGGGCTCGAACTTCGCCGCCCACTCGGGGCGCGTCACGTCGCCGATCCCGAGCGACCATTCGGGATCGAGCAGGTAGTCGACGTGGCCCTGCAGCTGTTCGGTCGACAACGGGCCCGACAAGGCGATCGCCGGATCGGCGGCGCCCGCGGCAATTGTTTGGAGCAGGATAAGCAGGTAGGCTGCAAGCACTGCTTCCAGAAGCCGCCGCGCGCCGCGCACGGCGCGAGCGAAAGCGCTGGAGACGGAATGCCGAAGACGGTGGTCATTGCCGACGATCATGCGTTCACCGTGAGCGGCATGCGGGCCGCGGTCGCATCGATGGTCGGTTTCGAGGTCGTCGCCGTGGCCGCGAACGGCATCGAGGCGATCGCGCTGATCAAGAGGCATCAGCCCGATTGCGCCATTCTCGACCTCTCGATGCCGGGCGCGAACGGGCTCGAAGCCATGATCGAGGCGAAGCGCTGGTCGCCGCGAACGCGGTTCGCCGTCATCACCGGCAACCGATCGGACGCGCTGTTCGTCCAGCTGGTCGATGCCGGCGTCAGCGGCATCTTCCTGAAGAGCGCGTCGCCGGAAAGCCTCTGCGACGGGATCCGCAGGATTGTCGCCGGCGGCCGGGCGATTCCATCGGACATCGCCTCTCTTGCCGGCGGCAATGCGGAACGCATGCAGCTGACCGCCCGCGAGATCGAGGTGCTGCAGGCCATCGCCAGGGGCAGCTCCAACGTCCAGATCGCCGGGCTGCTGGGCATCAGCCCGAAGACCGTCGACAGCCACCGTACGACCCTGATGCGTAAGATGGACGTGCATTCGACCGCCACCTTGCTGGTTCGCGCCATGCGCGAGGGATTGATCGACCCGTAGGGCGTCCCGGCACCGCGTTCTGATCATCGGCACAAAGCACCGCAAAGTAAATTGGGGCGATCACCGGATATGGCGCCGCGCTCGCCCGCGGCATTCTCGCGTTCATGCCCGTCACGATGAGGTGACGATCGCGAGAGGAGGCCACCGTGATCAAGAAGCTGCTTGCCGCGTTCATGATCTGCGTCATCGCGACGCCGGCGCTCGCCGAGAAATGGGGCTCGTTCAAGAACAACGGCTGCGTCACATCCCAGGGCCGGAAGTTTCGCGTCTATTCCGCGGTGCTCTGGGACATCCCCTGGGGCAAGAGCTGGGAGCTCGCCTGCTCGCAGATGCCGGCGAAGGTGGCCGGCCAGCGCTTCACGCACCCCACGGCCTGCGTGAAGACGAGCGTGGTCGACGCGATCGGCATCACCGCCGCCGTCATGAGCTTTCCCGGCATGGTCTATCCGCCGCTCGGCGCCGCCGGCGCGGTCATCGGCGCCTCGGCCATCGCCATGGACAAGGGCGGCGTCGGCGCGCTGAACATGTGGGGCGTCTTCTACGTGCAGGATCCGAAGTGCCGCTGATGGCCCGGATCTCGTAGTAAGCTCCCTCTCCCCACAAACCGGGAGGGGGAGCCGCATGGCGCTGTGGCCCTGGAAACCGTCGCCGTTCCTGGAGCCCGCGGAAGAGGAATGGCAGGCCGAGGTATGGCGCTGGTTCCTGCGCAATCTCGGCGGCCTCGAGGATTTTCGCCGCTCGCCGCTGGTGACGCCGACCGCCGAGTTCTTTCCGGCCACGGGATCGTCCGGCCACGCGCGCGCGCTGAAGATTTTCGAGCATGTGAAGCGGCACGCGGGGTTGTGGGAGTGGGAATGCGAGCTGGTCGAGCAGCCGTCGCGAGCGGACCTGCGCGTCGGCGAGGTCACGGCGCAGGTGTTCGAGCAGCACGATCCGGCGGGCACCTTCGGCGTCGAGGGCAACAAGGTCGTCATCAGCTACGAGCCGACCCAGCTCGACGACCCCATGGCGCTCATCGCGAGGTATATCCATGAGCTCGGCCACTACCTGCTGGCCACGATCGCCGATCCGCCGCCGGGCGGCGCGCAAACCGAGGAGCTGGCGACCGACCTGGTCACGGTCTATCTCGGCTTCGGCCTGTTCGGCGCCAATTGCGCCTTCCATTTCGAGCGCCACAGCGGCGCTTACTCCCAGGGCTGGAGCACCGCGCGCCAGGGCTACCTGACCGAGCGCATGTGGTGCTACGCGTTGGCAATCTTCTTCCGCCTGCGCGAGGAGGACATCGCGCCCGCGAAGCCCTTCCTGAAGAGTCACCTCTTCACCGACTTGCGCAAGGCGACGGCCTACCTGCGCAAGCACCCCGAGCGCATGCCCGTGCCCCCGTCGTCCTGAGCGCAGCGAAGGGCCTCGCGGTATCGCGGCCGTCGCACCACCGCCGGGTTCCTCGTTGCGCCCAGAACGACGGTCTGGCGAGTTCAGAGCGCAGCGGCCGAATCGTGTTCGTAGAGCCAGGCGATATTCGCCAGCGAGCGGTCGCCGGCGTTGCGCATGGCTTCGTCGCGCTTCTGCTGCTCGGGTCCGTCGGGCAGATGGAAGCGCACGCGATTGGCGCGCGAAAGCTCCTGCAGGCGGCTGGCGCGCGGCTTGCGCAACGCCTCGTAGCGCTGCAGCGCGCCCGGCACGTCGTCGGGCGTCGACGTGAGCAGGGCCGCGAGCGCCGCGCCGTCCTCGATCGCCTGCGCAGCACCCTGCGCCATCATCGGCAGCATGGGATGGCAGGCGTCGCCCAGCAGGGTGACGCGCCCGTCGCTCCATCGCGGCAGCTGGTCGCGGTCGTGCAGCGCCCAGATGAAGGTCTCGGGAAACGCCGCGATCAGGCCGCGCACCATGGGATGCCAGCCCTCGTAGCGCGCCAGCACGTCGGCGACCTCGCCGCGATCAGTCCACGATTCCTGGGTCCAGTCGCCGCGCTCGACGACGCAGACCACGTTCATGAACCGGCCGCCGGCGACCCAGTAGTGCACGACATGTGCCGACGGACCCATCCAGTTGTGCGACACCACTTCGATGTCGAGATGGCGGATGCGCTCGGCCGGTACCAGCCCGCGCCAGGCGACGCAGCCGGTGAACAGCGGCTTCTCCGGTCCGTACAGCGCCGTGCGCACGCGGCTGTGGATGCCGTCGGCGCCGATCAGCACGTCGGCCTCGATGCGCTGGCCGTTGTCGAAGGCTGCGACCACACGCTCGCCCCTGGGCTCGAGGCCGACCAGCTTGTGGCCGGTGTGGATGCGCTCCGGTGGCAGCGCGTCGGCCAGCAAATTGGCGAGGTCGGCGCGGTGGAAGTGGTAGTAGGGCGCGCCGAAGGCGGCCTCGACCTCCGGTCCCAGCGGCGCGCGCTGCAGGGTGCGGCCATCGTCCCAGCGTCGCTGGTGCACGCCCCTGGGCAACACGCCGACCCGGTCCATCGCCGCGCGCACGCCCAGCCGATGCAGCAGGCGCGAGGCGTTGGGGCTGATCTGGATGCCGGCGCCGATCTCGGTGATGCGCGGCGCCTGCTCGTAGACCTGCACATCGAAGCCGGCGCGCAGCAGCGCCAGCGCCGCCGACAAGCCGCCGATGCCGCCGCCGACGACGGCGATGCGCATCATCTACCTTCCCCCGGAGGGCAAGGCTGCCGCATATGGCACTTTTCTCCTTCTCCCCGCGAAGGCGGGGAGAAGGTGCCGAGCGTCAGCGAGGCGGATGAGGGGCTTTTCGTGCAACGACGAACATCGATGTTGTTGAGCCTCAGCGAAGCCCCTCATCCGCCCTTCGGGCACCTTCTCCCCGCCTTCGCGGGGAGAAGGAAAGAGGCTCCATTCCATATGCGATGGCCCCGCCTCGGAGGAAGACGGGACGAAAGCTAGCGGCACGAGCACTTGCCGCCGACGCCGCCGAAGTTCTTCTTGGCGAAGCTCTGGGCGTCCGAGAGGTAGCCGAACGAGCCGAGCTGGCAGATGCCCGAGCCGCGCGCGCTCTTCATCTGCCCGAAGTCGCGCGAATCGACCTCGATCTTGCTGTTGGCGCAGTAGACGTAGTAGCCCGAGGCACGGGCCGCCACCGGTGCCAGCGCCAGAAGCGCCGCGAGAACGAGCTTGCGCATGATGATCCTCCCCTATCTGGTCGCCAGTGCGCGGGCCTCGGCGGATGCCTTGGCCAGAGCCTCGCCGACGTCGCCTGCCGAGGCCAGCGGCGGCAGGCGGATGGTGTCGATGTCGGTGATGCCGGCCTCGCGCAGCCACCAGTCGAAGTAGGTGACCTGATAATCGGCGCCGAATTGCGGCGGCCGGCCCGGCGCGTAGATGCCGGCGCTGTAGACCACGGTGGCGCGCTTGTTCCGCAGCAGCCCGCTGTAACCCTTGGCGCGGTCGAGGTTGAACAGCAGGCCGGGCTGCATGATCACATCGATGTAGTGCTTCAGGCGGTAGGGAATCGAGCCGTTCCACATCGGCACGCTGAAGACGTAGCGGTCGGCGGCGCGGAAGCGCTCGACCACGGCGAGGAGCGTCTGCCATGCCGCGCGCTGCGCGTCATCGGGCCTGCCCTGGCGCATCACCGCCAGCTTCGCCGCGACCATCTCGCCGTCGAAGGCGGGCAGCTCCTCGCGCCACAAATCGAGCGTGTCGATCTCGGCCGTCGGATTGCCGGCGCGAAACGCCTCGACATAGGCGCCGGCGACCGTGTTGGAACGCGAGATCGCGCCGCGCGGCGATCCCACGACATAGAGCAGACGCGCCATGTCAGTCGTCGCCCGCCACCTTCTGCTTCGTGGCGGCTTCCTTCTCCGCCATCTTGGCCTTCAGCTGCTCGGGCGTGAGCCGCACGATGTGCTCGTTCTGGTGGCTGTAGATGTCGTATTTCTGGACGTCGAGGTCCTCGAGCACGATCTCGCGCGCCAGCACCTTGCGCTTCCACTCGACGTGCTCGGCCTCGGCGGCGTGGAACTCCGGCATCACTTCCCTGGCGAACAGCTCCAGCGAATCGCAGATGTCCTGGTGGCTGGTCTTGCCGGCCTGATTCAGCAGGATCACCTGGTCGACGCGGCTTTGCTGGAACTGGCGCAGCTTCCTGCGGATGGTCTCCGGCGAGCCGATCAGGCCCGACTCCAGCGCCTTCTTCTCCTCCGGCCCGCCCTTCCAGCTCTGGTACTCCTGCCACAGATCGGACGTGCCCGGCGCGTCGACGCCTTTGCGGCCATAGTACGAGAGCGCGAAGATGAAGAAGGTCCAGCCGGCCGCCTTGGCCTCGGCCTCCGCGTCGGTCGCCGCGCACATGAAGCCCGAGACCATCGCCACGTTGGGGTTGCTGGGATAGTCGGCGAGCTTCTTCGAGTTGTTGAGCAGGTTGTTGTAGTACTTGTGCACCCAGGCGCGGGCGGCCTCGGGTGTCACGAAGGTGAAGCCCAGCGCGCCCATGCCCCATTCGCCGGCCTTGCCGATGGTCTGGATGTTGGAGCACGCCACCCACAGCGGCGGATGCGGCTTCTGGTACGGCTTGGGAATGACGTTGCGCGCCGGGAAGTCGTAGTACTGGCCGTGGAACTCCCAGCTCTCCCGGGTGAACATCGGCACGATGGCCTTGACCGCCTCCTCCCATCTTTCGCGCTTGTCGCGGACGCGGATGTTGAAGGGATGCAGCTCGGCCGGGCCGGCCGCCTCGCCCATGCCGAGATCGACCCGCCCGCCGCTCAGCAGGTCGAGCGTGGCGACGCGCTCGGCGACGCGGTGCGGCTGGTTGGTGGTGAGCTGGACCACGCCGTGGCCGAGCCGGATGCGCTTGGTGCGCTGGCTGGCGGCGCCGAGGAAGACCTCGGGCGCGGAGGAGTGGGAATATTCCTCGAGGAAATGATGTTCGACCTCCCACGCGTAGTCGTAGCCCAGCCGGTCGGCGAGCTCGATCTGGGCGAGCGAATCCTGCAGCAGCTGGTACTCGCTGCGTTCGGTCCACGGCCGGGGCAGCTGGTGTTCGTAGAAGATGCCGAATTTCATGTGCGTTGACTCCCGTGGCGCCGATTGGACGGCTCGCGCCGGTTCGAGTCAATCCAGCGACTTGCGATCAGCAAGCTGACCAAGAAATTATGGCGACCATCGGCGAAACGCTGTAAGACGGATGGCACGGTGCAATGACCAATCGTAACGTGTTGACAGACAACGAACTTGCCACCGATCCTGCCGTCGCTTGTATCGCCCCTGCAGTGCATGAGGCGGCGCGCTGATGGCATTCAGCCATTCCTTCGTGGTGCCGTCCTTCAATCACGGCCGGTTCATCGGCGAGACCATCGAATCGCTGCTCAACCAGGAACTGCCGGGTTCGGAGATCGTCGTCTGCGATGATCACAGCACCGACAATTCGCGGGAGGTGATCGAGAAGTATCGCGATCGCATCCGCATCGTCCATCCGCCGCATCGACTGGGCATGATGCCCAACTACAACTTCGCCACCGCGCAGGCGACCGGCGAATGGGTGTCGCTGCTGGGCTCCGACGATCGCGCCCAGCCGTGCTTCGCGCGGCTGATCCGCGAGGGCGCCGCGCGCACGCCCAACACGGTGGTGGTCACCGGCGACTACGACCTGATCGACGGCGACGGCCGCAAGATCCGCGCCGAGAAGGTGCTCTCGGTGCGGCCGGTGACGCGCCCGCCGCAGACTTTCTACACGCAGCTCGCCGCGCCCAAGGTGCCGCCGGTGGCCAACGCCTTCCACCGCGCGTCGTGGGAGAAGGTCGGCGGCTTTCCCGAGCGCGCCACCCTGATCGGCGACTGGGGGTTGTGGTTGCGCCTGGCGCCGCTGGGCGATTTCGTGCATGTCGCGCAGCCGCTGGCCGAGTACCGCGTCAGCTACCGTCCCAACATCGCCTACGAGCGGCGCATCGAGGCGCTGCGCGACGACGTCTATATCGTGCTGACGCTGATCCCCGAGATCGCCCGGCAGATCCCCAATGTCGACATGAAGTATGTCGCGATGGCGCGGCGCGTGCGGCTGCGCTCGCTGATCTCGGGCTACAGCAAGATGCTCAAGCCCGACGACCGCGCCTTCGCCGTCGAGATCCTGAGCGACTGGGCCAAGCAGACACGCCTCGACCACATGCTCGACCGCTTCGCCCGCGGCGAGACGATCGCCGCCGGCTGGCGCGACAGCGCGCTCCGCCGCATCCTGCGCGACATCTACAAGGCGCTGAGGCGCTGAGCCTGTCGGGTCGTTGTCGTTGGCTCCTGTCATCCCGAGCGTAGCGAGGGATCCAGGGTCGACAGCGCTGCCCGCCTACCCTATAAGGGAATTACTCCTTACAGATACAACCAAATCCATGAATGCATACCACGTCTACATCATGACAAATGTCCATCGGGGCGTGATGTATGTCGGTGTGACCAACAATCTTGAGCGGCGTATCGAAGAGCATCGGGCCGGAATTGGCGGCGCCTTCACCCGCAAGTACAGGATCGACACGCTGGTGCATGTCGAGACCTGCGATCGAATTGACGACGCCATCGCCCGGGAGAAGCAGATCAAGGGATGGAGCCGGGCGAAGAAGGACGCGTTGGTCGAGTCACTCAATCCACATTGGGCTGAGCTCGCTCCACGATTAACCCTGGATCCCTCGCTGCGCTCGGGATGACAGGCCTCCTACTCCTGCCAGGGGAAGCGGGGCAGGAAGAGGTCGCTGCTGTAGCGCGAGAGGCGGTAGTTCTCGGTGGCGTTGACCAGCGCGGCGCGGATGCCCGGCTCGAGCGCCGAATGGCCGGCGTCGGGCACGATCACGTAACGCGCCTCGGGCCAGGCGCGCACCAGCTCGTCGGCGGTCACCGGCGGGCAGACCGCGTCGTAGCGGCCCTGCACGATGGTGCACGGCAGGTGCCGGAAGCGGTTGATGTCGCGCCACGGCCAGCCTTCGGCGAGGAAGACGCGGTTGACGAAGTAGTGCGCCTCGATGCGCGCCAGGGCGAGCGCGAAGCCGCCGCCGTCGGCCTCCAGCGCGCCGCGCGCGCTGGGATAGAGCGTCGAGCAGGTCGCCTCGTAGCGGCTCCAGGCGCGCGCCGCGGCGCGATGGCGCACCGGGTCGGGATCGGTCAGCCGGCGGTAGTAGCCGGCCAGCACGTCGCCGCGCTCGCCGGGCGGCAGGTGCTCGACGAACTCGCGCCAGGCCTCGGGAAAGATGTTCCGCATGCCGTGCAGGAACCACTGCACCTCGCTGTCGCGGCCCAGGAAGATGCCGCGCAGGATGAAGCCGATGCAGCGCTCGGCATGGCGCGAGGCGTAGGCCAGCGCCAGGGTCGAGCCCCACGATCCGCCGAACAGCAGCCACTGGCCGATGCCGAGATGTCGCCGCAATTTTTCGAGATCGTCGACCAGGTGCGGCGTGCTGTTGTCGGTGACGTCGCCCAGCGGCAGCGAGCGGCCCGAGCCGCGCTGGTCGAAGATCACGATGCGGTAGAAGGCGGGATCGAAGAACCGGCGATGGACCGGCGCCGAGCCGGCGCCCGGCCCGCCGTGCAGGAAGACGACCGGCACGCCCTCGGGATTGCCGCTCTGCTCCCAGTAGAGGGTATGGCGCGAGTCGACCTGCAGCATGCCGGAGGCGTAGGGCACGATGTCGGGAAACAGCTCCGACCGTAAGGGGTTCTCCGACCGCGGCATGGGCCTGTGCGACAACGCTCCTCAGGGTGCGGGCGGGGCGGGGTATCGCGACCGCGGCGCGTCGCGATATTATGCGATCGTTCGCGGCCGTCAACGCAAGCGCGTTGCGGCACGGGGACGTCTTTGAAGTGTCGAGGTCGTGAATGGCGACGCGTCTGCGCGGAATTCTGTCCCGTCTGGCCAGCCTTGCGCTGGTGCTCGCGCTGGCGCTCGCGTTCACCGCCTGCACCACGACGACCTCGAACGGTCCCGGCGGCGCCGGCGCCGGCCGCGAGCCGAGCGGCAGCCGGGGCGCCGGCGCGACCGATCCGGCCACCGTCTACGTCCGCGGCGTGATCGACCGCCTGGCCAAGGCCAGCGGCGAGCAGCGTGAATGGTCGGTCTCGATCCTCGACGTGCCCGACGTCAACGCCTTCGCGCTGCCCGACGGCCGGGTCTTCGTGACGCGCGGCCTGCTGGTGCTGCTCGACAACGAGGCGCAGCTCGCCGCCGTGCTCGGGCACGAGATGGGCCACGTCACCGCGCGCCATGCCGAGGCGCGCCGCGCCCTGCGCAAGCGCAACATCGACGCCGCGGTCTCGGTCGCGCGCACCACCGGCGATCCTCGGCTGGCGCGCGATGTGGTGCAGCTGGGCGTGCTCGACGAGCGCGCCTTCTCGCGCGACCAGGAGTTCGAGGCCGACCGCATCGGTATCGCCACCATGGGCCGCGCCGGCTACGACGTCGACGCCGCGATCGCCGCGCTGACGCGGCTGCGCGAGCACGACCTCATGGAGGCGCGGCTGGCCAGCCGCTCGCCCGAGCAGGTCGACGCCGCCTCGAGCATGATGTCGACGCATCCGCGCACCATCGACCGTGTGCAGAAGGCGCGCGATCTCGCGGCGTCGGCGCACGCGAAGGGCGAGCTCAACCGCGACAAGTACCTCGACGCCATCGACGGCATGCTGTTCGGCGACGAGCCGCGCCAGGGCTTCGTGCGCGGCCGCAGCTTCCTGCATCCCGAGATGGGCTTCGCCTTCACCGTGCCGCCCGGCTTTCGCCTGCGCAACAGCCCGAGCTCGGTGATGGCGATCGGCCCCGACGATTCGGGCATGCTGTTCACCTGCCGGCCCGGCGCCGGCGAGGGGCCGATGGTCGACACCATGCGCCGGCTGCTGCCCTCGGTGCCGCTCGTCGACGCGCACGCGACGACGATCAACGGCATGGAAGCGGCGGTCGGCCAGCGGCCGCGCGGCGCCGGCAACGACGACGATTTCCGCGTCGTGGCCATCCGCTTCGCGCCCAATGTCTGCGTCTTCCTGATGCGCTCGACCGCCTTCCGTCAGCCCGATCGCGGCGCGGAGATGGTGCATGCGGCGCAGACCTTCCGCCGCCTCAATCCGGCCGAGCGCGCGCGGCTCAGGCCGTTCCGGCTCAAGGTGGTCACGGTCGCGCCGGGCGACACGCCCCGGCGCCTGGCCGCGCGCATGCCGCTGGGCGAAAGCTCGCTCGACTGGTTCAACACGCTCAACGGCCTGGAGAAGGGCGCGACCCTGCGGCCGGGCCAGCGGGTGAAGACGGTGGTGCTGGACTAGAATTCTTTTGCCCCGCAAAGCGGGGGCGCCTCGTCGCTTCCAGGACTTCGCCGTCAGGCATGAACGTGGCGATGACGGCGCTGGCGGGCGCCGTGGGCATGGCGGGCGTCCTCGATGCGTGCCGGCACGACATGCAGGTGGCCGTAGCGGACGCCGCGCTGGGTCACGGTCGCGTCGGCCAGCGCGCGCACCGATTGCGCCGGGCCGCGCAGCACCGCCACTTCCAGGCAATTGGCGTGGTCGAGATGCACGTGCATCGTCGCCACCGACAGGTCGTGGTGCTCGTGCTGGGCATGCGTCAGCCGGCGGCCCAGCTCGCGCGTCTCGTGGTCGTAGACGTAGCTCAGCGTCGCCACGCAGGACGCCGACGGCTGCCCGGCGAGCCGGTCGCCGGCCTGGGCTTCGCGCAGGATGTCGCGCAGCGCTTCCGACCGGCTGGCATAGCCCCGCCGCGCCATGCGCGCGTCGAGCGTCGCGAGCAACTCGTCGTCGATCGACATCGTGATCCGCTTCATCGCACTCCCCTGCTGGCCGAGGCGATACTTGCATCGTCCGCCGGATCGCGCCATCGTATGAACAATCAATGAAATCCGCTTAACGTGCGACCGGGATATCGGGGGACACATGTCGGCTCGCGCGACCGCGCTTTGCATCGCCATTTCCTGTGGGGCCGTCGCGGCGGCGCGCGGCCAGACGCCGCCCGTCCCGCCGGCGACCGAGCTGCCGCCGATGGTCGTGACGGCGCCGACCATCCCGGCCGCGCGGCCGCCGGAATCGGCCAGCGAGCGCAGCGTCTCCGGGGCGGAGATGCGGGCACGGCCGGCGGCGCGCCCCGGCGAGCTGCTGGAGATCACGCCCGGCCTGATCGTCACCCAGCACAGCGGCGAGGGCAAAGCCAACCAGTACTACCTGCGCGGCTTCAACCTCGACCACGGCACGGACCTCGCGATCACCGTCGACGGCATGCCCGCGAACATGCGCACGCACGGGCACGGGCAGGGCTACGCCGACCTGGGATTCATGATCCCGGAATTCGTCCGCACGCTGTCCTACCGCAAGGGGCCGTACTATGCCGACGAAGGCGACTTCGCCTCTGCCGGCGCCATCCACCTCGACTATGTCGACAGGCTCGACAAGAACTTCGTGCAGCTCAGCGGCGGCAGCTTCGGCTTCTGGCGCGCCGTCGCCGGCGCCTCGCTGGCGCTGGGCGGGGGGTACCTCACCGCCGGTGGCGAGATCAATCTCTACGACGGGCCGTGGGATCGGCCCGACCGCGTGCGCAAGTTCAACGGCCTGCTGCGCTACAGCCAGGGCACGGTCGAGAACGGCTTCTCGCTCACCGCCATGGCCTACAGCAATCGCTGGTTCTCGACCGACCAGGTGGCCCAGCGCGCCATCGACAGCGGCCAGATCGGCCGCTTCGGCACGCTCGACGCCAGCGACGGCGGCGCCGCCAATCGCTACAGCCTGTCGGCGCGCTGGACCCGGCGCGACGACGACGGCGCCTCGCGCGTCGAGGCCTTCGTCGTGCGCAGCACGCTCAGCCTGTTCAACAACTTCACCTACCTGCTCGACGATCCGGTCAACGGCGACCAGTTCAACCAGACCGACCGGCGCACCATCCTCGGGCTCAACGCCAGCCACGCCTTCGACGGCCAGCTCGCGGGCTTCGCGACGCAGACCCGCATCGGCCTGCAGACCCGATACGACGACATCGGGGTGGGCCTGTTCCGCACCGCCAACCGCGTGCGGCTGTCCACGGTGCGCAGCGATTCGGTGAAGGAGTGGAGCATCGGCCTCTACGCCGAGAACACGACGCGCTGGACCGACTGGCTGCGCACCATCGTCGGTATCCGCGGCGACTATCTCCACGGATCGGTGACGAGCGACACGGCGGCGAACTCCGGCAATGTCGGCGCGTTCATCGCCAGCCCCAAGGCCGGCGTGGTGCTCGGCCCCTTCGCCCGCACTGAGCTCTACCTCAACGCCGGCTTCGGCCATCACAGCAACGACGTGCGCGGCGCCACCATCAGCGTCGATCCCAACGACGGCGTGACGCCGCTGTCGCGCGTGCCGCTGCTGGTGCGCTCGCGCGGCATCGAGATCGGCGCGCGCACGCGCATCATCCCCGGCCTGGAAAGCGCGCTCTCGCTCTTCCTGCTCGATTTCGATTCGGAGATCGTCTTCGTCGGCGACGCCGGCACGACCGAGGCCAGCCGGCCGAGCCGGCGCATCGGCATCGAGTGGACCAATCACTATCACCCGGTGCCCTGGATCGGCCTGGACCTCGATGTCGCCTATACGCGGGCGCAGTTCCGCGACGCCGACCCGGCCGGCGACCGGATCCCCGGCGCGCCGGGCCTTGTCCTGGCGGCGGGCATCCACATCGGCGGGCAAACCGGCTGGTACGGCGGCGCGCGTTTGCGCTTCTTCGGGGCGCGGCCGCTGATCGAGGACAATTCGGTGCGCTCGCGGCCGACCGCGCTCGTGAGCGCACGCGTCGGCTATGCCTTCGAGAACGGCTTCCGCGTTCAGCTCGAGGGCTTCAACCTCCTGAACAGCAAGGCCAGCCAGATCGACTACTTCTATACGTCACGCCTGGCCGGCGAGCCGGCCGGCGGCGTCGACGGCATCCACCTGCACCCTGTCGAGCCGATGGCCTTTCGCCTGACCGCATCCAAGACCTTCTGACGTGGGGAGGGGAGCCTTGCCGCCGGCACGAAGGGCCGGATCGATGGCGTTCGCAATGGAGGCCTTGCTATAGTGCCGGGGTGCGCGGCGCGAAGCCGCGCAAGTCGGGAGAGGAATCATGGCAAAGCGTATCGGCCTGATCGTCGCGGCTCTCCTTTGCGCGCCCGCGGCGATGGCGCAGCAGCCGGCGCCGTCGATGTCGACGGCATGGCGCAGCATCACGCTCGACCAGGAGACCTGCATCGCCCATGCCCAGAACGCGATGCGCGGGGCGGGCCTGACGCAGAATTACGAGACGGTGGGCCAGAGCGTCTACGGCGAGGTTCCCTCGTACACCGGCGCGATCCGCTGCATCGCGTCGAAAGGCGTCGCCTTCTTCGTGGTGGCCGGCCCCGACGTCAAGGTGGCCAGCCAGCATCAGCGCAGCCTGACCGAGCGGTTCCTGCAGGGCGGCCAGCAGGGCCGCGGCCAGCCCGGTGGTCAGCCCCCCGGTGGTCAGCCCCCCCGTGGTCAGCCCGGTGGCGGCCAGCCGGGCGGCAGCCCGGAGCCCGGCCTGTCTGGCGAGCGCCGCTGACCGGCGGCCCGCGCTCCGCGGAAGAGCACGGGCCGACTGTCCAGGGTGAAGGAGCGACCACGCAAGCGCGGTCGCTCATCGTCAGGCCCGGTCCGGACCAACGGACAACGGGCCGTGGCGAGTGCTCAAGCGCCTGTCGCGTCCCGCTCATCGGCCGCGGCATGGCGCCGTTCATCGTCGTCCACGAGCAGCATCAGGACCAGGATGACGAACCCGGCGACGCTCGCGATCGTCGCAAAGCCGACGCCCGCGACGTCGAGCACCAGCACCACGGCCGCCGCGAGATTGGCCAGGCCCAGCGGCGTGACGAGCAGGCCAATGCCGCCCGAGACGATCCGCGCCGCTGTTGCCCGCATGGCGCGGGCTGAACGGCCGACGCCGGCGGCGACGGGTGCGAGCGCGTCGCAAGCCGGCTCGAGCCGCGCCGCCAGCCGGTTGGCGCCGCGCGCGATCGCCAGCATGGCGAGCGCGATCGGCAGTCCCGTCACGACGATGAAGCCGCGCGCGATCACGCCCAGCCAATGCGACGCGAAGCGCGAGGCGGGCGGCAGCACGGTCAGCACCATGCCCGCCGCCACGCCGATCAGGCCGCCGCGCACGCCGCCCAGAAGCGCGCCGATGGCGGCGCACAGCACGCTGTTGACGGTATGGCCGATGACGAAGGAGTCGAGGTCGGCAATCCATTTCATGGCGCCGCTCCCTCAGTGATGCGTGCCGCCCTGGCCGATCGGCTGGACCATGAACTCGACGTCGATGGTGCCGGCCTTCTCGAACACCAGGGTGGCGGGGATCCTGGCGTCCTTCACGAAGGGCGTCTTGATGTCCATGAACATCACGTGATTGCCGCCGGGCTTGAGCTCGATGGTCGCGCCCGGCGCGATCTCGACGCCGTCCTTGAGTTCACGCATGCGCATCACCGAGCCGTCCATCTGCGTCTCGTGGATCTGCACCATCATCGCGGCCGGGCTGCGCACCGCGATCAGTCGATCGGCCGTGGTGCCGCGGTTGGTGATCTTCAGGAAGGCGCCACCCGCTTTCGCGGTCGGTGCCGTCGCGCGCGCCCAGGGATGCGAGATTTCCAGCGAGCCGAGCTTGTAGTCATGGGCGAGAGCGGGCGCGGCGAGCAGCGCGCAGGACAGGGCGATCAGAGCGAATCGTCGGGAATGCATGGATCGATCCTTTGCCGCCTTGTGTGGCGGGCGATGAAGACGGACGGGAAGGCCGCGACGGCGGGAACCGTCGATGACGGATTGCGGATCGCGGCGAACTGGTTCGGCGGCGCGGCGCAGCGCGCTCGCGGCATCAGGTTGTCAGAGGATCGAGGCCGGGGGGGCCGCGCGGCTGCGGCAGCCGCCAGGTCGCGACCGAATCGAGCGGTCGGGGCTGGGGCAGTGGCCGCGCCTCGGCGACGAGGATGCTGTCGGGGCCGAAGGACAGAGCCACGTCCAGCGGCGAGCCCATGACGGCGGCGCCGGCGAGACAGCAATCGGGAAGCGGCCGGTGGGTCTTCTTCAGCGGTGCGTAATCGTCGCCCGTCGCCGGGCCGCGCTCGCTGTCGCCGATGAGATGCGGGCCGTCGATGGTGCAGATGATCGTGTAGCCGGGGCCGGCCGTCTGCAGCAGGGCGCGCAGCAGCGCGACATGGCCGAGCGGCTGGAAGACCAGGACCCATAGCGCGGCCATCGCCAATCCGACGCCGAAAGCGCCGGAGCGTGATTGCGAGCTGGTTCGTCTGGCCGCCGCTCTGACCATGCCTGATCGTATCGGAGCGATGCCGAGGCGGCCAACGTCGCCTCCCTGCGGCATAGTCGCGTCGGCCGCCCGGAGTCCGGCGATCAGAGCCTCACCATTTCTCGACCCAGGGCCGCAGCACCACCTCGAACGCCCAGGTCGAGCGATGCTGCCGATGCAGTTGCAGGTACAGCTCGGCGATGTGATCGGGGTCGGCCATGTTGTCGTCGACCGTCGTGCCCGCCCGCCGATGGGCGCGGCTGCCGTCTTCCTGGGTGAAGCCGATCGCCGCGTCGATCGGCACGTTGGCGACGTGGATACCCTGCGGCATCAGCTCGCGCGCCATGCTCTGGGCGAGGCCGGCCTTGGCGTGGCAGGCCATCGCGAAGGCCCCGCTCGCCGGATAGCCCTTCAGCGCGGCACTGGCGTTGGTGAAGATGATCGTGCCCCGCGCGCCGTTCGCTGCCGGCTGGTTCTCGCGCATCAACCGCGCTGCGTGCTGGCCGACCAGGAACGCGCTGTGCGCCGCGTTGCGCAGCGTCTGGAACGCCGCGGCGGGATCGGCCTCGACGATGGTCTTGCGGAAGATCTCCGGAACCCGTCCGTCGATATTGTGCACGACCAGGGTCGGCCGTCCGAGGTCGCGCACGACGTCGGCGAACAGCTTTTCCATCGCCGCGGGATCGCCCGCGTCGCAGGCGTAGCGCCGCACGCCGTGCTGCGCCTCCAGAGCCTGCAGCACCGGCTTGTCGGCATTGCGCGCGGCCACGGCGACCGCCATGCCGTTGCGGGCGAACAGCTTCGCGCAGCTCGCGCTGACGCCGGGGCCGCCGCCGACGATGAGGGCGACGTCGCGGACGGCGGTGATGGTGTCGGTGGTCATTTCGCTTCTCCGACGCGTGGAAAGATCAAGCTGCCAGCGCGCTCAGCTTTTGCAGGTAAGGACGCACATCGGGTGCGAAGGCGGGATGGTCGGCGAGCCGCGACAGATGCGTCGCCGCCGCCGGATAGTCCTGGCGCCAGCTGTCCGGCATGACGGGCGTCAGGCCGCGCTTGCGCAGCGTCGCGCGGCGCGGCCCTTCGTTCGAAAACAGGCAGAGCTCGCACACGAAGCAGATGTCGGCGAGCGACAGGCGATCGCCGACCAGATACGAGCGATTCGGTTTCAGCGCCCGCTCGATACCCGTCAGGTAGATGCCGAAGGCCTCGTTGGCGCGGGCATGCAGCTCGACCGCGAAATCCTCTTCGCGCAGCGCCAGGAGATAGGGTTGGGTGTCCCGGCCGAAGACAAGGCTGGCATCCAGGAAGCTGTCGATGCGCGAGGCTTCATAAGGATCGCCGCCGTAGAGCGGCTGCCGCTTCTCGCCCAGTCGCGCCACCGCGCGCATGATGCTGTTGGATTCGAAGATGCCGGTGCTGCCGTCGGGACTGAACGCGGCGGGGACGGTGCCGAACGGATGCGCCGACAGGAAAGCGTCGGTCTTGATCAGTGTGCCGCCCTTGAATCCGATCCGGCCGGCGCGCGCCGCCGCGGCATAGCCCTCCCGCTCATCCGTCTCCAGCTTCCGAGCATCGAAGTCCCACAGCCAGTCCCGCAATTCCGACGGCTTGCCGCCGCGAGTCTCGACAGCGACGCCGCACAGGCGGGCGGCGATGGTCGCCTTCCAGATGCGCGGATTGGGCAGGTAGGAAAAGATGCGCAATTCGGCCATCGCGCTTACCCCTGACCCGGCAGGCGCAGGACCTTGCTCTCGGCCAGCCGCTCGATGTCGGCGCGGGCATAGCCCAGCTCGGCGAGGATCTCGCCGCCGTGCTGGCCGATCGCCGGCGCCGGCGATGGCTCGCGTGATGGCGTGCCGGCGAACTCGGCAGCCGGCTTGGGCTGCCGCACGCGGCCGATGCCGGGATGCTCGAACTCCGCGATGAGCCCGCGCGCGACGACCTGTTCGTTGTGCATGACCTCGCCCCGGCGCAGCACGGGTGCGCACGGCACGTCGGCCTCGTCGAGGCGCGCCAACCATTGCGCCGTCGTACGAGTGGCGAGAACCTCGGCCATCAGGGTGATGCGCTCGGCGGCGTTGACGCTGCGGCCGCCGGGCGTGTCGAAGCGCTTGTCCGCCGCGAGGTCCGGCCGCTCGGCGGCGCGACAGAAGCCGGTCCACTCGGAGTCCGAGATGGTTCCCACCGTCATGTAGCCGTCGCGCGTCGGGAAGATCAGGTCCGGCCGGGCGTTCGGGTCCGTCGCACTCGCCTCCTGGCCCACGACCGTGTACTGGGCCATCGCCTCGGGCCAGAGATAGGAGATCATGACGTCGAGCATCGCCAGCTTGATGTGCTGGCCCTCGCCGGTCTTCTCCCGCGCGTACAAGGCCGCGGTCACCGCCTGCGCCGTCATGACAGAGGTGGTCTTGTCGGCGACGATGGTGCGGATCATCTGTGGCCGGCGCGTCTTGGGCTCGGCCTGCACGTCGGCGAAGCCGGACAGGCCCTGGATGATCGGATCGTAGATGCGCTTCTCGGCGTAGGGCCCGCTGTCGCCGGCGCCGCTGATCGAGACATAGATGAGCCTGGGGTTGAGTGCGCGCATGGCCGCTTCGCCCAGGCCAAGCCGCTCCATGACCTGCGGCCGGAAGTTCTGCACCAGCACGTCGGAGCGGGCGATCAGCTTGCGCAGGATCTCGGCGCCCTCGGGCCGCTTGAGGTCGACCGACAGCGAGCGCTTGCCGCGGTTGGTCGAGATGAAAAGGGACGAGAACTGGCCCGTCGGATCCACCGACTGGCGGCTGCGACGGGTGATGTCGCCGCCCGGCGGCTCGACCTTGATGACGTCGGCGCCCTGATCGGCCAGGAACATGGTGGCGAACGGCCCCGATACGACACTGGTGAGGTCGATGACCCTCACGCCCGACAGCGGACCCGGCATGTGTGGCGCTCCCGTTCTGTTTTCAAACCTATATAGAGGCGGTCGGGGCCCGACAACACGCAACGGCGGGCTTCACCGTCGAAGAAATCATGATGCCGATGATCGAGCTAATCCCTAGACTGGCATCGAACCTGGAGAGCGCATGCGCTGGAGCAAGCTCGAGCACGAGGCGTGCTCGGTGGCCCGTACCATATCCGTGATCGGCGACCGCTGGACCCTGCTGATCCTGCGCGACTGCTTCCTGCGGGTGCGGCGCTTCGAGGAGTTCCAGGCCCGGCTGGGCGTGACCCGCCCGATCCTCGCCAGCCGTCTGCGCAAGCTGGTCAAGCAGTTCGTGCTGGCCCGCGTGCCCTACCAGCAGCGCCCGCTGCGCTATGAATATCGCCTCACCGAGAAGGGCCTCGACCTCTATCCCATCGTCATGTCGATCGTGCATTGGGGCGACGTCCATATGGCCGGCAAGAAGGGCCGTCCCCTGCTGCACGAGCACACGATTTGCGGCGAGACCTTCGATCCGGTCGTCGTCTGCTCGAAGTGCGGCAAGCCGTTGAACCCGCGGGAGGTCCATGTCCATCGCGGACCGGGCGCCTCGAACGCCCGGCACATGCCGCCGGGTGTCCAGCCCAAGGCGAAGAAGCGCCGCCGCGCCGCCTGACAGTCTCCCTCTCCCCGCCTGCGGGGAGAGGGTCGGGGTGAGGGGCCGGTCATCGCAGGACCGCGGCCGCGGCTCGACGCACGAACCCCTCACCCTCCCATCGCGCTCTCGCGCGACGGGCCCCTCCCTCTCCCCGCTAGCGGGGCGAGGGGTTGTTGGGAATCTGCTTGCGACAAGCCGGCAACACGTGAACACTGTCCGTGTTGTTTTGATACGGACAACCACCAAACGGGAGAAGAGCCATGGCGGGCAGCGCGGGAGTCGCCCTTCTCGTCGGGGCCGGCGATGCGATCGGCGCCGCCGTCGCGCGGCGTTTCGCGGCTGGCGGGCTGCATGTCTGCGTGGCCCGGCGCGACGCCGGCAAGGCGCGTGCGCTGATCGACGAGGTGAGCGCCGCCGGCGGCAAGCTGCAGGCCTTCAGCGTCGATGCCCGCCAGGAACCGGCCGTGCAGGAGCTCTTCGCCAAGGTCGAGCGCGATGTCGGCCCGATCGAGGTCTGTCTCTACAACGCCGGCTCGAACGTCAACATGCCGCT
Source organism: Reyranellaceae bacterium (assembly GCA_050183765.1). Lineage (GTDB taxonomy): Bacteria > Pseudomonadota > Alphaproteobacteria > Reyranellales > Reyranellaceae > JAFAZJ01. The sequence continues at coordinate 3,940 of JBFXAZ010000082.1, read as the reverse complement.
GCTCGAGACCAGCGCGAGCTTGTTCCAGAAGTCCTGGGAGCTTGCCTGCTTCGGCGGCTTCCTGACCGGGCGCGAGGCGGCGCGCCACATGGTGCCGCGCGGCCGCGGCACCATCCTGTTCACCGGCGCCACCGCCAGCATGCGCGGCGGTTCCGGCTTCGCCGCCTTCGCCTCGGCGAAGTTCGGCCTGCGCGCGGTCGCCCAGTCGATGGCGCGCGAGCTGGGGCCGAAGAGCATCCATGTCGCGCACCTCGTGATCGACGGCGGCGTCGACAGCGCGGCGATCCGCGCGCGCATGCGCGCCCGCATCGGCGATCGCGTCGACTCGCTGCCGCCCAACACCCTGATCCAGACCGCGGCGATCGCCGAAGCCTATTGGGCGCTGCACGCCCAGCCGGCGCATGGCTGGACGCACGAGCTCGATCTGCGCACCGCGGTCGAGAGCTGGTGACATGAGCGGGTCGCCACCGCGTCTGCAGCTGTGGGGCGTGAGCACCAGCCGCACGCTGCGCGCCCTGTGGGCGCTGCACGAGCTCTCGCTCGACTACCAGGTGCACCCGATCCGGCCACGCACCGGCGAGACCAAGACCGAGGCGTTCACGCGCCTCAACCCGCGCCAGAAGATCCCGGTCCTGCAGGACGGCGATTTCACCATCGCCGAGAGCCCCGCGATCATCGCCTATCTCTCCGACACCTACGGCACCGACAGCAACCGGCTGGTCCCTGTCGAGCCCAGGCTGCGCGCCACCTGGCTCGAATGGTGCTTCCACATCGCCATGGAGCTCGACGCCACCAGCCTCTACGTCATGCGCCGGCACCGCGACCTGAAGCACATTTATGGCGATGCGCCGGTCGCCGTCGAAAGCGCCAGCCAGTATTTCGAGACCCAGCTGCGCCATGTCGTGCACGCGCTGGACGACGGCCGGCACTACCTCGTCGGCGAGCGCTTCACCAGCGCCGACATGCTGCTCACCACCTGCCTCGTCTGGGCGATCGCCTACGGCGTGCCGGTGCCGCCCGTCTGCCGCGACTACGCCCAGCGCATCACCGCCCGGCCCGCCTATCGGGACGCGCTGCGCGTCAACGTGCCGCCGCCAACGGGGGCAACGGGTTAGGGTGCGCGAAGGGCGTCGCGCGGCGACGGATCGTCAGGCCGTGATGCCGAGCTCGCGGGCCTTGATCTGCAGCGCCAGCACCTTGGAGAAGATCCGGCACTGCGCCAGTCCGCCGGCGAGGAACCACAGGCCGGGTTGGCCGGTCGGCCGCCACATGCCGGCCAGCTCGCCTTCCGCGTCGAAGCCCCAGACCGGGCCGATGCGATCGGTGATCGCGTCGCCGAGGATGGGACGCACGGCGTCCTTCTGGCCGAGATAGCCGGTCGCCAGCACGATCAGGTCGGCGGGGCGGATGGTGCCGTCGCGCATGCGCGCGCCTTCGGGACAGAAGCGCTCGATGTCGTCGAAGCGGATGAAGCCCACGCGGCCATCGACGATCATCTGCGAGCAGCCGGCGTCGAAGTAATACCCGCCGCCGCGGTTCTGGTACATGATCTGCCAACCCGTGCCCTCGGGGCCCGAGGTCAGCCTGAAGCCGCGCTTGCGCAGACCGTCGAGCAGTTCGCGATCGGCCTCGGCATTGTTCTTCGTGATCTGCTGATGCGCGCGCTCGTAAACGGGATAGGGCGACGACACGGCGATCAGGTCGCAATCCTCGAAGGAGATGTCCTCGTCGTAGAGCGCATAGGGTGCCTGCGCCTCCTTCAGGCTCACGACCAGGGTGGCGCCGTGCTGGATGATGCTGACCTCAGCGCCGGACACCGCGAGATCCTGCGCCACGTCATGGCCCGAGGTGCCCGTGCCCAGCACCAGCGCGCGTTTGCCGGTCCAGTCGAGGCCGCTGCCGTAGTCGCCGGAATGCCGCACGGTGCCGGCGAAGCTGTCGAGACCGGGAAGGGTCGGCCATTTGGGAATCGTGCTGACGCCGTTGCAGAACACCACGTGACGCGGATGCATGACGCGCTCGCTGCCGTCGGCGCGCTTCATCGTGACGGTCCAGCGCCGCGCGGCCTCGTCGTAGTCGGCGGAGACAAGCTCCGTGCCGGTCCACACGTTGAGCTCCATCGCCTCGGCGTAGAGCTCGAACCAGTTGGCCAGCATGTCCTTGGGAATGAACACCGGCCACGAGCGCGGGAACGGCATGTACGGGAAGTGATTGACCCGCGTCTCGTTGTGCAGGGTGAGCGCGTGGTAGCGGCGGCGCCACGAATCGCCCAGCCGCTGCTCGCGGTCGATCACCAGCGTGTCGACGCCCAGCATCGACAGGCGTGCCGCCGCCATCAGCCCGGCCTGCGCGGCGCCCACGACCAGCACGGCGGGATCGCGATCGGTATAGGCCGCCGCCTGTCGCCGGCGATCGGCCCAGTTCTCGCCGCCGAAATTGCGCTTCCAGTCGACGTTCTGCCAGCGCTTGCCGTTGGCCACGTCCTCGTGGCCGCGGATCTCGTCGAGCACGGTCGACAGCGACCAGGCGCGCGGCCGGCCGCCTTCCGTGACCAGCCGCACCACGCCGCTGCACGGCCCGACACTGGTCTCGAAGGCGATGATCGCTTCCAGGCACGAGGTGCCCGCACGCGTCACCATGCGCGGCGGCGTGCGGCCGCTGGCGAGCCTGAGGTTGCGCGGCTGCGCGGCGGCCAGCGTCGGCACGATGCGCTCGGCGATCGCGCGTGCGCCCGACGTGGTGTGCAGATCCCAGGTGAAGGCAAGGATGTCGCGCCAATAGCACTCGCCGGCGAACAGCGCGGCCAGCGCTGCGACGTCGGCCGATGCGAAGGCCGCGCTCAGATCGCTCAGCCAGGCCTGGGCCGTCGACTCGGCCGAACTTTCCCTGACCAGGGTGTCCATGGCTTCGGTTCCTTCCGGGGTTTCCTCTGCGGCCCATACTAGGGCGTCGGGCGATCACGACCACCGTTTCCGCAGCCATCGCCGCGATGCAGAAAAGGGATGCTTCCCTGCCGGCGGCGCTCGCTCCTCACACCGGCCTGTCGCCGCAAATCTGGATGCGGCGCAGCAGGCGGTGGAAGGGGCCGGTGTCGCCCAGCGCGATGTGCTTGGTGCTGCGATTGTCCCAGAAGGCGATCGAGCCCTTTTCCCAGCGAAAGCGGAAGGTGAATTCCGGCCGGTTGCCGTGCTCCATCAGGAAATCGAGCAGCGGCTTGCTCTCGGCCTCGGTCATGCCCTCGAAGCCCACGGTATAGGACTTGTTGACGAACAGCATCTTGCGGCCGGTCTCGGGATTGGTGCGCACCACCGGATGGCTGTTGCGGGTTTCGCGCCAGTCCGGCCCGTCGCGGTGCTTGGTCGAGCGGCCCTTGTTCTTGCCGGCCTGGGGACCCGCCACCATGATGTCGCTGTGCACCGCGCGCAGCCCGGCGAGCATCTTCTTCATGCCGTCCGACAGCGTCTCGTAGGCCAGGTACTGGTTGGCGAACATGGTGTCGCCGCCATAGGCGGGAATGTCGATGCCGTAGAGGATGGCGCCCATCGGCGGCTCGGCGCACATGGTGGTGTCGGCGTGCCAGTCCTCGCCGACATAGCCGGTGTCGCCAGGGTTGCGGCGCACCATGACGATCTCGGGATCGTCGCCCGTGCCGACATAGTTGGGATGGATGAAGATCTCGCCGAAGCGGCGGGCGAAGGCCTTGTGCTGGGCGACGTCGAGCGCCTGGTCGCGGAAGAACACCACGCAGTGCTCGTTCAACGCGTCGCGGATCTCGCCGATGGTGTCGTCGTCGAGATCCTGCGCCACATCGACGCCGGAAATTTCCGCGCCGCCGGCGCCGGAGAGAAGACGAACCACGAGACGCCTGTTGCGCATGGGATCGCTCCGTCGTGTTGCCGCAACGATACGACCAGACGCGCCGAAATGCCATCCGTCGGCC
>JBFXAZ010000081.1:0-25871 GCA_050183765.1 Reyranellaceae bacterium | reverse complement strand
CTCACCCCAACCCTCTCCCCGCAGGCGGGGAGAGGGAGCGAGAGAGGTAGAGATGACCAAGTGGGTGTATGGCTTTGGCAACGGCACCGCCGAGGGACGCGCCGACATGCGCAACCTTCTCGGCGGCAAGGGTGCCAATCTCGCGGAGATGTCGAGCATCGGGCTGCCGGTGCCGCCGGGCTTCACCATCACCACCGAGCTCTGCACGCACTACTACGACAACGACAGGTCCTACCCCAAGGAGCTGAAGGCCGAGGTCGAGACGGCGTTGAAGTCGGTCGAGACGATCGTCGGCCGCTCGTTCGGCGACGCGGCCAATCCGCTGCTGGTTTCGGTGCGCTCCGGCGCGCGCGCCTCGATGCCGGGCATGATGGATACGGTGCTCAATCTCGGCCTGAACGACGACACCGTGCTGGGCCTGGCGAAATCCTCGGGCGACGAGCGCTTCGCCTACGATTCGTACCGCCGCTTCATCCAGATGTATTCCGATGTCGTGCTCGAGGTCGACCATCATCATTTCGAGGAGATCCTCGAGCTGAAGAAGGAGGACCTCGGCGTCCATCTCGACACCGACCTGAAGGCGCAGGACTGGAAGGACGTCATCACCAGGTACAAGCGCGCGGTCGAGCGTGAGCTGGGCAAGCCCTTCCCGCAGGACCCGCACGAGCAGCTCTGGGGCGCGATCGGCGCGGTGTTCGGCTCGTGGATGAACCAGCGCGCCATCACCTATCGCCGCCTGCATTCGATTCCCGCCGACTGGGGCACCGCGGTCAACGTGCAGGCGATGGTGTTCGGCAACATGGGCGACGACTGCGCCACCGGCGTCGCCTTCACGCGCGATCCCTCGACCGGCGAGAACGTCTTCTACGGCGAGTACCTGGTGAACGCGCAGGGCGAGGACGTCGTCGCCGGCATCCGCACGCCGCAGCATCTCACCATCGCCGGCAAGCTGGCGCAGAAGTCGGACAAGCCGGCGATGGAAGAGGCGATGCCCGAGGTGTTCCGCCAGCTCGCGGAGATCCGCGACACGCTAGAGCGGCACTACCGCGACATGCAGGACATCGAGTTCACCGTGCAGGGCGGCAAGCTCTACATGCTGCAGACCCGCAACGGCAAGCGCACGGCGAAGGCGGCGCTGCGCATCGCCGTCGACATGGTGCGCGAGGGCCTGATCGACTCGAAGGAAGCGGTGGCGCGCGTGGCGCCGGCCTCGCTCGACCAGCTGCTGCATCCCACGCTCGATCCCAAGGCCGAGCGCAAGGTGCTCGATCGCGGCCTGCCGGCCTCGCCCGGCGCGGCGTCGGGCACCATCGTCTTCACCGCCGACGAGGCGGAGAAGCGCAAGCGCGACGGCGAAAAGGTGATCCTGGTGCGGCGCGAGACCAGCCCCGAGGACATCCACGGCATGCACGCGGCCGAGGGCATTCTGACGTCGACCGGCGGCATGACCAGCCACGCCGCCGTGGTGGCGCGCGGCATGGGCAAGCCTTGCGTCGCGGGCGCGGGCGGCGTCCGCATCGACGCGGCCAAGGGCACGATGTCCGCCGGCGGCATGACCTTGAAGGTGGGCGACTCGATCACGCTCGATGGCAGCACCGGCCAGATCATGCTGGGCGTGGTGCCAACCATCCAGCCCGAGCTGTCGGGCGAGTTCGCCGAGCTGATGAAGTGGGCCGACGAGGCGCGCGTGCTGAAGGTGCGCACCAACGCCGAGACTCCGGCCGACGCGGCGCAGGCGCGCAAGTTTGGTGCCGAGGGCATCGGGCTTTGCCGCACCGAGCACATGTTCTTCGAGGGTGACCGCATCGTCGCGGTGCGCCAGATGATCCTGGCCGACGACGAGAAGGGCCGGCGCGCGGCGCTGGCCAAGATCGAGCCGATGCAGCGCCAGGACTTCATCGAGCTGTTCGACATCATGGCCGGCCTGCCGGTCACCATCCGCCTGCTCGATCCGCCGCTGCACGAGTTCCTGCCGCACAAGCCGGAGGAGATCGCCGAGGTGGCGGGCGTGCTGAAGCTCGACGTCGCCGAGATCGAAGCGCGCGCGGCCAAGCTGCACGAGTTCAATCCCATGCTGGGCCATCGCGGCGTGCGGCTGGGCATTTCCTACCCCGAGATCTACGAGATGCAGGCGCGCGCCATCTTCGAGGCGGTCGCCGAGGTGCAGAAGAACAAGGGCAAGACGGTCGAGCCCGAGATCATGATCCCGCTGGTCGCGACGCGGAAGGAGCTCGACCTGATGAAGGAGGTCATCGATCGCGTCGCACGCGAGGTCGCTCAGCTCTCCGGCCAGAAGCTCGACTACATGGTCGGCACGATGATCGAGCTGCCGCGCGCGGCGCTGCGCGCGGGCGAGATCGCCGAGACGGCCGAGTTCTTCAGCTTCGGCACCAACGACCTGACGCAGACGACGTTCGGCCTGTCGCGCGACGATTCCGCGTCGTTCCTCGATCGCTACCAGAAGCGGGGCATCTTCGAGCACGACCCGTTCGCGACGCTCGATGTCGACGGCGTCGGGGAGCTGATCCGCATCGCTTTCGAGCGCGGCCGCAAGACGCGCCCCGACCTCAAGCTCGGCATCTGCGGCGAGCACGGTGGCGATCCGGCCTCGGTGTTCTTCTGCCACGAGGTCGGCCTCGACTACGTCAGCTGCTCGCCCTACCGCGTGCCCATCGCCCGCCTCGCCGCCGCCCAGGCCGCGCTCGGCGTCGCGCTGAAGACGGACTGACTCTGATCGCCAAGCCCCCGCTTCCCACGGCTCATACCTTCCTCCGGAGGGGGAAGGTGACGCGGAGCGCCGGATGGGGGATGTCGAAGACGGACTCCTGCGTTCGTCTTCAACATCCCCCTTCCGCCCTTCGGGCACCTTCCCCCTCCGGGGGAAGGTAGCGCGGACACATGAACAAGCCCGCGCTCGCGGCGGCGTTGGCGCGGCTGGAGCGGCAGCCGGACGCCGACGACGTCCGCGCGCTGCTCGACAAGTCCTATCGCACGCCGCGCGCGCATGTCGTGGGCGTCACCGGCCCGCCCGGCGTCGGCAAGTCGACGCTGCTGTCGGCCCTGATCTCGGCCTGGCGTGGGCAGGGCAGGACGGTCGGTGTCATCGCCGTCGATCCCTCGTCGCGGCGCACTGGTGGCGCGCTGCTGGGCGACCGCGCGCGTCTGGCGACCGATCCCGCCGATGACGGCGTGTTCGTCCGCTCGATGGCCGCGCGCGATCGCCTCGGCGGCCTGGCGGAGCTGACCCTCGGCGCCATGGTGATCATGCGCGCGCTGTTCGACGTCGTGCTGATCGAGACCGTGGGGGTCGGGCAGTCGGAGACCGATGTCGCCGGCGTCGCCGATACCGTGGTGTTCTGCGTGCAGCCGGGCTCCGGCGACTCGCTGCAGTTCATGAAGGCCGGCATCGTCGAGATCCCGCATATCGTGGCCGTGACCAAGGCCGATCTCGGGGCGATGGCCGAACGGGCGCGCAGCGATGTCGAGGGCGCGCTCGGTCTCGCGGAAGCCGACGCCGCGCACTGGCAGCCGCGCACGCTGCTGGTCTCGTCGCGCGATCGAACCGGCGTGCCGGAGCTCGTGGCGGCGATCGACGCGCACGCGGCGCACCTCGCCGAAGACAATCGCCGCGCGCTCGCGCGCCATGCGCAGGCCGAGCTGTGGCTGGCGGAGGCGATCCGCGAGCGCTTCGGCCGGCAGGGCCTCGCCCGCGCCGGCGACCTGTCGTTGCGCCCCGGGATCTCGCCCTTCGCACGCATTGCCGAATTGTCGCGCCGGCTGAACTAGAGGAGTGGGTCATGGACTGTCCGTCGAATGGCTGCGCCATGGTGGCCGGCGGCAGTGGCGGTATCGGTCGCGCGGTCATCCGACGACTCGCGGAATCGGGCTGCGATGTCGCCTTCACCTATCGCGGCAACAAGGACTCGGCCGACGAAGCGCTGCAGGAGGTCTCCGCGCGCGGCCAGGCCGGCTATGCCATCAAGGTCACGCTCGAGGATGACAAGGAAGTGGCTGAAGCGATCGGCCACGCCGTGGGCGCGCTGGGCCCGCTGCACACGCTGGTGTATGCCGCGGGTCCGTACATCGATATGCGCTACATCAGCGAAGTGACACCCGCCATGTTCCGCGCGGTGATGAACCAGGACGCGAACGGCTGCTATGGCCTGATCCATGCCGCGCTGCCCAGGCTGCGCGAGACCAAGGGCGCGATTGTCGTCGTCGGCACACCGGCGATCCGCCGCTATGCGGCGCGTGACATCCTCTCGGTGGCACCCAAGGCCGCCATCGAAGGCTTGATGAAGGGCGTGGCGGCGGAGGAGGGGCGCTTCGGCATCCGCGCCAACATGGTCGGCGTCGGCCTGCTGACCGACGGCATGTTCCATCGCCTGATGGAGACCGGCGATTTCGACGAGAAGTTCCTCGAGACGGCACGGCGCAACCTGGCGCTCAAGCGGCTGGGCACGGCCGAGGACATCGCCGAGGCGGTGCTGTTCCTCGCCTCATCGCGCGCCCGCTGGATCACCGGCCAGACCCTGATGGTCGATGGCGGCTACGCCTTGTAGAACAAGACCAGGGCCACGGAGGAAATCGAGCGATGGACGAGGTCGACTACGTGATCGTCGGCGCCGGCGCGGCGGGATGCGTGCTGGCCCACCGGCTGAGCGCGAGCGGCAAGCACACCGTGGCGGTGCTCGAGGCCGGCGGTCCCGACAACCACATCTGGATCAAGGTTCCCGCCGGCTTCAACAAGACGGTCTATGATCCCAAGCTCAACTGGGGCTACGAGACCGCGCCGGGCCCGTACATCGACAACCGCACGATTCCATTTCCGCGCGGCAAGGTGGTCGGCGGCTCCGGCTCGATCAACGGGCACCTTTACGTCCGCGGACAATCGGCGGACTACGACACCTGGGCGCAACTCGGCTGCCGTGGCTGGTCGTGGGACGACGTCCTGCCGTACTTCAAGCGCGCCGAGACGCGCGTCGGCGGGGACGACGCGGTGCGCGGCCGCGACGGGCCGTTGTCGATCCAGGACCAGCGCGAGCCGCATGCGCTGAGCGACGCCTATATCGCGGCCAACGAGGCGCTCGGGCTCAAGCGCACGCCCGACTACAATTGCGGCGACCAGGAAGGCACGTTTCTCTATCAGCAGATGATGAAGGACGGCCGGCGCTGGAGTCCGGTCGACGCCTATCTCCGGCCGTCGCTGACACGCGGCAATCTGCGGCTGATCCAGCACGCCTTCGTCGAACACATCTCGTTCGACGGCACGCGCGCGATCGGCGTGCGCTACAGCGTCGGCGCCGAAGCGCGCAAGATTCGCGCGCGCCGCGACATCGTGCTGTCGGGTGGCAGCATCAACACGCCGCACCTGCTGCAGCTTTCCGGCGTCGGCGATCCGGAATGGCTCAAGGGCATCGGCGTCGGCGTGCGCCATGCGCTGCCGGGCGTCGGGCGCAACCTGTGCGACCACTACGCCGCGCGCGTCGCGGCGCTGGTCAAAGGCTCGGGATCGCTCAACGAGCGCAGCCACGGCTTCGCGCTGGTCGGCGAGGTGCTGCGCTACATCTTCACGCGCAAGGGCTTGCTGGCGGCCAGCCCGAGCCATGCCGGCGGCTACTACCGCACGCGCCCCGGCCTCGAGACGCCCGATATGCAGCTCTACTTCGCGCCCGCGAGCTACGCGCCCGGCCGCTACGGCACGTCGGATCTCGACACGCGGCCCGGCATGACGCTGGGTGCATCGCAGCTGCGCCCGCAGAGCCGCGGGCACGTGAAGGCGCTGTCGAACGATCCGGCGGTCAAGCCGGAGATCCAGCCCAACTACCTCGCCGAGCAGGCCGATCGCGATGCCATCGTCGCGGCGGTGAAGTACCTGCGTCGCCTGCTGCAGACCCGGCCGCTCAGCGACTACGTGATCGAGGAGACGCTGCCCGGCCCCGCCGTGCAGAGCGACGAGCAGTGGCTCGCGCATGTGCGCGCGACGGGCTCGACCACCTTCCATCCGATCGGCAGCTGCAAGATGGGCATCGATCCCATGGCGGTGGTCGATCCGCTGACCATGAAGGTGATCGGCCTCGAGGGCCTGCGCGTGGCCGATGCCTCGGTGATGCCGGCGATGGTGTCGGGCAACACCTACGCCGCCACCAACATGATCGCGGAAAAGGCGTCGGACGTGATCCTCGCGGCCTGACGCTCAGCGCCAGGCGCGCACGGCGCAGGTCGCGGTGACGTGGAGGATCGGATCGACCGGCATGTGGCTGAACAGCCAGGCCTCGGCGTTGAGCAGCCGCTTGCCGCGGCGGATGACGCGCGAGAGCGTCACCACGTCGGCTGCCTGCGCCGGCCGCAGGAAGGTCGTGCTCATGGTCGAGACCAGCGGCACCGCGTCGGCGCCCAGCGCGGCCTGGCCGGCGGCATAGATCGCCGTATCGGCGAAGCCCAGCAAGGTCGGGCCGGAGAAGATGTCGCTGGGGCCCAGCCATGCGTCGCGGAAGGGAAAGCGCAGGCGGATGTCCTGGTCCTCGGCCTCCTCGACGATCACGCCGTGGAGGTCGATCGCCGGCAGGCGGTCGGCGAGCAGGCGGGCGAGTTCGGCGGCGGTCAAGACTGGCGGGCTCCGGCGGGCGCGGCTAGAACCGCTTAGCATTCCGCGAGCCGCATGTCCTTCCTCGATCACATCCGCACCTGCAACGCCCACGATCTCAGCCAGTTCGAGCCGTGGCATATCGGCCCGACGCGTGTCGGCTGGATCCATCACGACTTCGCACACCGCTTGGCCACGCGGCCCGAGCTGTTCCATCGCATCGACTGCGGGTGGCGCCTGTCCGATCGGCTCGGTGACGCCGCCACGCGTACCGCGGCGATCGAGGCATGGCTGGGCGAGCTGCGCGCCGAGGGCCTGTTCGACGACTGGCGCGACGAGCGCTACCCGGTGACGCCCGATCTCAAGCAGCCGCCGCTGATGGACATGGAGCGCGCAGCTGTGCCGAGCTTCGGCGTGCGCGCCTATGGCGTGCACCTCACCGGCTTCGTGCGCCGCGCCGACGGCCTGCATGTCTGGGTGCCGCGCCGCGCCTACGACAAGCCGACCTATCCCGGCATGCTCGACAACACCGTCGCCGGCGGTCAGCCCACCGGGCTTGGCCTGATGGAGAACGTGATCAAGGAATGCGCCGAGGAAGCCGGCATTCCAGAGGCGGTCGCGCGCCGCGCGAAGGGCGCCGGCTGCATCACCTATTGCTATCAGTCGGGCATCCAGCTGAAGCCGGACGTGCAATACGTCTTCGACCTCGAACTGCCCGAAGACTTCGCGCCGACCGCCGTCGATGGCGAGGTCGAGTCCTTCGAGCTGTGGCCGGTGTCGCGCGTCATGGAGCGCGTGCGCGACACCTTCGATTTCAAGTACAACTGCAATCTCGTGCTGATCGACTTCTTCGTGCGTCACGGGCTGATCGAGCCCGACGATCCGGACTATCTCGCGATCGTCGCCGGCCTGCGCGCGACGCCCGGCTAGCAGCTGCGTCAGCGCGGACGGTGCTCGGTGCCCGCGCCCGCGGTGATGAACAGCGCCTTGGCGTGGCCGGCGACATCCGCCGTGTGCCAGACGCCCCTTGGGTTGACCGCATAGTCGCCCGCGCGCAGGGCGATGCTGCGCGGTCCGTCGGGCAGTTCCTGGATCAGCGTGATCTCGCCCTCGAGGCAGATCACCGCCTCGTCGCCGACGGGATGCCGCTCCCAGCTCGTCCAGCTCTCGCTGAAACGGTACTGCGTGACCAGGCGGCCTTCATTGCCATCGGCGGCGTTGCGCTCGCCATAGGCGGCGTACCATTCCATACCGGTGAACTCGGGCTGCGGTACCGCCTTAGCGCCCAGCCCCAGATGGAGCGGAAACCGCTCCAGCGACCGCTGCGTTGTCATGCCATCGCCTCCTAGCCGCCCATCGCCTTAGTATAGCGCCGCTGCATTTCCTGCGGCGAGACCTCCTCGATGCGGGTCTGCAGGTACCAGCTGTGGCCGAACGGGTCTGACACCATCGCCGTGCGGTCGCCGTAGAACTGGTCGGCCGGCTGGCGCAGCACCGTGGCGCCGGCCGCTACCGCGCGCTTCACCGCCGCGTCGCAATCCGGCACGTAGAGCATCATCTTGATCGGCGAGCCGCCCAGCGATGCCGGGCTCAGCGCGCCGAAGTCGGGGTACTCGTCGGAGATCATGATCGGCGAGTCGCCGATCCTGAACTCGGCGTGGCCGATGCGGCCGCCCGGCTCGGTCAGGCGGAACAGCTCCTCGGCGCCGAACGCCTTCTTGTAGAAGTCCAGCGCCGCGGCGGCATCGCGCACGGTCATGTAAGGCGTGGCGCTGTGATAGCCCTCGGGCACGGACTTGACGGCAGCCATGGCGTGGTCTCCTATGCTGGTTGTTTAATTACGTTACGTTGCGTAACATATATCATGAAGCCAGCGGTTCCCGTCAAGCCTGTCCCCGGTGGACAATCGCGTCCGCGCGGCCGGCCGCGCGACGAGGGCGCACGGCGCGCCATCCTGCGCGCGGCTCGGGAGATGCTGGAGCATGGCGGCGTCGCGGCGGTCACCATGGAGGGCGTCGCGCAGCGCGCCGGCGTCGGCAAACCCACGGTCTATCGCCACTGGCCCAATGCGCATGCGGTCGCCATGGCGGCGCTGCTCGAGGATGTGCCGACGAAGCCCGAAGGGCGCGCGGCACGCGGCGCGGTGCCCGCGCTGCGCCGTCAGTTGCGCCAGATCGCGACACTGTTCGCCACGCCGACGGGCCGCAGCGTCACCATGATGCTGGCGGCGGCCGACCAGGACACCGAGCTCAGCAAGGCGTTTCGCAATCACTTCATCATGGCGCGCCGCGGCGAGGGTCGCTCGCTGCTCGATAGCGCGATCGCCGATGGCACACTGCGGCCGGACTTCGATGTCGAGGTTGCGCTCGACATGATTTACGGCCCGCTTTTCTATCGGTTGTTGGCCGGCCACGCCCGGCTCGACACCGCCTTCATCGACGCTCTGCTCGACCATGTCCTGGCAGGTCTTGCGGCAGTTCGCCCGAGAGTCATGAAATCGTAATAGAGCTGTGGCTGGCGGTCGGCTCGACTTCGCCCGGCTGGCGTGACAAGGTTTGCGCGCCTCCGCCCATTTCGGGATCGCTCGAACGCTGCGCCCATGCCCAAGGACGCCCAGGGACTCGACATCGCCAACGCCGACGATGCCGCGATCCGCGCCATCGATCATGCGCTGGAACAATGGCTTGGCTACGGCGACCAGCTCGGCCGTCTGATCGGATTCGCGCAACAGGCGCCCGACGTGCCGCTGGTGCAGATGCAGGCGGCGGTGCTGAATCTGTCGCTGGAATCCCCCGAGGGCTTCGCCGGGGCGCGTCCCTTCATCGACGCCGCACGAGCGCGCGAAGCCGACATGGGCGAGCGCGAGACGCTATGGCTGCAGGCGGTGTCCGCCTGGGCGGACGGGGCGCAGGACCAGGCCGGCGATGCCTTCGCGGCCATCGTGCGCCGCTGGCCGCGCGATCTTTTCGCCGGCAAGACCGCGCAGCTGCTCTGCCTGGCGCGCGGCGACTTCGAGGGCATGCTGCGCGTGGCCGAGGACTTCGTGCCGGCGAATCGCGAGATCGGCTACGTCTTTGGCATGCGCGCCTTCGCGCTGGAGCAGCTCAACCGACTCGACGAGGCCGAGGCCGATGCGCGCCGCGCCGTCGAGATGAAGCGCAACGATCCCTGGGCCCATCACGCCGTCGCGCATGTCATGGAGACGCGCGGACGGATGGAGGAGGGCATCGCCTGGATGGAAGGCCTCGCCGATACCTGGGAGACCTGCAACGCCTTCATCTACGGCCACAACTGGTGGCACACGGCGCTGTTCTATATCGACAGCGAGCGGCCTGGGCATGCGCTGAAGCTCTACGACCGGCGCATCTGGGATCGCTGGAAGGAATTCGGCCACGACCAGGCGAACGCGATCTCGCTGCTGGCGCGGCTGGAGCTGCGCTGGATCGAGGTCGGCGATCGCTGGAAGGACGTGGCGACCTACCTGCTGCCGCGCATTCACGAGCACTGCTCGCCGTTCCTCGATCTGCACTACGTCTACGGCCTGGCGCGTGCCGGCGAGCGCGAAGCCGTCACCGAGATGCTGGCGAGCCTCGAGGAACACGCCGAGCGGGCGCGCCCGTTCGAGCGCAAGGCCTGGCGCGACGCGGCGGCGCCGGCGGCGCACGGCCTTGTGGCCTATGCCGAGGGTCATCACGCCGAGGCGGCGCGCCAGCTGGGCGAGGCGTTGCCGCACCTGCAGTCGGTCGGCGGCAGCCACGCGCAGCGCGCGCTGTTCGAGGCGATCCATGTCGATGCGCTGATCCGCGCCGGCTGGAACGACCGCGCGCTTTCGCATCTCCAGGCGGCCGACCGCGCGCGCGGCGGCATCGCCCATCTCAAGCGCGATCTGGCGGCGATCTACGAGCGGCTCGGCCGCGCCGAAGACGCCGAAGGCGCGCGGCTGCAGGCCGAACGCCTGGCGCGGCGCTACCAGACGCACTGACCGGCCGAAGGCCGCGACCGGGGGGACTGGCTATGAAGACCGATCTCACGCAGGCCACGGCGAGCGAGCTGCTGGCGCTCTATCGCAAGGACAAGGCGTCACCGGTCGACGTTGTGAAGGCCGTTCTGTCGCGTGCCCAGGACGTCAACCCGCGCATCAACGCGCTGTGCCTGGTCGACGCCGACAACGCCATGAAGCAGGCGCGCGCCTCGGAGAAGCGCTGGCGCAAGGACGAGCCGCTGGGGCCGCTCGACGGCGTGCCGGTCACGGTGAAGGAGCTGATCCGCGTCGCCGGCTGGCCCACGCTCATGGGCTCGAAGCTGGTCGATCCCGACCAGCGCTGGGACGAGGATGCGCCGGCGGTGGCCCGGTTGCGCGAGTCCGGCGCGATCCTGCTGGGCCAGACCACGTCGTCTGAGTACGGCCACAAGGGCGTGACCGACAGCCCGCTGCACGGCGTGACGCGCAATCCCTGGAACACGGCGATGACGCCGGGCGGCTCCTCCGGCGGCGCGGCGGCGGCGGTGGCCGCGGGCCTCGGTCCGCTGGCGCTGGGCACCGATGGCGGCGGCTCGGTGCGCCTGCCGGCCTCGTTTTGCGGCATCTTCGGGCTGAAGGCGACCTATGGCCGGGTCGCCGCCTGGCCACCCAGCCTCAACGGCGATCTGGCCAACACCGGCCCGATGGCGCGCACCGCCGAGGACGCGGCGCTGATGATGAACGTCATCGCCCGGCCCGATCCGCGCGATCCCTGGTCGCTGCCCGAGCACGACATCGACTACCCGAAGAAGCTCAAGGGCCGGCTGCGCAAGCTGCGCGTGGGCCTGATGCTGAAGTTCGGCGACCACCCGCTCGATCCCGAGGTCGCCGACATCGTGCCGGCGGCGGCTCGGCATTTCGAGGAACTGGGCTGCCATGTCGAGGAGGCCGCGCCCGATCTCGGCGGCGTCGACGGGCGCAAGACCTTCGGCGTGCACTGGCTGTGCTTCGCGCAGCACCTGCTGAAGATGTATCCCGCCGACCGCCACAACGACTTCGATCCCAGCCTGCTGGTGATGGCGCGCGAAGGCCAGAAGTACAGCTCGGCCGATCTGGTGGCGGCGATGGCCGACCGGCGCACGCTGTCGATCGGCTGGACCAAATTCTTCGACAAGTACGATCTGCTGCTGTGCCCGACGCTCGCCGTGCCGGCCTTCGAGACCGGCCGCGGCGCGCCGATGAACGGCGAGGGCAAGCCCAACATGCAGTGGTCGCCCTACACCGCGCACTTCAACCTGTCGCGCCATCCCGCGGCGTCGGTGCCGTGCGGCCTGACGCGCGGCGGATTGCCGGTCGGGCTGATGATCGTGTCGGGCCACTATCGCGACGCGCTCGTGCTGCGCGCCGCACACCACTTCCAGACCGCCTTCCCGCAGAAGCTGCCGGCGTTGCCGGCAAGTTAGCTACGCCCAGGTGACTAGAACCAGCCTAGAATAGGCTTTGTATTGCTAGACCAACTGCCACAGGGCACGATGGGGGTGTCGTTTTGCAAGGAGCGGCAATATGACGGCACCTCCTCGATTTCCGATAACAATCAGAAGTATGCGGGTCTTTGCTGATGAGCCTATCCAATTTGATGGGCAGGATAAGGTAATAATAGTTGGGCCAAATAACACAGGAAAGACAAGATTTCTAAGCAATTTATCGGTATCAATACAGATGACCACTACAAATGGATCTGTAACGAGCATTGAATTTGACGGCGCGATCTCTAGTCACCGCCTATCTGATTTTGCCGAAAGTATAGGCGCTCCTCTCGAACTAAGAGATCACGACAGGTACTACCACTTGGGTGCTCGTACGGTTCATGACTCTCGAGGCGGCCCGAACAGTACTTTTGCGCAGCAGCTCCAAGCGGAGATGGTTAAAGATGCACTCATGTTGTATCTGCCCGTCGAACGTCGATTGGATCCGCAAAGACAAGATTTCAGAGCCGAAGCGCTTCATCAACTAGACCGATTGTCCTCAAGGCACCCGGTGCAACGCTATGTCTACGACCCATTGGTCGCAGGAGCGGTGGACGCGATAATATCGCGAGCTTTCGACCTCGAAATAATTCCGAACGACGGGGGCGGCTCTCACATATGGCTGCACTTTGGCAAGAGGAGCGAGCTGCCCGATAAGACATCGGGTGTGCCCTACTTCAGGGCGCTGCAACATGTTCCCGAACTTGCGCAGCAAGGGCATGGCGTTCGAAGCTTCTGCAGTATCCTACTCGCTCTTATGAGTTCGAAGTGGGCATTCGCACTTGTCGACGAGCCAGAGATGTTCCTACACCCGCCGCAAGCTCAGATTATTGGACAGATTTTGGGTTCCGATCAGATTGTGCCTGGTCAGGTATTTGTTGCTACACACAGCGCCGATGTTCTTCACGGAATTCTGAGCGCCTCGGGGGCCAGAACCAAGATCATGCGCTTCACCCGGAAGGGATCGAACTTCAATTGTAGAAGTATCCCTGTGGCGGATGCTCGACGGCTCCAAGAGGCGACCGGCGCGCATTCGAAGGCAGCCCTTGATGCATTCTTTCATGACCGAACAATTCTATGCGAAGGCGAGTTTGATGCGCGGTTCTACGGTGCACTAACAGACGCGATGGGTACAACGGAAAGTGGAGCAGGGTTGCGTGACGTCTTGTTCTTTCCTTGCGGCGGAAAGCAGCGGATGCCGGCAATAGCTAGAACGCTCGTGCAGCTCGGAATTGATGTGCGCGTTATCTGTGATTTTGACGCGCTGAGAGAGGAACAGACGATCAGCGGGCTGGTGTTGGCAGCAGGTGGAGATTGGACCACATTGCGCAGTCGATGGCGCGCTGTATGTAGTGCAATTGAATCACGTACGCGAGAGGACGATCTGACAAAAATTCGCGACGAAGGGATCCAGATTCTTACGGCCGCAACGGTATCGACTACGGCCAACGAAATGAGTCGTCGTATCAGGGCTCTTTGGAGGCGGTTGTCGGGATGGGAGTTGGCCAAGGCATTCGGTATACAATCGTTGTCAGGAGAGCCGCATAAACAATGCCTCGACCTTGTCGGAGATCTCGAAAAACTCGGAATCTATGTGACTCCATGGGGAGAGTTGGAGAACCTAGACCGAGCGGCAGGAGGGGCATCTTCGAAGAGCAGCTGGCTTGATACTGTACTCGAGAAAAATCTAGCGGTAGCTGAAGAATTGGAAAGCGCGAGGCGAGTATTACGCGGCGTTCTTTCTTAGCTACGCCGCTTCCTTCCAGCTCGCGTCGACGACGGCGACGATGTCGCGCATGATGGCGGTGATGTCGAAGTCCTTGGGCGTGTAGACGCGCGCGACGCCGGCCTTGGTCAGCGTCTCGGCGTCCTCGGGCGGGATGATGCCGCCGACCACGACAGGCACGTCGGCGATGCCAGCGGTGCGCAGGCCGTCCATCACCTCGGCGACCAGCGTGACGTGGCTGCCCGA
Source organism: Reyranellaceae bacterium (assembly GCA_050183765.1). Taxonomy (GTDB): domain Bacteria; phylum Pseudomonadota; class Alphaproteobacteria; order Reyranellales; family Reyranellaceae; genus JAFAZJ01. The sequence goes on along the minus strand of JBFXAZ010000081.1, from coordinate 11,826 downwards.
GAGAATCGACAGGCCGACGACGTGCACGCCTTCCTCGAGCGCGGCGTTGACGATCTGCGCCGGGGTGAGCCGGATGCCCTCATAGACAACCTCCATGCCACAGTCGCGCGCGCGCACGGCAATCTGCTCGGCGCCGTTGCTGTGTCCGTCGAGGCCCGGCTTGCCGACCAGGATCTTCAGGCGCCGGCCAAGGCGGCGCGATACCGCCTCGACCTCGCGGCGCACGCCGTCGAGGCGCTCGGCCGAGACGCCGGCGGCGCGCGCCACGCCTGTCGGCGCGCGATACTCGCCGTAGATCTCGCGCAGCGCCTGGCCCCATTCGCCCGTGGTCACGCCGGCATGGGCGCAGGCGACCGACGGTTCCATGATGTTGCGGCCTTCCTTCGCCGCGCTCTTCAGCGCGTCGAGCGCCGACGTGGCGGCCGCGTTGTCGCGGCTGATGCGCCAGGCCTGCAGCGCCTCGATCTGCTCGCGCTCCACCGAAGCATCGACGGTGAGGATCGCGCCGGCGCCGGTGGACAGCGGCGAGGGCTCGGCATCGGTGAAGGCGTTGACGCCCACCACCATCTGCTCGCCGGCTTCGATGGCCGAGATGCGGCGCAGGTTCGATTCGACCAGGCGCTGCTTCATGTAGCTCGCCTCGACGGCGGCGACGGCGCCGCCCATCGCCTCGATCTTCGCCAGCTCGGCGCGCGCCTCGTCCTTCAGCTCGGCGACCTTGCGCGCGACCTCGGTGCTGCCGTCGAACAGGTCGCCGAACTCCAGCAGGTCGGTCTCATGCGCCACGATCTGCTGCAGGCGCAGCGACCATTGCTGGTCCCACGGGCGCGGCAGGCCCAGCGCCTCGTTCCACGCCGGCAGCTGCACCGAGCGGGCGCGCGCGTTCTTCGACAGCACCACCGCCAGCATCTCCAAGAGGATGCGATAGACGTTGTTCTCGGGCTGCTGCTCCGTCAGCCCCAGCGAGTTCACCTGCACGCCATAGCGGAACAGGCGCTGCTTGGGATCGGTGACGCCGTAACGATCGGCCAGCTCGTCCCACAGCTCGACGAAGGCGCGCATCTTGCACATCTCGGTGACGAAGCGGACGCCGGCGTTGACGAAGAAGCTGATGCGGCCGAAGACCTGCGCGAAATCCGCCTCAGGGACCTGGCCCTGCTTCTTCACCGTGTCGAGCACCGCGACGGCATTGGCGAGCGAGAAGGCGAGCTCCTGCACCGGCGTGGCGCCCGCCTCCTGCAGGTGATAGCTGCAGACGTTCATCGGGTTCCACTTCGGCACTTCGCGATAGGTGAAGGCGATGGTGTCGGCGGTGAGCTTCAGCGACGGCTCGGGCGGGAAGATGTAGGTGCCGCGGGACAGGTACTCTTTCACGATGTCGTTCTGAGTCGTGCCCTGCAGCTTGCCGCGTGCGACCCCTTGCCTCTCTGCCGCCGCGATGTAGAGCGACAACAGCCAGGCGGCCGGCGCGTTGATCGTCATCGAGGTGTTCATGCGATCGAGCGGGATGCCGTCGAGCAGGGTGAGCATGTCGCCCAGGTGCGAGACCGGCACGCCGACCTTGCCGACCTCGCCCTTGGCCAGCACATGGTCGCTGTCGTAGCCGGTCTGGGTCGGCAGATCGAAGGCGATGGACAGGCCGGTCTGCCCGCGCGTGAGGTTGGTCCGATAGAGTTCGTTGGACTTCTTCGCCGTCGAATGGCCAGAGTAGGTGCGGATCAGCCAGGGCCGCTCCTTCGCAGGTGCGGCAGGGCGCGACGGTGTCGGAGTGGCAGTGGTCATGCTGTCGATCTAGGGGATTTCATGCTGCATCGCAACATGAATGTTCTTTTGTTATCCCTCGGCCGCTCGGCTCGCAACATAGCGACCGTCGTGCTCCTCCTGGTCGCAATGGCTTCGGTGGTCTGGGCTCAGGCCGGTGCGCCGGCCGTGAAGCGGATGGATGGCATCTGGGGCCTGCCGCCGAACTGCGGCGCGGCGGCGCCGATCAACGTTCTGGGCGACAAGGTTCAGTTCCAGTGGCCGGGCCGCGAGCGCGTCCTGGAGCAGGTGGTGTCGGTCACCGGCGATCGCGTCGCGACGGTCGTCGTCGCACCGCCGCACCGGGTCGGCGAGCGCTACGAGTACGAGGTCGGGGCCGAGCGCATGGTGATCCGGGTAATGAAGGACGGGCGCGAGCAGACCGTCGTGCGCTGCGACGGTGCGCCGCCGACAAGCTGACAACCATGCACCCGCCGCAAGCCGCGCTTATCAACGCTATCAGCTTCAGGCATCATCGCGCCGGCCATGAGTGACGTGTCGACCGCATCCGCCGCCCTGCCGCCGGCCTGGCCGGGAACGGCCGCACCGCCGATCACCCCGGCGATGCCGTCGCACAAGCCGCCGGTGCAGCTCGTCTACGACGGCAAGCTCGGCGAGCTCTACGTCATCTACCTGCGCGCGCTGCTGCTGACCCTGTTGACCCTGGGCTGGTACCGCTTCTGGGGCCGCACCAGCGTGCGGCGCTATCTGTGGTCGCACTTTTCCGCCTTCGGCGACCGCTTCGAGTATCGCGGGCTGGGCATCGAGCTCTTCCTCGGCTTCCTGATGGCGATCGGCTCGCTGCTGGTGTTCGAGGGCGCCGTGCTGGGCGTGGTGTGGCTGGCGTGGGGCGACGAGCTGCCGGCCGAGATCGGCATGACCGACATCATGACCTGGGCGCTGATCCTCGTCGGCCTGCCGCTGCTGCCGGTGGCGCAATATGCCGGCTGGCGCTACCGCTTCACGCGCACAGCCTGGCGCGGCATCCGCACCGGGCTGAAGGGTTCGTCGTGGACCTATGGCGCCATGGCGCTGGGCTGGGGCCTGGTCAACGCCATGTGCATGAACCTCATCACGCCGGTGCGCGACGTGTCCCTGAACGGCTACCGAACGCGCCACATGACCTTCGGCAATCTCAGCTTCGGCTTCGCCGGGCGCGCCGCCGACATCTATGGCCGCTTCATCGGCTTCTATTTCCTCAACATCGTCGCCTGGGTGGTCCTGTTCATCGTCGTCGCCATCATCATCGGCGGCGTCTCCTCGGCGCCCGGCTCGCTGTCGTTCGAGCAGATGATGGAGAAGCTGGCGCATCCCACGCCGATGGTGCTGCTGGTGTTCTTCGCCGTCCTGCTGGGTTTCTACACGCTGGTGGGCGTGATGATCCTGCCGGTACGCTGCTGGTGGATGGCCTATTCGGTGCGCTACATGGTGTCGCGGGCGTGGTTCGACCGCCTGCAATTCGTCACCGGGGTCACCACGCGGCAGATCTGGGGCTTCCTGGTGCTGAACTACCTGATCCTGCTGTTCACCCTGGGGCTGGGCGGGCCCTGGGTGATGCATCGCACAGCGCGGCTGATCGCCCGGCAATTGTGGATCTACGGCGAGATCGACCCCGCCGCGGTGGCCCAGGCGCTGGGCGGCGCCACCGGCGTCGGCGAAGGCCTGCTCGACGTGTTCGACGTCGGCGGCGTGTGAGGCCGGCATGGCGGGCGCGCGCTTCTACGACGGTCTGCATCCCACCGCGCACGAGGTCGTGCTGCGCGCCTCGAGCGCGGAGGTGGTGGCGACCCTGGCCGACGGCCGCATCGTGGCGCGCTGGCCGGTGCCGGAGATCGAGGTGGTGTCCGATCCCTGGCAGGAGCCGCATGCGCTGATGGTCTGTCCGCGCCAGCCCGGCGCGCGGCTGGCGGTCGAGGATCTCGGCTATCGCGAGGCGCTGGCGGCGCTGGGCGACAACATGCGCCGCGCCGCACCGCGCCGCGCGCGCGTCACGCCGGTGCTGGGCGCGCTGGTGGCGGCGCTGATCGTGACAGTCGGCGTGATGGCGGTGCTGATCGAGCGGGCGCCCGATGCGGTGGCGCCCTACGTGCCGCACGCGCTGGAGCGGCGCATGGGCGCCGCCGTCGTCGCCGCCATGCAGGGCGATTCGCAGACCTGCGAGAAGGCCGACGGCGTGGCCGCGTTGCAGCGCCTGGTCGACCGCTTCCAGGTCGCTTCGGGCTATCGGCAGAAGGTCACGGTGCGCATCATCGACATGTACGACACGACGATGGTGGGCGGCCGCGAGCGCAAGCGCCGCGTGGTCAACGCCTTCGCCGCGCCCGGCGGCTACATGGTCGTCATGGCCGGCCTGATCGAGCGCGCCGACGGACCGGAGGAACTCGCCGGCGTCATGGCGCACGAGATGGGTCACATCGTGCACCGGCACTCGGTGAAGGCGTTGCTGCGCGCCTACGGCTTCGGCCTGGTCACCAAGCTGGTCGTCGGCGGCTTTTCCTCCGATGTCGGGACGATCGCCGACGCCGGCGGCCTTCTGCTGGCGCTGCGCCACAGCCGCGACGCCGAGCGCGAGGCCGACCGCACGGCGCTGCAGCTGCTCGACGCCACCGGCATGCGTGCCGACGGCCTGGCGCGCTTCTTCGGCAAGATCCTCGACGAGCAGGGCGGCAAGGACGGGGCGCAGCAGATGGGCGTGTTCTCGACCCACCCGCCGACCAACGAGCGCATCGAGGCCACGAAGCGGCCGGCGACCGGGGCGCCGGCGATGAGCGCGCGTGAATGGCAGGCGCTGCGCACGGTCTGCGACTGACCGGTCTCGGTCCGAATTGGACCCTGTTGCGCTGGAGGCCGTGCCCGGGCCCATGTAGTCGTGCTGCCATATTCGCCATAGGCAGCCATGTTTCAGATCAAGCGCATATTCGATTCATTCGTCCTCAATCCCTGCCGGGGTGCGGGCGCCTGTCTGCGGCACTTGCTGCGGACCGACGATCGCGCCAGCACCACGGTCATGGTGGCGCTCTCCGTTCCGGTGTTCGTGGGCGCGCTCGGCGTCGGCGTCGACACCGGCGCCTGGTACATGGAGAAGCGCCGTCTCCAGCAGATCGCCGATTCGGCCGCGCTGGGTGGCGCTCGTGTGCTGGCGGACGGCCAGAACGTCGCGACGGCGCAGACCGTCGCCAACCGCGACGCGGCGCGCAACGGCTATACCTCGGGCAACGGCGCCAGCATCGTCGTCAACTCGCCGCCGACGTCAGGGGCCTACACCGGCAAGAGCGGCGCCGTCGAGGTGATCGTCACCCGCAAGCTGCCGTCGCTGTTCAGCAGCTATGTGCTGGGTTCTTCGGCGCGCACGATCAAGGGCCGCGCCGTCGCCTATTCGCCGCCGGTGCAGAAGAAGAATCTCGAGGTCTCGCTGGTGCTCGACGTCACCGGCTCGATGAACGGCAACACCGAAGTCTGGGGCACGACCAAGCTGGAGGCGATGCAGGCCGCGGCCAAGAAGCTGATCGACGTCGTGATCCAGCAGAACCAGTCGACGTACACCTCGCGCGTCTCGCTGACGCCGTTCTCGGCCGCCGTGAACGTCGGCAGCGACTATTTCAGGACCGCGACCAACAAGACCTTGTCGGGAAGCTGGAGCAGCGTCGTCGAGCGCAAAGGCTCCTACAAGTTCACCGACGATCCGCCGAGCAGCTCGCACAAGTACTTCGGCGACTACAAGACGCTGCGGTCCAGCGCGCTCGGCTCGCAGGGCTCGTATCAGGCCTATCAGAACAGCAACGTGCCGGCCAACGCCGTGATCACGCCGCTGACGAGCGACAAGAACGTGCTGACCGCCGCGATCAACGCCTATACGGCGGGCGGCTCGACCGGCGGCCATATCGGGCTCGCCTGGGCCTGGTACCAGCTGTCGCCCAAGTGGAGCTCGATCTTCACCGGCACCGCGGCGCCCAACGCCTACGACTCGACCAAGACCTACAAGGCGCTGGTCATCATGTCGGACTTCGACTTCAACGTGTACTACCAGTCGGCCAACGGCAGCGCCGACACGCAGTTCTCGTCGCTGTGCACCAACGCCAAGAACGCGGGCGTGGACATCTACGTCGTCGGCTACTACGTGTCGGGCTCCTCGGACACCTCGCTGATGAACGCCTGCGCCAGCAGCGCCAGCAAGATCTACACGAGCTCTTCCGTCGCCTCGCTGTACGGCGCGTTCGAATCGATCGCCGCGCAGACCGTCATCGGCGCCAGTGAACTGACGCTGAAGATCGTCGAATAGCCCGGTCCGCCGGAAAGAATTCTTGAGCAGCAGATCGGGCCGCCCTGGCGAAGGGCGGTCCCTTTTTGCTGTGGGGATTCGTAAAATTTCAGAATGGGTTACCGGTCGTTCTTGAATTTATCGTCAATTTCCTGATCGGTGTTTATTTGTGTTTTTCAGTACCTTAGTTGAGTGAGTTTTGAGATTAGGCGAGAAATTGACGTTGATTTAACGTTTTGGGTGAGGTATCTTCCGGCCATGTGAAGGGGAAATGATTGGCTGAAATCTCTTCGAGATCGGCCAAGCCATTCCCGGGGCGTAGTTTTTCAGCAATTGATTCTTTGACGTAACGGATTTTCCTCCTGGCCGGACGACAAAATGTCCGGCGATCGTCGAAGACAGAGCAGCTTCAGCGCGGCGGCGAAACGCCGATCGGGACGCTTTGTCTTCGCGGTACGGCCCTCCCGGGTCCAGGACAACTTTGGTCTGGGGGATGATATGAACTTGACCCGTATGATGAGGGTCGTGGCTGCGCGTGCGCGTGGTCGCGGCCGGTGCAATGACGCCACGTCGCTGTGGCGCAACCAGGCTGGCGGCACGACCATCATGGTCGCCTTCGCCGTGCCGGTCTTCGTGGGCGCGCTGGGTGTCGGTGTCGACACCGGCGCCTGGTACGTCGAAAAGCAGCGGGCGCAGCAGCAGGCCGATGCGGCCGCGCTGGGTGCGGCCCGTTTGCTGTCGGCGGGCCAGAACGGCTCGGTGGCGCAGGCCGGCGGCATCCGCGACGCGGGACGCAGCGGCTACGTCGCGGGAAGCGGCTCGAGCATCGTCGTCAACACGCCGCCGACGTCCGGTTCCTATGCCGGCAAGAGCGGTGCGGCCGAGGCCATCGTCACCAAGCAGCTTCCGTCGCTGTTCAGCCGCTTCCTGCTCGGCAGCGCGGCGCGCACGGTCACCGCCCGCGCGGTGGGCTACACGCCCTATGTGCGCAGCCGCAACCTCGAGGTGGCGGTGGTGGTCGACGTGTCGAACTCGATGGCCGGCAACACCGAGGTCCAGGGCACGACCAAGATGGAGGCGCAGCAAGCCGCGGCCAAGTCCCTGCTCGACATCGTCGTGTCGAGCAGCCAGTCGCCGTTCACCTCGCGCGCCTCGCTGGTGCCGTTCTCCGATTCGGTGAACGTCAGCAGCACCTACTTCCAGACGGTGACCAACAAGTCCCTGTCGGGCAGCTGGAGCGGCGTGGTCGAGCGCACCGGCAACTACAAGTTCAAGGACGAGCCGCCGAGCTCGACCTACGGCTACTTCGGCGCCTTCAAGACCAAGAAGAACACCTCGCCGTACACGCCATACCTGAGCTACTTCCAGAACCTGAATTCGCAGACGCCGGCCAACGCCTCGCGCATGCGTCCGCTGAGCTCCGACAAGGCGACGCTGCAGGCGGCCGTCGACGGCATGACCACCGCGGGCAGCACCGCGGGCCATCTCGGCATCGCCTGGGCGTGGTACACCTTGTCGCCGAAGTGGAGCTCGATCTTCACCGGCACGGCGGCGCCGGCGGCCTACAACTCGGCGACGACCTACAAGGCCATCGTCATCATGTCGGACTTCGACATGAACTCCTACTTCGAGTCGGCCAACGGCTCGGCGAACACCCAGTTCGACAGCCTGTGCACGCAGATCAAGGCGGCCGGCGTGAAGATCTTCACCATTGGCTACGGCGTGTCGGGCTCCTCGAACAACACGCGTCGCATCAATTGCGCCAGCAACGACACCGACACGACCTACACCTACACGACCAGCAGCGTCGACGAGATGCTCGCCGCCTTCCAGTCGATCGCCAACTCCACGGTGATGGGCGCCAGCGATCCCAAGCTGCGCATCGTCGAATAGGCCCGAGTTCAATCTCCGGTGGAGATAGTAGCATAAATTCCTTCTAATTCAGGCATATAAAGCCCTATCTTGAGTTCCACGTAGAGATCATGTAACATGCAACGTCGTGGAGGCCCCGGTCTCCACGATATTGCATGATATATTTTGTCTAAGCATTTCAAAGATAGGCATTTAAACCGCAAATATTACCTGTAGGGCGGCCGCTGGCCGCCATTCCACCGTCGGGACCGCAATCATCGAAGGCTGCCGCCAAGGCGCTGCCCAGAGGTTCGTAAGCGACGGGGATCCGGTCGCCACGGCCGGCATCAGGGCCTGAATTGGGGGCTATAGATGTTCGTCCGATTCGACTCGGTGAAGAGCCGCGCTCGTCGTGCGGCTGGTTTCTGGCTCAAGCTGCTCGGCGACAGCACCGCCGGCACGACCGTTCTCGTGGCTTTCGCCGCACCCGTCTTCGTGGGCGCGCTGGGCGTCGGGATCGATACCAGCGCCTGGTACATCGAGAAGCGCAAGATCCAGCAGCAGGCGGACGCCGCGGCGCTGGGCGGCGCGCGGGTCAAGGGCATGGGCCAGACCAACACCACGGCCCTGGCCGTCGCGACCCGCGACGCGCAGCGCAACGGCTATGTCGCCAGCGCGACCACCACGCTGACCTTCAACTCGCCGCCGAGCTCGGGTGGCTACACCGGCAAGTCGACAGCCGTCGAGGTGATCGTCACCAAGCAGCTGCCCTCGCTGTTCAGCTCCTACCTGCTGGGGGTCTCCGCCCGCACGGTCACCGGACGGGCGGTGGGCTACACGCCCTATGTACGCAACCGCAACCTCGAAGTGGCGGTGGTGCTCGACGTGTCGAACTCGATGGCCGGCAACACCGAGATCTGGGGCACGACCAAGATGGAGGCGCAGCAGGCGGCGACCAACGCCCTGCTCGACATCGTCGTGTCGAGCAACCAGTCGCCCTATACCTCGCGCGCCTCGCTGGTGCCGTTCTCCGATTCGGTGAACGTCGGCAGCACCTACTTCCATACGGTGACCAACAAGTCCCTGTCGGGCAGCTGGAGCGGCGTGGTCGAGCGCACCGGCAGCTACAAGTTCAAGGACGAGCCGCCGAGCTCGACCTACGGCTACTTCGGCGCCTTCAAGAACAAGAAGAACACCTCGCCGTACACGCCATACCTGAGCTACTTCCAGAACCTGAATTCGCAGACGCCGGCCAACGCCTCGCGCATGCGTCCGCTGAGCTCCGACAAGGCGACGCTGCAGGCGGCGGTCAACGGCATGACCACCGCGGGCAGCACCGCGGGCCATCTCGGCATCGCCTGGGCGTGGTACACCCTGTCGCCGAAGTGGAGCTCGATCTTCACCGGTACGGCGGCGCCGGCGGCCTACGACTCGACGACGACCTACAAGGCCATCGTCATCATGTCGGACTTCGACATGAACTCCTATTACGAGTCGGCCAACGGCTCGGCGAACACCCAGTTCGACAGCCTGTGCACGCAGATCAAGGCGGCCGGCGTGAAGATCTTCACCATCGGCTACGGCGTGTCGGGCTCCTCGAACAACACGCGTCGCATCAATTGCGCCAGCAATGACACCGCCACGACCTACACCTACACGACCAGCACGGTCGCCGACATGCTCGAAGCCTTCGAGGCGATCGCCAACTCCACGGTGATCGGCGCCAGCGAGCCCGATCTGCGCATCGTCGAGTAGCGCACCCCGGCCTGCCCGGTAGCGAACGGCCGAACGCAGGCCGAGGACGACCGCATTGCGGATCGTCCTGCCTGCGGGGCGCGCGAACTGGCGATCCCGAGCCGGCGGGCTCGATCGTCCGCGGCACAGGTTGCCGGTCGCTTCTCAGCTCTTGGGCACGCCGCCGACGAAGCAGAAGATCATGCCGAACTGGTTGGCGCAGATATGGCTGTTGCCGTCCGGCGCCTTGGTGTTCAGCACCTTCTCGCGCGGCACGCTGATCCACTGTCCGTCGAGCAGGGCGTGCCAGGCGCCGTCGTCGTCGACATAGGCGCGCGTGGGCCGGCAGTCCTCATTGTTGCAGCAGGACGCGCCGGTCTGCGGGCTGATCAGGGTCTTGTACCATTCGTGATGCGCGGCATGGCCAACGCCGTGCTGGCCATCCTGCGCTTGCGCTCCAGGCGCCAGGGGCAGCGCCAGGACCAGAGCGAGCACGTAGCTTTGCGTGCCGCGCGTTGTTGAAGGACGCATCGAGTCGCCTCCATTCAAGGTGTCTCGGGGCGCTTCCTCCTGGGTCCAACTGGGTACTGAGCGGCCAGACGCAAGAATCTGGCCAATCGTGCTGCACCGCCCACGCCATGGGCGGCCCTTGCGGGCCTCCGGACCGGAATTTGCGCAATTTCATAACAATCCACGGGGCAGGTTTTGTTTACTTTGACATTGTGCGACGCACCATTATGCTGCGATCGCTAATGGACCGGACCTTGTGCGGCGGAACAGAGCGGGCGTGCGATCCGCCGGTCGCGGTGGTCCTGGGTCTTGAGAGGGAAGCAGGACATGACAGCAGTTCTGGCGCGCGTACCCGATGCCGGCCATCCGACCGCCTCGCAGCCGGTCAAGGATCTCTACGATGTCGGCGAGATCCCGCCGCTGGGCCACGTGCCGTCGAAGATGTACGCCTGGGCGATCCGCCGCGAGCGCCATGGACCGCCCGAGCAGAGCATGCAGCTCGAGGTGGTCGAGACGCCCGCCATCGGCGAGGACGAGGTGCTGGTCCTCGTGATGGCCGCGGGCGTGAACTACAACGGCGTCTGGGCCGGGCTGGGCATCCCGATCTCGCCCTTCGACGTGCACAAGGCGCCGTTCCACATCGCCGGCTCGGACGCGTCGGGCGTGGTCTGGGCGATCGGCGCCAAGGTCAAGCGCTGGAAGGTCGGCGACGAGGTCGTGATCCACTGCAACCAGGATGACGGCGACGACGAGGAGTGCAACGGCGGCGATCCGATGTTCTCGCCCAGCCAGCGCATCTGGGGCTACGAGACGCCCGACGGCTCCTTCGCCCAGTTCTGCCGCGTGCAGGCGCGCCAGCTGATGAAGCGGCCGCAGCACCTGACCTGGGAGGAGAGCGCCTCCTACACGCTGACCCTGGCCACGGCCTATCGCATGCTGTTCGGCCATCGCCCGCATATCCTGCGGCCTGGTCACAACGTGCTGGTGTGGGGCGCCGCCGGCGGCATCGGCTCGATGGCCGTGCAGCTGATCGCGGCTGCCGGCGCGAACGCCATCGGCGTGATCTCCGATCCGTCGAAGAAGGACTTCGTGATGCAGCTCGGCGCCAAGGGCGTCATCAACCGCAACGACTTCGATTGCTGGGGCCAGCTGCCCGACGTCGACGACCAGAAGGGCTACGCCGAGTACATGAAGAAGTGCCGCAAGTTCGGCGCGGCGATCTGGCAGCACACCGGCAAGGGCAACGACGTCGACTTCGTCTTCGAGCATCCCGGCGAGCAGACCTTCCCGGTCTCGTGCTTCGTGGTGAAGCGCGGCGGCATGGTGGTCTTCTGCGCCGGCACCACCGGCTACAACCTCACCATGGACGCGCGCTTCGTGTGGATGCGCCAGAAGCGCATCCAGGGCAGCCACTTCGCCAACCTGCTGCAGGCCAGCCAGGCCAACCAGCTGGTGATCGAACGCCGCGTCGATCCCTGCATGAGCGAGGTCTTCGCCTGGGAGGACATCCCGCGCGCCCACACCAAGATGTGGAAGAACCAGCACAAGCCCGGCAACATGGCCGTGCTGGTCTCGGCCCGGCGCCCGGGCCTGCGCACCCTGGAAGACGCGCTCGAGGAGTAACGCCCGCCGTCGTCCTGTGCGCAGCGATGGACCTGGCGGTATAGCGACCA
>JBFXAZ010000080.1:0-26225 GCA_050183765.1 Reyranellaceae bacterium | reverse complement strand
CGTCCCTTGCCTCGGCCCCTCACCCCAACCCTCTCCCCGCGAGCGGGGAGAGGGAGACAGACGACGCCAGCGCCTACGCCGCCTAGCGGGCGGGATCGGCGGCTTCCAATCTCATCGCGGCGCACTTCTCGCCGATCATGATGCAGGGCGCGTTGGTGTTGCCGCTGGTAAGCGTCGGCATGATCGAGGCGTCGGCGACGCGCAGGCCCTCGATGCCGTGCACCCGCAGTTCCGGATCGACTACGGCCATCGGGTCGTTGCCCATCTTGCAGGTGCCGACCGGGTGGTAGGTCGTCTCGGCGGTGTTGCGCACCCACTCGAGAATCTCCTCGTCGGTCTGCCGCGCGGCACCGGGCGCGATCTCCTCGCCGGTGATCTCCTTCAGCGGCGAGGTCGCCATCAATTCGCGGCCCTTGCGGATGGCCGCCAGGACGCCATCGCGGTCGGCACGCGCCGACAGGAAGTTGAAGCGGATGGCCGGGGGCTCGGCGGGATCGGCCGACTTGATGTGGATCGAGCCCGTGCTCTCCGAGCGCAGCACGTTGACGTTCATGGTGATGCCGCTGCGCTTGGCGATGCGCCGCTCGCGGCCGATGCGCTCGTAGAGGAAGGGCGCGATGGAGATCGTCGCGTCCGGCGTCTCGAGGCCCGGCCGCGTGCGGAAATACAGGCGGATCGGCACCGCGGTCGAGGCGAGGAAGCCCTCGCCCCACAGCGCGTACTTGATCGCCTCGCGCGCGCCCCGCCAGCCGCGCGCGTTCTCGTTGAAGGTGAGGTTGCGCCCGGTGATGGCGAAGCGCACGCGCGGCGAATAATGGTCGCGCAAATTCTCGCCGACGCCCTTCAGCTCGTGCACCGGCGCGACGCCGACCGACTGGAGATGCGCGGGCTGGCCGATGCCCGACAGCTCGAGCAGCTTGGGCGAGTTGATCGAGCCCGAGCTGACGATGACCTCGCGCGCCGCCCGCGCCTCGCGCTTCTGGCCGTTCACCGCGTAGTGCACGCCGACGCATTTCTTGCCTTCGAGGATCAGGCTCTGCGCCATCGCGCCCTGCTCGATCACCAGGTTCTGCCGCCCGCGCGCCGGGTCGAGATAGCAATAGGCCGTGCTCTGCCGGCGCCCTTTGGCGATGGTCACCTGCGACATGCCGATGCCTTCCTGGGTGGCGCCGTTGAGGTCGGGGTTGAACGGCAGGCCGATCTTGCCCGCCGCCTCGATCATCTTCTCGAGCAGCGGCACCTTGTGGCGCGGCGTGTCGGTGATGCGCAGCGGCCCGCCGCGCCCGCGCAGCGCGTCCGAGCCGCCGTCGTAGTTCTCCAGGCGCTTGTAGAGCGGCAGCACGTCCTGCCAGCTCCAGCCGCGATTGCCGAGCTGCGCCCAGTGGTCGTAGTCCTGCGCCTGGCCGCGGATATAGACCATGCCGTTGATCGAGCTGGACCCGCCCAGCATCTTGCCGCGCGGCACCTCGATGCGGCGGCCGGCGGAGGCTTCCTCGGGCTCCGAGGAAAAGCACCAGTTGACCGCCGGCCGGTCGATCATCTTCGACACGCCGACCGGGATGCGCGACCAGAAGTAGCCGGAGCCCTCGGTCCCGGCCTCGAGCAGCAGCACGCGATGCGCACCGCTTTCGCTCAGCCGGGCGGCGAGGGTGGCACCGGAAGACCCGGCGCCGACGACGATGTAGTCGTATTGGGACATCATGGGCTCGGTGTTGTGGAAATCGGCATCGCAGACGAGAAGAAGAAGAAAAGTTTCACCATAGAGGCACAGAGGAAGACAAAGAAGAGAAGACTAGGCCTGCGCGCTTCGCGCGAGTCTGGATCATAGAGCGGTTAATCAGATGCATCTGTCATCCCGAGCGCAGCGAGGGATCTAGGGCTCGCCTGGATCCCTCGCTGCGCTCGGGATGACAGCCGTGAGTCACCCTTGAGCGATAGTCGGTACTAGCCCTCTCTTGGTCTTCCTCTGTGTCTCTGTGTCTCTGTGGTTCCACTCTTCTTCTTTCTCTTCCTCAGTACCCCTCGTCCTGCAGGTTCAGCAGAGGGAAGGCGCTGTGGACGTGCGGCAGCACGACCGGGCTGGCGGGACAGAGGTAGGATGGGTCGACCTGCGACAGCGAGGTCAGCCCGAGCAGGCCGAGGCACTCCTTGACCTCCTCCTCGAGCAGCTCGAGCACGCGCACCACGCCTTCGGCGCCGGCCACCGCCAGGCCGTAGCAGTAGAGGCGGCCGATGCCCACGGCGTCGGCGCCCAGCGCGATCGCCTTCACGAGATCGGTGCCGCGGCTGATGCCGCCATCCATCACGATCTTCGCCCGTCCGCCGATCGCGGCCACGACCTCGCGCATGGCGTCGAGCGAGCCGCGGCCCTGGTCGAGCTGGCGGCCGCCGTGGTTGGAGACGTAGACGGTGTGCACGCCCATGTCGCAGGCCATGACCGCGTCCTCGGCGGTGTTGATGCCCTTGAGCATCAACTTCACGTCGGGATATTTGTCGCGCACGCGCTTGACGTTGTCCCAGGCGAAGGCGGCCTGGAAATCCTGGCCGGTGGCGTTGGCGCGCCACGACTTGATGAAGCGCTTGGCGATGTCGCGCTCGCGCCTGCTGTAGACGGCGGTGTCGACCGTGATGCAGAAGGCGTCGAAGCCGCAATCGACGGCGCGCTGCACGCGCTCGGCCACCCAGGCGTCGTCGCCGCGCACGTAGAGCTGGTAGACCTTCAGCGCCGGCGAGGATTTCGCGACCTTCTCCATCTCGACCGTGGTCACCGAGCTCAGCAGCATGCCGCAGCCGAAATCGTTGGCGCCCTTGGCGACGGTGACGCCGGCGCCGGGATCGAACGATTCCAGCGAGCCCACCGGCGCCAGCAGCACCGGCAGGCGCAGCTTGCGGTCCAGGAACGAGCCGGTGGCCTCGATGCTGGAGACGTTGCGCAGGACCCGCGGCTTGAAGCCCAGCATGTCGAAGGCCAGCCGGTTGCGCTTCATCGTAGTTTCGCTCTCGGTGGCGCCGATCAGGTAGTCCCAGATGTTGGGATTGAGCCGGTTGCGCGCCGCCTTCACGAATTCATGCAGGCACTGGTATTCGTTGCTGAGGTCCATGGATCCCGATTCCTTGTCACCGGCCGGACGTTAAAGCTAATCACGGGCGACGACTACCTTCCCCCGCTGGCGGGGGAAGGTGGCGCGAAGCGCCGGATGGGGGTGGCTCGTGCGACGACTCCATCGATCGCGACTGACCGCGATCCCGGCACCCCCATCCGCCCTTCGGGCACCTTCCCCCGCACAGCGGGGGAAGGTAATAGGAGCGCATGACCAACCAGCCCGACTCCACCATCGGCCCGACCTCGCGCGTCTACTTCTCGCAGCGCCTGCGTCTGCACTATGTCGACTGGGGCAACCCCTCGGCGCCGCCGCTTCTGCTCGTGCATGGCGGGCGCGACCATTGCCGCAACTGGGACTGGGTGGCCGAGCGGCTGCGCAAGGATTGGCACGTCATCGCCCCCGACCTGCGCGGCCACGGCGACAGCCAGTGGTCGCCCGACGGCAACTACGCCATGTCGGCCTTCGTCTACGACATTGCCCAGCTGATCCACCAGCAGAAGCTGGCGCCGGTGACCATCGTGGCCCATTCGCTGGGCGGCAACATCTCGCTGCGCTACACCGGCATCTATCCCGAGACCGTGCGCAAGCTGGTGGCCATCGAGGGGCTGGGCCCGTCGCCGAAGATGCTGGCCGAGCGTCACAAGAAGACCATCGACGAGCGCATGCGCGGCTGGGTCGACGAAGTGCGCAAGCTCAGCGGCCGCCTGCCGCGCCGCTACGCCAGCATCGAGGAAGCCTTCCGCCGCATGCAGGAGGAGAACAAGCATCTCTCGCCGGCCCAGGCGCGCCACCTCACCGAGCACGGCGTGAACCAGAACGAAGACGGCACCTACAGCTGGAAGTTCGACAACTACGTGCGCGCCTGGCAGCCCTACGACATGACCCAGGACGACATCGAACACCTGTGGACGCGCATCGCCTGTCCGACCCTGCTGGTCTACGGCAAGGAGAGCTGGGCCTCGAACCCGCAGGACGACGGGCGTATCGCCAAGTTCCCCACCGCCAAGGTCGTGTCGTTCGACAATGCCGGACATTGGGTGCACCACGACCGTCTGGACGCGTTCGTCGAGACGGTCAGGGCGTTCATCGCGTAGTTCCTCCATCCCCGCGAAGGTCAGGTGCCGCGGACGGCCCCGAGGGAGAGGTGCCCCGCGGCCATGATCCGATTGCCTGCGACAATGCGTCGGCCCTCGTATTCATACGAGGTTACGAGCGCGGAATAACTCCCCAGATGTGCGGCACGAAGGCTCGCGAAGCGGGTGCTTGGAGAACTGCACGATGAAGGAGCAATTGGCCGCAACCGAGGGGGAGCCGGAGGAGCGCGCTATGCGGCGCCAGGCGCAGAAGCTCGAGTGCGTCGGCATTCTGGCGGCCTCGATCACGCACGATCTAAACAATCTGCTGGCGGTGCTGGTTGCCAAGCTCGAGGGCTTGGCGGACGACCTTCCGTCCGACTCGCCGCATCAGCAGCCGATCGCCTCGGCTTTGGGTGTTACGTCGCGCGGCGCGGCCCTGATCTCCCGCCTGATGGCATTCATGCATCGCGGTCCACCGGCGGCGGAATTGACCAACATCGGCGTTCTGCTCAGGGGCCTCCACGATCTGCTGCGCGCAGCCATTCCTTCGAACATCCAGCTAACGATCGAGGTAGCCGACGGACTGCGCCCATGCTCGATCGAGCGCGCGGGTTTCGAAGTCGCCCTCCTCAATCTCGTGATCAATGCGCGAGACGCGATGCCGAATGGAGGGCAATTGCGCATCGTCTGCCGCAATCACTATGTTCCAGGCTGCCAGGGCCCGGGAAGAGATTGGGTCGAGATCGAGGTCAGCGACACGGGCGCTGGTATGCCGGAGGACGTCCGCAAGAAGGCATTCGAGCCGTTCTTCACCACCAAGAGCGTTGGCAAGGGGACCGGGCTCGGTCTTGCGATGGTGCGCGAGTTCGTCAAGGAGTGCGGAGGTCACATCACCGTCGACAGCACCGTCGGCGTGGGTACGACATTTCATCTCTACATGTCCGCGGCCAGATCGTAAGCATCCTCCCCGAAGACGCGGCGCACGAGATCGGCGATGTTTCGTGCCCCCAGCTTGCGCATGATGTTGGCCCGATGGAACTCGACTGTGCGGGGACTCACGCCCAGCGCCTGTGCCGCCTCCTTGCTCGAGGCGCCTCTGACGATTTGCGACAGCGTCAGCCGTTCGCTCGGCGTAAGTGTAACGCCATCGGGCAAAGGTTTCGAGAGCACGTCGAGCGCCGCGTTCAGGCGAGTTATTTCGTGCCGTGCCTGCGCAAGCTCGCGCGTCTGAAAGAACTCCCAATCGCCGTTGCGGCAGGCGACTGAACATTGGTGGGCTCGCGTAACATCGAGGACGTCGACGGCGCGGAACGCCAGCAGGGAATAGGTGCAGAGCATGAGCATCCGGCTTCCCGCGATCGATTGACCAAGTGCCCGCTCGTAGTCGCAGAACTCGCTCCAGAGTGGCGTCAGACGCCACAATGCGTTGCCGCTGATGCGGACCCCCTCGAAGCCGCGGGCAAGAGCGGTGGCCAGCTTCTCGTGCCATCCGCTGATAACTCTCTCCCCCTCAAACTTTGCGTCTCTGAAATACCACTCCTGACCTGGCAGGATTTCTATGGCCCCACGCGCCTGATGCCGATCGAAGCCGCGTATGGAGTGGCGCAATCCCGCACAGGCGTCTTCGACGGTTGTCGGCTCGGAAACCGCCCAGACGCACAGCTCGTTGCGCTCCAGACCAGCCTCGAAGTAGGCGCTGCAGGTTTCGAGCAAGTCCTCCCGGGTTTCGTAGAACATGCACATGTGCATGCCCCAGGGCGTGTCGCCAAACAGACGAATCCCCGACTTGCGGAGGTTTGGCGAGGTTGGTTCGACGCGCGTCTTTTCGGGCGAAGAAAGCGCGGTTCGCCGGCTGACGATAGTAGGTTTGGTTCTGGCCATTGTGCCTCGCAGAGACACAGACAGTAAGCCTACTACGCCAGCGGACGATTAGCGGTCGCAGTTCAACATCATTGCGGCGATCCTCGGACTCCCTATTAGCACTAAACGCGCGCATTTAACATCTGCGGAACCGATTGGGCGGCTTTGACCGATGGCGACGGCTGTGCACGTTGAACCGTCGCTGAAGTCCCTTCATCCGCCCTTCGGGCACCTTCTCCCTCGGGACCGTCCGCAGCCCCGGACCTTTGCGGAGAGAAGGGAAAAATTTACTCCGCCGCCTGCGCCTTCTTCTCCGCCGGGTCGTTCATCATCACGGTGATGTCGGCGTTGAGGTGGTGGGTCGGGCCTTCGGTCGCCTGTCCGGTGTTGAGCACGGTGCGGCCGAAGGCGTGCACCACGGGGATCGCGTCGCGGGCGATCGGCGCCATCTTCTGCTTGCGCTTCAGCGCCGCATCGATGAAGGGCGCCAGCTCGGCCTGCTTCTTCGCCTCGCGTGACGCGGCGTCCTTCTTCAGCGCCGGCATCACCTTTTGTGCGAACAGGTTCAGCGAGTCGCAGATGTGCTCGTGTTTGTTCCGTCCGCCCTGCTGGATAAAGATGACCTGGTCGACGCCGGCGTCCTGGTAGCGCTGCAGGTGCGCGGTGAGTTCGGCCGGCGTGCCGACGCCGCTGCCGTGGCCGACCTCGGGCAGGCTCGGCTTGGCGACCTCGAAGCGGTCCCACACGTTGGTCACGCCGGGCTGGTGCGCGCCGTAGACGTAGTAGTGGCCGAGCGAGTAGCCGAAGAACTGGAAGCCCTCGGCGCCGCGCCGTTTCGCCTCGGCGGCGTCCTCGTGGCAGGAGAAGCCGGTGACCATGGCGACGTTGGCGTTCACCGTGTGGCCGATCGGCACGCAGGCGTCGGATTTGATGATCTCGTAATACTCCTTCGCCCACTTGCCGGCCTCGTCAGGATCGACGAAGGCGAAGGTCAGCGCGCCGATGCCGGCTTTGGCCGCGGCGTGGATGGTTTCTCGCCGGGAACACGCCACCCAGATCGGCGGATGCGGCGTCTGATACGGCTTGGGCACGATGTTGCGCGGCGGCATCGAGAAGTAGCGGCCGTTGAAGCCGGGGTAGGGTTCCATCGCCATCATGTTGGCGGTCTGCTCGACCGCCTCGCGCCACATCGCCTTCTTGTCGTCGGGCGAGATGCCGAAGCCCTCGAGCTCGACGCGCGAGGCCGACTCGCCGGTGCCCCAGTCGACGCGGCCCGAGGCGATCAGGTCGAGCGTGCCGATGCGCTCGGCGACGCGCGCCGGGTGGTTGTAGCCCGGCGGTGCCAGCACCACGCCGTGGCCGATGCGGATGCTCTTCGTGCGCGCGGCGCAGGCGGCGAGGAACACCTCGGGCGCCGAGGAATGCGCGTACTCCTCGAGGAAGTGATGCTCGACCTCCCAGACGTAGTCGATGCCCAGCCGGTCGGCGAGCTCGACCTGCGCCAGCGCCTCGTGGAACAGCCTGTGCTCCGCGCCGTTGGTCCAGGGGCGGGGGAGCTGATGCTCGTAGAGCAGGCCGAATTTCATGATGGTCTCCTTTCCGCCTGTCATCCCGAGCGCAGCGAGGGATCCAGGGTACTGTCTAGATCCCTCGCTGCGCTCGGGATGACAACTAGGCGCGCCGGCGCGTGAGGTCGCTGATCTGCACGTGCTTGCCGCCGTCGATGTCGATGGTGGCGCCGTTGATGAAGCCGGCCTTGTCGGTCATCAGGAAGGCGGCCATCTCGGCCATCTCCTCGACCGTGCCCGGCCGGCCGGTGGGGATGCCCTCGACGGCGCGCTGCAGGATCTCGGGCGGCATGCCCAGCACCTTGGGCGTGGCGATCAGGCCGGGCAACAGCGTGTTGCAGGTCACGCCCTTGTGGCCGTACTCCGCCACCACCACGCGCATCAGCCCCAGCAGCCCCGCCTTGCTGGCGCAATAGGCCGACTGGTAGCGCAGGCCGACCTGGGCGGCCTGCGAGGAGATGTTGACGAAGCGGCCCCAGCCCGACTCGGCCATGGCCGGCGCCGTGGCCTTGATCATGTGGAACGGGCCGCTGAGGTTCACGCCCAGCTCCCAGGCCCATTTCGCCGGGTCCATCTTGGCGATCGAGGCGATGTTGGCGACGATGCCCGCGCCGTTGACCACCGCGTCGACCCGGCCGAAGCGGTCGCGCACCCTGGCGACCGCGCTTTCGACGCTGGCGTAGTCAGCCACATCGCAGGCCAGCGCCATCACGCGCTTGTCGTCGTGGGCGGGCGGCGCGGCATCGATCGCCGGCTGCAGGTCGAAGCGCGCGACCCGCCAGCCCTCGTCGAGCAGCTTGCGCGTGAAGGCCACGCCCATGCCGCCGAAGGCGCCGGTGACGATCGCGACCCGGTCGTGGCTCATGGTGGTCTCCTCCCGTTTCCCTTCTCCCCGCGCAGGCGGGGAGAAGGTGCCCGAAGGGCGGATGAGGGGCTTCGCGATGCCGATACGAGGCAGAGTGCTCGTTGTGCCGCCGCGAAGCCCCTCATCCGCCTCGCTGGCGCTCGGCACCTTCTCCCCGCCTGCGCGGGGAGAAGGGGATTATTGAGCCGTGATGCCGCCATCCATGACCAGGCCGGAGCCGGTCATGAATCCCGCATCGTCCGACGCCAGGAACACGATGCCGTTGGCGATGTCGATCGGCAGGCCGAGTCGGCCCATCGGGTGGTAGTTCTCCGACACCTTGCGCGCCTGCTCGACGTCGTTGGTGCCGGCATAGCGTGCGCGCGCGACGAAGGTCTGCGCGCCCATGTCGGTGTCGATGACGCCCGGGTGGATCGAGTTCACGCGGATGCGATAGCCCTTGCGCGCGAACTCCAGCGCCGTCGACTTGGTGAACAGGGTCACACCGCCCTTGGTCATCGAATACAGCGGGTCGAGCTGCGAGCCGACGAGGCCGGCGATCGAGGCGAGGTTGACGATGACGCTGCCCTGCGGGCTGGTCTTCGCCCGCTCGCGCAGGGCGGGGATCGCCAGCTTGGTGCCGAGGAAGACGCCGGTGAGGTTGATGCCGCACAGGCGATTCCATTCGGCCAAGGTCGCCTCCTCGCTGCCCTTGCCGAGGAACATGCCGGCGTTGTTGACCAGGATGTCCAGCCCGCCGAAGCGCTTCACCGTGGCGTCGAGCGCCGCCTGCCACTCGGCCTCGCTGGTGACGTCGAGATGCACGTAGAGCGCCTCGCCGCCGTCCTTCTCGATGGCGCGCACCGTCTCGCGGCCCTTCTCGTCGAGGATGTCGCCGATCGCCACCCTGGCGCCGGCCTTGGCCATCAGCTTCGCGGTCTCCGCGCCGATTCCGCGCGCCGCGCCCGACAGGAACGCGATCTTGCCGTCGAGTCTGTTCATGCTGGTTCCTCCCGCCACCACTGTCATTCCGAGCGCAGCGAGGAATCTAGTTGCAGCCTGGATCCCTCGCTGCGCTCGGGATCACAGGGAGCCTAGCCCGAGTCGCGCAATCCCGTCATGCGCGCCATGCCGCCGTTCCGCCGTGCGACGTGCTAGCCTGCGCGGCAATGAATACGGAGGAAGGCGGGCGCACGCGCGATCTCTTTGCGTCCCGCGATTTCATGCGCCTGTGGCTGGTCGGGGCTTTCGCCAACGCCATGCGTTGGCTGGAGCTGCTGGCATCCGGGTTGTTCGCCTTCGAGATCACCGGCTCGGGCCTCGCGGTGGCCGCCGTCGTGGCGGCGCGGCAATTGCCCCAGCTGCTGTTCGGCGCGCTCGCCGGCGCGGTGTCGGAATCGGTCAACCGGCGGCGGATCCTGCTCGTCACCCTGGCGGTGCCGGCGGCAATCTCGACCATGCTGGCGCTCCTCGCCGCCACCGGCCACCTGGCGTTGTGGCACGTCGTGCTGGGCGGCTTCGTCTCGGGCACCTTGTGGGCGACGGAGATGTCGACGCGCCGGCGCATGGTCGGTGAGGCGGCGGGGCCCGGCCTGATCGTGCAGGCCGTCGCGCTCGATTCGACCACCGGCGCGGCGACCCGCATGGTCGGTCCGATGCTGGGCGGCGCGGCCTTCGAGTTGCTCGGCATGCAGGGCGCCTACGGCCTGTCGGCGGTGGTGCAGATCGGCTGCGCCATCGTCGTGGGCGCGCTGGTCTACCTGCAGGAAACGCGGCCGCTGGTGCTGGGCCGCATCGTCACCGATATCGGCGAGGGCCTGCGCTTCGCGCGCGGCAATGCGCTGATCCTGCTGGTCTATGCCATCACCATCGTCGTCAACACCTTCGCCTTCGCCTACACCGGCCTGGTCGCGCCGATCGGCCTGGGCGAGTTCGCGGTGTCGCCCACCCTCGTCGGCGTGCTCGCCGCCGCCGAGCCGGCCGGCGCCCTGCTGGGCGGCGCGGCGCTGGCGTCGGGCCTGGTGCGCATGGATCGCCGCATGACCTTCGTCGGCGGCTCCTCGCTGTTCTTCCTGGCGCTGGTGGCGATGGCGCTGTCGCCGTCCTACTGGCTGGCCGTGCTGGTGCTGGTCGCCGGCGGCTTCGGCACCGCCGGCTTCGCCAACATGCAGACCACGCTGATGCTGACCGAGGCGCCGCCGGCGATGCGGTCGAGGCTGATGGGCATCGTCACGGTGTGCATCGGCACCGGCCCGCTGGGCGTGCTGCTCGCCGGCATGCTCGCCGACGCCACCAGCCCGCGCCAGGCCGTGCTGATCATGGCGCTGATCGGCCTGGCGCTCACCATCGCGGCATCGATGCGCTTGCGCGCGCGCTGAAGAGATCAACCACAGAGACACAGAGACACAGAGGAAGACCAAGGCAACTGCGCGCGTCGCGCGCGAACGTGTTTTCCTCTGTGTCTCTGTGTCTCTGTGGTTAGTCTTCTTCTTCCTCCCTTTCCTTCACCGCGGCTTCGGCCGCGTGCGGTCGGGCCAGAAGCGGGTGCCGGCGCGCGCCGGTCCGCCGCCCAGGCCGATGGGTACGCCGTCGGCGCGCCAGCAGGCCGCGCCCAGCATCGAGCCGTCGTCGTTGAACTGGATGGCGTTCATGCCGCCGCCGATATGCGGCAGCGGCAGCATCTGGTGCCCCCGTTTCGCCAGCGCGTCGCGCACGACCTTCGGCATCTCGTTCTCGACCTCGACCGGCCCGCCCTGCGTCCAGATGCGTGGCGCCTCGACCGCCTCCTGCAGCGACATGCCGTGGTCGATCAGGTTGATCAGCGCCTGCATCGCCGAGCCGAAGATGCGCAGGCCGCCGGGCAGGCCCAGCGCGTATTGCAGCCTGCCGTCCTTCAGCGCCATCAGCGGCGACATCGACGAGGTCACCCGCTTGCCCGGCGCGATCGACAGCGTATGGCCGGGATGCGGGTCGAACAGGTTCATGTAGTTGTTGGGGATGATGCCGGTGTCCGGCACGATGATGCGCGAGCCGAACAGGTTGTTGATGGTCTGCGTCATCGCCGCCACGTTGCCGAACGAGTCGGCCACGGTGAGATGCGTGGTGTTGGCCGATTCGGGCAGGATCAGTCCCGTCTTCCAATCCTGCGCGCGCCTTGTATTGATCAGGGCCTGGCGGTTGGCGGCGTAGCGCTTGGAGATCAGCATCAGCACCGGCACCTTCACGAAGGCCGGATCGGCCGTGGCGGCGTTGCGGTCGGCGAAGGCGATCTTCAGCGCCTCGGCCAGCAGGTGCAACGTATCGGGCGTACCGAAGCCCAGTCGGGCGAGATCGTAGTGCTCGAGGATGTTGAGCATCTGGATCACGTGCACGCCGCCCGAGGTCGGCGGCGGCGGGCCGACGATCTCGAAGCCGCGATAGGAGCCGCGCACCGGCTTGCGCTCGATGACCTCGAAGCCGGTGAGGTCCTTCATCGCGATCAGGCCGCCCTTGCGCGCGAAGTAGTCGACGATGCTGCGGCCCAGGGTGCCGCCATAGAACACGCGCGGCCCGCGCTTGGCGATGATGCGCAAGGTCTCGGCGTAGTCGCCCTGCACCAGCCTTGTGCCCGCCTGGATCGGCCGGCCGCCGGGCTGGTAGAGCTTCGAGATCTCGCGGTCGCGCGCCATGTCGGCGGCGACATCGGAGGCGCATTCCGACAGATACGCCGACACCCTGAAGCCGCGCGAGGCGTGGCGGATCGCCGGCTCCATGACGTCGGGCAGCGAGAAGGTGCCGAAGCGCTCCAGGATCTCGCACCAGGCCTTCAGGTTGCCCGGCGCCGCCACCGACTTGATGCCGACGGCATTCTCGCGGCCCACCGTCTCCATGTAGTCGGGCATCTTGTCGGACACCGGGCGATAGGTGTCGGGCCGCGCCGCCAGCGGCGCGGTGCTCATGCCGTCGATGACGGTGTGGCGGCCGTTGGCGAAGCGCAGATGCGCCATGCCGCCGCCGAAGATGCCGACCATCATCGGCTCGACGACGCTCAGGGTGAACAGTGCGCCGATCGCCGCGTCGAAGGCGTTGCCGCCCGCCGACAGGATCTCGGCGCCGGCCGCCGAGGCCAGCGGGTGGTTGGTGACCACCATGCCCTTGGTGCCCATCGCCGGCCGCTTCTCGCACTGAAAAAGCGTGCCGGCGCGCTTGCGCCAATCCGGACGCGGCATACGAAACTCCTCCCCCGTTGCCTGTCGACCGACCATGGCAGTCGGCGCTAGCGTGAGGCAACGATTTCACGGAGGGACCAGCCATGCGCGCCGCCATCTTCCGCGACGGCGACATCGTCGCCGGCGAGCTGGCCGATCCCGTGCCGGGCGCCGGCCAGGTGCTGGTCAAGACCCTGGCCTGCGGCATCTGCGGCTCGGACCTGCACGCGGCCAGGCACGCGCACCGCATGGTCGATGTCAGCCTGCGCATGACCGGCAAGCCGCGCTTCGACCTCAAGCGCGACATCGTCTTCGGCCACGAGTTCGTCTGCGAGGTGATCGAGCACGGACCACAGACGACCAAGGCGCTCAAGCCGGGCACGCGCGTCTGCTCGATCCCGGTCATGCGCGTCGCCGACGGCATCACCGGCGTCGGCTACTCCAACGATTTCCCCGGCGGCTACGGCGAGCGCATGCTGCTGACCGAGCCGTTCCTGCTGCCGGTGCCCAACGGGCTGTCGACCGAGCACGCGGCGCTGACCGAGCCGCTGGCCGTGGGCGTGCACGCCGTCGAGATGGCGCGCATCACGGGCGAGGAGGTGCCGCTGGTGATCGGTTGCGGGCCGGTGGGCCTGGCGGTGATCGCGGCGCTGAAGCTGAAGAAGGTCGGGCCGATCGTCGCCGCCGACTACTCGCCGACGCGGCGCGCGCTGGCGCAGAAGATGGGCGCCGACATCGTCGTCGATCCGGCGCAGGGCTCGGCCTACAAGACCTGGACCGATCACGCCGCGCTGCCGCCCGACGCGAAGCCCGCGGCGCCGATCATGGGCAGCCAGGCGCTGACCAGGCCGGCCTTGGTCTTCGAGTGCGTCGGCGTGCCCGGCGTGCTGCAGCAGATCTTCGAAGGCGTGCCGCGCGGCGCGCGCATCGTCGTCGTCGGCGTCTGCATGGAGCCGGACAGGACCGAGCCGATGTTCGGCATCAGCAAGGAGCTGAACGTGCAGTACGTGCTGGGCTACACGGCCGAGGAGTTCGCCCGCTCGCTGCATCTGATCGCCGAGGGCAAGGTCGACGTGGCGCCGCTGATCACCGGCAAGGTCGGCATCGATGGCGTGAAGGGCGCGTTCGAGGAGCTGGGCAATCCCGAACGCCACACCAAGATCCTCGTCGAGCCGTGGCGTTGACGCCGCACTACCTTCCCCCGCTGCGCGGGGGAAGGTGCCCGAAGGGCGGATGGGGGTGCCGGCATAGCGGTCAGTCGGTGCCGTCGAAGTTGTCGCGCCAGCCACCCTCATCCGGCGCTTCGCGCCACCTTCCCCCGCCAGCGGGGGAAGGTAATCTCGGCGGATGACCGCCAGGGTCTACTACAATAGCGCCTGCCCGGTGTGCCGTGCCGGGATCGAGGGTCAGCGCGAACGGATGGATGCCTGCGGCGCCACCGATGTCGAATGGATCGACGTGCACAGCCAGCCTGACCGCGTGGCCGAGGTCGGCGCATCGCTCGAGGCGGTGCGCGAACGCCTGCACGTGAAGGAGGACGACGGCTCGATCGGCGTCGGCGTCGATGCCTTCGAGCGGCTGTGGTCGCGCACACGCGGCCAACGCTGGCTGGCGGCGCTGGCGCGGCTGCCGGGACTGCGCCAGCTCGGCCAGCTCGCCTACAACATCTTCGCGCGCTTTCTCTATCGCCGGAACAGGGCCAGGGGCCGATGGTGATCCACGACAATGCCGATTCCGTCGTCGACGGGATCATCGCGCGCGTCGGCAAGCGGATCGTGCTCGCCCTGCCGCTGGGGCTGGGCAAGGCCAACCGCGTCGCCAATGCGATCTATGCCCGCGCGCTGGCGGATTCCTCGCTGAGCCTCACCATCTTCACCGCGCTGTCGCTGGAGGTGCCGCGTCCCGGCAGCGACATGGAGCGTCGTTTCCTGGCGCCGGTGGCCGAGCGCGTCTTCGGCGGCTACGTCGCGCTCGACTACGTTCGCGACCGGCGAGTCGGTGCATTGCCGGCCAATGTCACGGTGCACGAGTTCTTCATGCTCGCCGGCCGCTGGCTGGGCGTCGCCGGCGCGCAGCAGGACTACATCTCCGCCAACTACACCCATGTCGGCCGCTACCTGCTGGATCGCGGCGTCAACGTCGCGGCCCAGCTCGTGGCGCGTCGCGGCGAGCGCTTCAGCCTCAGCTGCAATCCCGACCTCACGCTCGACCTGCTGAAGGCGCGCGGCGGCGACGACGGCTTCGTCTTCGTCGGCGAGGTCAACGACAACCTGCCTTACATGGGCGGCGAGGCCGAGATCGGTGCCGACGCCTTCGCCCATGTGCTCGACGCGCACGAGGGCTCGTTCACGCTGTTCGCGCCGCCCAAGGCGCCGCTGGGTCTGTCCGACTACGCCATGGGCTTCCACGTCGCGCGCCTGGTGCGCGACGGCGGCACCTTGCAGATCGGCATCGGCTCGGTGGGCGACGGCGTCACCCACGCGCTCTGCCTGCGCCAGCGCGACAACGCGCTGTTCCGCGAGGTCGTCGGCAGGCTGACGCCGGCGCAGGACACCGCGCCGACCGAGCTCGCGCCGTTCGACGCCGGCCTCTACGGCTGCAGCGAGATGTTCGTCGACGGATTCCTCCATCTCATGCGCGCCGGCGTGCTGAAACGCGAGGTCGACGGCGTCGTGCTGCACGCCGCCTTCTTCCTCGGCCCGCGCGACTTCTACGCCGCCTTGCGCGACATGAGCGACGCCGAGCGCGCGCGCATCGCCATGACGGCGGTGACCTTCGCCAACGAGCTGTCGGGCGACGAGGCGGGCAGGCGCGCCGCGCGCGTGCATGGCCGCTTCGTCAACAACACGATGATGGCAACCGCGTTGGGAGCGGCGGTCTCCGATGCGCTGGAGGACGGCCGCGTGGTGAGCGGCGTGGGCGGCCAGTACAATTTCGTTGCCCAGGCCTTCGCGCTGGACGACGCGCGCTCGATCCTGACCCTGGGCGCCACGCGCGAGACGCCGGCGGGTCCGCGATCCAATATCGTCTGGAGCTACGGCCACACGACGATCCCGCGCCACCTGCGCGACATCTTCGTCACCGAGTACGGGGTCGCGGACCTGCGCGGCCGCACGGACGCCGAGTGTGTCGCCGCCATGCTCGCGATCGCCGATTCGCGATTCCAGGGCGAGCTGCTGCATCGCGCGAGGAGCGCCGGCAAGATCGCGCGCAGCTACGAGATCCCGGCGGCTTTCCGCGACAACACGCCCGAGCGCATCGAACGCGCGCTGAAGCCGGCGCAGGCGCGCGGCCTGCTGCCGGCATTCCCCTTCGGCACCGATTTCACGCCGGTCGAGCAGCGCCTGCTGCCGGCGCTGCAGCGCCTGAGAGCCGCCAGCGCCTCGCCGCTGTCGCTCGCGCGGCTGGGCTGGCAGGGCCTGCGCGCCACCCGCACGCCGGAGACCGAAGCCTGCCTCGACCGGATGGGATTGGCGAAGCCCGGCGGCCTGCGCGAGCGGCTCTACGCCTTGGCGCTGCGCGGCGGACTGGCTTAGTCGCGTACCACTTGGGGATACGGGAAGACGACCTTGGCGCGGGCCGGGTCGGGCTTGGCGAGCTCCTGCGCGCTCTGGTGCAGGAGGTAGCCTAGCACCACGGCGGCGGCGACGGTCGCAACGGCCAGTATGGCGATGAGCACCCGGGGCATGGTCCCGGATATAGCAGATTATTCGGCGGCCAGATGGCCTGTCGCGGTAACCGTCTGTGGCCGGCCCGGCGATGCCGTCGGCCGCGTCGGTGTCGTCAGGCCGGTCACGAACGCGGAGAGCAGCGTCGCGACCCGTTCCTGCAGGGCGCGCTGCGAGAGCAGGTGGTCGGCGCTCTCGAGGATGCGGGTGTGTACGCTCGACAGGCCCGCGAGCACCTCGCCACCCTCGCCGAGATGCTGGTCGCGCTCGGTCAGGCCCTCGTCGCCGGCGCTGTAGAGCAGCAGGGTCTGCGTGCCGCGCGCATCGATGGCACGGAACCAGCCCTCGACCGGGCTCACCGGCGTCTGGACGCCGAGCAGGCGGCCGCCGACCTTGGCGACCTGCTCGCGCGCGACGCGGCCGGCGCGATTGAGCAGCGCCAGCGCCAGCTCGCGATCGCGCTTCTCGCCGCGCATCAGGCGGTGCCATGTGGCGGGCTGGCGGACGGCGCGCCAGACATCGGCCAGGATCTCCCGGCCGCTGCGCCGGCGCGCACGGATCACCGTCTCCAGTGTGTCGTTCTCGCCCCAGATGAAGACCTGCAGGTTCATCAGCACCTGCGCGGCGATGCGCGTATCGAGCACCGTCGAATGGAAGGCGAGATGCGCACCCGAGCAGTGGCCGACGACCACGGGATGGCGATGGCCACGCGCCTCGAGCATCGAGATCGCCGCGCCGACGTCTGCACACGCCTCGGTCGAATAGATCACGCCCTCGGGCCGGCCGGGCATGGCGTCGCTGTCGCCCAGCCCGGCGGAGTCGAAGCGCAGCGAGGCGATGCCCTCGGCCGCCAGCCGACGCGCCATGGTCACGGCCATGCGGCCGAAGCCGATGTGGTGGTGATGGCCGGTATTGAGGAACAGCACGGTGGGCACGAAGCCCTCGGCGCGCGGCGCGCCGGGCTTGCACAGCACGCCGAACAGGCGGTCGGCCTCGCCGAAGCGCACGGGCTCCTCGCGGAAGCCGTCGGACGTCAGGCTTGCGTCCACCTGCGGTGCCGTGGTGCGGCCGGTCGTTGTCGACCCGTCGGCCAGCCATCCGGTCAGCCGCGCGAAGATGGCGTGCGGCAGACGCTGGCCGTAGCAGACCTCGTCCATCAGCTCGCTGAAGCCGTCGAACGTCGTTTCCTCGACCACGGCGCCGAGCTCGCGCAGGCGCGCGGCGAGCTTCTTTTCCGGTGGCGCATCGGGGCGGTGCAGCAGCATCACGCGCGTTGCCGGACGGCGCTGCAGCTTCAGCAGGCCCAGCGCCTTCAGATCGGCGACGGTCGAGGACGACAGCAGGAAGCCGGTGGCCTGCAGCGCCTCGGCATCGGCCGGTGGCGGCGAGCCGTCGGGCGGCGGGGTGAACATGGTCGAGAATGCCTGCAGCTCGCGCACGTAGACGCGGCCGGAAACCGGCGGCGCCATCAGCGCCAGCGCCGCGACGTCGCCCAGTTCTTCGGCGGCGAGGGTGCCCAGCAGGGCGCCGACGCGCAGGCCGACGATGGCGATCTCCTCGACGCCCACCGTCTGGCGCAGATAGCGCGCGGCCGCATGGATCGAATCGAGCCAGGCGCGCACCCGCGCGGGATCGCGCTCGTCGCCGATCGAATCGCCCGTGCCGGGATAGTCGAAACGCAGGGTGGGCAGGCCGGCCTCGGCGAAGCGTTCGGCCAAGCCACGGATCGGGCGATGCGTGCACAGCTCCTCGTAGCCCTGCGCCGCGCAGACGATCACGCCGCGATTGCCGGCGGCCGGATGCAGCCAGCCGGCGCAGCCCTCGAACACGATGGGCGTCATGGCACCCCCCTGAACCGCAGCGGCGCAAGCCCGTTGAGCGCGTGGACCTCTCCATCGGGCACGGCGCCCGGATCCCCGCGCGGCGTCAATCGCACCATGCGCTCCTCGCCGGGGGCGAGATGGAACCACTCGTCCTCGCCGCGGAAGGCGCCATCCTCGATATGCACGCCACGCGCCAGCCTACGCGCGACGAGCCGCAGCATCCAGCCGGACTCCCCGCGCATGACATCGGCCTGCAGGCCCAGATCGACCCGGTTGAGCGGGCCGTGCGCCGGAAAATGGAAGGTCTGCGCGATCGTGGCGCCGCTGGCGCGGTCCTTCAGCGTCGCGATCGTCGCGTCGTGCTGCGGCGCGCCGAAGCGATAGGCATAGGTGACGTCGAAGAAGCCCGGCAGAAGCTCGGCGCTCGACAGCTCCAGGCTCGACCGCGGCGCCACGGCCAGGTCGCGGTTGGCGCGCGCCAGCGGCGTCGCGCCGTCGCGCAGGCAGGCGAGGCTCAGCGTGGCATCGATGCCCGACGCCGTCTCGTTGAGCACATGGACGGCCAGACCGTTCACCCCCTCGTCGGTGAGGCTCACCTGCACCGGGCGGAAGGCGCGCTTCAGCGCGTGCCAGCAGGGCTTGGGCGCGCCGGCGGAATCGATCACGCCCCAGCCGGCGCCGGGCCGCAGGTCCTGCAGCATCCAGACGACGCCGCCGGCGCAGGTCGAGCGGCCGCGCCGCCATTCGGCGTAGACGGCTTCCATCACGTCGCCGCTGACCGCCTGCGACAGGCGCAGGTAGCGGTCGGGATCCTCGTGGCGCAGGCGGGCGGGCTCCACGCCGCAGAGCGCGCGCAGATAGTGGTCGCGCACATCCTCGAAATCCCAGCCGGCGCCGGGATCGCGCGGCACGGCGGCCTTCCAGCGCGGGTGGTGACCGAGAGCGGCCATGGCATCGCCCATCAGCCCCTGCACGGCGGCGCGGTCCGGCACGTTGGCGAAGGCCAGGCACTCGGCGGCGAAGCGCACCTCGGCGCGGCGGGCGTCGTCGAGCGGCCGCAGATAGGCGCCGACGCCGTAGTAGTGCGCCACGCCCTCGCTGGCGACAAAGGGCAGGGCGCCGCCTGATGGCGCATTGCGCACGAAGGGCACGTCGGGCCGGCGCTGCGCGACGGCGCGCGGCAGCGTCTCGGTGAAGATGAGGTTGTCCCACGAGCCCTTGGCCAGGCCGAGCATGGCCGCCTGCTGCTCGACCTCGCTGCCGCCGCACAGCACGACCAGCGACGGGTTGGCCTGGGTGCGGTCGAGCAGCTGCGCGGCCTCGCGCTCGACCGCGTCGAGGAAGGCGGGATCACTCGCCGGGTAGTCGAAATTGGCGAACATGAAGTCCTGCCAGACCATCAGGCCCAGCTCGTCGCACAGCGCGAAGAAGGCGTCGCTCTCGTAGAGCATGGTGCCGCCGACACGGATCATGTTCATGCCGGCGTCGCGCGCCGAACGCAGCCAGGGCTCGTAGGCCGCGCGCGTGCCGGGCAGCGAGACGATGTCGGCGCTGCTCCACGCCGCGCCGCGGCAGAACACGCGTTCGCCGTTGATCTTCAGCGCAAAGCCCCTGCCGTCGACGCCGCGGTCGATCTCGACGGTGCGGAAGCCGACATGGCCGAGGTCGAGCGCGATGGTGCCGATCTTCACATGGGCGTCGTACAGATCGGGCGTGCCGTGGGTGTGCGGCCACCACAGCGCGACGTCGGGGATGCGCAACTCGCCCTGCAGCTTGCCGTCCTGCCAGATCAGCGCCGCTCGCTGCTCGCCGATCCCGATGATCGCCTCGGGCTGCTCGCCGTCGGCCCAGTCCGCCGTGATCTTCACGCTGACGATGCCGTCGCTACCCTCGACGCGCGTGCGAAGATCGACGTGGCGCACCGTCAACGGGGAGGCATGCTCGACCAGCTCGACCAGCTCGATCGGCCGATACGGGCCGACAGCGTGAACCGGCGGGCACCAGCCGGCCATGTGGCCCAGCAGCGTGGTGCGCGCGAAGCGCAGGTTGGCCGGCTCCGCCAGGCGCGTGCGCCAGCGGCCGCGGCCCTTCTTCTTCGCCAGTGTCGGATGCAGTGCGCGGAAGGCAAGGCAGAGCTCGTTGTCGCCGCGCAGCACGACGTCGATGGCGTGCGCGACGAACATGCTGTCGCTGCTCAGCAGGCGTTCGCCGTTGAGCCACACCTCGGCGATCGTCGCCAATCCGCCCAGTCGCAAGGTGCGCGGACCATCACCGTCGAAGCGCAGGCGATACCAGACGTCGCGATCGTGCAGCGGCGCAGGCGCGTCGAGGCTCCAGCTTCCGGCATCGCGCAACGCCTGCGCGGCGGTGCCCGGCACTGCCGCGTCGATCCAGTCGGTGATCGAGCCGAGGCTGTCCGGCGCGGCGATGCTGCCTGGCGCCGTCAGCGCCAGGGACCAGCCCCGATCGAGTGCGCGCACGCGCTCGCCGGCGTTGGCGTGCACGCTAGCCATACTTCGATACCAACGGATTGATGGCGAACTGATACGAGGTCGCCAACGTGTCCAGCAGCGCGTCGTAGTCGCCGAACTTCTTCCGGTTGACCGCGCGGGCGAGCTGGAACTGCAGCGCCTTGCAGGCGGCCGAGACGGTCTGGCAGGCCGAGATCGCGCCGGCGAGGTCCTTCTGCCCGTTGTCGGTGAGCCAGCGCAGGTAGCTGCCCAGCATCTCGAAATTGGCGCCCAGCTGGCGCGGCACATTGAAGGCGTAGAGGTGAAAGTAGTCCATCGAGCGGCTCGCCAGCGCCTCGATGTGCTGGGGAAATTCCCGCCGAAAGGCGGCGATGGGATCCGCCGGCCGACGGCGCAGATGGGTGCGCAGCAGCGCCAGCGAGCGATCCACCAGGGCGCGGCCGGTGAAGGGCGGGCTCTCGCGCTTCACGAACTCGCAGTACGGGAACAGCATCTCGGGCGTGCGATGGAACACGCCGTCGAAGTCGGCCCCTTCGAGACGATGGAAGGCCGTGTTGTGGAAATAGCCCAGCCGGCGCGCGGCGATGTCGATGTCGACCGCGGCGACCGTGGTCTTGGTGTGGGCACGGCCATAGGACGTGCCCTGGGTGTCGGGCAGGTGGAAGGCATCGACCTCGACCAGCACCATGCGGCCGCGCCTGAGCTGCTCCTCGATGTGTCCCTCGAGCTTGTCGAAGATCGCCAGCTCCTGCACGGCCAGCCCGAACAGGGCGCGCAGATCCTCCGGCGGAAACTTGAAGAAGGTGAAGTGGTCGCCCTCGAAATCTTGAGCCACGGTGAAGGGCAACGCGGCCAGCGGCTCCAGGCCCAGCGCGTGCAGCGCCTCGACCCAGACGTCGATGTAGCAATTGGTCTCGACCCAGTCGCGATCGGGTGCGTGCAGGCTGTGGGGCACCCAGGTCGCGGGATCGAGGTCGAGCAGCCGCGCCGCCATGGCCTCATCCCCACAGGGCGCGGCGGACGGCCTCGGGCCAGGCCTTGGGGTCGAAGCCGTGGTGGCGCAGCAGCGCCAGGGCGATGCGCTCCAGGCCGAAGCCGACACAGGCGGTGTGGGCCACGGCACCGTCGGCGGTGTGCAGGCCGAAGGCGTGGCCGAGATGATCCTGGTGGTAGTTGAAGCTGACGCAGGCGGTCGGCTTCTCGGTGCTGGTGATCGGCACGAGCAGCTCGAACTTCAGCGCCTGGTCGCGCTGGCTGGCCGCCAGCATGCGCCCGGCGCGGCCGAAGAACGGGTCGTTGGCGACGTCGATGTCGAGCGGCACGCCCATCGACTCCATGATCGTGCGGCCGCGCTTCAGCCAGCGCTCGCGGAACTCCAGGACCTGTTGCGGCGTGCCGATGCGCACGTGCTCGCGCTGCCGGAAGAGCTGCAGGCGGGCCGGGTCGACGGACGGCTCGTGACGGAAGCACCAGGACTGCACGTCGAGCAGTGCGCCGTCGGCCGCCAACGGCCCGCGCTTCGCGATGATGGGATAGGACGGGTAGCAGGACGCCGGTGAGAAGGCGATGCCGGTCACCTTCTGGCTGCCGGTCCAGTCGTCGCCGCGATCGAGCTCGGCGATCAGGGCGGCGTGCTCGCGATCGCCGCCGGCGAAGGAATGGATGGTGCCTGCGAGCTGCGGGAAGCTGCGCAGATAGCCGCTGCGCTCGAGCGTGCTGCGCGCCATTCCCGGCGGGAAGCGCAGCACCTCGGGTCCGTCGACCTCGCCGCTGCGCGTCACCAGCGCATCGAAGCGCATGATGATGTCCTCGAAGACGCCGGACTGCGCGTAGAGGCCGTCGACCTCAGTCGCGTGCAGCAGGCCGTGCGCGATCAGCTCGTCGCGGAACGCAATCTGTGCTTCGGTGCTCATGCGAAGAGCTCCGGCTCGTCCTTCAGCGCCAGCAGCAGGCCGGCGCTGTTGGCGAGGATGCGGTCGTTGTTGATCATCACCGCGGCCGAATGCGCGTCGCGCAGATGGCGGGTGACGCTGTGGGGCCCGTCGTTGCGATAGCCGGCCAGCCCGCAGACCAGCAGCGCGTGGTTGATCACCGCGGTCGCCATCTGCGCCGAGCCGGTCTTCACGTTGTTCATCTCGACGGCGAAGGACAGCGCCGTCAGCGTCTCGGCGGCCTCCATCGCGCGCGCGTAGTCGTGCGCCGCGGCCACGACGTTGGCGCGCATGAACTGCAGCAGGCTGACCGTCTCGGCCAGGCGCACCGCGCCGGACGGCGTCGTGCCGGGCTTGCGCCGCGCCTCGGCGCGCACGAAGGCGCGGGCGCGCGCGACGGCATCGGAGGCGATGCCCAGCCAGACGCCGGCCCAGGTCAGATGCGTGGTCGGCAGCATGGTCTGCGCCGAGATCTCGGCGTAGGGCGTCGGCAAGACCTGTGCGATGTCGCCCGTGGCGCGCAGCACGAAGCCGTCGCTGCAGGTGCCGCGCATGCCCATCGTGTCGCATCCCGACGTGCGCTCGAGCGTGTAGTCGCCCTTCAGCACCGGGACGATCGACTGGTCCGAGGCCGGGGCGTCGGGCGCGCGTCGGGCGGTGACGAGGATGACGTCGGCGTCGGCGCCGTAGGAGATCACGCTGGCGTTCTTCCGCAGGGAGAAGCGCTCGCCTTGGCGTTCGATGGCGCACAGGCTGCTGCGGACGTCGCCGCCGATGCCGGCCTCGGTGGTGGCCGAGGCCAGCAGCAGCTGCTCGCCGCTCAGCCGCTCCATCAGCGTGCGATGCCAGGCGCTGGCCTGGCCGTGGCGCACGATGCAGGCGACCTGGATCTGGTGCATGGCATAGATCATGGCCGTCGAGCCGCAGTGCTGGCCCAGCGCATGGCAGATGGCGACGATGTCGGTGATCGAGGCGCCGTCGCCGCCATGGGCCCGCGGCACCATGACGCCCAGCAGCTTCGCCCGCTTCAGGGCGTCGAAGGCCTCATGCGGGAAGCGGGCGTCGCGATCGACGCTCTCGGCGTGCCGCGCGACGACCTCGGACCCTACCTGACGGGCGCGCGCAAGCAGTGATGTCATGCCGCCTTCTTGTTGGCCAGCAGCTCGGTCACCGCGGCACCGATCGCGTCGATGCTCTCGAAGGTGCGCCGGCGCAGCAGGCGATCCGGGAATTCGACGTCGAATCGGTCCTCCAGCCCCAGCATCAGATTGACCGTGGCATGCGAGGTGAGCCCCGCGGCGTACAGATCGTCGGAATCCTTGAGCGACGTCGCATCGACCGGCAGCGTGCCGCCCTCGTTGAGGACAAGACGAATCTGGTGGCCGAGCTCGCTGGTGGTCACGTGCAGTTCCTCTGAAAATAATTTTCGAAATATCGATTTAGTGGGCTGATATTACTCATTTTACGCTCCGGATGCAACGTCCTCCCGGGGCTTCGTCAGACTATTGACAGGCTTTGCTCTCAGGTCGGCGGCACGGTGCCCGGCCGCGGGTCGATGGGCAAGAGCAGGTTTAGCCCCGCCAATTGCTCGAAAACCGCCGCCGTATGCAGGGCCAGAGCCTCCTGACGCGCCGGCGCGACGATCTGCAGGCCCACGGGCCGGCCATAGGCGTCGAAGCCGCAGGGCACCGACACCGCCGGGCAGGAGGTCAGCGTGATCGCCGAGGTGAGCGCGCTGCCGGCGATGTAGTTGGTGAGCTTCACGCCGTCGATCACGTCGCGCGCCTTGAGCATGACGTCCCAGGCCGGGGTCGCCGCGCCCGGGGTGATCAGCACGTCGTACCTGGTGAAGAACTCGGCGAAGCGGCGATACAGCGCGGCGCGCTCGCGGTCGGCCCTGGCCAGCGCGCTGGGTGCCTGCTGCAGGGCGCGTTCGGTGTTCCAGATGATGTCGGGCTTCAGCAGGTCGCGATGGGTCTGCAGCTGCAGCTCGCGCTCGACCAGGAAGACCTGCGAGCGCAGCGCGAGGAAGGTCTCGTCGACCGGGCCGAGTTCGGGGAAGGCCTCCTCGACGATGCACCCGGCCTGCTCGAAGCGGCGCACCTCGCGGGCGCAGATCTCGCGCGTCTCGCGTTCGACCGGCAGGGCGCCGCCGTAATTGGCGGTGAAGCCGATGCGCAGCTTGCGCGCCGGCGCCTTCACCGCCTCGGCGAACGGCACCACGGGCGCGTCGAAGGTCAGCGGATCGAGCGGGCAGTAGCCCGCCATGGTGTCGAGGAACAGCGCCAGGTCGGCCACGTCGCGCGCCATCGGTCCCTGCACCGACATCGGCGAGAACAGATTGTTGCTGGTGCCGCGCGTGACGCGGCCGGGCGAGGGGCGGATGCCGACCACCGAGCACAAGGTCGCCGGGCCGCGCAGCGAGCCGCCATGGTCAGAGCCATGCGCCAGCCAGACCTCGCCTGTGGCCAGCGCCACCGCCCCGCCGCCGGTCGAGCCGCCGCAGGTCAGCGAGGTGTTCCAGGGATTGAGCGTGCGGCCGAAGACCTCGTTGAAGGTGTTGCCGCCGGCGCCGAACTCCGGCGTGTTCGATTTGGCGATCACCACGCCGCCCTTGCGCTCGATGCGCTCGACCAGCGGATGCGACTTCTGGGGCACGTGGTCCTTGAAGATCGGCGAGCCGTAGGTGGTGCGCACCCCCGCCACGTCGGCGAGATCCTTGATCGCCACCGGCAGGCCGGCGAGCCAACCGGCCTCGCCCTCGGCCTCGCGGCCCTGGCCGGCCATCAGCTTCCTGGCGTGATCGCGCGCGCGATCGAGGCACAGCGTCGGCAGCGCGTTGACCGCCTTGTCGACCTCCCCGATGCGCGCCTCGGCGGCATCGATCAGCTCCAGCGGCGAGACTTCGCCCTTCTTCAGCAGGCCGACCGCCTCGGTGGCGGACAGGCGGACAAGATCGCTGGCCATGGCTCGACGCTCCTCGCGGACGGGACCGAGCCTAGCAAGACCGGATGTGGTCTTGCGAGGCTCGCGATGGTAATGCGGCAGTAACGCGTTCAAAGGGAATCGGAGACGTCCATGGCCATCTACAGGCTCGGCGAGCATGCGCCGGTGATCCACCCGACCGCCTGGGTGGCGCCGGAAGCGACGGTGATCGGCAAGGTGACCCTGGCCGAAGGCGCCAGCGTGTGGCCGGGCGCGGTGCTGCGCGGCGACAACGAGCCGATCACCATCGGCAAGGGCAGCAACGTGCAGGAAAGCGCCATCCTGCACACCGACCCGGGTTGTCCGCTGATCGTCGGCGAGGACGTCACCATCGGCCATCAGGCGATGCTGCATGGCTGCATCATCCACGACGGCGCGCTGATCGGCATCCAGGCGGTGGTGCTGAACAAGGCGGTGATCGGCGCGCGCAGCCTGGTGGGCGCCGGCGCCGTGGTCACCGAGGGCAAGGAGTTCCCCGGCGGCGTGCTGATCATCGGGGCACCGGCCAAGGTCGCGCGCGAGCTCAGCGAGGACAACGCCAACCGCCTGCGCATGAGCGCGCAGAGCTACGCCAAGCGCCAGGTGCAGTTCCGCGAGACGCTGGTCAAGATCGGCTGACGTTTATTTCCTTCTCCCCGCGCAGGCGGGGAGAAGGTGCCCGATGGGCGGATGAGGGGCTTCGCGGCGTTCCCACGGCGACAGCTGCGT
>JBFXAZ010000079.1:0-26553 GCA_050183765.1 Reyranellaceae bacterium | reverse complement strand
CGACGACGATCGTCAGCAGATGGCGCTCGATCTCGGTCATGCCCCAGAACGACCATTGGTAGGCGAGGCCCTCGCCCTCGACCGTCGAGGGCCACAGCGCGCCGCCGTACTTCCTGGCCAGGTACAGGTTGATCGCCATCGATTCGAACAGCACGAGATCGCCGTCGACCATCGCCGGCATCTTGCCGTTGGGATTGACCTTGAGGAACTCCGGGTCCTTCACCGATTTCATGTCGAGCACGATGTGCTCGTGCTCGACGCCGCACTCGCGCGCGCACCACAGGGCGCGCGCCGCGCGCGACTGCGGCGAGCCGTAGATCTTCACCTTGGCCATCGCTTCCCCCTTCACATTGTCATTCCGAGCGCAGCGAGGAGCCTATAGATGTCTCGCTGCGCTCGACATGACAGAAATCACTCCGCGGCCTTGGCCGCCGGCTGGTTGCTCTTGTTCAGCGCCTGCTCGAGGTCGGCGATGATGTCTTCCACGCTCTCGATGCCGATCGACAGGCGCACGACGTCGGGCCCGGCGCCGGCGGCGACGCGCTGCTCCTCGGTGAGCTGGCGATGCGTCGTCGAGGCCGGGTGGATCACCAGGCTCTTGGCGTCGCCGATATTGGCGAGGTGCGAGAAGAGCTCCAGCGAATCGACCAGCTTCACGCCCGCGGCGTAGCCGCCCTTCAGGCCGAAGGTGAACACCGAGCCGGCGCCCTTGGGCAGGTATTTCCGCGCCAGCTTGTTGTACTTGTTCGAGGGCAGGCCGGCGTAGTTCACCCAGGCCACGGCGGGGTGCTTCTCCAGGTACTCGGCGACCTTCTGCGCATTGGCGCAGTGACGCTCCATGCGCAGCCCCAGCGTCTCGATGCCGAGCATCGTCACCCAGGCGTTGAACGGCGCCTGCGAGGGCCCGAGATCGCGCAGGCCCACGGCGTGGCCATGGAAGGTGTAGGCCATGTCGCCGAAGGTCTCGTAGAAGTTCAGGCCGTGATAGGCCGGCTCCGGCCCGGCGAGGCTGGGGAACTTGCCGCCGCGCGACCAGTCGAACTGGCCGGAATCGACGATCGCGCCGCCCATCGACGTGCCCGAGCCGCACAGGAACTTGGTCGTCGAGTGCAGCACCAAGGTGGCGCCATGCTCGATCGGCCGGCACAGATAGGGCGTGGCCAGCGTGTTGTCGACCAGCAGCGGCACGCCGGCCGACTCGGCGATCTTGGCGATCGCCTCGATGTCGCAGACGACGCCGCCGGGATTGGCCAGGCTCTCGATGAAGAACGCCTTGGTCTTCGGCGTGACGGCCTTGCGGAAATTCTCCGGATCGTCGGGATCCACGAACACCGCCTTCCAGCCGA
Source organism: Reyranellaceae bacterium (assembly GCA_050183765.1). Classification (GTDB taxonomy): domain Bacteria; phylum Pseudomonadota; class Alphaproteobacteria; order Reyranellales; family Reyranellaceae; genus JAFAZJ01. The sequence continues at coordinate 25,207 of JBFXAZ010000079.1, read as the reverse complement.
ACTTGGGATAGGTGTTCTTCATCTGCTGCACCGAGCCGCCGTAGAGCTTGGTGCTCGCGACCACCTCGTCGCCCGGTGCCATCAGCGGGAACAGCGCCAGCACCTGCGCGGCGTGTCCGGAGGCGCAGACGATGCCGCCGCGACCGCCTTCGAGCGCGGCGACGCGCGCTTCGAGCGCCGCCGTCGTCGGGTTGGTGAGGCGCGAATAGATGAAGCCCACAGTCTGCAGGTTGAACAGCGCGGCGGCGTGATCGGCGTCCTCGAAGACATAGGCGGTCGTCTGATGGATCGGCAGGGCGCGCGAGCCGGTGCTGGGATCCGGGGCGGCGCCGGCGTGAATCGCCAAGGTCTCGAATCCGGGTTTGCGCTGCTCGCTCATGGTCCCTCCGGCTTGTCGCACTTTGTTGGGATGCTGACGCCTGACCGTCACAATTCAAATGTGCCGGTCGGTCACTGCGCGATCCTGCCTTGGTGACAGCCCGGGCGCAACGCGCCTAAATTCGCGCCGCCTTCAAGGAAATGTTGCAGGAGCGCAGTCGTGAACGCCAAGCCCCGGGGCCGCCAGTTCTTCCAGAATCCCGGACCGACCAACATTCCCGACCGGATCCTGCGCGCCATGGACCGGGCGACGCTCGACTTCCTGAGCGACGAGTTCATGGCCATCCATCGCTTCTGCCACGCTGGCGTCAAGCGCGTGCTCAAGACGCAGCAGCATCTGTTCATGTACGCCTCCAGCGGCCATGGCGCGTGGGAGGCCTCGCTGGTCAATCTCTTCGCGCCGGGCGACAAGCTGCTGATGCTCGAGTCCGGCTACTTCTCCGAGAGCTGGGAGCAGATGGCGGCCAATCTCGGGCTGAAGATCGAGCGGCTCGCCGCCGACTGGCGCATGGGCGTGCGCATCGCCGACGTGGCCCGTCGCCTCGAAGTCGACAAGACTCACCAGATCAAGGCGGTGCTCACGGTGCACAACGAGACTGCCACCGGGCTGGCCACGCCGATCGCCGAGATCCGTCGCGCCATCGATGGTGCGAAGCATCCGGCGCTGCTGCTGGTCGACACCATCTCCTCGCTGGGCTGCTACGATTTCCGGATGGACGCCTGGGGCGTCGACGTCTGCGTCGGCGGCAGCCAGAAGGGTCTGATGCTGCCCACCGGCATGTCGTTCACCGGCGTGAGCGAGAAGGCCTTCGACCTGTCGAAGAAGCCGGGCCTGCCCAGGCACTACTGGAACTGGGAGATGATGACCCGGCGCGAGCCGCAGAGCTTCGTCGGCACGACGCCGGTGCATCTCTTCTTCGCGCTCGAGGAATCGATCAAGATGATCGAGGAGGAGGGGCTCGACGCGATCTTCGCGCGCCACCGCCGCCTCGCCGACGCCACGCGCGCCGCCGTGGTGCATTGGGGCGGCGCCTCGATGGGCGGCGCGAGCTGCGGTGCCAAGGGCATCGGCGGTGCGGTCAAAGCGCTGGAGCTGTTCTGCGCCGATCCTTCTCGACTGTCCGACTCGGTGACGGCGGTGATCGTGCCCGACGGCCACGACGCCAACGCCTTCCGCAACGTCGCGCTCAACCGCTACAACCTGTCCTTGGGCGGCGGACTGGGACCGTTGATGGGCCGCGTCTTCCGCATCGGCCACATGGGCGACCTCAACGAGCCGATGCTGCTGGGCTCGCTGGCCACGGTCGAGCTCGCCTTCAAGACCTCCGGCATCCCGTACCAGGAAGGCGGCGTCGACGCCGCGATCAAGTCGCTGGCGGCGTAGCGCCATGAACCGCCGACAGTTCGCGACGCTGGTGATCGGCGGGGCGGCTGTCGGCTTTGCCGCACCAAGTCGCGCCGAGCGCGATCTCGGCGAGGCGACGACGCGGTTCGTTACGCTCAAGGACTTTCGGCTCGAGAGCGGTGTCGTCCTGCGCGAGGTGACGATCGCCTATCACGCCTTCGGCACACTGGCGGCCGACGGTCGCAACGCCGTGCTGCTGATGCACGGCTACACGGCGGGCCACCACATGATCGGGCGCTTCGGCACCAGGGGGGGGTCATGGGGCGTCCTGGCGGGCCCGGGCAGGGCGATCGACACCGACCGGCTGTTCGTGGTCTCCGCGAACATGCTGGGTTCGTGCTTCGGCTCGACCGGTCCGGCCTCGATCAACCCCGCCACGGGCAGGCCGTGGGGACCCGACTTCCCGGCGATCACGACCGTCGACATCGTCACCGCCCAACGGCGGCTGCTGGAGGCGCTGGGCGTGAAGCATCTGCTGGCCGTCGCCGGCCCGTCGTATGGCGGCCTGCTGGCCTTCCAGTGGGGCGTGACCTTTCCCGACTTCGTCGAGGCCATCGTGCCGGTTGTCGCGGAGCCCAAGGTCCATGATCTCGAGGCGTCGCTGAAGGCGCTTGTCGACTGGCTCGAGTCGGACCCGAACTGGAACGGCGGTTGGTACTACGACAACGGCGGCATCGCGGCGACGATGGCGGACTTCTATGTCGGCTATCTCGAGAACTACGGCATCGACGCCCAACTCAAGTCGCACTTTCCCGACGAGACGGCGCGCAAGGCGGAGATCCGGCGCCGGGCCGTGGCCTGGTCGAAGGTGTTCGATGGCAACTCGCTTCTCGTGCTGTATCGCGCCGTCCTGCACTTCAATGCCGAAAAGGACTTTGCCCGACTGAAAGGGAAGAAGGTCCTCTATGTCCTCTCGCGCAGCGACCACGACTACCCGCCGTCGATCGCACCCGGCATCATCGCCGCGATGCGTGCGGCGGGTGCCGACGCGGCCTACTTCGAGATCGACAGCGATCTTGGGCATTTCGCGTCGGGCGCAGACGCAGCCAAATGGGCGCCCCGCCTGGCGCTGTTCATGGGCTCGCTGGTCAGGAGCCGCTGATAGCCAGGCGCGAAACATGTGCTAAACTGCAATGCGAGTGAAATATCCGGGGGATGATCGTCGGACTTGCCGCGTAGGGATCTGGGGAGGTCCAGGTATGACGAAGAATGCGTTCGCCAAGCTCTCCGGAGCCGCTGCGGGTCTGATGTTCGGTGTCGTGGCCCTCGGCGTTGGCGCCACTTCAGCGCAGGCCGGACTCGGGATCGGTGCAAGGGGCAAGAGCGGGCCTGCCAGCCCGCCTGTCGAGCACAACAAGAACCTGCAGCAGAAGAACCTCAAGCAGAAGGGCGTCGTCCAGAAGAAGGGCGGCGTCGACAAGGGCGGCGCGCAGGTCAAGGGCAGGCAGTAGGCTACCTCCGACGCTGCGTACGGCGGCGTGGTCCCTCGCTATCGCCGTGGCGAAGCGGGTGTATAGTGCCGCACCCGCCCGGGAGGAATTGCATGTCCGTTACCGCCCTGAAGAACGCCAAGTCGGTCCGCGAGCAGGTCAGCGCGGAGGAGTGGCAGAAGCGCGTCGATCTCGCCGCCTGCTACCGCCTCGTGCACCTCTACGGCATGGACGAGATGATCGCCAACCACATCTCGACCCAGGTGCCGGGCGAGCCCGGCGTCTTCCTGCTCAATCCCTACGGCTACCTCTACGACCAGATGCACGCCTCGTGCTTCGTGAAGGTCGATTTCGAGGGCAACACGCTGTTCGACCCGACCGGGCTCGGACCCAACCGCGCCGGCTTCGTGATCCACAGCGCGATCCACAAGGCGCGCCATGATGTCGACTGCGTGATCCACACGCATACCCTGGCCGGCATGGCGGTCTCGGCGATGAAGCAGGGCCTGATGCCGCTGGCGCAGACGGCGATGCGCTTCATCGACATCGCCTATCACGACTACGAGGGGCCGGCGATCCGGCTCGACGAGCAGAAGCGGCTGCAGGACAATCTCGGCGAACGCGAGGTGATGATCCTGCGCAACCACGGGCTTCTCGCCGTGGGTCCCTCGATTCCCGAGGCCTTCAACAACATCTGGCGCCTGGAGCGCGCCTGCCAGCTGCAGGTGATGGCGCTGTCGTGCAACACCGAGCTGTCGCTGCCGCCGCGCGAGACCGTCGAGGCGTCCAACCACCTGTTCAAGCCCGGCGTGCGCCGCCGTCTCGGCCAGCTCGAATGGCCGGCGCTGATGCGCAAGCTCGACAGCATCGACCCGTCGTTCCGCGACTGAGGATCCCTGCGATGCGCCGGCGCGACTTCGCGCGCACGGCCGCCGGCCTCGCCCTCGCGAGCGCCGTCGGTCGCGCCTACGCTCAGCCAATCGACACCTATCCCGAGCGCGCCATCAAGCTGGTCGTCGGCTATCCGCCGGGCGGGCCCAACGACCTGCTGGCGCGCATCCTGGCGCCCAAGCTGGGCGAGCTGCTGAAGCAGACCGTGGTGATCGACAATCGCGGCGGCTCCAACGGCGAGATCGCCGCGGCGGCGATCGCGAAATCGCCGCCCGACGGCTACACGATCCTGTTCTCCTCCAACGGGCCGGTCACCGTGTCGCCGGCGCTGGGCCGCAAGCTGCCCTACGACCCCGTGGCGGAGCTCACGCCGATCGTGCCCATCGGCATCTCCCCGATGCTGCTGGTGGTGCGGCCCGACCTGCCGGCGAAGGACGTGAAGGAGCTGATCGCGCTGGCCAGGGCGCGGCCGGGCAAGCTCAACGGCGGCTCGGCCGGCACCGGCGGCATGACCCACCTCGGCCTGGAGCTGTTCAAATCGATGGCCGGCCTCGACATCGTGCACGTGCCCTACAAGGGCGGCGGGCCGGCGATGACCGACCTGATGGCGGGGCAGATCGATCTCTATTTCGGCGGCGTACCGACGGCGCTGCCGCATGCGCGCTCCGGCAAGCTGCGCGGGCTCGCCGTCACCAGCCTGGCGCGTCTCGCCGGCGCGCCCGATATCCCGACGCTGCACGAGAGCGGCCTGAGTGGCTTCGACGCCGGCATCTGGTACGGCGTGTTCGGCCCGTCCAGGCTGCCGGCCCCGGTGCTGACGAAGCTGCGCGCGGCATTTGCAACGGCGATGGCCGACGCCGACGTGAAGCGCTACTTCGTCGACAACGCCGTCGATGAGCTGCCGACGACGCCCGATCGCTTCGCCCAGTTCGCGGCCGAGGACTTCGCCAAGTGGCAGGCGCTCGCCAGGCGGGCCAACCTCAGCGCCGAGTAGGTCCCTGTTCCCGGGGTGACAGCCTCGTCGCCCTGATCCATGTTCTGAAAGCGCCATGACCGACGCCGCCATCGGCCGCCCCAGCGCCGTTCCGCAAGCCGCCGCGATCTATCTCGCGGTCGTGCAGTTCTTCTTCACCATCGGCTGGACGGTCTACGTGATCTTCCTGCCGACGCTGCTGGCGCAGGCTGGGCTGCCCAAGACGATCGCCATCTGGTTCATCGCCGGCGATCAGGTCGCGTTCATGCTGTCGGACCTGTTCATCGGCGTGTGGATGGACCGGGCACGCGCGACGCTGCGGCGGTTCGGGCCGATGATCGTGGCGCTCACGGCGATCTCGTGCCTGGCCTTCCTGCTGATGCCGCAGGTCGCACGGTTGGAGAAGGGCACGGCGCAGCTCGCGCTGGTGATCGCGCTGGCGGTATGGACCGTGACGACCGGCGCGTTGCGCGTGCCGCCCCTGGTGATCCTGGGCAATCACACCGCCAAGCCGCGCCTGCCGCTGGCGCTGGCGCTCAACCTCAGCGGCCTGGCGCTGGGCGGGGCGATTTCGCCCTATCTCGGCGTGGCGCTGCGCGACGTCGATCCGCGGCTGCCCTTCGCGCTTTCCAGCATCGTGCTGCTGGTCACGACGGCCGGCCTCATCTGGGTCGAGCGGGCGCTGGCGCAGTCGTCCGATGCGCCGGCGGTCGATGCCCCGAAGGCGCCGGCGCACGGCTCGGCGGGCGCGACGCTGTTCTTCGCCGCCATGGCGATCGCCGCGCTGGGCTTCCAGCTGCACTTCTTCGTCAATTCGGCGCCGGGCTACCTGCGCTTCGCCAAGCCGGGCGACCTCGACATGCTGATGCCGGTGTTCTGGATCGGCTTCAACATCGCGATGTTCCCGGCGGCCGCCCTCACCAGACGCCACGGCGCCCTGCACGTGATGGCGCTGGCGGCGGTGTGCGGCGTGGTCGGCATCGCCGGCAGCATCATTGCGACCAGCCTGCCGATGCTGATCGCCGCGCAGGTCATCGCGGGATGCGCCTGGGGCGCCGTGTTCGTCTCGGCCTTTTCCGCCGCCTCGGCGCTGGGTTCGCCCGGCCGGGTGGGCATCGCCATGGCGATCCTCTGGGCGGTGCTGGCGCTGGCGACGCTCGGCCGCGTGCTGATGGTCGGTGGCGGCGTCACCCGCATGCCCGACATGGCCGCGGCGATCGTCTGGGGGCCGGCGGTGGCGTGGCTGTTCGGCGGCCTCACCCTGGCAGCGGCCGCACGCGTGCTGCGCGGCCGCTAGCGATCGATATCGTCCTTCGCTGGCGCTCGGGACGACGGGAGTAGTTACTGCCGCCAGTCGATGCCCTTGCCCTCGATCTGGCGCAGCGCCGCCTTCCAGTAGGTCAGGCCGTAATCGGGATGGGCGCGCATCTGCTTGGCGCGCTCGCCATACTGGCGGACGACGTCGGGGTCGATCGGCCCCGGTTCCTCGTCCAGCCCGCGGGCGATCACCTCGACCTCGCAGGCGCGCTCCAGCATGTACATGCGGCGCAGCGCACCGGGGATCGTCGCGCCGACGGTGAGCAGGCCGTGATTGCGCAGCACCACGGAATTGCCGTGCTGGCAGGTCACCCCCAGCGCCTCGCATTCCTCGACCGAGGTCGGCATGCCGTACTCGTGGTAGACGAGGTCGTCATAGACCGACAGCGCGTCCTGCGTGATCGGGCGCAGGCCCTTCTTGAGCACCGATACGCCGGTGCCGGCGCGGGTATGCGTGTGCATGACGCAGTTGGCGTCGGGCCGCGCCTTGTAGACGCCGCTGTGGATGGTGAAGCCGGCGGCGTTGAAGCGGCCGTCCTTGGCGTAGACGTTGCCGTCGATGTCCATCTTCACCAGGCTCGACGCCGTGATCTCGTCGAACAGCTCGCCGTAATTGTTGATCAGGAAGCACTTCGGCTCGCCGGGGATCCGCACCGTCATGTGCGTGTCGATGGTGTCGGTCCAGCCGTACATGTCGCTGATGCGGTACAGGGCGGCGAGGTCGCAGCGCGCCTGCCACTCGGCGTCGCTCATGTCGGCGCGGGTCTGCTGCATGACGGTGTCCATCGAAAGGCTCCTTCCACTCGACAGGCGGTATTGTTCACCTTTGGCTTGCAATTGGCGAGCCACCATCACTGCAAGGCCGGCATGACCTCGCGGGAAAACAGGTCCACCGAATGGGCCGCTTCGTCGAAGGACAGGTCGCCGAAGGCCATGCGGCACAGGCAGTAATTGATGCCGGCGGTATCGTTGTCGCGGCGCATGCGATCGCGCACCGTCGCGGCCGAGCCGGCGACGATATAGCCCTGGTCCAGCGCGTCCTCGAACTTCTCGGGGATCAGCTGGCGCGGCAGGCCGACCCCGTGCTTGCGCCACAGGTGGATCAGCGCGTCGTACCACAGCAGGAAGCCGCGCTTCGCGATCGCCTGCGCGTCGCGGTCGGTGTCGCCGACCACCACGTGGCGGCTGATGCCCAGGCGCGGCAGATCCTTCGGATCGCGGCCGGCTTCCCGCCAGACGGCGCGGTACTTGTCGGTGAAACCGCGCACCGATGAAGGGTTCATGCCGATCACGGCATTGAGGCCGTCGCGGGCGAGGCGTTCGGCGTGGTCGTAGGTGTTGGCGCCGTACCACAGCGGCGGATGGGGCCGCTGCACGGGATGCAGCTCTATCGGCACGTCGCGATAGCTGAAGAACTGGCCGTCATAGCTCAGCGAATCGCTGGTCAGGCCCTTGAGGATCACGGCGTAGGCTTCGGCGAAGCGCTGCGGGCCGGCGGCCGGATCGACGCCGTAGTAGCCGACCTCGTAGGGGCTGATGCCGCGGCCGATGCCGAGCTCGAACCGGCCGTTGCTGAGCTGGTCGAGCATGCAGATCTCGTCGATCAGCCGCAGCGGGTGGTAGAGGTTCAGGGTGTAGACCAGCGGGCCGAAGCGCAGCGTCGTGGTGCGCTGCGCCACGGCGGCGAGGAAGACGCTGGGCGAGGGGGCCATGCCCAGCGGCGTCGCGTGGTGCTCGGCGACGTGGTAGGCGCGAAAGCCCGCCTTCTCGTAGAGCTCGATCAGCTTCAGCCGGCTCTCGAACTGAGCGCCCAGCGAAGGGCCCGCGCGGTCCATGTGATCGAAGACGCCGAACTCCATCGCGCCGTTTCCTTCCCGTGCTCGTTGCGCGGCAGACTGCCCGTCCGCCGCCACGGGGGCAACGCCTAGGGTGCGATGCGCACCAGTCCCGCGGCGGGCCTCAGGTCGTACAGGCCGATCGGTTGGCGCTGGTCCTGCCAGGGATCGAGGCCGCGCCACTCCGAGGGCTCGACGCGCGCGCCGTTGCGGCGCACCCAGCCGATGAAGGCACGCCTACGATCCTCGTCGCGGGGAGACAGCCCGAAGCTGCCCCGGCCACTCAGGACGACGAAGCGCACCTCGCCGCGCTCGACCATCTGGCGCAACGCGTCCGGCGCCAGGATCGGATCGGTGCCCATGAAGCCGCCGAAGGCCATCACCGGCAACCCGGTGCGCACGATCACCGGCGCGGCCAGTCGCGCGTTGGGCGTGGCCAGCGCGAAACGCTCGCGCCCGTGGTTGGCCTCGAGGAAGGCGAGCAGGCGCGCATCCTCGGTGGCGAGCGGGAAGTTGCGGACGCCGGTGTGGCGGGTCTGGTCGAAGGGCGCCACGACCCGTCCCAGGCTGGCCGACGGCAGCATCGCGTTGCCGGTCACCAATGCGGAGCTCAGCGCCCAGGCGATCGGCAGTGCCAGCAGCCCGGCGAAAGCCCAGCGCGAGACGCGCAAAGATGCCAGCAGCGTGCCGATGGCGAGCGCGCCCAGCAGTAGGGTGGGGAGGTCGTCGACGCGTCCCTGCGCGAGGTCGAGTCCGATATAGGCTTGCCAGGCGGCGGTGGCGACGAGCGCCAGTGGCCATGCCCAACGCTGCGGCGCCGACCACACCGACACCAGGCCGATCGCGGCCAATGCCGCGACCGGCGGTCCGAGCACCGCGAGGTAGTAGGCGTGGAAGATGCCGCCGGCGAAGCTGAACACCACGCCATAGGTCAGTGCCCAGCCGCTCCACAGCAGCAGCGAGGCGTGCGTCGGCGTCAGCGGCCATGTCGGCTTCGTCCGCCGCGCGGCGAAGACCGCGCCGATCGCCGCCAGCGGCAGCAGCCAGGCAAATTGTCCGGCGAGATGACGGTCGGCCAGACGCAGCGGACCGACCGGGACCGTGTCCGACATCCTCAGGCGCGCCATCCCGGCAGGCGCTCCCGCGCCGCCGGGCCGCGCCGCCGGCTGGGGCCGCGGCGCGCGATGCGTGAGCCGCACGAAGCGTTCGATGCCGTTGTGGCCGACGACCAGTTCGACCATTGAATTTGTCTGGCTGCTGCCGGCATAGGGGCGCCGATCGGCGGGCACGAGATCGAAGATCACGACCCACGACAGCGACACGACGAGCAGCGTTGCGCCCCCCGCCGCAAGATGCGCGACGCGACGCCAGAACGGGGCCGGGACGGCGGCGAAGTAGGCGTGGGCCAGGGCGGGCACCACGCCCAGCGCGACCAGCATCTTGACGTTGAACGCGACGCCGGCCAGCGCCATGGCCGCCGCGATGCGCCATGCGCCGGGGCGTTCGATCGCGTTGAGCGTCGCCCAGGCGGCCAGCAGCAGGAAAAGCACCAGCGCGCTGTCGGTGTTGTTGCTGCGGTCGACGGCGACGGCGACCGGCATGATCGCCAGGAACAGTGCCGCCAGCAGCCCGGTCGCCTCGCCGAAACGGCGGCGCACGAGATGGCGCAGGATGGCGATCGACAGCAGACCTTCGACCGCCTGGGGCAGCAGCAGGCTGAGCCCGTTGAAGCCGAAGATCCAGGCGCTCGCGGCCTGGATCCAGAACGCGACCGGCGGCTTGTCGAGGCTGACGAAGCCGGCCGGATCGAAGGCATTGAAGAAGAACAGGCGCCAGCTCTCCAGCATGCTGCGCACGCCGGCGGCGTAGTACTCGGTGCCATAGCCGTTGGCATCGAGACGCCACACACGCAGAAAGGCGCCGAGCAGCAGGATCGCGATCAAGGCCAGGGTATTGAACCGCACGCGCGACGCATCGCGCGGATGCTGCGTCGAGCCAAGCCTTGTCGTGTATCGGTATGTGTTGGCGGCTGAGGCGAAGCTGACTAGGATCGTCAGAACAAAGACAAGAAGGAGGAAGCGCCACGATGAGCCTGACCATCCGCGCAATCGGCCCCAGCTTCGCCGGCGAAGTCCACGGCCTCGACATGCGCGACAAGCTGTCTGCCGAGGAGGTGGCGGCGATCCACGCCGGCATGGACAAGTACGCCGTGCTGGTTTTTCGCGACCAGCAGATCGACGACGCCCAGCAGCTCGCCTTCAGCCGCAGCCTCGGCGAGATCGAGCACGCCATCGGCACGAGCTTGCGCGCTGCGGGCGACTACCGGCTGCCGACGACCTTCGCCGACGTTTCCAACCTCGACAAGACCGACACGCCGTTCGCGCGCGATGACCGCCGCCGCCTGTTCGGCATCGGCAACCGGCTGTGGCATTCCGACAGCTCGTTCAAGACCGTGCCGGCGAAGTATTCGCTGCTGCACGCCATCAGCATCCCGTCTAGGGGCGGCGACACGCAGTTCGCCGACATGCGGGCGGCCTACGATGCGCTGGACGAGGAGACCAAGGCCCAGGTCGAGGGCATGGTCTGCGAGCACAGCCAGATGTACTCGCGCCAGCAGATCGGCTTCGTCGATTTCACCGACGAGGAACGCCAGCGCTTCCGCCCCGTCCGGCAGTGCATGGTTCGCACCCATCCGGTCACCGGCCGAAAGTCGCTATACCTGTCCAGCCATGCCGGCGGCATCGTCGGATGGCCGACACCCGAGGCGCTCATCTTCCTGCGCGACCTGATCGAGCACGCCACGCAGCGCGAATTCGTCTACACGCACAAATGGCGGCTGGGCGATCTGGTGATGTGGGACAACCGCCAGACCATGCATCGCGCCCGGCCTTTCCCGGCGCACGAGCCGCGCGACATGCGCCGCACCACGCTCGCCGGCGACGGTCCGACGGTGGCGCAGGCGGCGTGACTCACGTCGCCTAGAGCTTGCGCTTCTTGCTGCTGATCACGCCTGAGGCGATGCCGTGCCACTCGAGCTTGCCGGCCAGGCGGCTGTGCTCGATCTTGGGACAGCGGTTCATCACCACGCGCAGACCGGCATCCTCGGCGCGCTTCGCCGCCGCATCGTTGCGGACGGTGAGCTGCATCCACACCACCTTGGCGCCATGCCTGATCGCATCGTCGGTGATCGGGCCGGCGGCCTCGCTGTTGCGGAAGATGTCGACCATGTCGACCGTCTCGGGCAGCGCGTCGAGCGAAGCGTAGGTCTTTTGGCCGAGGATCTCCTGGCCGGCGGCGCCGGGATTGACCGGATGCACGCGGTAGCCGTGGTCGAGCAGGTACTTCATGGCGAAATAGCTCGGCCGATTCCAGTTGGCCGAGGCGCCCACCATGGCGATGCTTTTGACGTCGCGCAGCACCTGGCGCAGGTAGGAATCGGGGTAATGGTCGTGGTCGACGGACATGGCCGGACTATACGTTTCCTGTCATTCCGAGCGTAGCGAGGAATCTCGTCGAATCGGGACTCCATCGCCGGGAGATTCCTCGCTACGCTCGGAATGACAGAAATTGGGGAGCGAAACGAGTGGCCCAGCCTTTGTTGTTCACGCCGATCCAGTTGCGCGACGTGACCTTGAAGAACCGCGTCGTTGTGGCGCCGATGCACCAGTACGCCGCGAAGGAGGGCTTCGCCACCGACTGGCACCTGATGAATGCCGGCCGCTATGCCGCCGGCGGCGCGGGGCTGGTGATCATGGAATCGACCAAGGTCGAGCGGCGCGGCTGCGGGACCGTGGGCGATCTCGGCCTGTGGGACGACAAGTTCATTCCCGGCGTGCGTCGCTGCGTGGAGTTCATCAAGCGGCACGGCGCCGTGCCCGGTATCCAGCTCGGCCATTCCGGCCGCAAAGCCAGGCGCTGGCGGCCCTGGGAAGGCGGCGCGCCGCTGCTCGATCCCAATGCGCCGGAAGTCTTCGACTGGGAGGGCTGGGAGCTGGTGTCGTCGAGCGCCGAGGCCGCGCCGGCGAGCGATCCCCTGCCGCGTGCGCTGAGCCGCGACGAGATCCCCGAGGTGATCGAGCGCTGGGGCCAGGCGGCGCGGCGCGCGCACGAAGCGGGTTTCGAGGTGCTCGACGTGCACGGCGCGCACGGCTACCTGATCCACCAGTTCCTCTCGCCGTACTCGAACAAGCGCAACGACGAATACGGCGGCTCCGAGCTCAACCGCATGCGCTTCTGCATCGAGGTGATCGAATCGGTGCGCGCGCACTGGCCGGCGCACAAGCCGCTGTTCCTGCGCCTCTCGGTCGAGGACGATTCGGGCTGGGGGCCGGCGCAGAGCGTCGAGCTCGCCAAGCTGGTGAAGCCCAAGGGCGTCGACGTGATCGACTGCAGCTCCGGCGGCATGCGCGGCAGCCCGGTCGTCGGCACCGGCCCGGTGACCTACGGTTACCAGGTGCCCTACGCCGAGACCTTGCGCCGCGACGCCGGCATCATGAGCATGGCGGTCGGCCTGATCGTGCACGCCGACCAGGCCGAGGCGATCCTGCAGGAGGGCAGGGCCGACCTGATCGCGCTGGCGCGCGAGCTGCTCTACAACCCGAACTGGCCGATGGACGCCGCCCGCAAGCTGGGCGTCGAGGCCGATTTCGCCAGCGTTCCGCCGGCGCAGGCCTATTGGCTCGCCAAGCGCGCGCAGGCGGTGAAGACGGTCGTGCCGTCGACCTACGGCACGTCGCTGAACGACGCCGCGGATTGAGCGCCATGCGCGGGCCGGTCATCGCCGCGGTGCTGTGGCTTGTGCTGGCGTCGCCGGCAGCGGCGCAGCTCGCGCCGGGGATCGGCCAGAAATGCGGCATCGACGTCGCCTTCGAGCCGCTGGGCGTGCGCGAGGCGATCACCCAGCAGCGCTTGTCCTATCACGCCATCGTCCTGGTCAGCGTCGACGCCGGGCGCGCGTGGCGCACCGCGTTCGAGGCCAATCCGTCAGGCGGTCCGCCGACCTGGGGCTATCTGATCGGCCGCGAGCGCAACCTCGCGGCCCGTCCATTGAAGGCCGGCACCCTCGTGCGGACCGCCGGCCGGCCCGGCATGCAGACCTGCGCGCGGCTGATCGATCAGCTGCTGGCACTGGTCGCCGATCTCAATCGGTCGCGGGTGCGCTACAACCCGACACCCGCGCTCAGCATCAACGGCGCCAACAGCAACAGCTTCACGCATTGGGCGGTGCGCAAGCTCAATCTCGTGCCGCCGCCGGCGCCGTCGGGAACATACGGCTACTACGCCAACCTCCAGGACTGACGCGTCAGCCCGGGATCTCGGGATCGACCAGCGCGGCGAGCTGGTTGAGCGTGTCCTGCCAGCCGAGATAGCAGGCCTCGGCGGGGATCACGTCGGGGATGCCTTCCTGCACGATGTGCATCTCGGTGCCGCACGAGACCTTCTTGAGGTCGACGGTGACGCGGATCTCGCCGGGCAGGTTGGGGTCGTCGAACCTGTCGGTGTAGACCAGCCGCTCGTTGGGCTTGAGCTCGAGGTACTCGCCGCCGAAGGCGTGGCTGCCGCCGCCGCTGAAGTTGGTGAACGACATGCGGAACCTGCCGCCGACCCTGGCGTCCATCTCGTGCACGGTGCAGGTGTAGCCGTTGGGCGGCAGGAACTTGGCGTTGGCGGCCGGGTCGAGGAAGGCACGATAGACGCGCTCCGGCGGCGCCTTCAGGACGCGATGCAGGCGGATGGTGCTGGGCATGACTATGTCTCCTTTCGACGGGGGGAAGGGGCGGGGAACAGGCTGAGCAGATAGCGTTTGAGGTGCGCGAGGTTCCGGCGCGCGACCGCGGCGTCCTGCTTGGCCTTGGCGAAGATGAACGAACCCTGCAGCACGGCCTGGATGAAGTAGCCGACGCTCTCGGCGCTCCAGTCCGCCTTCGGCGCGTACAGCCGCTTGGCTGCTTCGAGGTCGCGCGTCAGGCCGGCGATGTGTACCGACATCCCCTGATCGCAGGCCGCGCGCACCGCCGGATGGGTGGCATAGGTCTCCTGCACCAGCGTGCCGAGGAAGCAGGTGAACTCGGGAATCTCGCGATCGAGAATGGCGCTGCGAAAATCGACGTAGCCCAGGACGCGCCGCAGCGGATCGTCGAGCCTGCGGTAGTCGGCGCCGGCGAACACCGCCTCGGTCCACTGGTTCCAGTGCGCCACCGCGCCCAGTACCAGGTCTTCCTTGCTCTTGAAGTGGTGGAAGAAGCTGCCCTTGGTGACGCCCGCCTCGGCGCAGATGTCATCGACGGTGGTCGCCGTGTAGCCCTTGGTGCGGATCACGGTGGATCCGGCCTCGAGCAGGCGGGTGCGGGAGAGCGCAGCGGTCGCGGTCGTCATCTCGATGCGTCCATACCAGTTGGTATGTAAGTACATACCAACTAGTTGGTATGGGCGCAAGCGATTTCCGCTCAAGCGCGAAAAGCGCCCCGATTTCAGGGCGCTCCGCGCGAAGTGGCGTCGATGACCGACGCCCGCCTTAGCTGGTCTTGGCCTTGAGCTCGTCGAGCTGCTGGCGCGCGCCGGCGATCATGCACGACAGGTCGGAGGTCACCATCACCATGTCGAAGCCGCGCTTCACCGCGCCGGCCGCGAACGCTGCCGTGGCGCAGTGCATGACGCACTTGATGCCGGCCTTGTGCGCGGCCTCCCGGATCTTGTCGCAGGTGGCGATGTGCAGCGGATCGGGATTGTCGCCGCGCGGCGGCAGGCCGAGCGCGAAGGACAGATCGGCCGGCCCGATATAGACGGCGTCGAGGCCGGGCGTGGCGCAGATGGCGTCGAGATTGGCGAGGCCCTGCTTGGTCTCGATCATGGCCATGACGACGATCTCGTCGTTGGCCTTGGCCACGTAGTCGCTGCCGCCGTACTGCACGGCGCGCACCGGTCCGTTCGAGCGCATGCCGACCGGCGGGTAGCGGCACGCCGATACCGCCATCGCGGCTTCCTCGGCGGTGTTCACCAGCGGCACGATGATGGCGTAGGCGCCGAGGTCCAGCGCCTTCATGATGGCCGCCGGCTCGTTCCACGCGACGCGCACGACGGGGACCGTGTCGGTCTGCGAGATCGCCTGCAGCATCGGCCCGACATCGCTCATCTCGGACGTGCCGTGCTGCAGGTCGACGCACAGCGCGTCGAAGCCCAGGCGCGCCATGACCTCGGCGGTGAATCCGTGCGAGACGGAAAGCCAGCCCAGCGTCACGCATTTGCCGTCACGCCACATCTGCTTGATCTTGTTCGGCCGCATGGTCGTCCCTCCACCCTTGTTCATCGATTGCCTGGCCACATTAGCCGAGATCGCCCGACATGCCTTCATTCATCGACGACAAAGCGCCTGGGCCAGCGGTGCGCGCCGTGCATGACTGCCAGCACCACGATCAAGTCGTCAGAAGCTCGTATGCGACCCCGAATGGCCGGGCGACAAGCTCGCGAGTTCGGTCCGCCGCCGTCGGGCTGTCAGCCGCGATGTAGGCGTGAATGTCCTGGAGATGGAGCGGTGCCGGCCGGCTCCAGACGACACGCATCGATCACAAATGGGAACGTCGCTTGCCTTTGGGCATCGGCATCGGCCGATCGGTGCCAAGGGATGCCAGCCATCGCATTGCTTCATCGTGCGGCACAAACCTTGCCGTTGGCGATCGGCTGCCGGCCAGGGCACGCTCGATTTCGTCGATTTGTCGAGCGTGGTCTTCCACGAAGGCTGTCACTCGTCGGCGGCCATACGGTTCGTGCTGCGTCCGCTGGCGCTGGCCAGCCGATCGAGGCGTTTGCGCACTCTGGCGCTGATTTTCACGGAGAGGGCGTTACCGTCAGGCATCGCTGCATCTGATTAAGCGCATGGCCGGTTGTCTAGCGTCCCGGCCAGTCGGGCTGCGGCTTCTTCTGCACGAAGGCGTCGATGCCGAGCTTGGCGTCCTCGCGCATCATGCCGCCGGCCATCGAGGCGCTGGCATAGGCGTAGGCCTGATCGAGATCCATCGCCATGTGCCTGTGGAACAGCGCCTTGCCCTGCGACAGCACCAGCGGGCTCTTCGAGGCGATGTGCTGCGCCAGCGCCATCGCCGCGCCGTCGAGCTCGGCATCCGGGACCACGCGCGAGAGCAGGCCGTCGCGCAACGCGGTCTCGGCGCCGATGGGCTCGCCGGTGAACAGCATGTCGAGCGCGCGCTTGGATCCGACGTTGCGGCCTAGCGGCACCGAGGGCGTGCCGCAGAACAGGCCGATATGCACGCCGGGCGTCGCGAACTTCGCCTCGGCGGAGGCGATGGCCAGATCGCATTGCGCCACCAGCTGGCAGCCGGCCGCCGTGGCGATGCCGCGCACCTTGGCGATCACCGGCTGCTTCAGCCGCGCGATCTTCAGCATCATCGCGCTGCAGCGACTCATCAGGTCGTAGTGGAAGGCATAGTCCTCGCTCGAGCGCACCTCGCGCAGGTCGTGGCCGGCGCAGAAGGCGCGTCCGTTGGCCTGGATCATCACCACCCGGATCGCCTCGTCGGCGTTGAGGCGGTCCAGCTCCTGGTCGAGCGCGGCGATCAGCTCGGACGACAGCGCGTTCATCGCCTTGGGCCGATTGAGCGTCAGCACGGCGACGCGGCCCTGGTCCTCGCGCAGCAGCACAGGCTCGTTGATGGTTGCGGGATCGGGCATCGCGGCATCCACTGGTTCTGCGCCCGCGCGGGCGCTACGCTGTCGGTCCGGCGAGTCTAGACTCGATGACCGCGTCCGTCATCGGCGGTTGCGATCGAAGGAGGGCGAGCGGAGCATGGCAACCAATGCCCTGAGGTTCGATGCGGTGTTCGACGAGGAGCTGGGCGTCGTGCGCCAGCGCCGCGACGCGGTCGGCGTCGATCGCGCCGGGCAGGACACCGAGCGGCTGGTGCGGTTCGTCATGGACGAGCGGTTCCGCGACACCAGCGCGTTCGAGCCGCCGCGCGTCGATCCAGCGACCTGGCCGCCGGACAGGTGGCCCCTGACCCGCGACGACTGGACCGAGGGCGGCGGCCCGCGCGACCGGCCGGCGCCGGACAATCTCGTCGGACTGGCACTGTCGGGCGGCGGCATTCGCTCGGCCGCGACCTGCCTCGGCGCGATCCAGGCGCTCGATGCCAAGGGCGTGATGCGGCAGGTCGACTATCTGTCGAGCGTGTCGGGCGGCGGCTACACCGCCGCCTGCCTCAACGCCAACATCGCCGGCGCGCGCTTGCCGCCGGGCGCGCCGCCGGCACGCGCGGCGGCCGGCGCGCGTCCGCCTAGCGCCCCGGCGGGGCCGCGGCCCTTTCCCGCGCCATCGCCGGGATGGATCTTCCCGTTTCCGCACGTCGTCGGCATCCGCGAGACCGTGCTCTTTCGCTATCTCCGCGCCAACGCCCAGTACCTGATACCGCGCGGCAAGGTGCTGGAATACGGCTTCGCGCCCGTTCTGCTGGTGCGCGGCCTGTTCCTGAACCTGTGGGCATTGCTGCCGCTCGTCCTGCTGCTGTCGACGGCGACGCTGGCGCTGCTGGCCTGTCCGCGCCTGCGCAACGCGGGGCAGGCAGCCGAGATGCTGGGCGCGACGGCAGCGATGCTGGGTGTCCTGTGGGCGGCGTTCTTCATCGTCAGCCGGCCGGTTCGGAACTGGCTGGAAGGCGGCCGCCACATCGCGGCCTGGGCGTTCCTTTTCGCATTGGGGGTTGCCGTCGCCGGCATCACGGCCTGGTGGGTCGACCAGGCCTACGGCCTGATTGCCGGGCTCGTCGTCGCCGCCGTGGCCGCGCTCGAATGGCGCCGGCAGATCGTGTTCGAAGCCATGCGCGGACGATGGCGGCCCGATCCCACCGCACTCCACCCCGCACAGCACAGCGTCGATCCCGCCGCCGGCCTCGCCCGCGAATCCTACCGTCAGGCCCAGGCTCAGGCGTTGCTGGTCAGTGTCGGCGCGCTGTTCGTCATGCTGCAGCCGGTGGTGGCGGCATGGGTCGGCCTGGCGATGGAGGACGGCCGCATGTCGTGGCAGACCGGTGGGGCGCTGGCCGCCGCCGTCATCGGTTCGACTTGGCTCGGCAAATTCGAGAAACTGCCCGACTGGGCCCGCAAGGCATTGCTGCTGCTGGCCGCCGCCCTCGTCGGACCCGTGATGTTGTGGGGCGGCAGCATCCTGATCACGGCCGCGATCGCGCTGCATGGCGGCGTCTGGACCGGTGGCGATCTCGGCACCTGGGTGCAGATCACGCAAGGCGATACCATCGTTTCATGGCTTGCGGAGCGAAGCCCCGCGGTTCGGGCCGCGGTGTACGCCGGTGCGCTGGCCGGCGTCGCCGCGCTGCTGTGGCTGGCCAACACCTTTCTCTACATCGCCAACGAGGTCTCGCCGCACAGCCACTACCGCGACAAGCTGGCCAATACCTTCCTGTTCTCGGCCGACCTCGGCAACCGCAACAAGGTGACCTCGCAGAGCGAGCTGAAGCTCAGCGCGATGAATGTGGCTACGGCGCCGTTCCCGTTGATCAACGCCGCCCTGAACTTCGTCGACCGCGATGAATATCGCGGTCGCGGCCGCAACGCGACGTTCTTCACCTTCTCGCCGCGCCACATCGGCAGCACCCAGGTCGATTTCATGCGCACCGAGATACTGGAGGCGGTGTTTCCGCGCTTCAAGCTGTCCTCGGCGATGGCGATCTCGGGCGCGGCGGCGGCCGCCAACGCGGGGCGCATCACCAATCCGGCGCTGCGCTTCCTGCTCGCCCTCGTGAATGTGCGGCTGGGCTACTGGCTGCCCAATCCGCGGTTGGTGATGTCGGATCGCTTTGCGCCGAAGACGCCCGGCAAGTGGCCGGCCTTTCCCCAGGCGGGCGCCGGACATCTGCTGCGCGAGATGCTGGGTTCGCTCGACACCACGACGACGTTCATCAACGTTTCCGACGGCGGGCATATCGAGAATCTCGGCATCTACGAGCTGATCCGTCGGCGATGCCGCGTGATCGTCGCCATCGATGCCGAGCAGGATGGCGCCTTCTCGTTCGTCAGCCTCGGCGACATCGTGCGCTTCGCGCGCATCGACCGCGCGGTCAACATCGAGATCGACGTCTCGGCGATCAAGCCCGACAAGGACGGCATCAGCCGCAGGCACGCCGCCAGCGGCCGCATCGACTATGGCCGCGGCGAGTATGGCTGGCTGATCTACATCAAGAACAGCCTGACCGGGCGCGAGGACGAATCGGTGCTGAAGTACCGGGCGGTGCAGAAGGACTTCCCGCATCACAGCACCGGCGACCAGTTCTTCGACGAGGAACAGTTCGAGGCCTATCGCGCGCTCGGCTATCACATGGTCCAGGAAACCTTCGCGCGGTTGCGCTAGGCGCCATGTCCCGACGCATCGACAAATCCTGGCTGGTCTTCGCCAGCATCGAGAATGCGCAGCACGACCGCTGCGTCGACCTGTTCCGTCGGCCCGACCACACCTACGGTTTCGAGGAATTCCGCCGCGATCCCGAGGATGCCGGCGCCTGGACGCCGGTGCGCTACTTCTCCGGCGCCGTCCACGCCTCGGCGCTCGACGCCTTCGATGCGGCGGTGAAGGCGGTGGCGTGGCTGGCCGAGGAAAGCCGCCGCCGGCCGTCATTGCGGGCGCAATCGACCGCGGCCTGAGGTAGGGTCCGCGCCATGCCGGTGCTCATGGACGCCTCCCAGCTCGAAGCCTTCCTGCGCGAGGAGTTTCCCGAAGCGCAGGCCAACGTCACGGTGAAGGTCGACGCGGTCGGCGAGGGGCGCATCACGGTGCGCGCGCTGATCGATGAGCGGCACCTGCGGCCGGGCGGCGTCGTGTCCGGCCCGACCATGATGTGGCTGGCCGATTG
This sequence comes from Reyranellaceae bacterium, assembly GCA_050183765.1. Classification (GTDB taxonomy): domain Bacteria; phylum Pseudomonadota; class Alphaproteobacteria; order Reyranellales; family Reyranellaceae; genus JAFAZJ01. The sequence continues at coordinate 5,105 of JBFXAZ010000079.1, read as the reverse complement.
CGGCACCTACCTGCTGATCCTCTCGCAGATCGGCAAGGTGGCGCTGGCGGTCACCACCAATCTCAACATCAACTTCCTGCGCCCGGGCCCGGCGGGCAGGGACCTGATCGGCGAAGCGCGCCTATTGAAGCTCGGCCAGCGCCTCGCGGTCGCCGAGATGTCGATCTTTTCCGATGGCCAGCCCGAGCCGATCGCGCACGTCACGCTGACCTACTCGATCCCGCCTCGCGACAGGCGTGGGGTAAAATAATACCGTATTTTTAATCGATTGATTTTATTGAGAGAATGACGCCACCGGCGCGCGCGTCGGCTTGACTTGGGCCGGCGCCTCACGTATCTCCGCGCACCGTTTTAGCGGATTGGACCGATGAAGACCTTCAACCTGAAGCCCGCCGAGGTGGAGAAGAAGTGGGTGCTGATCGACGCCGAGGGCCTCGTGCTGGGCCGCCTCGCCTCGATCATCGCCACGCGCCTGCGCGGCAAGCACCTCGCCACCTACACGCCGCACGTCGATTGCGGTGACAACATCATCGTCATCAACGCCGAGAAGGTTCGCCTGACCGGCAACAAGGTGTCGGACAAGGTGTTCCACTGGCACACCGGTTATCCGGGCGGCATCAAGCAGGCGACGATCGCCCAGCGCCTGGGCGGCAAGAACCCCGGGCACGTGATCGAGAAAGCGGTCGAGCGCATGATCACGCGCGGGCCGCTGCAGCGCAAGCAGATGAAGAACCTCAAGGTGTACGCCGGCGCGAGCCATCCGCACGAGGCGCAGCAGCCCGTGAAGCTCGACATCGCCGCGATGAACCGCAAGAACTCGAGGATCGCCTGATCATGGCCATCGAACCTTCGACCACCCCGATGTCGGGCCTGCGCAAGTCGGCCGCCAACATCGTCGCCAGCATGTCCGGCTCCGAGCCGCAGCCGCGCGGCAAGGAGATCGACGCGCAGGGCCGCTCCTACGCCACGGGCCGGCGCAAGAACGCCGTCGCGCGCGTGTGGATCAAGCCGGGCTCGGGCAAGATCACCGTCAACGGCCAGGACCAGACCGTGTACTTCGCGCGCCCGACGCAGCGCATGATGATCCAGCAGCCGTTCCAGGTCGCCGACCGCGTCGACCAGTTCGACGTGATCGCCACCGTGGTCGGCGGCGGCCTGTCGGGCCAGGCCGGCGCGGTGCGCCACGGCATCTCGCAGGCGCTGACGCTCTACGAGCCGGACCTGCGTCCGCCGCTGAAGCAGGGCGGCTTCCTCACCCGCGACTCCCGCGTGGTCGAGCGCAAGAAGTACGGCCGCGCCGGCGCCCGCCGCCGCTTCCAGTTCTCCAAGCGCTGATCGCGCTTGGGATTGCCGGGACGAGAAGGGCGCCGCGAGGCGCCCTTTTTGCTTGCACGTCAAAGAGGGGGGGGAGACCCACCCAATCTAATACATCATTGGCTGTGCAGAAAGAGTGTTGTACAATTCATCTAAGGGGGTTGGCTGTCGCGTCTCTAGCTGTTCGGTACCGGCGTTGAATCGCCCAATCTAGCTTTGCGCTCCGCATCAATCGCGACTAGGCGCACTCGGAATGGGGGGGACGATGAGATCATTGTTTGTTGGCGTGCTCTTCTCCTTTGTTTTTTTCACTATTCTAATGCCCGGCATTGTCGGCATGGCAATGTCGATAGAAGCTCTAGTGGGATGGGTCTCGCCCTCGGTCAATCTTGGGAAAGCGACAAGCGCGCTTCAATATCTTCTATTCTTTTTCACCAAGATTTCTGCTGGTCTGCCAAAAGAATCAGCCGAACTGTTTCTTAATCTTTTTTCGTCCTTTATGGCAGGTATTCTCGTTATCAATACACAAGGCGTTAGATCTAACACCAATAAGCCAGCTAAGGGCAAGCCAGCGAATGAACAGTGGCACGTATTGTTCGACGCGATTCTCCTTCGGAGACCAGGTATGGCAACCAAGATTGCTAAAGTGTGGATTGTTGCTTGTTTGATGTCAGGTTTTTTCGGATATCTATTCTTTAGAGTCGCTGACCCAGCCTCGGGCAAGTTCATTGGCGGTCAAGTGGGTCTTGAACAGATAAAGAGTGGTTGTTTGGCTGCACTCCAACATGGTTGGACATATCTTATCATGGCAGTCGGCATCGAGACGAGCACAGCAAAAACGGCGATCTAGTCTACATCAGCAAACAGCGTTGGCAGCGACTTCTTTGAAGGGGGAGGCATGAAACGTCGACTGAAGAGAACAGTTTGGGACAGGCAAACACCATGTGTATATGCCGCACTCTTTCTCACCGTGGTCGCCATACGGCCAGCTCATTGCGCCGGTGAAATATCGGTCAATGTGGAATTCGACCCGCCCCCGAGTAAAGAGTGGCTTATTGATAGTAGCAACTCAATTCCGGGAGTCAAAATTATTGACGCGCGGTTCCCGCGTTTTCACATCGCGGCGGATCGCCCAGATGACCGTTTGTGGGCGGAGTTTGCAATCCCCTTCATGCAAAAAGGCGATGGGAACATACGATACAAGTTGCAGCTAGTTGTCCCGCATGACCAGCGGGGGCCGTTTCGCGTCGCGATAAAAATTCCTGACGTATCTCCAGATCTACTTAACTATGAACGCATCGTTCGGGACTCGACTGAAGCAATCAACACGAAATGGGTAGACCAAAACCTTCAGCGCCTCCTTAGCCTCACAGGATTTGAGATTTCGAATCGGCTTGCGGGGGCTAGGAGCGACCTCGACAAGGAAACCTTCATCCTGGCCGTCAGATATTTTCAGACTATAGGCTATGCAGTGCAAAGACCTGGCCAAATAGAGTTTATCTCTAGAGATGAGATCGATCGCATATTTGAAAGAATTGAACCCAGTTCGAAGAAGTATAGTTCTCTTGCACTACCTTCCGGTACGGACCTTGAGAGTGTGAAAACGTTAGCGCGAAATGCCAAATTGGGCGCGTTGAATCTTCTAATCCAAAGGAAGACTAGCAACCCTAGTTGCGACAAAAGAACAGAGAATCTGTTGCTCTCAACGCTAACGTGGCTTGCAATCGGCACTGGAGTATCAGTCGAAGAGCGAGATGATCTAAGAATAGATAATATTGTTTCTACACTTACATTCTGCTTGGGCCGACGAAAGGAGCGGAAAGAGAACGTCAAGGAAAGAGTGAGGAAATTGACCCAAGCCTACTGCGCGCTACCTACGAGCCGAAAAACAGAAGCGTTGAACAAGAACATCACTTACTTGGGAGAGCGGAAATCGAATGGCGAAGCAGACCTGTGCGATAATGTGAACGCCCAGTGACTCCCGGGGGTCGGGGAAAGTTGGCACTTAGACGAAATCAGCAACGTTGAGCCGTCAGTGCCTGTTGAGAAATTGCAGTGCGTAAGACTCAGGCTGTTGAGGCTGAACATTGCGCCTTGAGTACGAATTCGAGCCGTGCCGAGCCCCCGCGTACCGTCCAATGCCGTCGCTGATCGCGCTTCGGGTTGAGGGAACGAGAAGGAGGCCGCAATACCCTTTGTCTTTTTCCGGCAGGCCGCGACGGTTTACATTGCCTGCCGATCGAGCCGCCGGCATCGCCAGCATTCCCCGGGTATTTCCATGAATCCTTCGCCCACGCCGCTTACCGCCCTGTCGCCGCTGGATGGCCGCTATGCCGCCAAGCTTGATGGCCTGCGCCCGTTCTTCTCGGAGTTCGGCCTGATCCACCATCGCGTCAAGGTCGAGATCGAGTGGCTGAAGGCGCTGGCCGCCGCGCCGCAGATCGGCGAGATCGCGCCGTTCTCGCCCGCGACCATCACGGCGCTCGACGCGGTGATCGCCGATTTCACCGAGGCCGACGCCGAAGCGGTGAAGCAGATCGAGGCGCGCACCAATCACGACGTCAAGGCGATGGAGTACTGGCTGAAGAGCCGCCTCGCCGGCAACGCCGAGGTCACCCGGGCCACCGAGTTCATCCACTTCGCCTGCACCTCCGAGGACATCAACAACACTTCGCACGCGCTGATGCTCACCGCCGCGCGCGAGCGCGTGCTGCTGCCGGCCTTCGACGCCGTGGTGGCGCGCATCCGGACGCTGGCCCACGACCTGGCCGGGCTGCCCATGCTCTCGCGCACGCACGGCCAGCCCGCCTCGCCGACGACGCTGGGCAAGGAGATGGCCAACATCGCCGCGCGCCTGCTGCGGGCCCGCGAGCGCATCGTCGGCGTCGCTCTCACCGCCAAGTTCAACGGCGCGGTCGGCAACTACAACGCCCACCTGTCCGCCTATCCCGATCTCGACTGGGAAGGCTTCAACCGGCGCTTCATCGAGTCGCTGGGCCTCGCCTTCAATCCCTACACCATCCAGATCGAGCCGCACGACGCGATGGCCGAGCTGTTCGACGCCATCGCGCGGGCCAACACCATCCTCATCGATGCCAACCGCGACATCTGGCAGTACATCTCGCTGGGCTACTTCCGGCAGAAGCTGAAGGCCGGCGAGATCGGTTCCAGCACCATGCCGCACAAGGTGAACCCGATCGACTTCGAGAATTCCGAGGGCAATCTCGGCCTTGCCAACGCCACGCTGCGCCACCTCTCGGAGAAGCTGCCGATCTCCCGCCTGCAGCGCGACCTCAGCGACTCGACCGTGCTGCGCAACATGGGCGTGGCGACGGGCTATGCGGTGCTGGCCTACGATTCCTGCCTGCGCGGCCTCGACAAGCTCGAAGCCGATCCCGAGCGCCTGCACGCCGATCTCGACGCCTGCTGGGAGGTGCTGGCCGAGCCGGTGCAGACCGTGATGCGCCGCTACGCCGTGCCCAATCCGTACGAGCAGCTGAAGGATCTCACCCGCGGCAAGGGGATCACCCGGGAGGCGCTGCAGCATTTCATCGCCACGCTGGCCATTCCCGAGCCGGAGAAGAAGCGCCTGCTCGCGATGACGCCGTCGAGCTACATCGGCAAGGCCGCCGAGCTGGCGCGCAGAATCTAAGCGGTTCCCGATAAAGAGAACCCGCTACGTTCCCCCGCTGGCGGGGGAAGGTGCCCGGAGGGCGGATGGGGGTGGTTGTCGAAGGCGAACATGACCTCGCAAGATGGATCACGTCTGGCTGCGCGAGCCACCCCCATCC
>JBFXAZ010000078.1:0-27032 GCA_050183765.1 Reyranellaceae bacterium | reverse complement strand
ATCGGAGGCCAGGCTGCTCGACGAGTCCGGCCGCCTCTACGCGCACGCCACCGAGACCGTCGCCATCGTGCCCGTGCGGCCGCCGCACTGAGATCAGGCGGCGCCGAGCTGCTCGATCGGCGCTGGCTGCATCAGGGGCGTGACGGTCCACGCCTCGCCCTTGCGTTCGAAGGCCAGCGGCAGGCCGTTGGCCGTGAATTCGTGCGGCAGCTCGACGTCGAGCGCGCCGGCGAGCACGCGCAGGACGCCGCCGTGGCTGACCAGCAGCGGCATCGGGCCGTCGCTCAGCAGCCCGGCGACGCCCGTCAGGGTGCGCTCGATGAAGCCGTGCATGGTCTCGCCGTTGGGCGGGCTGACCCGCCAGTCCAGGCCGACGCTGGGCGTGCCGATGAAATCGCCGAAGTAGCGTTCGCGCAGGCAGCGGCGCAGCCAGACCGGCCGGCCGGTGAGATCGGCGACGCGGCCGGCGGTGAGCCATGCCCGCGCCATGTCGCTGGCATAGATCAGGTCGAAGGCGTGCTCGGCCAGCACCTTGGCGGCGATGTCGGCATCGGCGAAGCCCTCGGTCGCCAGCGGGATGTCGGGGTGCTGGTAGACGCGGCCGATATTGCCCGGCGTGCGGCCATGGCGCAGGAACAGGAAGGTGTCGCGGGCGGTGTCGAGGCCGTGGTCGCGCGCGGCGGCGCGCAGCGCCTGCTGGCCGGCATCGTTCTCGTGGGCGGCGGTCGTGCTCATGCGGATCGGTCCCTGCGGGTACGGGCGGACGGGGTGGCCCACCCTAGCACGCTCAGCCGTGCAGTCGCTTGGCGACTTCCTCGAGCATCACCTCCGTGGCCCCGCCGCCGATCGCCTGCACCCGCGCGTCGCGCACCATGCGCTCGATCGCGGTCTCGCGGATGTAGCCCATGCCGCCGTGGAACTGCTGGCAGGCGTACATCACCTCGTTGACCAGCTCGCCGCACAATGCCTTGACCATCGAGACGTCCTTCACGCATTCGCGCCCCTGGGCGTCGAGCCAGCCGGTGTGATGCACCAGTTGCCGTGCGGCGGCGACGCGCGCCGCCAGCATCGACAGGCGGTGGCGGATCGCCTGCTTTTCCCACAGCGGCGCGCCGAAGGCCTGGCGGGTCTGGACATGCTTCAGGGTGAGCGCCAGCGCCGCCTCGGCCTCGCCCATGGCCTGCGCGCCCAGCACCAGCCGCTCGTTCTGGAAGTTCTTCATCACCGCGTAGAAGCCGCGATTCTCCTCGCCCAGCAGGTTCTCCACCGGTACGCGGGCATCCTCGAACACCAGCTCGGCGGTGTCGGAGGACAGCCAGCCGGTCTTCTTCAGCGCACGGCCGACCGAGAAGCCCGGCGTGTCCTTCGGAACGATGAACATCGAGATGCCGGCCGAGCCGCGCGCGCGCGTGTCGGTCTTGGCGGCGACGAAATAGACATCGGCGTGCACGCCGTTGGTGATGAACATCTTGGTGCCGTTGAGCACGTAGTGTCCGCCGTCGCGCCGTGCCGTGGTGCGGATGCCTTTCACGTCGGAGCCGGCGCCGGGCTCGGTCACCGCCACCGCCGTGATGGTGCGGCCGGCGACGATGTCGGGCATCAGCCGCGCGATCTGATCGGGCGTGCCGGCGTTCATCAGGTGCGGCGAGGCCATGTCGGTGTGCACCAGCACGGTGATCGCGAAGCCGCCGAAGGTCGACTTCCCCAGCTCCTCCGCCAGCACCACGCTGCCCAGCGAGTCCATTGCCGCGCCGCCGTACTGCTCCGGGTACCGGATGCCGAGGAAGCCCAGCTCACCCATGCGGCGCAGCACATCTCGTGGCACGAAGCCGTCCTCTTCCCACTTCTCGGCCTTCGGCTTCACCTCCTCGTCGACGAAACGGCGCAACTGGTCGCGCAGCATCTCGTGCTCTTCGCGGAAGATTGGCGAGGCGGGGGCGTTGGTGGCCATTGAGCTCAGTCTTCCTCGTATCTGAACAGCGCGGCGACATCTCGGCCGCGACGAACCAAACGGACAATCACGACCTCATCGCCGTCGACCACGAACGCGATCGTGAGTCGTCGCCGGCAGCCGATCGTGCGCAGGCCGCGCCGAATCTCCGGGCGCGAAGATCGAGTCGTCTTGTCACCGGCGCTTGGACGCAGCGCGCTTGCGTGCGGCATAGCGTGCCGCAGCTTCTCCAAAGGCTTTCTCGGCCGGTATCCTTGCAGACGGGTTGGCCATCGTGGCGTCGAACGCTGGGGCGACTTCCTCCCGCAACCAGCGCTCGACGGTCTCGTCGCGTTGCTGAAGGGCGCGCAGGTCGTCATGAACGACCTCGCTTTCGCTGGCGTATTCGCCGGACTCGACCTTGCGGCGAACCATTTCGGCCATCTCGTTCGGCAGGGTGACGCTAAGGGATCGGGTGGTGCGCATGGCGGAGATCCTAGCGTTGAGCACGATTTAATCGTATCGGATTCAGCAAGGGAGACGCGCGGGGGCATCCGCTTGACCGGAGCACCCGCGAACCGCCAGCTTCGGCGCATTGACGCAAGGGGAGGGCTCAGTGGCAGGACTGTGGTTCGAGGAGTTCAAGGAGGGGATGGTGTTCGACCATCCCTGGACGCGCACCGTGACCGAGATGGACAATGTCCTGTTCAGCTCGCTGACCATGAACGTCCAGCCGCTGCATCTCGACGAGGAATTCGCCTCGAAGACCGAGTTCGGCCAGCGCATCGTCAACAGCCTGTTTACGCTCGGCCTGATGATCGGCATCACGGTCAACGACACCACGCTCGGCACCACCGTGGCCAATCTGGGCATGACCGACACACGCTTTCCCAAGCCGGTGTTCCATGGCGACACGATCCGCGTGCAGACGAAGATCGTCGGCCTGCGCGACAGCAAGTCGAGGCCCAACGCCGGCATCGTCGAGTTCGAGCACCGCGCCTTCAACCAGCGCGGCGAGGAGGTCGCCTATTGCCGGCGCCAGGCGCTGATGCGGCGCAAGCCGACATGATCCGCTCCTATCTCTTCGTGCCGGGCGACGATCTCAAGAAGCTCGATCGCTCGCAGACCTCGCCGGCCGACGCGCTGATCTACGATCTCGAGGACTCGGTCGGTCCCGACCGCAAGGAGGCGGCCCGCACCATCGTGCGCGACCACATCCGCGCGCGCGGCGCGGGCGGCCATCACAAGACGGTGCGGGTCAACAGCTTCGCCACGGGGCTGACGGCGGGCGATCTCGCGGTGGTGATGCAGGCGGCGCCGGATTCGATCCTGCTGCCCAAATGCGAAGGCCAGGCCGAGCTCGACAGGCTGGGCCACATGCTCGACGTTCTGGAGGCGCGCGAAGGCATCGCGGCCGGACGCACCAGGGTGCTGGCGCTGGTCACCGAAACCGCGCCGGCGGTGCTCGTAGCGGCCTCGACGCGGCTGTCGCATCCCAGGCTCACGGCGTTGACCTGGGGCGCGGAGGATCTGTCGGCCGACATCGGCGCGGTGGCGAAGACCGGGCCCGACGGCGTGCTCGACGACACCTTCCGCTATGCGCGCGTCGTCTGCCTGCTGTCGGCCAGCGCCGCGGGCGTCACACCGCTCGACACGGTCTACGCCGATTTCCGCGACCTCAAGGGCTTCGAGGAAGAGTGCGTCACCGCCAAGCGCATGGGCTTCCTGTCGAAGATGGCGATCCACCCCGCCCAGGTCGAGCCGATCAACCGCATCTTCAGCCCATCACCCTCCGAGCTCGACTGGGCACGCAAGGTGATCGATGCCTTCGCCAGGGCGGGCAATGGCGGCGTGACCCAGATGGACGGCAAGATGCTCGACAAGCCGCACCTGAAGCTGGCGCAGCGCCTGCTGGGCACGGCATAGCGAGGCTGGGCCGGGCCTTACAGTCTCGCCCAGTCGATCGTTGCCGAATTGCGCTCGCCGGAGATGACGGCAACCGGCACGCGGCCGCCCAGGGTCAGCATGCCGAGCTTGGCCCTGGGCACGCGGAACATCCCGTCGGTGACGAAGGGCGCGCCGCCGGGCGGCTCGACGCGCAGCGTGATGCGCACCATCGGGTCGTCGGCCATGTCGGGCGCATAGCTGCCCGCCGGGGCCATCTGCGCGACGGTCGCGCCGGTATGCGCCATCGACTGGATGATGGCGTCGGCGGGCTGACCGCGTGCGACGATGTCAGCGGCCGATCGCACGGCGGCGACCTGGAACGCCTGCCGCGCGCCCGCCGCGCCCATGGCCGCGCCGGCCATCGCCGGCGCACCCGCGCCGCCGTTCCAGTCGATGGCGATGCGCGTGGCGTCGGCGGGATCGACCCGCACCGACAGCTGCATGCCGGGCTGCACGCTGCCCCAGTTCATGCGCGCGACCATGGTCTCGGCCCGTGCCTGGTATGGCGCACGGCCCGGGATGGCGACGAGCAGGCCGAGCTCGACGACGGCATGCACGCGGTTGATCGTCGTGCCGGTGTCGCGCAGCGACAGCACGGTGGCCGTGCCGGCGATGCCGGTCCGCAGCAGTGCGTCGTTGCCGCGGCGGAACCGGCGGAACACCCAGATGCACGCTGCGACGCCCGCGGCGGTGATCAGCAGCAGCGGTATCGCCATCAGCAGGATCGACGACAGGACAGATGGAACGGCGTCGGCGGGATCGCTCAGCACGCGCTCGATCATCCACAGTCCGCCGAACGTCGCGGCGACCATGCCGATGACCATCAGCGCGATGACTGCCAGGACGACGCTGATCATGGAGGAAGGGGTGCGCATGCGGCCTCCGTCTCGAAGCCGGCGCAGGATGGACCACGCCGGTTCGCTCGGCTAGAGATCGGGCCACGGAGGAGACGATGAAACTCTACCTGCTGAAGAACGGCGTGAACCCGCGTCGCGTGCGCATCTTCCTCGCCGAGAAGCGCGTGCGGCTGGGCGACGACGTGCCGTTCGAGGAATTCGACATGGAGAGCGCCGGCCACCGGCGGCCGGACTTCCTCGCCAAGAATCCGCTGGGCACGCTGCCGGTCCTCGAGCTCGACGACGGCACGGTGCTCACCGAGTCGGTGGCGATCTGCCGCTACTTCGAGGAGCAGCGGCCGGAGCCGCCGCTGATGGGACGCGGCGCGCTGGGCGCGGCCATGACGGAGATGTGGAACCGGCGCATGGAGCACGAGCTGCTGCTGCCGGTGATCGGCACCTTCGTGCACACGCATCCCTTCTGGGTCGGCAAGCGCGAGCAGATCCCGGCCTATGGCGAGCTGCTGCGCCGCCAGGTGGTCGAGCGCATGAAGTGGCTCGACGGCGAGCTGGCGAAGCGGGCCTACATCGCTGGCGACACCTACGGCATCGCCGACATCACGGCGCAGGTGGCGCTGCTGACCGCGCGTGGCGCGCTGAAGCTGCCGATTGCGGAGGAGCAGGCCAACCTGTCGCGCTGGTGGGCGGCGGTTTCGGCGCGGCCCAGCGCGCGGGCGTGAGGCTCAGGCGCCGCTGCCCAGCGCGTCGTCGTCGCCGCGGGCTTCGGCGGTGATCTCGCGCAGCGCCTCCGACAGCGCGACGATGCCATAGGGCTTGGCGATCAGGCGGAAGCCGTTGGCATTGGCTTCGGCCGAAGCGGTGCCGTAGCCGCTCGCCAGCAGGATCGGCAGGCTGGGCTGGCGCTGGCGTACCTTGCGCGCGAGGTCCAGGCCGCTGATGGTGCCGGGCATCACGATGTCGCTGAACAGCGCCGCGAAGCGCTGGCCGGCCACGATCAGGCTGAGCGCGGCGGCGGCGTTGCGCACGCGCGTCGTGCGATAGCCGATCGCCGCCAGCATGCGTTCGGTCGCCGCCGCGACCTCGTCGTCGTCCTCCGCCAGCAGCACCGTGCCGCTGCCGCGCGCCAGCGCGGCCTTCTTCGGCGCGGGCGGGGCGGCAACCGCGGCGGCGGCGCGCGGCAGATAGAGCGTCACCGTCGTGCCACGGCCGACTTCGCTCTGGATCCTGGCGCGCCCCCCGGCCTGGTGGGCGAAGCCGTACACCTGGCTCAGGCCGAGGCCGGTGCCCTTGCCGACCTCCTTGGTGGTGAAGAACGGCTCGAAGACCCGGTTCAGCACGTCGGGCGAGATGCCGGTCCCCGAATCGATCACCGACAACGCCACGTACTCGCCGTCGAGCTCGTCATCGAAGGGGACGGCGATCGCGGCGTCGGCGTTGCGCGCCTCGACACGGACCGCGCCGCCGTTGGGCATGGCGTCGCGCGCGTTGACGCACAGGTTGAGCAGCGCCAGCTCGAGCTCGCCGGCGTCGCATTCGATCGGCCAGACATCGCCCGGGATCGCCACCGTCAGGCGGATGTCGCCGCGCAACGATCGTTTCAGCAGATCGGCGAGCTCCTCGTTGCGCGTGTGCAGGTTGATCACCTCGGGCCTTGCGCCCTGGCGACGCGAGAAGGCCAGGATCTGGCGCACCAGCCGCGTGCCGCGCTCGACCGAGCGGTCGATCGCCTGCGCGGCGTGCAGATCGGCTTCGGTCTGCGCGCTGTCGAGCAGGAACTCCGTGTTGCCCTGGATGACGGTGAGCAGGTTGTTGAAGTCGTGCGCCACGCTGCCGGCGAGCCGGCCGATGGCCTCCAGCTTCTGCGTCTCGCGCAGCGCCTCCTGGGTGCGCTCCCGCTCGGCGATCTCCGCCTGCAGCGCGCGCGTGCGCTCCTCGACCCGCTGTTCCAGACCCTCGTTGAGCTGCCGAAGGCGGTCCTCGCTGCGCGCCAGGTCGCGCGCGCGGGCGTCCGTCACCTCGCGCTCGGCGAGCAGCGAACGGGCAAGCTTGGCATAGAGCGCGCGTGTCTCGAGCAGCAGCACCATGAGGATGAAGCTGGCGGCGAGAAATCCGTAGATGCGCCCGGCGTAGAAGCCGAGATCGAAGCGGCCGGCGTTGAGCACGGCGCTGAGCCCGATGTCGAACATCCAGGCGCACATCGTCACCATCAGCCAGAGATCGAGCACGCTGTGCGGACGGCGGCGCCACAGCACCGCCAGCGCCACCAGGCTCAACAGCCAGACCAGGCCGACGACTACCACCATCAGCGGGGTGTAGTGGCTGTCCTGCATGATCGGCGGCAGCCGCGCGTGGCCCGCCGTCACCAGGCTCGACAGCGCGCTGACGATCACAAGGACGAAGGCCACCGCCGTGACGATGTCGGCCCGCGCCGCGCCCGGCGACTCCGCGAGATCGCCGTTGCGCGGCATCGACAGCGCGTAACCGATCACCGCCAGCGGGAAGCCGGCATGCCAGAACATGTACAGCCAGGCCGTGCTCTGCGGTCCGGCGCCGAGCAGCCCCGTCGCGGCGAACAGCCCGGGGAAGCTCAAGGTGTGCACGACGACCATGGCGGCGGTGAACAGGTAGCCGCTGGCCAGCACCAGCAGGGCGCGGCGGCGCAGGATGCTGAACTGGCCGAACAGCAGCACGGCCGTGATCAGGTCGCAGATCGCCAGCGCCGACTGGTAGATCGGGATGAAGGCATCGACACGCGCCAGCTGTTCGGTGGCGAAGGGCGCGGCGGCGACGAAGGCGGCGACGGACAGCAGCACGACCGTCAGGGCGAGGCGGCTCTCGCCGCGTCCGGCGGGCATCAGCGACAGGAACACCTGCGGCTGGACAGCCATACTCAACCTCCGGATCAGACCGCAACTCGCTGCGCCCTGCGACCCGCCGCGGCCAAGCCGCCAAAAATGCCAGCATCTGCAATCAGCGAGTCTTCGGTGAATAGTGCATACAGTATGTGAATTAGACTACCACGGATAGTGCAAGGCTGACCACGTCCCTACGACCGACCGTAGGAAACTACACGAGACATGCAATTTTGATTGAAGGAAACGGTCAGGTCTCGAGCGTCGCGACCGGCTGGCCCTCGGCGACAGAATCACCCTCGGCGACGAGGAAGGCCTTGATGGTGCCCGCGCGCGGCGCCAGCACGGGAATCTCCATCTTCATCGATTCGAGGATCATGATCTGGCCCTCTTCCTCGACGGAATCGCCGATCTTGCTCTCGATCTTCCACACCTTGCCGGCGATTTCCGATTTCACAGCGACGCTGGCCATCGATCTTCTCTCCCTCGTGCGGGCGGATTCTTCGACGGCCGGCACCGCCAGATCAAGCCCGCGCTGCCGGCCGCCCGCGCCGGGCGAAATCGCGCTACAAGCCGCCCGATGAGCGACATCGCCCGCCCCGAGATCCAGGACTGCCCGCGCTGCGGCAAGCCGGCCGGACTGTGCGTCTGCGCCGCGCTGGCCGCCATCGACAATCGCGTCGAGCTGCTGGTGCTGCGCCACCCGCAGGAGCAGGACCGTGAGCTGGGGACCGCCGGCATCCTTTGCCGGCAGCTCCAGCGCGCGACGCTGCGCACCGGCCTGTCGTGGCCCAACCTCGCCAAGGCGCTGGGCCGGCCGGCCGAGACGCGTCGCTGGGGCACGCTCTATCTCGGCTCCCGCACCCAGGCGCCGGCACCCGACGCACCGCCGCTGCTGGCGGTCGACGCCGAAGGCGCCGAGCTTGCCGACCAGGAAGGGGTGCTGGGCGGCCTGGAGGGGCTGATCCTGCTCGACGGCAACTGGGCGCAGGCCAAGGCGCTGTGGTGGCGCAATGCCTGGCTGCTGAAGACCCGCCGCCTGGTGCTCAATCCGCGCGCGCCCTCGCTCTATGGCGATCTGCGGCGCGAGCCCCGGCGCGAGAGCGTCTCGACCCTGGAAGCTGGTGCGCTCGCCCTGTCGATCCTGGAAGCCCGGCCGCAGATCGTGGCGCCGATGCTCGAGCCGCTGCGCCTGCTGCTGCGCAAGTATCGCGACAGCGGCGCGCGGCCCAAGACGCCGGACCGACGGCGGCGCAGAAGACGATCGTGAAACGCGACTGTCATCCCGAGCGCAGCACGGGATCTAGACAGCTTCCCTGGATCCCTCGCTGCGCTCGGAATGGCAGGTGACTTCGAAATGGCGCCTGCCGCTCTTGATCAATAGGCGGCGTTGGCGGCCTGCAGCTCGCGGCGCAGTCCCTGGCGCAGCGGGTCGGGATCCGTGCCGCGCTGGCGCAGCGCGCGCGTCCAGCGCTCGGTCAGCGGCTGCGCCAGATCGCGCCACGCCTTCAGGTCGCCGCCGGTCGGGCGATAGACGGTTTGCCCGGCCGCCGTGAGCATCGCCGCGTGGCCGCGCTGCTCGTCCTCGGCCCAGCCGGTGGCGACACGCACCGCCCATCCGTTCGTGCAGTGGCCGTCGACGACCTTGCGCTGGGCCGGCGACAGCCGGGCGTAGGTCGCCTGGTTCATCACGATGGCGAAGCCGCCGACATAGATCGGCAGGTCGAGATGATGCGTCGCGAGCTTCTCGACGCCCCAGGTGGACAGCGTGCTCCACGGCATCAGCACCGCGTCGATCGCGCCCTTCTTCAGCGCCTTGCGCGCCTCGGGCGCCGGCACGCGAACCGGCACGCCACCCAGCGCCTTGACCAGGGCGTGGGTCGAATCGCTCACCGTGCGCACCCGCGCGCCCTCGAGGTCGCCGGGCTCCGCCACCGGCATGCGGGCGTGCAGGGTGCCCGGGTCGTGGACGAGCGCGAGGCAGAAGTGGACATCGGCCATCTCCTGCGCCGCGTACTTGCGGTACCAGCGATTGAGCGCCGCGGTGCCCTTGAGCGGATCGGTGACGCTGAACGGCAGCTCGATGGCGGTGAAGATCGGGAAGCGGCCCGGCACGTAGCCGGGATTGATGAAGGCGAAGTCGGCGACGCCGTCGCGCGCCATCTCGTAGTGATCGCCTGTCTTGCCCAGCTGCTGGGCGCCGTGGATGGTGATCTTCAGCGTGCCGTCGGACGCCGCCTCGATCGATCGCACCCAGGCCTCGAAGCCGGTGCGGTTCAGCAAGTGGTCGGCGGGCATGAAATGGGCGAACTTGAGCTCGACCGGGCCGTCCTGCGCCGCCGCGCTGCCGAGGCCCAGCACCATCGCCGCAATCGCACGCCCGACGATCCTGAGGATCATCAATTGTCGTTCCCCCCCAACTGTCGACGCTGTTGCGCGCGCCTTCGCTGGATTTGCCGGAAGGTAGGCGGGGGGTGGTCGGTGCGGCAAGGGAAAACGCATTGACAGCATGACGCGGGCGCCCGAAGACGGGACGGGAGGAAACAAGTGGCCGAACGATCCTTCAAGGAAGAGGTCAAGTCGCTGCGCCTGGGCGACGGGGAGACCTTCCGCGGCGAAGGCATCCTGGCGGTGACCAAGGCGATCCTGCAGGCCGGCGTCGGCTATGTCGGCGGCTACCAGGGGGCGCCGGTATCGCATCTGGTCGACGTGCTGGTCGACGCGCAGGACCTGCTCGACGAGCTGGGCGTGCATCTCGAGACCTGCGCCAACGAGGCCTCGGCCGCCGCCCTGCTGGCCGCCTCGATCAACTACCCGATCCGCGGCTGCGTCACCTGGAAGTCGATCGTCGGCACCAACGTCGCCTCCGATGCGCTGTCCAATCTCGCCTCGGCCGGCGTGGTCGGCGGCGCGCTGATCGTGGTCGGCGAGGATTACGGCGAGGGCGCCTCGGTGATCCAGGAGCGGACGCACGCCTATGCGCTCAAATCCTCGGTCTGGCTGATGGATCCCCGGCCCGACCTGCCGACCATCGTGAAGATGGTCGAGAGCGGCTTCGAGCTGTCGGAGGCGTCGAGCACGCCGACGGTCATGGACCTGCGCATCCGCGCCTGCCACGTCACCGGCGAGTTCACCGCCAAGGCGAACCTTGCGCCGTCGATCTCGCGCAACCGCCTGCTGTCGAAACCGGCGCCGCACGACTACGCCAAGCTCTCGCACCCGCCCTCGACCTACGCGCACGAGAAGCTGAAGTTCGAGGTGCGCTTGCCGGCGGCGCGTCGCTACATCGTCGAGCGCGGCCTCAACGAGACCCTGCCCGGCGAGTTCGACGACATCGGCATCATCGTGCAGGGCGGCCTGACCAACGTCACCCTGCGCGCGCTGGAGCGGCTGGGACTGGCCGACGGCTTTGGCGGCACCAAGGTGCCGATGCTGGTGCTCAACGTCGTGCATCCGCTGGTGCCGGATCAGATCACCGGCTTCTGCTCGGCCAAACGCCACGTGCTGGTGATCGAGGAAGGCAGCCCGAACTTCATCGAGACCGCCATCGACTCGATCCTGCGCAAGGCCGACGTACAGACGAGGATCCACGGCAAGGGCGCGCTGCCGATGGCCGGCGAGTACACCGCCGAGGCGCTGACCGACGGTCTGCTGACCTTCATCGGCGCGGCACGCCCCGACATTGACATCGGCGAGCCGGCGCAGCGTTTCGCCGCCGTCCGCGAGCGGCGCGCGCGGGTGCAGGCGGCGCTGGGCGCGCCGCTGCCGCTGCGCCCGCCGGGCTTCTGCACCGGTTGCCCCGAGCGGCCGGTGTTCACCGCGGTGAAGCTGGTCGAGCGCGAGATCGGCAAGGTGCATGTCTCGACCGATATCGGCTGCCATTCCTTCGCGACCTTCGCGCCGTTCAGCCTCGGCAATTCGATCCTCGGCTTCGGCATGTCGCTGGCGGCGGCGCAGGGCGTGTCCTCGTTTATGGACCGGCGCACGCTCACCGTGATGGGCGATGGCGGCTTCTGGCACAACGGCCTGCTGTCGGGCGTGTCCTCGACGCTCTTCAATCGCGGCGACGGCGTGCTGATCATCCTGCAGAACGGCTACACCTCGGCCACCGGCGCGCAGTACCTGCCGTCGAGCAGCGGCAACCGGCGCGACGACCAGAAGACCTCGGACATCGCCAACACATTGCGCGCCGTGGGCG
The DNA here is from genome assembly GCA_050183765.1 of Reyranellaceae bacterium. Taxonomy (GTDB): domain Bacteria; phylum Pseudomonadota; class Alphaproteobacteria; order Reyranellales; family Reyranellaceae; genus JAFAZJ01. The sequence continues at coordinate 15,248 of JBFXAZ010000078.1, read as the reverse complement.
TGAAGTGGCTGCGCATCCAGCACACCTATTCATTGCGCGAGATGATCAAGGTGCTGCGCGAGGCCTTCACGGCGAAGGAGCGCGGCCTGAAGGTGATCATCGGCGACGGCGAATGCCAGCTCGCGCGCCAGCGCCGCATCCGCCCGCTGCAGGCCGCGGCGCTCTCCCGCGGGGAACGCGTGGTGCGCACGCGCTACGGCGTCGACGACGAGGTCTGCACCGGCGACCACTCCTGCATCCGGCTTTCCGGGTGTCCGTCGCTCACCATCAAGCCCAGCCCCGATCCGCTGCGCACCGATCCCGTGGCCGCGGTGGTCAACTCCTGCGTCGGCTGCGGCCTGTGCGGCGAGGTCGCCGACGCCGCCGTGCTCTGCCCGAGCTTCTACAAGGCCGACATCGTGCAGAACCCCAGTTGGTGGGATCGCCTGGTCTGGAAGCTGCGCAGGACGGTGATCGGCGCGCTGCAAGGCAAGCCGCCGGCACCCGCCGCGCAGCCGGCGGAGTAGGGGCGATGGCAGTCAACCGACTCCTCCCTTCTCCCCGCGCAGGCGGGGAGAAGGTGCCGAGCGCAGCGAGGCGGATGAGGGGCTTCAACCCTCTCAACCACTATGTTGTTGATTGCACGATCGCGAAGCCCCTCATCCGCCCTTCGGGCACCTTCTCCCCGCCTGCGCGGGGAGAAGGAGAGTCATGAACCGCGTTTCCATCCTGATCGCCGCCATGGGCGGCGAAGGCGGCGGGGTGCTGGCCGACTGGATCGTGCGTGCGGCGCAAAGCGCGGGGCTCGCGGTGCAGATGACCTCGATCCCCGGCGTGGCGCAGCGCACCGGCGCCACGACCTACTACATCGAGATGGTGCCGCCCGACGGCACGCGGCACAGCAACAGCGCGCCGGTGCTGGCGCTCAATCCGGCGCTGGGCGAGGTCGACATCATGATGGCGACCGAGCTCTTGGAGGCGGCGCGCGCCGCCGCCAACGGCTTCATGTCGCCGGAGCGCACGGTGCTGATCGGCTCGACCCATCGCGTCTTTGCCACTTCCGAGAAGATGGAGATGGGCGACGGGCGCTACGATGCGGGCAAGCTGCTGCGCGTGGTCAAGGACAACAGCCGCGAGCGCATCCTGTTCGACATGGAGCAGGCGGCGGAGGAAAGCGGCTCGGTGCTCAACGCCGTGCTGCTGGGCGCGCTGGCCGGCAGCGGCCGCACGCCGGTCGCGGCGCAGCACTACGAGGCGGCGATCCGCGAGGGCGGCAAGGCGGTCGACGCCAACCTTGCCGGCTTCGCCTTCGGCCAGGCGCATGCGCGCGGCGATCTCGAGGAGATGGCGCGCGAGGCCGCCAAGCGCGCCGCGCGCGATGCCGGCGCAGAGGCGCCGCTGGCCCGCGCCCGCGCGGCCTTCGCTGGCGATGCCCTCGACGTGATCGAGGAGGGCGTGCGACGGCTCACGCACTATCAAGACCTTGCTTACGCCGACCTGTACCTCGACCGGCTCGAGCGCCTGCGCCGGGCAGGCGCCGACGACCGGCTGCTGCGCGAGGGCGCGCGCCATCTCGCCGTGCGCATGTCGTTCGAGGACGTGATCCGCGTGGCGCAAGCCAAGGTCTCGGCCGAGCGCTTCGCACGCGTGCGCCGCGAGGTGAGGGCCAAGGACCACGAGCCGGTCGTGCTGACCGAGCATTTCAAGCCGGGCATCGAGGAGATCGCCGCGATCCTGCCGCCGGCGATCGGCCGTGCCTTTATCCGCTGGGGCGAGCGCACGGGCCGCCTCAACAAGTCGTATTGGTCGATGCGCGTGAACACGACGTCGGTCTTCGGCTTCCTGCGCCTGTGGACGCTGTCGAGATTGCGCTGGTGGCGGCCGCGCAGCCTGCGCTTCCACGAGGAACAGGCGCAGATCGAGCGCTGGCTCGACGCGATCGCGCGCGCCGTCGTGCTGTCGCCGCCATTGGCGCTGGAGATCGCGGAGTGTGCGCGGCTGATCAAGGGCTACGGCGACACGCATCGCCGCGGCTCGGCCAGCTACGCCGCGATCGAGCGCGCGGTGATCGAGCCGGCGCTGGCCGGCACCTTGCCGCCGCCGCTCGCCGCCGATGCGCTCGCCTCCGCCCGCGTCGCGGCGCTGGCCGATCCCGACGGCATGGGTCTGTCGCGGACACTCTCCGAGATCGCCGGCCGATCGTCTGCCCTGGCAAAAGCCGCGGAGTGACCATGCCGTGTCGTCGCGCATGTCGATGCGCCGCGGCCGACCGGGCCATCGCTACCGGATTGGATGCAATCGAGCTTGCCGGTACCTGACGTCAAACTGCACATTCGCCGGCCGTACATCGCGAAGGGCGCCGGGACGTGGACTTGAACTGGTTTTTTGCGATCGACGTCGACCCGGAGACGGCGATGCGATCGACCTACCGGCCGTCGCTGGTCGTCCTGTCATACCTCATCGCGTCGTTCGCCGGCTTCACCTTCCTGCGCTTCGCCGGCCGCCTTACCGAGCTGCCGACCTTGCGCGCGCTGTGGCTCGGCGCCGGCGCCGTCACCATGGGCGGCGGCATCTGGGCGATGCACTTCGTCGGCATGCTGGCCTACGAGCTGCCGGTTCCCGTCGCGTACGACCCGCTGGTCACGGCCGCGTCGGCGGTGCCGGCGATCGTGGCCGCCGGCGTCGCCCTGAACCTGATCGCGCAACCCTCGATCGGCCCCGGCCGGCTGCTGATCGGCGGCGTGCTGATGGGCCTCGGCATCGGTCTGATGCACTACAGCGGCATGGCCGGCATGGAGCTCGAGGGGACCGTGCGCTACGACCCGGTTCTGTTCCTCGCCTCGGTGGTCGTCGCCATCGCGCTCTCGGTCGTCGCGCTGACGGTGCGGTTCTGGTTCGCCGCCGGCGACGGCATCGGCGGCCTGGTGCGCGAGGTCGCCGCCGCCCTGATCCTGGGCGTCGCGGTCAGCGCCATGCACTACACGGCGATGGCCTCGACCTCTTGCTTCCCCGGCGCCGGCGCGAGCCGCGACCGTCTGGCGCTCGACCCCGCGGTGTTCAGCACGGTGACCGCCGTGATCACGGCGCAGGTGCTGCTGCTGGCGCTCGCGGTCCTGTTCTTCGATCGCCGCGTGCGGCGGGAGATCGCCCTGCGCGAAGCCGCCGCCGGCCAGGTGCTGAGCGCCACGCGCCAGCTGGCGCAGGCCCAGAAGATGGAGGTGGTCGGTCGCATGGCCACCGGCATGGCGCACGAGGTCAACCAGCCGCTGACCGTGCTGCAATTCGCGATCGAGGGCCTGGTCGGCGAGATCGAGGACGGCCTGCACCGCGAGGCGCCCGACGCGTTCGGCACCAAGGCGCTGGGCCGGCTGGCCAAGATGGAGGCGCAGATCCAGCGCGCGTCGGGCATCATCCGCTCGCTCCAGGGCTTTGCCCGCCACGCCGACTCCCGTCCCGCCGCCTTCGACGTCACCGCGACCATCGACGGCATCGTCGACATCCTGTGCGAGCAGTTGCGCGCCGCGGGCATCGACCTCGTGGTCAAACCGTCGCCGCCGCCGCCGGCCGCGTACGGCTACGCCAACGGCCTGCAGCAGGTGCTGATCAACCTGATCATCAACGCGCGCGACGCGATCAAGGAACGGACGCCCGAGGGCGTCGCGCCGATGCAGCGCGGCCGCATCGAGCTGCGTGCCTGGCACGACAAGACGAACGACAGCGTGGCGATCGACGTCGCCGACAACGGCCCGGGCATCCCCGACGACGCCCTGACCAAGCTGTTCGAGCCCTTCTTCACCACCAAGGCGACCGGCAAGGGCACCGGGCTCGGCCTGTCGATCAGCCTGGAGATCGTGCGCAAGATGGGCGGCACGCTGACCGCCCAGAACCGCGCCAAGGGCGGTGCGCTGTTCCGACTCGGCATCCCGAAGGCGGCGAAGGTGGCTGCCGCCGCGTGAGCGCCGCCATCAGGCCGGGAACGACACCTTGGTGGAGCCGAGGCCGGGGAACACGGCCTCGACCGTCGCGCCCGGCTCGACGAACTGCAGCCCGACCCACGAGCCCGTGGTGACGATCTGCCCGGCGCGGATGCCGCCGCGACGCGCGACGACGTGTTTCGCCAGCCATTGCACCAGCCGCAGCGGCGAGCCGCCGGTGAGGCCGCCGACCCTGTCGACCAGCGCCGCGCCGTCGACGATCAGCTTCACCGGCTGCTTCGCGTAGTCGTGGGTGCGCCAGCCGGCGAAGGCCGGACCGACGACCAACGCCTTGTTCATGCCGTTGTCGGAAAGCGCCCATAGCGGATCGAGCGACTTGTAGTCGGCGAGCCGCGTGTCGACGACCTCCATCACCACATGCGCCGAGCCGATGGCATCGAGCACCGCCTCGTCCGAAGGCGTGCCGGTGATGTCGCGGGCGAAGCGGAAGGCGATTTCGGCCTCGACGCCCCGCATCGCCATGCTGGCGGCGGGGAAGCTCGCCGGCCCGTCGATCACGTTGCCCTTCAGCAGCGGCGCGCAGTTCGGCGTCGCATCGGGCGTCTTCGCGCCGGTCTTCCAGCCGTCGACCGGGCGGTAGCCGTTGGCGACGATGTCCTGGATGGCGTAGGCCTCGTCCTCGCTCGCCGGCGCAGGGCCGGGCGGCGTCACCTGCGCATGCGTGAAGCGCGCGCGCAGCAAGGCGACGGCAGCGGCGTGGATCTCGCTGGGTGTCATTGTGATCTACCTTCCTTCCCGGATCAGCGTGCGAGGCGGCCGGATACCATGTCGTCGATGGTCACAACGCTCAGGATCGTGCGCTGCTTGTCGAGCACCTCGAAGACGCGGCCGTCGGGCGTGCGCATGCTGAAGAAGACCAGCGATCCGTCCGGTCCGGCATGCTCCATATGGAGGTCGCCCGCGGGGCTGTGGGCATAGTGCCCGGCCGGGCGAATGCGGTGATGCTCGCCGCCGTCGGTGATATCGAATACGTGGTGCTCGCCCTCCAGCACCAACGTCGTGGTTTCGCCGACATGGCGATGGAAGTGGCAGTAGGCGCCGGCTTTCCAGCGGCCGAGGAAGTCGATGCGGCCTTCGGCCGGCCGGGCGCCCAGCACGGCGAGGCCATAGTCGATCGGATAGTCGAACCGCGGACTGCCGCGAAACCACATCCAGTCGAGGTTGTCGAACGACGCTGGCGACATGGACGCGACAGGCAGACTCGACATGGGCTTCACTCCTCGCGTGCGCTCGAGACGGCGCCGCCGGCGCGGCGCGGCCCGAAGACATGACTACGCCCCGATCAGCGCCGGCCGCTTGTCCTTCCACGGCCTGGCCTGCTCGAGTTGCGCGGCCAGGCGGAACAGGCGTGCCTCGTCGCCGAACGGCGCCACGAACTGGATGCCGATCGGCAGGCCCGATGCGCTCCAGTGCAGCGGCACGCTCATCGCCGGGTTGCCGGCGGCGTTGAACAGCGAGGTGAAGGCGATCGAGCGGTTGACCGCGGTGAGATAGGCGTCGCTGTCCTTGCTCGACAGCGACAGCACGCCGAGAGGCCAGGGCGGCGAGCACATGGTCGGCGTCAGCAGGATGTCGTGCTGCTCGAAGAAGCGTGCCACGACGCGGCCGACGCGATGGATGGTGGTGATCGCGCCGGCGTAGTCGGCGGCGGTGTACTTCAGGCCGAGCTCGGCCATCGACCATGTCAGCGGCTCGGCGTCGGTCTTCTCCAGCGTCTTGCCGAGCGCCTTGGCGCGGGCCGCGAGCGTGGCGTAGACGTTGGAGGCGATGACGATACGCGTAGCCTCGCGGAACTGTGTGACGTCGAACTCGGGCCGCGCGTTTGTTACTGTGTGGCCCAGTGACTCGCAAAGCTTCGCGGCGTCCTCGGTGCCCTTGCGGCATTCGGGGTCGACCGGCTCGCCGTTCCACGGATCGACGCACAGCGCGATGCTGAGCTTGCCGGGATCGCGGCCGACCTCGTCGATGAACTTGCCCGCGGGCGGCGGCGCGAAATAGGGATCGCCGACATCGGGACCGTGGCTGGCGTCGAGCAGGGCGGCGCTGTCGCGCACGCTGATGCTGACGCAATGGCCCACGGCTTGCCCGCCCCAGCCCTCGCCGACATCGGGTCCGCTGGGATTGCGCGCACGCGTCGGCTTCAGGCCGAACACGCCGCAGGCCGAGGCCGGCACGCGGATCGAGCCGCCGCCATCCGTCGCGTGCGCCATCGGCAGGATGCGCGCGGCGACGCTGGCCGCGGCGCCGCCGGAGGAGCCGCCCGAGCTGTAGCCGAGGTTCCACGGGTTGTGGCACGGGCCCCACATCGCCGGCTCGGTCGACGGCGCCAGCCCCATCTCGGGCGAGGCCGACTTGCCGAAGGTGACCAGGCCGGCGGCGTGGTAGCGCGCGACGATGGTGGCGTCGTGCGGCGCCACGAAATCGGCGAACAGCTTGCTCGAGCCGGTCGACGGCGTGCCCTTGTACAAGGTGCCGAGATCCTTGAGCAGGAACGGCGCACCGGATAGCGGCCCCGACGGCAGAGACCCCTTCGCGACCTTGCGCGCCAGGTCATACAGCGGGATGGTGATCGCGTTGAGCGCGCCGTTGAGCTTCTCGGCGCGACTAATGGCTTCCTCGAGAACCTCGGAGGCCGTGACATCCTTCTTCGCGATCAGCGCGCTCAGCGCCATCGCATCCAGCTTCTCGTACTCCGCAATCGCCATGATTCGTCTCCCACAACAACTACCTTCCCCCGCTGGCGGGGGAAGGTGGCGCGAAGCGCCGGATGGGGGTGGTTGGTGCCACAACTTCAACGGTCGCGTTTGATCGCGCGAGCGGCACCCCCATCCGTCCTTCGGGCACCTTCCCCCGCAGAGCGGGGGAAGGTAAGCCATAGTCAGCCCTTCTTCTCCACCAGCGCCACGCCTTCGCCGAGCAGGGTGTCGACATCGGCGTCGCTGTAGCCGGCTTCCTTCAGCACCGCTTTCGTGTCGACGCCGAATCGCCGGGGCTTGCTGCGCACGCCGGGCGGCGTGCGCGAGAGCTTGATCGGGTTGCCGACGTTGCGATAGCCGTCCTTCTCCCAGACCATGTTGCGATGCCTGGTATGCGGGTGCTCCAGCACGTCGGGCACTTCGAGCACCGCGCCCGACGGCACGCCCGCCAGCATCAGTTCCTCGGCGAAGGACTCGCCATCGCGGTCCTTGGTGAGCGCCGCGAGCTCGGCCTCCATCGCCGCCTTGTTGGCGAGACGATCCTTGTTGGTCTTGAAGCGCGGATCGTCGGCCATCTCCGGCTTGCCCAGCATCTGCGTCAGCTTGCGGAACTGCGCGTCGTTGCCGGCGCCGATGACGATGTTGCGGCCCTTGGTCGGGAAGTTGGCGTACGGCGCGAGGTTGCCGTGGCTGTTGCCGAACAGCTTGGGCTTCACGCCGCCCATCAGGTAGTTCGGCGCATGCGGCTGATGCAGCGCAACGGCGCTGTCGTACAGGGTCGCGTCGACGAACTGGCCCTTGCCCGAGTGCGAGCGCTCGAACAGCGCCATCAGGATGCCCATGCAGGCGTTCATGCCGGTCGACAAATCGACCACCGGCACGCCGATGCGCACCGGTCCGCTGTCCGGCGCGCCGTTGACGGAAACAAGTCCCGCCCAGGCCTGCACCATCGCATCGTAGCCGGGATAGGCGCCCATCGGCCCGTCGCTGCCGAAGCCTGTGACGCGCGCGTGCACCAGGCGCGGAAACTTCTTCGACAGCACGTCCGCGTAGCCGATGCCCCACTTCTCCATGGTGCCGGCCTTGAAGTTCTCGATCAGCACGTCGGCGCTCTCGAGCAGCTTGAGCAGCACCTCGCGTCCCTTGGGCTTGGTGAGGTCGAGCGCGACGTTGCGCTTGTTGCGGTTGATGCCGGCGTAATAGGCGGAGATGCCCTCGTCATCGAACGGCGGACCCCACAACCGCGTCTCGTCGCCCTGCGGCGGCTCGATCTTGATCACCTCGGCGCCGTGGTCGGCCAGCATCTGCGCGCAATAGGGCCCGCCCAGCACGCGCGACAGATCGATCACCTTCAGCCCGGCCAGCGCGCCGGTCATCTTGTCTTGCGCCATGTCCTCGTGTCCTGCTGCGTATGCAGGCTTCGCTTACACGGGCCGCGCGCCGCGCGCTACAGTCGGCATGCTTGAGCGACAGCAGGGCAGATCGGACTCCCTGTCATCCCGAGCGCAGCGAGGGATCCAGGCTGCCACTAGATCCCTCGCTGCGCTCGGGATGACAGGGAAGGCAAACGGGAGGAAGCGATGCAGGAACGCATGATCGGGGACGCCAAGGTCACCCGCATCGAGGAGATCATGGGGCCGGGCTTTCCCGCCGACCAGTTCTTCCCCGAATTCGACGCCGCGACCTTCAAGGCGCACGAGCACTGGCTGGCGCCCTCCTACTATTCGCCCGAGCTTGGCCGGCTGATCGCCAGCATCCACAGCTGGGTGATCCGCATGAACGGGCTCACCATTCTGGTCGATGCCTGCAGCGGCAACCACAAGCCGCGCCCCGGCATGCCGCGCTTCGACATGCTCAACACCGACTACCTCGACCGCCTGCGCCGCGCCGGCGTGCAGCCCGAGGACATCGACCTCGTGCTGTGCACGCATCTCCATGTCGATCACGTCGGCTGGAACACGAAGCTCGAGAACGGCAAGTGGGTGCCGACCTTCCCCAAGGCGAAGTACGTGATGTCCAGGGGCGACCACGAGCACTGGCAGGCGGCGGCGAAGAAGCCGGAGACCGACGAATACCAGCGCAACACCTACAACGACTCGGTGCTGCCGATCGTCGAGGCGGGCCTGGCCGAGATGGTCGACGGCCAGCACGATCTCGGGCGCGGCCTGATGATCCATCCGTCGCCGGGCCATACACCGGGCCACGTCCACGTCACGCTCGAGTCTCAGGGCAAGCGCGCGCTGTTCTCGGGCGACGCGCTGCACAACCCGGTGCAGGTGCCGCTGTGGAAGTGGAACAGCCGCTTCTGCGAGGACACGTCCCTGGCGCGCCAGTCCCGCAACAAGATCCTCTCGCATTGCGCGCACGAGCATGCGCTCTTGATGCCGGCGCACTTCGCGCCGCCGCATGCCGCCTACATCAAGGCCAGGGGCGACGATTTCGAGCTGGACTGGGATCATGGCCCGCGCTGAGCGTCTGACGGGCAAGGTCGCGCTGGTCACCGGCGCGGCCTCCGGCATCGGCCGGGCCACGGCGCGGCGCTTCGCCGATGAAGGCGCGATCGTCGTCGGCACCGACATCGCGGCGCCGGCGCAAAGCGATGCAGTGAACATTGTCGGCGCGGCGGGCGTTTTCCTGCCGCAGGACGCCGCCAGCGAAGCCGACTGGTCGCGCATCGAAAGCGGCATCCGCGAGCGCTTCGGGCGCCTCGACATCCTGTTCAATAACGCCGGCACCAGCGGTCCGGCCGATCCCGAGACCTGCACGTTGGCCGAATGGCGCCGTGTGATGGCGGTGAACCTCGACGGCGTGTTCCTGGGCTGCCGCACCGGCATCGCGCTGATGAAGGAGAAGGGCGGGGCGATCGTCAACGTCTCGTCCTGCGCCGCCTATGGCGGTTTCCCGCTTTCCGTGCATTACGGGGCGAGCAAGACGGCGGTGCGCCAGTTCACCAAGAGCGTGGCGCTGCACTGCGCCACCAAGGGCTACGCCATCCGCTGCAACTCGATCCATCCCGGCCCGACCATGACCGGGCTGATGAAGGCCAGCATCGCGCGCGCGCCCAGCGAGGAAGAGGGCCGCGCCCGCTGGATGGCGCAGACACCGATCGGCCGCTTCGCCGAGCCCGAGGAGATGGCGTCGCTGGTGACGTGGCTGGTCTCGGATGAGGCGACTTACGTCACCGGTGCGGAATTCGTCTCCGACGGCGGCATGACCGCGGGAATGGGCGCTGGATAACGACAAATCGTGCGCGCGCGACAATCGTAGGGGCATAAATAGGAGAGGTCGGAGTCCGGCGGTACACCGGTGCCAGTCACCAGCACTGGAGTCCGACCAATGGCCCGCAATCGCACGATCTCACCCGACTTCTGGACCATGGAGGCCGTCATCGACTGCAAGCCGATGACGCGTTTGCTGTTCATTGGTCTGTGGAACTTTGCCGATGACGGCGGTGTGCAGCCGCTGCGGCCGCGCACCATCCGCATGCAGGTGTTTCCCGGCGACGAGATCGGCAGCGATCACATTTGCGCGATGATCCAGGAGCTCGCGGCGCAGGGTCTGGTGAGGATCTACGACGTCGACGGGATCGAGTACGTCGCGATCGTCGACTGGGCGCAGATGCAGCGAGTCGGCAAGCATGCGAAGCTCAAATACCCTTCTCCCCGCATAGGCGGGGAGAAGGTGCCGAGCGTCAGCGAGGCGGATGAGGGGCTTCCTGCCTCAACATCAGCGTCCGACGATAACAAACCATCGCAAAGCCCCTCATCCGCCCTTCGGGCACCTTCTCCCCACCTTCGTGGGGAGAAGGAAGAGGACTCAGCGGCCCTTCCAGTCGGGCTTGCGCTTCTCGGCGAAGGCGCGGGGGCCCTCGACGGTGTCCTCGCTGCGGGTCATGGCGACGAAGGCGGGGTAGTTGAGGTTGCGCATGGCCATCTCGGTGGCGGGCACGTCGAGCGAGCGCATGACGACCTGCTTGGTGGCGCGGATGCTCATCGGTGAGCATTCGAGGATCTGCTGCGCCCAGGCCCTGGCCTCCTTCATCAGCTCGGCCTGCGGCACGACCTTGGTGACGAAGCCCAGCTCGTAGCCTTCCTGCGCCGGGACATGGCGGCCGGTGAGCATCATGCCCATGGCCTTCTTCAGCGGGATCTGGCGCGACAGGCGCTGCATGCCGCCGGCGCCGGCGGCCAGGCCGACCCGGGGTTCCGGCAACGCAAAACGCGCGTTCTCCGAGGCGATGATGATGTCGCAGGCCAGCGCGATCTCGAAGCCGCCGCCCATGGCGACGCCGTTGACCGCGGCGATCACCGGCTTGTCGAGGTCGAAGCGGTTGGCCAGGCCGCCGAAGCCCTTGGGCGGCGAGCTTGGGCGCTTGCCCGTCGTCTTCTGCAATTCCGCGTGGTATTTCAGGTCGTTGCCGGCGCTGAACGCCTTGTCGCCGGCGCCGGTGATGATCGCCACCCACATCTCCGGATCGGCGGCGAACTCGTCGAAGATGTCGCCCAGCTCCTGGTTCGCCATCGGATGGCAGGCATTGTAGACCTCGGGCCGGTTGATCGTGACGATCAGCAGTCGCCCGTCCTTCTCGACCTTGCTGTACTTGAGCTCGCCCATCGCGCTTCCCTCCTGAACATGCCGGGCCGGATTGCGTCCCGCCCCGGCCGTGCGGTCAAGAGGCACGGTTCGCGGCGCGGTACTGCGGCATCCGGTCCGGATCGCGCGATTCGCCCGCATCGCCTTGAGGGGCCGGCGCCCGGGGTGTACGGTGCGTCCACAACACAAAGCGAATTTTGGGAATTGATGATGGTGAAGGATCGTCCACGCACGGTCCTTGCGGTGCTTGTCGCGCTGCCGCTGTTTGCCGGCGCGGGATCCGCGGGGGCCGCCGAGCCAGCTCTTGCCGTGCCGATCGGTGCCGGCATCGATTTCACGCCGCGCGCCGATGCCGCTCCGGCCGCAACCGACCGTCCCGGATCCGGCGCGGCCGATGCCGTGAACCTGAGCGGCAGGCCCGCGGTCCAGCCGGCACCGGTGCCGGCCGCGCCCCAGGCGTCCGCCCCGCGCACGATCGCCGGACTGCGTGGCCTCACCACCACCGGCGCGCTGCAGGGCACGCTTTCCGCAGCGGACCGGCCGTCCGACGAGTGGGTATCGAAGCCGCTTTGGCCCGGCCGCGCCGCGCCCTATTTCCGATTCAACGAGGACGAACGGGTGCTCGGTCTTTCGTTCAAGATACGCCCGCCGCCGCAGGCCCCCAGAGCGACGTCTCCAGGCTCATGAGGGGGGTCGCGCCGACGGGCGAAAACGGACGCGAGATCAATGCACTAATAGGGAAATAAGATGACTGTGGCTTTGCCGCCACAGATTCGGCCAATCCGCCTTGGCCCGGTTGCTAGGTACTCAATCTGGTATATAGTCGGCGCGCAGGGTTGGTGATGCTCCCGTCAGCCAACTTCGGCCAGTTGTTGAAGACCTTAGAGAGGGGATCCAAATGAAGACGAAGGTCGGGGCTGTCGTGGCGGCGGCTCTAATCGCCGCTCCCTTGGCGGCGCAGGCGCAGAACCTGACGCCCGGTTTCTACGTTGGTGTCGAAGGCGGGATCAACTTCATCCACAACCTGAACACCAATATTGCCGGTCAGACCAACAGCCCGCGCGTCGGCTGGATGGTCGGTGGCGTTGTCGGTTACGACTTCATCGGCCCGCGCGTCGAGCTCGAGATTCCGTATCGCCGCAACAGCGTCAACACGAACTACGGCCAGACCAAGGTCGAGTCGATCGCGGCGATGGTCAACGTGCTTTACGACTTCTTCCCGCAGAGCATGATCTCGCCGCACATCGGCGCCGGTGTCGGTATCGCTCGCGTGACGCAGTCGCAGACCGAGTTCGCCTATCAGGGCATCGCCGGTCTGAGCGCCGTGTTCGACGACGCCTTCCGCATCTCGCTGGACTACAAGTTCTTCGGGACGACGAACCCGAGCTTCAACGGCGCCAGCTATCGCTACCTCAACCACTCGGCGATGCTGACCCTGGCGTACAAGTTCGGCGCGCCGGCCGCCATGGCCCCGCCGCCGCCGCCGCCGGTTCCGCCCGCGGCTTCGTACATGGTGTTCTTCGATTTCGACCGCTCGACCATCACGGCGACGGCGGCGGAGACCATCCGCAAGGCCGCGGCTGACGCCAAGGCCGGCAAGAAGACCCGTATCGGCGTCACCGGCCACGCCGACCGCTCGGGTTCGGACGCGTACAACATGGCGCTGTCGCTGCGCCGCGCCAACGCGGTCAAGGATGCCCTGGTGCGTGACGGCATCCCGGCGGCGAACATCACGGTCGTGGGCCGTGGCGAGAGCCAGCCGCTGGTGCAGACTGCCGACGGTGTGCGCGAGCCGCAGAACCGCCGCGTCGAAATCGTCCTGCAGTAAAGTCGGCAGGGGATTGAGAATCTAAGGGAACGGTCGGCCTAGCTGGCCGTTCCATGTTGGTCGCACTCCCCGGGAATCACGTCTCGCAGCGGTGAATTCCGTTGGTTGATACCCGGGGTCGTGCTACAAAAACCGAGTTACCGATCATTTTTGGGGGCTATCGATGAAGAAACTGATCCTGGCTGCCGCCGCACTCCTGTTCGTCGCCGCCTGCGAAGAGACTCCGCCGCCGCCGCCGCCGCAGGCCGCCACCACCGTGAAGCAGTACATGGTGTTCTTCGATTTTGATCGTTCGACCATCACGGCCCAGGCTGCCGCGACGATCAAGCAGGCTGCTGACGCCGCCAAGATGGCGGGCACCTCGGGCCGCACGTCGAACGACTGCGCCGCCGACGCCCGCAAGCGCGGCATCGAGGGCGAGGCGCTCAAGGCCTACGTCGCGCAGTGCATGGGTGCCGTCACCCGTATCGCCGTGACCGGCCACACCGACACCTCGGGCTCGCCGGCCTACAATATGGCGCTGTCGCTGCGCCGCGCCAACGCCGTCAAGGACGCGCTGGTCCGCAACGGCATCCCCGCCGCGGCGATCGGTGTCACCGGCAAGGGCGAGACCCAGCTGCTCGTGCAGACCGGCGACAACGTCAAGGAGCCCCAGAACCGCCGCGTCGAGATCGTGCTGCAGTAAGCGCGACCTGACGTGCCTGATGCGACGGCCGGCGCAAGCCGGCCGTTTGCATTTGTGACCGTTCGCACCTGTGCCATCAAAGAAAACGCGGGCCGCTTGGGGCCCGCGTTCTGTTTGTCGCCGATGGCTCTGCCGATCAGCGCCGCACGGGCCGCGGATGGCACGGCTTGGTGGCGTGGTCCGCGGTATTGTCATAGAGGGGCGGCACGGCGGTGAGCTGCGTCGTCGAGGGCTGCAGGGCCCAGCGGAAGGCCTCGCGCGCGTCGGCGCAGTAGCCCGAATAGGTCGCGCCACGCGTCGCCGTCTTGTTGGCGATGTCGGTGACGAAGGTGTTGATGTTGATGCCGCGCCGGCGCAACAGCGTCTGGAGCTGCCGGCCGTTGGTCTGCAGGTCGCCGCTGAACTTGGTGGCGAAGCGGTTGTAGTCGCCGATCATGTTGCAGTAGCGGGCGGCGAAGGCCAGCTCCTGCTGGATGATGCGGCCGCGCACGGTGTCGGTTTCCGCCTCGTTGAGGCACTGGCCGCGTCCTGGCGAGGCCATCGCCGCCAGCATCACCTTGGCGTAGCCGGTCGATGGTGGCGGCGGCTCCGCCGGCTTGGGCGGCGCGCATGCGGCCAGCGAGACGACGGCGAGCGCCATGAGGCCGGGACGGGTCCAGACGGTCATGCTTTATTTCCCTGTTGTCAGACTGATGACGAGAGGCGGCGGACTATAGCAAAGCGCCCCGGCCGTGCCAGCGCGATTACGCCGCGCGCTCGAGCGCGGCGCGCACTAAGGGCAAGCGATCATTGCCAAAATACATGTCCGTGCCGTTGATATACATCGTCGGGCTGCCGAAGCCGCCGCGCGCGATCAGCTCGTCGGTATTGGCCTTCAGGCGATCCTTGCAGGCCGACTCGCCGATGCGGACGAAGAAATCGGCGCGGTCGAAGCCCACGCGCTCCACGATGTCGCCGATCACCTCGTCCCTCGAGATGTCGCGATCCTCGCTCCAATAGGCCTCGAAAGCCGCCGTGGCATAGGGCACCAGCCGGCCGCGATCCAGGGCCACCAGGGCGCCGCGCATGCATTTGACGCTGTTCACCGGGAAGACGCTGGGCGGCATCCTGATGCGCAGGCCGTAGAGCCGGGCCCAGTCGGCCAGATCCTTGAGCATGTAGCCGGCCTTGCGCGGATTGGGATTGGCGCGGCTCTGATAGACCGTGTCGTTGACCGCATTGAAGACGCCGCCGACCAGGATCGGCTTCCATTCGATGGCGACCCCGAGCTCGGCGGCCAACGGCTGCACGGCGTGGAAGGCGAGATAGGTCCACGGGCTGGAACAGTCGAAGTAGAACTCGAGACGCTGGGCCATGCGCGACCCTGCCATCGCCTCGCCGCGATGTCGATGCTAGGATTCCGCACGCGGTCGGGGAGCGTCCCTCCATGCTGTCTCGTGCCTTGCTGTCCTCTCTCGCCCTGCTGGCACTGG
>JBFXAZ010000077.1:0-27044 GCA_050183765.1 Reyranellaceae bacterium | reverse complement strand
CCTTCGGGCACCTTCTCCCCGCCTTCGCGGGGAGAAGGAAGTCAGGAGCCGCTGCCCGCCTTGTGGCGCCGGCCTTCGCGGCTGGGGATCAGCTTGGGCATCGAGCCCGGCCGGCGCAGGGCGCTGCCGCGGCCCGAGAGCGATGGGTTGGTCATGAACCAGGTGTGGGCGCTGAAGGCGTCCGGGCCGGCCTTGCGCCTGGTGTAGACGCCGTCGCCGGCGAGGTCCCAGGACTGCGCCTCGTCCTTGAGGTTGGCGACCATGATCTGGTCGAGGATCTGGCGGTGCACGGTCGGGTTCTCGATCGGCACCAGCAGCTCGACGCGGCGATCGAGGTTGCGCGGCATCCAGTCGGCCGAGGAGATGAACACCTTGGCCTCGGGCGACGGCAGCGGATGGCCGTTGGCGAAGCAGACGATGCGGCAATGCTCGAGGAAGCGGCCGATGATGCTCTTGACCCGGATGGTCTCGCTCAGGCCCTTCACGCCCGGCCGCAGGCAGCAGATGCCGCGCACCACCAGCTCGATCGGCACGCCGGCGGCGGAGGCCTCGTAGAGCTTGTCGATGATGCGCGCGTCGACCAGCGAGTTCATCTTGGCCCAGATGCCGCACGGCTTGCCGGCGGCGGCGCTGGCGATCTCGCGATCGATGTTGGCCACCAGCGTGTCGCGCAGGGTCACCGGCGCCACCGACAGCTTTTCCATCGCGTCGGGCTTGGCGTAGCCGGTCATGTAGTTGAACACCCGCGCCGCGTCGCGGCCCATCGCCGGATCGCAGGTGAAGAACGAGGTGTCGGTGTAGATGCGCGCGGTGATCGGGTGGTAGTTGCCGGTGCCGAAATGCACGTAGGTGCGGATCGCCCCGCTCTCGCGCCGCACCACCATCGAGACCTTGGCGTGCGTCTTGAGGTCGAGGAAGCCGTAGACCACCTGCACGCCGGCACGCTCCATGTCGAGCGCCCAGCGGATATTGGCCTCCTCGTCGAAACGCGCCTTGAGCTCGACCAGCGCGGTGACCGTCTTGCCCGCCTCGGCCGCCTCGATCAGCGCCTTGACGATCGGCGAGTCCTTGCTGGTGCGATAGAGCGTCTGCTTGATTGCCACCACCGCCGGATCGCGCGCCGCCTGGCGCAGGAACTGCACCACCACGTCGAAGCTCTCGTAGGGATGATGCACGACGATGTCCTTGGCGCGGATCGCCGCGAAGCAGTCGCCGCCATAGTCGCGGATGCGCTCCGGGAAGCGCGGCTCGTAGGGCGGGAATTTCAGGTCTGCCCGGTCGGCGACGATCAGCGCGCCGACGTCGCCGATGTTGAGGATGCGCTCGAGGTCGAAGATGTCGACGTCGCCGGCCACCAGCTCGAGCTGGTCGAACAGGAAGGCGCGCAGCTCCTCGTTCATGTCGGCATCGAGCGTGATCGACACCAGATCGCCGCGCCGGCGGCGCTTGAGCGCGGTCTGGAACACCTGGACGAGGTCTTCGGCCTCTTCCGCGATCTCGACGTCGCTGTCGCGGATGACCCGGAAATTGCCGCGCGCCTCGACGGCGTAGCCCGGGAACAGGCGGTCGAGGAACAGGCCGATCAGGCTCTCCAGCGCCAGGAAGCGCACGGCGGGTCCGGGCAGGCGCACGAAGCGGTCGATCTGCGGCGGCAGCGGCAGCAGCGCCATCATGCTGCGATTGCCTGTCACGCTGCGCAGCTTGAGGATGACGGAGAAGCCGAGGTTCTGCAGGAACGGGAACGGATGCGACGGATCGATCGCCAGCGGCGTCAGCACCGGGAAGACCTGGCCGAGGAAATACTGGTCGAGCCAGGCGCGCTCGGCCTCGCTGAGCTCGGCCTCGTCGAGCACGGCGAAGTCGTGACGACGCAGCTCGTCGAGCAGCTGCGACCACACCGTCTGCTGCGTCGTCATCAAGGTGCTGGCCGCCTCGCGGATCGCCGCCAGCTGTTCCGCCGGCGTGAGCCCGTCGTCGCTGAGCTGGCTGGCGCGGGTCGGCAGCATGTCGCGCAGGCCCGCGACGCGCACCATGTAGAACTCGTCGAGGTTGTTGGCGCTGATCGACAGGAAGCGCACGCGCTCGAGCACCGGATGGTTGGGATTGCTGGCTTCTTCAAGCACGCGCGTGTTGAAGGCCAGCCACGACAGCTCGCGGTTGATCAGCCGGCTGGGCGCCGTCCGCGTATCGGGCGTGCCCGGGGCGGAAGACGATGTCGGCTGGACGCTGGCGTTCATGATCAAAACGGGCGCCGGCCCGTCTCCCTGGTCGGCGTGAGCGTAGCCAGAATCACCCGCCGTCGCCCATTAAATTCTGGTGACGCGAGCTTAACGTATTGAAAATAAATATGAATACGGCGAGTGTGTGGCATGGATCGAGAGCTTGTCCTGTATCGTCACGCCAAGGCAGCGCCCGGCAGAGCCGGCGTCTCCGACCACGACAGGCCGTTGACCGGGCGGGGCCGGCGCGCGGCCGCTGCCATCGCCGCGGCGCTGGTCGCCAGAAGCGCGCCGCCCGACCTGATCCTGTGCTCGACCTCGCTGCGCACGCGCGAGACCTTGGAGCCCCTGCTCGCCCGCCTGAAGCCGGCGCCGCGGGTCTCGCTCGAGCCCGGCCTCTACCTCGCCGGTGCGCATGGCCTGCTGATGCGGCTGCGCGCGCTGCCGGCCGATGTCGAGCGCGTGGTGCTGATCGGCCACAACGACGGCATGGCCGAGCTGGCGCGCGAGCTCGCCACCGACGGCGACCCGGCCAGCATGGTGGCGATGATCAACAAGTATCCGACCGGCGCCGCCGCCTGCCTGCGCGTGAGCCTCGACGAGTGGTCCGAGCTGGGCCGCGGCGCGTATCTGGAGGCGTTCCTGCGACCGCGAGACCTGATGGCCGGCGCCGACCCCGAATGAAGACCTTCCGTTCGATCGTCATCACCGGCGCCTCGTCGGGCATCGGCGAGGCGCTGGCGCTGGACTACGCCGTGCCGGGGGCGCGGCTGGCGCTGGGCGGGCGCGACGATGCCCGCCTGCAGGCGGTCGCCGCCGCCTGTCGCGCGCGCGGTGCCGAGGTCGCGGCACGCACCATCGACATCGCCGACCGCGACGCCATGGCGGACTGGTTGCGCGCGCAGGACGCGGCGAAGCCGGTCGACCTGGTGCTCGCCAATGCCGGCATCTCGATCGAGAAGGGCAAGGGCCAGGGCATCGACGAGGAGCGCACGCGGCGGACCTTCGCGGTCAATGTCGAGGGCACCTTCAACACGGTCTTCCCGCTGCTCGACGCCATGCGCGCGCGGCGCAACGGCCAGATCGGCCTCGTCGCCTCGCTCGCCGGCTTCATCGGCCTGCCGCGCGCCTCGGCCTACAACGCCAGCAAGTCGGCGATCCGGGTCTGGGGCGAATCGATCCGCCACCAGCTGCATCGCGACAATGTTGGCGTCAGCGTGATCTGCCCGGGCTTCGTCGAGAGCCGCATCACCGTGGGCAACGATTTCCCGATGCCCTTCATGATGAGCGGCGCACGCGCCTCGGCGATCATCCGCCGCGGCCTGGCGCACGACCGCGCGCGCATCGCCTTCCCGATCGGCACCAAAGCCGCCGTCTGGCTCGGCGCCACCCTGCCGGGCAACGCCACGGACTGGATCCTGCGCCGATTCTCGCCTTAGCCCTTCTCCCCGCGCAGGCGGGGAGAAGGTGCCGAGCGCCAGCGAGGCGGATGAGGGGCTTCCTCGTGCAACGACGTCGGCGCTTCGTTCAAGGCCGCCCAGATCGCCTCACGCGCGCTTTCGGGATCACGCAGGAAATCGGCGTTCCAGATCCGCACGATGCGAAAGCCGACGCTCTCCAACCAGGCCGAGCGGCGGGTGTCGTACACCTCCTGCTCGACATGCTGGCTGCCATCCAGTTCGACGATCACGCCACGCTCGATGCAGGCGAAATCGGCGACGTAGTCGCCAATCGCATACTGCCGGCGGAACTTGAACCCACCGAGTCGGCGCCCTCGAAGCACGGCCCACAGTCGGCTCTCAGCCTCGGTCGCCGTGGTGCGAAGAGCGCGCGCGTTGGCAGTGTGAACGTCGCGGAAGGGACGTGGCATGGGCAAAGGTTCGCCAGCGAATGCGGCGTTGCCGAGGCGTCTTGAAGCCCCTCATCCGGCGCTTCGCGCCACCTTCTCCCCGCCTTCGCGGGGCGAAGGAAGACCATCACACCGCGCCGAAGATCACGCTGGCGTTGGTGCCG
The DNA here is from genome assembly GCA_050183765.1 of Reyranellaceae bacterium. GTDB lineage: Bacteria > Pseudomonadota > Alphaproteobacteria > Reyranellales > Reyranellaceae > JAFAZJ01. The sequence continues at coordinate 22,812 of JBFXAZ010000077.1, read as the reverse complement.
CCGAAGCCGAAGGAGTTCGACAGGGCGTAGCGGACCGGGCGCTGCTTGGCCTGCTTGGGCACGAGGTCGATGTCGCAGCCCTCGGAGGGATCCTCGAGGTTCAGCGTCGGCGGCACGACCTGCTCGGTGATCGACTTCACGGCGAAGATCGCCTCGATCGCGCCGGCGGCGCCCAGCAGGTGGCCGGTGGCCGACTTGGTCGAGGACATCGACAGCCTGTAGGCGTCGGCGCCGAACAGGCGCTTCACGGCGCCGAGCTCGATCTCGTCGCCCAGCGGCGTGCTGGTGCCGTGCGCGTTGACGTAGTCGATCTTGTCGGTGCCCAGCCCGGCGCGCTTGAGCGCCGCCTTCATCGAGCGGAAGCCGCCGTCGCCGTCATCGGCCGGGGCCGTGATGTGATAGGCGTCGCCCGACAGGCCGTAGCCCAGCACCTCGGCGTAGATCTTCGCGCCGCGCTTCTTGGCGTGCTCGTACTCCTCGAGCACGACGGCGCCGGCGCCCTCGCCCATGACGAAGCCGTCGCGGCCCTTGTCCCAGGGACGCGAAGCCTTCTCGGGCGTGTCGTTGTAGCCGGTCGACAGCGCCTTGCAGGCGTTGAAGCCGGCGATGCCGATGCGGCACACCGCGGCCTCGGCGCCGCCGGCGACCATCACGTCGGCATCGTCGAGCATGATCAGCCGCGCGGCGTCGCCGATGGCGTGCGCGCCGGTCGAGCAGGCCGTGACGACGGCATGGTTGGGCCCCTTGAAGCCGAACTTGATCGACACCTGGCCGGAGACGAGGTTGATCAGCGCCGAGGGGATGAAGAAGGGGCTGAGCCGCCGCGGCCCGCGCTCCTTCAGGGTCACCGAAGCCTCGTAGATCGTGTTCAGGCCACCGATGCCCGAGCCGATCATCACGCCGGTGCGCAGCTTCTCTTCATCGCTGGCGTCGGCCCAGCCGGCGTCATCGACCGCCTGCGCGGCGGCGGCGACGCCGTAGATGATGAACTGGTCGACCTTCCGCTGGTCCTTGGGCAGCATGTAGAGATCGGCGTTGAAGTGGCCGTTCGCCTTGTCGCCCAGCGGCACGCTGCCGGCGATCTTGGTCGGCAGGTCGCTCACGTCGAAGCTCTGGATCGGGCGGATGCCGGACTTCGCCTCCAGAAGCCCATGCCACGTCGTGCCGACGCCGTCGCCCAACGGCGTCACCATACCCATGCCCGTCACGACCACGCGTCGCATCGGCTCTCCCCGGTCCCTCGATCAATCCCGCCAGACGTGCGAACGCCGGCCATCGCCGATGGCCGGCGCCGGCGTCAGTCCGATCAGGAATTGGCCTCGATGAACTTCACGGCGTCGCCCACGGTCTGGATCTTCTCCGCGGCGTCGTCGGGAATCTCCACGCCGAACTCTTCCTCGAAGGCCATGACCAGCTCGACGGTATCGAGGCTGTCGGCGCCCAGATCGTCGATGAACTTCGCCTCCGGCTTCACCTGCCCGTCCTCGACGCCGAGATGCTCGATGACGATCTTCTTCACGCGGTCGGCGACGTCGCTCATTGTTCTTCCCTCACTCAGGATCTCTCGTCGCCTTTGCCTTCGGCGCCGTTCACAAGATCGCGGCCGCCGGATGCGGCCACGTGTCCGCCAACGCGCAGTCGGCGGCAATCGAGGCGCTTCGTAACACGTTTCCCCGGGCAAGACCAGCGGCCAAGACCGGTGCGAAAGCAAGGAGAAGCGGGGAATCTAGTGCCCCTTCTCTCCTTCTCCCCGCGCAGGCGGGGAGAAGGTGCCGTGCGCCAGCGAGGCGGATGAGGGGCTTCCTGGAGCAACGACCAACGCTGTGGCTGTCGAGACTCCGCGAAGCCCCTCATCCGCCCTTCGGGCACCTTCTCCCCGCCTGCGCGGGGAGAAGGAAGACATTCCTAACCGAGACTCGCGACGTAGCGCGACACCGCCTCGCGCGCGTTGTGGACCGCGGTCTCGGCTTCGCCGCGGCGCTTGGCCAGCGCCTCGAGCTCGGTCTCCTGGCGATCGAGCGTGGCGAGATAGCGCCGGTGCAGGTCGGTGCCCGACGGCACGCGGGCGAGGTTGTCGCGGATGCGCGCCTGCTCCTGGACGATGCGCTGGCGCTGGCCGTCGAGATCGCCCAGCACCTTCTCCGCCGCCGCCACGGCGCCCTGGAGCTGGATCAGCCGGGTGAGCTGATCGCGCGTCTTGGGGTCGAACTCGCGGGCGCGCGCGAAGTAGCGCACCTGATCGACGCTGGCGGCGACCAGCGACAGGTGCTGCGACACCGTCTGCTCCTGCACGATTTCGAAGGTGTAGGCCTCGCCGCCCTTCAGCTCGAAGGGCACGCGGTACTTGCCGTCGATCTGGCCGATCTCCTTGTTCTCCGGCTTGGTGAGCGTCCAGCCCTGCAGGCGCGGCGTCTCGATCAGCAGCTGGCGGCCCTCGCGCGCCGGCGCGCGCACGCGATAGGTCGCGGTCTGGCGCAGCAGGGTCTCGTACTTCAGCACGCCGCCCGAGATGCTGCCGCGCACCAAGGTGTCGGTGCGCGCGCTGTCGCGCTCGATGCTGATCTTCTGGTCGAGCGCATAGGACAGCAGGCGGTTCTCGCCCGGCGGCAGCGCCGCCAGCCGCGCGTCGCCGACATAGGCGATGTCGCCCGAGCCCGGCGCGCCCTTGCGCTCGTAGATCGTGATCACGCCGGGCGGCAGGCCGGAGCTGCCGTCGTTCATCAGGCGCACCGAGGCCAGCGGATTGCGCGGGCTGGTCTCGGGCTGATAGAGCGCCTGGCGCTTGATCGGCACCTCGCCGTTGATGATCGGCACCGAGAGCGTGCGGCCATTGCCGACGCTCACCGGCGTCGGGAACTTGAACAGCACCTGGGTCAGGCCTTCCTGCGCCGCGACCTGCTCGGCCGGGCTGGCCATGTTGGTCGGCATCACACGGTCGCGCGGGCCGCCCGCCCCGCCCATGGGGATGGCGCGACCGTCGGCGCGCGACTGCACGGCCGGCGCCGGCGCCATGGTGGGGCGCGGCGGTGGTGGCGGCGGCGGCGGCGCATAGGGCGTCTGGCCGTGATCGACATTGGGCAGCAGGCGGCCGACGACCTCGACCGGCACCTCGGGACGATCGACGTAATAGGCGCGGTACAGCGCCTGGCGGAACATCACCGGCTGGCCCGAGACCAGGGTGAGCTCGACGTTCTTCCAGTCCTGGCCGCTGAGGTTCTCGATCACCGCCCAGCCCTGCAGCTGCGCCTTGGTCGCCGCGTCGTCGGCCGGGATGGTCAGGCGGTACGACGCCTTCCACAGCGGCGCGCTGACGATGTAGGCGACGCGCACCGTGCGCTTGTCCTTGCCCTTCGAGGTGAGCTCGATGGTGCGCGCGTCCTTGGCCCGGTTGTTGGCCAGCGCGGCCAGCGCGCGCTGCACCTGCTCGCGCAGCGCCGGGTCGGCGAACTGCAGGCTCTCCGCCTCCTCGAGCACGAATTGCTGCAGGCCGCTGCCGGTCATCATGGTCACGCGATGGCGCGTCATCAGCGCCCGGCGCTCCGGCGTCATGACCGTCTCGGCCGTCACCGCCACGACGCGGCCGCTCATCGCCCGCGCGCCACCGACGGTGATCTCCGCGCCGCGCAACGCGTTGAGCAGCGCCGCCGGCGAGCCCAGCGCCGCCTGGTCGAACGGCAGGTCCTTGAAGGTCTGCGACAGCGGCTCGCGGCCGGCGAGATGCAGGCCGCCCACCCCGCCCTTGTCGTCGTAGACCACCAGGCTCTTGAGCACGTCGTCGACCTGGTCGAGGCCGACGGTGAGCTTCAGCGCGGTGTCGCCCTCGACGGTGGCCTCGTACTCGAAATAGCCGACGCCGCCCGACGACAGCATCACGCGCTTCAGCGCCAGCTCCTGGGCCAGCGCGGCGGCGGAGGCCGACATCAGGAAGGCGGCTCCCAGGGCCGCCAGTCCAAGCATGCGAGGCAAGCGGGTGATGGTGGCGGCTACCATAGGATCTCCCCGATCAGGCAAAGGCAGCGGATGATGGCGCGGCGATATTGTCACCTTTGCGGCCGGACGGCGATAAAGCCGTGCAACGCTTGACCCTTCCGCGGGGCGCTCCTATACCGCGTGCCACCAGCGATGCCGGCCCGATGGCAGAATGGTCATGCAGAGGACTGCAAATCCTTTTATGTCGGTTCGATTCCGGCTCGGGCCTCCAGCGCGTCGATGAGGGGGAGAATCCGCTTGCAAGCGCCTGCGGCGTCTGCAAGAAACCGCCCCGCGCCGGGCGGACGCGATGTCGTCCGCCGTGCCGTGATCCGGAGTAGCTCAGTGGTAGAGCAGGCGGCTGTTAACCGCCGGGTCGGGGGTTCGAATCCCTCCTCCGGAGCCATTCGTGGATCGTTGACCACGCGATCATTCGTCTGAAGTCCTCGTTCTCTCGATGCCGCGATCGTTGCGGCATCAAGAGGAAGACTGTGTGAGAGCCGAGAGGACCTCACGACATAGGTGCTTGCACCGCGTCCATCAGTACCTTCATCGGGTGCGTTGCCAATCCGGGCGGCACGACAGCGACGTGCTTGTCCGGCGCCAACCAGCAGGCTCGATCCGATGGAAGCCAACAGATCATCAGCGACTCTCGGGTCCGGCAGGCTTTGAATGTGGCGGCACTTGGAGAGCAACGCAGCGCGACGGTGACGAAACGGCGCTTGCCGCGAGCGCCGTCAAGACCCAGCAGCAAAGTAGAGCAGAATCCGGATCTCGATTAAGCCATATCCTGGCAAGCGTCCTCGTCGCCTTATGGTGGCCAGATTCCCAAGACATTCTACTTCGTAGTGGTTGTTGCGCTGATTGACCTTGTGAGGTTGGACAATGGCTAGAATGGGACTTTTCATCACAGCCACCGGTCTCGGGCCTGCTTCCTACGGCATGGCATACTTGGCGCAGTCAACGATCCCGAAAGAGCAAGGTGGACGGCCCGTAGTTCCATCTGACCGTCTCTACTCTTTCGGGTCACCGTTTTCCGCTGACCAGATCGGCCCAGTTCTGTGGGGTGATCTCTTTACTACCGAGCCCGGAGGCCATGCCTTCGACGGACCCGTTCCAACACAACTCGCCGGCAAGCACATCGAGGTACAGACAAACACGAGTATCAGTGGGTCGCGGTACAGAGTGCAAATTAATATTGCCTCGGAGAATGCGGACGGATCGCTCAGTACTCTCTGGGAGTGGTATGGTTACCTGCCAATGGGGTCACGCGGCGTGGCGCATTTCGGGCTTGAGGCCAAGGGCTTCGCATCGGATCGCACCTTGAATGTGCTCGTACGGGGTTCGGGACCGTTCCACGCGCCCACGGGCATCTTCCGCGCGCTGATGGGACGTGATCCTTTTCCGCATGTAGCTGGCGATTCTCGTTGGGGTGACCGTCAAACCCAATACGGTTTAACTGACCTTGAAGCCTTTTACCGCTTGGAAAGACGAATTGCTGCGCGGCGGGGAGGCCGCGACCCGCACCTGTGAGGATGATCACCCGCACCTCGGGGTCGGCCCCGGCCTCGTGCATGGCCTGCTTCAGCTCGTTGTGCGTCGTGGCGGTCCAGGCGTTGAGCCGGTCCGGCCGGTTGAGCGTGATGGTGCGGACGCGGTCGGCGGTTTCGACCAGGATCTGCTCGTAGGCCATGGACGTTCCCTCCGGTATGGGCGCGTTGCGCCGATGTTGGTTGATTCGCGGCATTGTCCATTGTGAGGTGGGCCAAAGCGGCATACAAGCCGCGCCGACCGCCATACGGGACGCCGTGACAGGTCTGGATTTCGCTGCGCCGCCCGGGCGCCTGAACGCCGCCCCAATGCACCCCCATGGATGCTATCAACCGCATTCTAAAGCCGCGTTCTAGCCCCTCTGGTCGGTTTTGATGTTGTTTCTGTACGCCATGTGGACGGCGAGGATTCTTCGTTCGCTATGGTCCGCGCTGACATGGTCTACATCGGCAAGCACTACGCCATGCGGCCGGACATGCTCGAGCGCTTCAACGCGCTACAGGCTGCGAAGCACGAGGCACGGGAGAAGTGCGCAGGATCGCGTTGAGTGTCAGGCTTGCGTTATTGCGTTATAGCAATCGAGGCGTTCGTTCGGGCGATGCCCTACGCGTCGCTGTCGCTGCACAACGTGGCCTAATCTGATCAAGCTCGATCAGAAGGGCGATGCCAGTGCCGCTGGGACCCGCGATCTGATGGCCGGGTTGGGGGTTCGCATCCCTCCTCCGGAGCCATTTCGGCTCGGACCTACGCGCACCTACTCAAAAGCCCTTGCCCCCAAGCAATTCTCCGCGTCGACGTGCTCAGAGTGAATCGGTAAGGCGCACGGCTTTTCAGAGCGCCGGTGGTCCTTTTGAGGCATTACTCTTCCGCTGAAGGAGGACATACCCTCTTCCGCTTGCAGTTCATATGGCCTGGGAAGTAGTAGACTTATGATCCCCACCAAGTCCATTCCCACACGCTGGCCGAACGACAAGCCGCTGGCGATTTCGGTCAGCGTCATGCTCGAAGGCTGGACAGACGATTCGGCACCGGGCATCGGCCCGATGGGCAATCCGCTGCGTGCGGGCGTGCTCGACCTGCAGGGCCGCTCCTGGGCGGAGTACGGTCCGAAGGTCGGTGCATGGCGGCTTCTCGATGTTCTCGAGAGCCAGAAGCAGCGCGCCGTCTTCTATGTGAGCGGCATTCTCGCCGAACGCTATCCCGAGCTGATGCGCGCCATCGCCGGCGCCGGCCATGTCGTCGCCGCCCACGGCTGGGGCCAGAACATCATCCCCTCCTATCAGACAGCGGAGGAGGAAGCGCACGACCTCGAGCGCTGCGTCGAGGCCATCGCGACATCCACCGGCAGTCCGCCGCCGGGCTGGCTCAGCCCGCGCTGCACGCCGAGCGAGCGCACGTCGGCGTTGCTGGCGAAGGCGGGCTTCCTCTGGCATGCCGACTTCTTCGACGCCGACCTGCCGCGTCGCCACACGACGGCGTCAGGCGCGATCGTGGCCGTGCCGTTCACCATGGAAGTGAACGACATGCCGCTCTACATCCGCTACGGCGCCGAGCCCGAGGCGTTCACGCGCATCCTCGAACGCATCGTCGCCAACTGGCCGCTTCTCGGCCGGCCAGCAAGCTGCCTCGACATCACGGTGCATGCGCATGTCTTCGGCCGGCCGATGGGCGCGATCGAATTCCTGAATTCGCTGGAGCTGGTGAAACGTTACGGCGAGTGGGCGTGGCTCACCTACCATCGCGCGCTCGCCGAGCTCGCTGCAAGATCGTAACGTCGCCATACAGGGCGATGCATCATGGCCCTTTCACTCGACGACCTCGGCGTCACGTCGTTTCCGCAGGTTCTCGGCGGCGTCGAGGGCTTTCTCGCCAAGGGGCTCGCGCCTGCCTCGAGGCGATCGAGCCCGGGGAGGTGAACGGCAGCCATTTACGCACGGCCGCGCGTGCCCGATGATCCGCGCCGGGGATTGATCGTGGGGGGATCCATGAATCGCGCCGTTCTCGCCGTGGCACTCGCGGCGGCGCTTGCCGCGGCCGTGCCGGCGCACGCCCAACCCGGCAAGGTCGAGCTCGGCGCCAACGCCAGCCTCAACGGCCTGCGGCTGCTGCCGGACGACAGTCCCTGGCACCAGGACATCTCGAAGAGCCCGGTCGATCCGAGATCCGGCCGCATCCTCGCGCGCATCGGCCTAGACAAGCCGCTGCGCGGCGATTTCGGCACCGAGTACGAGGGCGCCCCGATGGGCATCCAGTATATCGTCGTCGCCAGGGGCCAGAAGCGCGTGCCGGTCAGGTTCGTCGAGTACGCCGAGGAAAGCGATGCCGGCCCCTACCCGATCCCGCCCGACGCGCCGATCGAGGGCGGGCCGAAGGGCACCGGCGATCGCCACGTCATCGTGCTCGATCGCGACGCGTGGCGGCTGTACGAGATCTTCAACGCGTTTCCCGAAGCAAACGGCGCCTGGCGCGGCGACGGCGGCGCGATCTGGGACCTCGGGAAGAGCCAGGTGCGCAATCCCGGCTGGACCTCGGCGGACGCGGCCGGCCTGCCGATCCTGCCCGGCCTCGTGCGTTACGACGAGGCGGTGGTCAAGGGCGCCATCGAGCACGCGCTGCGCTTCACGCTCGCCAGGACGCGGCGCGCCTACGTGCCGCCGGCGAGCCACTATGCGAGCAAGGACCCCGACGAGGACCTGGCGCCGATGGGCATGCGCGTGCGCCTGCGCGCCGACTTCGACGTCTCCGGCTTCGCGCCCGAGGTGAAGGCCATCCTCGTCGCGTTGAAGAAGTACGGCATGTTCCTCGCCGACAACGGCAGCGACAATTTCATCAGCGGCGCGCCGCATCCGGGCTGGAACGTCGATACGCTGCGTCAGCTCATGCGGGTCAAGACGCGCGACCTCGAGGTCGTCGAGATGACCGGCCTCGTCGTCGGTCGGCCGCAGCGATAGCCCTACGGCAGACGTGACGCCTCTGCGCCGTTGCCGCAGGCGCCCGGCTCGGTGCGGCCGTTCGCGGTCGCGGCCGGCTTGCCAATCGGGCTCGATGACCGGCTGCGCGAACGGGTGCCCTCGCACAGGCAGCTCGATGGCCGCCGGGACGACGTCCGCCGTTCGCTCGCCGATCCGCACTGCCAGGCGATCGCCCGCGACCCGGATCAGCGAATTTCGATCTGCCTGGGCTGAGCCTTCTGCACCTTGTTGAGCGTCAGGGTCAGCACGCCGTCCTTCAGCGCGGCATCGATCCTGCCCTGGTCGATGACGTGCGAGAGGGAGAACGAGCGCGCGAAGTGGCCGACGTTGTATTCGGTGTAGAGCGGCTCCATGCCTTCGTACTTGCCGGAATCGATGCGGGCCTCGACGCGCAGCACGTCGTCCTCGACCTTGACGTCGATGCTGCCGCGATCGACGCCCGGCACCTCCATCGTCACGATCAGCGCGTCGCCGGTCTCGTGAATGTCGGTGGTGGGCACGTAGTAGCGCGCCGGTGTGGTCTGCTCGCCCTTCGACACGAGTTCCTTCTTCTCCTGGACCTCGAGCGCCTGGTTCGCCATGGCTGCCTCCATCGGTGGGGTGCTCAGGTGACCGCGATGCTGCGCGGCTTGTCGCTCTCGGCGCGCGGCACGAAGAGCGCCAGGATGCCGTCGCGGCATTCGGCCTTGATGCCGTCGGCATCGATCTCGATCGGCAGCGTGATCGCGCGATCGAAGCTGCCGCCGCGGCGTTCGAGCCGGTGCGCGCTGGCCCTGGCATCGTGGCCGATGTCCTTGGATCCGGCGATGCGGATCGTGCGGTCCTTGGCCTCGATGCGCAGGTCCGATTTCTTCACGCCGGGGACTTCGATGATCATCACGACGTCGTCGCCCTTGCGGAAGACGTTGAGCGGCGGATAGGCGCCCTGGGCGCTCGGCCCGCTGCCCAGCCAGTTGCTGGAGCGAAGCTGATCGAGCGCATTCTGGAAATCCAGCAGCGCGCCAAACGGATGCGAGTACGGACTCGCCATGACGGCCTCCTGCGTCGTCGCCCGGCTGGCCGCGATGCCGATCCGGCCAGCCGGACAGGTTCAAGAATGAAATCCGGGACGAACGTCCCGCGAGCGACGATTTAGGCGGGACGTCTGCGGCTTCAAGGGCCGCGCTTCACGAAGGCGGAAGTCGCCGAGAGGCCGCCCTGGCGCCGGCCGCGCATCGCCCGATGAAGGGCGCGCAGAATGTCGCCCGGCCTGTAGGGACGCAGCACGAGCTGGTGGCCGGTGGCCCGCCACAGGACGGCGCCGGCGGCGTCGCTCGAGACGGCGACGAGCGGAATCCCGCGTGCGTCGAAGACGCTGCCGAGATGGAACCCGGCGCGCGCATCGATGATCGCGCAGTCGATCTCGTTGCCGTCGAGAAGGCGCCTGGCGTCCGCCGCGCTGGCAACCGGGCCGATCGTTCGATAGCCGCCGATGCGCAGGATGCGTTGAAGCTCCAGGGCTTCGGTCGCACTGGGCTGGTGGACGAGGATATTGCCCCAGGGCGGGTCATCCGCGAGCAATGGGAACGACGCTGGCGTGCGCGGCGTCTGGACAGCCGCTGACCCTTCGATCATGCCTGACCTCCATTCGAAGACTGGACGAGGGAAGAATCAAAAACGCCCCCGGGAATTTTCAAGGGGGCAATCTTGACGCAGCGCGAGGGCCGCCTATCTCACCGATCGCACGCGATCCCGGCGACGGCCGGGATTCCATCAGACGTGAAAGGAGGAGCGTCATGCAGAGCTACGGCGACGGCCGCGGCAGCGAAGCCCGGGTGATCTCGCCCGCGGCGCGATACACTCATCCCCGTGCGGTGGTCGACGATCCCGCCCTCACCCTCCAGCAAAAGCGATCCATTCTCAGCCAGTGGGCCTCGGACGCCTACGCCGTGGAGTCGGAACCGACCCTGCGCCTGGCGCCGGGCGGCATGCGGCCGGTGAAGGTCGGCGAGATCTTCGCCGCGCTCGCCACGCTCGACATGCCGCCGCCGCCCCGGCGCGGCGGGCCGGCCGCGCGGCCGCCGATACCCGCGCCGACCTGGATGCCGATGCCGATGCCGGCGTCGGCCGCAGCCACGGCGTGACGCCATGGCCGGCCACATGCTGCTGCTGGCGCCGGCCGCGATCTTCGCGGCGGCGCTGGTCCTGGCATTGGACGTTCCGCAACGCCTGAAGAACGTCGTCGCGCGTCACTGGCCGCGCGCCCCCGCCTCGGCGCGCAGCTGACACCTGCCGATCTGCGGCTCTGGCGCCGGCCACGGCTCGGCGAGTGCAAGGGCCTGCTCGCCCCGACAGGCTCACTCGCCGGCGTCGCCCCCCAAGAGCTTGCGGGCGGGCGATATCGGCCTGCATGGGATGCCGGGTGTGAGGGATTGTGAACCTTTGCCGGGATATCGGCGTCACGCGCGCGGACGGTCGATATGGGAAAATCCCTCACAATCCCTCACACCCCCAAAGATCAGCCTCCATATCGGGGATCTTCCGTGTAGTCGGCGCGGATGAGGCGTACGCCTTGGAAGCCGTTCTTGCCCGAGCCCGCTTGCCGTTTCGCCTCGACCCCTCGATCGGTCATCGTCTGGCTGAAGCGCTTGAGGCTGCCGGGGTGTTCGCCGGCGCGGTCGGCCCAGGCCTTCCATGAGGCGAAGAGGTCGGCGGTGGTCTCGTAGGCCGTCTCGCGGCGTTGCACGCATTCGCCGAGCCACTGGCCGAAGGCGTCCTCGGCCTCGATGTATTGCGCCGTCGCGGCCTGCACGGCGGGCGGAACCTTGAGCCCATCGCACTGCCACTCGATGCAGCCCTCGATCATCCAGGCGAGGATGGCGGGCCATTCGGCCTGCAGCTTGCCGGCCAGCGTCGGGTCGCGCTCGGCGGGCGGGATGGTGACGGCGAAGGGGATCAAATGCAGGCGCCGGCGGATCGCCTCGTCGACGCTGCGCAGGCTGGGCTTGTGGTTGCCGGCGATCAACAGCTTGAACTGCGGCACGTACTCGAAGAAGTCCTGGCGCATGAAGCGCGCCGCCACCTTGTCGCCGCCGGTCAGCGCCTTGATGCGCGATTCGGCCCAGCGGCGGCCCTGCTCGGTCTCGATCGCGCTCACCAGGCGCGCGCCGCGCAGCATGGCGAGCTCGGTCGGATGGCGCTCGCCCGCGCTCTCGGTGAAGGTCTCGATCGGCGCCGAGCGGGCGTAGTCGCCGAGGATGCCGGCGACGGTGTTGATGAACACGCTCTTGCCGTTGGCGCCGGTGCCGTAGGCGAAGGCGAGGATCTGCTCGTCGGTGCGCCCGGTGAGCATGTAGCCGCCGAGACGCTTGAGGTAGCCGATCAGCGCCGCATCGTCGCCGGTGACGCGGCGCAGGAAATTTGCCCAGCTCGGCGCGGCCGCCTTGGCGTCGGGCGCGACCGCCGTGATCCGGGTCAGGAAGTCGGCGGGATCGTGCGGGCGCATGAATCCGGTCTTGAGATGGACCACGCCGCCCGGCGTGTTGAGCAGCATCGGGTCGACGTCCCACATGTCGGCCGTGGCCGCCATCCGGCGATCGCTTTGCGCCAGGCGCTCGACCGCGGCGATGGTCTTGGCCGAGGTCAGGCTGATGGCGAGGCGATTGTCCGTGGTCGAGGCCGCGGCCCAGCGGCAGACGCGGCGCGCCTGGTCGAAGGCGTAGCGGGTGCGTTCCTGCTGCCAGCGCCCGGCGTCGTAGTGCATCCACGCGCCCCAGCTCGAGACGTGGCGCAGGAGGCCGAAATGGAGCGCCGCGAAGCTCAAGGCCAGGTCATCGTCCGAGAACTCGGGCGTGTCGCTGTCGAGGTCCAGCAGCCTCTCTGCGGGGTCCGCGCTCATGCGGCAGCCGTCCGGCACCGGACGCGCTCAGGCGGCAGGCGTCTGGGCGTCGCGCGCCTCGACCAGCCCCCGCTTCCACGCCTCGATTTCGCTTTTCACCCAGGCGACGCGGCCGGCCGAGACCCGCACCGGCCTCGGGAAGCTGCCGTTGCGCACCTTGCGCCAGATCGTGGCCGCCGACAGGCGCACGCCCTGGGCTTCGAGGTCCTTCAAGGAAACGAGGTCGATGGACATGGCCGCTCCTGCTGCGTCACCGCGAATCGATGACGCGCAGGAAACATCAATCGGTCGCGGCTACGGAATGCTTGCGCAGCAATCGGTAGGTCGAAAGCGGCAGATAGCGGTCGATGTCCTGGCCCACGGCCTTGCGCGCCCGGATCAGCTTCTGCTCCAGCGCCGCCGGCGTGGTGAGCGAGCGGAACCGCAGCGGAAGCTCGCGCCGCGCCACCGTCGGCTCGGTGAGATGCATCATCGGTTTGTTCCGGAAGTGCCGGGCGGCGCGGATCAGCCAGGCCTGCGCCACCTTGTCGGGCGCCATGAAGATGAGCGCCGGCCCTTCCCGGCTTTTGATCCCCGCCCGGACGACCGCCTGCATCTCGGCGTCGGTCAGCCAGGCCTTCTTCCTGGCGCCGCCCGTCCTGGGCGTGCGGAACTCGGGGGCATGGTCGATCAGCAGCCGGACCGCGAGCTCGCTCCAGGCGGCGAGGCGCGCCTCGGTCGATCCGCCGGCGCCATGCGCCTCGGCAAAGCGCGCCGCGAGGTCGAGGCGATCCAGCACCGCCAGCAATCGGGGATCCGGCCTGCTCATGACGCCCGCGTCTCCACAGCTTCTGGTTCCGTCGCCATCCGCTCAATATCCCGCCGCGCCCGCTGCGTCAGCCGGTCCCGTTGCATGGTCCGGCATCGGCACCAGCTTCTGAAGATGAGCGGCAAGACCGTCCTGATCTCCGGCGCGGGGATCGCCGGCCCGACCCTGGCCTACTGGCTGAAGCGTGGCGGCTTCGAGCCGACCCTGGTCGAGCGCGCCCCTGCCCTGCGCAGCGGCGGCTACGTCATCGACTTCTGGGGCCTGGGCTACGACATCGCCGAACGCATGGGCGTGATCGGGGAGGTCAACCGCGTCGGCTACCACATGCGCGAGATGCGCATCGTCGGCGAGCGCGGCCAGCACCTCGCCGGCTTCGGCGCCGACGTCTTCCGCGAGCTGACCGGTGGACGCTACGTGTCCTTGGCGCGCAGCGATCTTGCGCGGCTGCTGTTCGAGGCGGCGCGGGACTCGACCGAGGTGATCTTCGGCAACGAGATCGTCGACCTGCGCGAGACGGACGACGGCATCGAGGCGCAGCTCAAGGACGGCACGCGCCGCTTCGACCTGGTGATCGGCGCCGATGGCCTGCACTCGGCCGTCCGGGAACTCACCTTCGGCCCGCAGTCGCGCTTCGAGAAGCACCTGGGCTACGGCGTCGCGGCGTTCCAGGCGGACGGCTATCGCCCGCGCGACGAGGACATCTACGTGATGTACGGCCAGCCCGGCCGCATGGTCGGGCGCTTCTCGCTGCACGACGATCGCACGCTGTTCCTGTTCGTCTTCACCGCCGATGGTGCCGGGCATCCGGCGACGTCCGAGCGGCAGAAGGCCATGCTGCGCGCGCGCTTCGGCGACGACGGATGGGAATGCCCGTACATCCTCGACGCGCTCGAGCGCAGCGACGATCTCTATTTCGACCGCGTCAGCCAGATCCGCATGGACAACTGGTCGAAGGGCCGCGTCGCGCTGGTGGGCGATGCCGCCTTCTGCGTGTCGCTGCTGGCGGGCCAGGGCTCCGCGCTGGCGATGATCGCGGCCTATGTGCTGGCCGGCGAGCTGGCCAAGGCCGATGGCGACCACGAGCAGGCCTTCGCGCGCTACGAGTCGTTCCTGCGCGGCTTCATCGAGGGCAAGCAGCGCGGCGCCCAGCGCTTCGCCGGCGCCTTCGCGCCCCGGACCTCGGCCGGCCTGTGGTTCCGCAACCAGATGATCAAGGCCTTCAGCATCCCCGGCCTGGCGCGGTTCGCGGTGGGCCGAGACATCACCGACAGCCTGTCGCTTCCCAAGTATCGCTGGCCCTCATCGCCGGATGCCGCGGCGTCCCTGTCGCGGCGCGGCGATCGCGCCTGACGCGGCCGCGCGCAGCAGGCGGCGGAAGGTCGGGCACTGCATGTGGCTCGTCGCCCGGCACGCAGCGGCGTGGCGCAACCCGTCGCGCATCGCGTTCAGCTTGCGGATGGTCCGGTCGAGCTCGTCGGCCTTGGCCGCCAGCATGCGACGATCGATGCGCGGCCGCCCGTCCGGGGCGAACATGCGGGCGATCTCCTCGAGCGAGAAACCCGCGGCGCGCCCCAGCGCGATCAGGGCCAGCCGGTCGAGCACGACGGGATCGAACAGGCGGCGCAGGCCGCGACGGCCGATCGACCGAATGAGCCCCTTCTCCTCGTAGAAGCGCAGGGTCGACGCGGCGACGCCGGTGCGCGCAGCCACCTCGGCGATGTCCAGACTCATCATCCGCTTGACCTCAAGTCGACTTGAAGTGGCAGGGTGCGCTACGTGCTTCCCCGATGCAAGCGGATGGAGATGGCCATGGACGGCGCGCAGCAGCCAGACAACGAGCAGGCGAGACTGTGGAACGGTCCCGCGGGACAGGCCTGGGTCGATGCCCAGGCCGTGCTCGACCGGATGTTCGAGCCGTTCGAGGCCATGCTCGCGGACGCGGCGACGGCGGGCGGCGCGCGCCGCGTGCTCGACGTCGGCTGCGGGACGGGCGCCACGACGCTCGCCATCGCGCGCCGGCTCGGCGAGACGGCGGATTGCCTCGGCATCGACATCTCGCAGCCCATGCTCGCGCTCGCCCGCGCGCGGGCCGAGCGGTCAGGCATAGCGGCCCGCTTCGTCCATGCCGACGCGCAGAGCCACGCTTTCGCGCCGGGTCGGTTCGACGCCATCGTGTCGCGCTTCGGCGTGATGTTCTTCGACGATCCAGTGCGCGCCTTCGGCAATCTGCGGCAGGCCACCCGCGCCGGCGGCCGGCTGCGCGTCATCGCCTGGCGCAGCGCGGCGGAGAATCCGTTCATGACGACGGCCGAGCGGGCCGCCGCGCCCTTGCTGCCGGACCTGCCGCCGCGCCGGCCTGGTGCGCCGGGCCAGTTCGCCTTCGCCGAGCGACAGCACGTCGAGCGCATCCTGATCGAGAGCGGCTGGAGCGATATCGATATCCGGCCGCTCGACGTCGCCTGCTCGATCCCCGAGACGGCGCTGGTGCCCTACCTCAGCCGGCTCGGACCAGTCGGCTTTCTGCTGCAGGGCGCCGACGATCGGATGCGGGCCCGGGTCATCGAGACCGTGCGCGCCGCCTTCGAGCCGTACGTGCACGGCAGCGACGTCCGCTTCCTCGCGGCGTGCTGGATGGTCGATGCGCGCACGACAAAGGAGTGACAGCGCGTCGTTGTTCTCCAGTTGAGGAGTCGGCCCAGACGCCTCAGCTTGCGACTTTTCGTGTGCGAGCTTCACCGCTAACCTGGCCCCGAATGGCTGCCTATTGGTGGGTGAATCACAATCAAACTGTCCGTCAGGAGATCGAAGGGCAGTATCTCTGGTCGCCCAAAGCCCAGAGCAATGGCCATCGCAACCACTTCTACGACAATATGCGCCGTGCCTCGCCCGATGATCTCGTGCTGTCCTTCTCGGGCCAAGCCATACGATACGTCGGGCGGGTGGCGCAGATTGCCTTCACCGCACCCAAGCCGCCCGAGTTCGGCCAGGTCGGTTCGTACTGGAGCAATGAGGGTTGGTACCTTCCCGTTTTCTGGACGGAGATCGTGCCATATGTACGCCCCAAGTCCTTGATCGGCACACTAGGGCCGCTCCTGCCGAGACGGTACTCGCCAATCGATCCAGAGACCGGCAATGGCCGCCAGAATGTGTACCTGGCTGAGATACCGAAGGCCGTGTTCGAAATGATCGTGTCCGGCGCCGCCCACGACATTGCCGCGCGCGTTCAAGGCGGCAGAAACAGCCTCACTTTCGACTCGGTGTCCGAGTTCCTTGAGGACATTGTACAGAGACAAGTTCTGAATGACCCAGAGCTGGATTCAACTACGAAGGAGAATGTCGTTCAGGCGCGACGTGGTCAGGGCAGGTTCCGGGCCAACGTCCAAGCGCTGGAGCGATCCTGCAGGTTGACCGGCGTTACAAACCCAACATTGTTGATTGCCAGCCACATAAAGCCCTGGCGGCTGTGTGATTCCGCTCACGAGCGTCTAGATGGGATGAACGGACTCTTGCTGACGCCGGACGCCGATCGTCTGTTTGACCGAGGCTTCATCAGTTTCGAGGATAGTGGACAAGTCCTCGTCTCGCCTCGAGTAGACCAGGATGATCTCTCCCGACTCGGCTTCCAACAACTCGTTAGAGATCGATTCGGGCTTGCCGAAGCGCCAGCGAACTGGCGCACCGACAGCTTCACGGAGCAGCGCCGCAGGTATCTCGACTACCATCGTGCCAACGTATTCGTCGATTGAAGGTGACCCGCAGCTTTCGTGACACCCGATCGGTATCAACGCCCTTCGATGGCGTTCTCGACATCCGTCCGCGCGAAATCGTCACCCACGAAGAGCAGGCGACACCGATGGTCCATCGCGACTTCGTAGGCGAAGCAATCGCCGACGTTCAGCCCTGCCGCATGGACGCCCTTGCCCCATCGTCGGTAGGCCCGCGCAGTCCGCCCGGCGGAGGCCGCCGTGACACTGACGATATTGAAGTTCAAACCGTCGATCAGGCGTTCCATCTCCTCGCCAAGGCCGCGTCGTGCGGCGACGATCAACGATTCGGCAATGGTGGCCGCGGAAATCAGGAGTTCCTCTTCGCTTTCGATCGCCGCCACGCAGGCCTCGGCCTGCGGTTCGTTGAGGATGATCGCCATAAGCGCCGACGTATCGACGGCGATCATCCCGGCAGTCCGTCATCGTCGTAAAGAAAGTCCTGGCTGCGCGCCGCGTTCGGACCGGTCGTCGCCTTGGCCGCCGCCGAGGCCTGCACCGCTTCGATCAACGCGCGCCGGGATGTCCGGTCTGTTGCCGGCTTGAGCGGCACGAGACGAACGGCCGGGTGGCCGTGCCGGGTGAGGATGACCTCCTCGCCCGCCTCCGCCCGACGGACCAGATCCGTCAACTGTCCCTTTGCTTCCGTCACGGACACACGCATGGCACCTCATCCTCGGGTCGCCAACAGCTACGTCCAATATGGACTATGCAATGGTCCATATCAATGGAGGCTCCTTTCTTGACTGCGGTTCAGTGACCTCGCTATATTTAACTCATTGGTTAATATATCGGAGCATCCCGCACCATCATGGCCGCCGACCACCTCAGCACCACCTTCGCCGCCCTCGCCGATCCCACGCGGCGCGCCATCCTTGCCCGCCTGGTGAAGGGCGAGGCGTCGGTGACCGAGCTGGCCGAGCCCTTCGACATGAGCCTGCCGGCGGTGTCGAAGCACCTGAAGGTGCTGGAGGGCGCCGGCCTGATCACGCGCGGCCGCGAGGCGCAATGGCGTCCGTGCAAGCTGGAGGCCGCGCCCTTGAAGGATGCCACCGACTGGCTTGACCAGTACCGACGCTTCTGGGAACAGAGCTTCGATCGACTCGACGCGCATCTGCGCGCCCTGCAGGCGAAGGGGAAGAAGGGTGGCCGCCGAAAGTAGGATTCCCGCCCGACCGGGCGAGCGCGAGCTGGTCCTCACCCGAATCTTCGACGCCCCGCGCCCGATGGTCTATCGCGCCTGGGTGGACATCGGCCAGGTCGAGGAATGGTGGGGGCCGCGGGGCTTCACCATGGTGTCGTGCGAGATGGACGTGCGGCCCGGCGGCAAGTGGCGCAAGGAGATCAGGTCGCCCGAGGGCAGGGTCTTCCTGCGCTACGGCGTCTATCGCGAGGTCGTCGAGCCCGAGCGGCTGGTCTTCACCTATGTCACCGACGACGATGGCGGCGCGCGCGACCACGAGACCACGGTCACCGTGCTGTTCGCCGAGGCCGGCAAGGACCGCACCCGGCTGACCCTGTGGCAGACCGGCTTCGACACGATCGCATCGGCCCAATCGCATACCGGCGGCTGGGGCAGCGCGATGGACGTCTTCGCCGACTATCTGAAGGTTCTGCGCGCGCGGTAGGGATCGACCATGCTGACCGTCTATGGCGAAGGGCGTGGGTTCCGTGTCGTCTGGCTGCTCGAGGAATTGGGGCTGCCCTATCGGCTGCACCCGGTCGATCTGCTCGCGGCCGAGAAGGATCGCGATTTCCTGGCGATCAATCCCGCCGGCTTCATTCCCGCGCTGCAGGACGGCGAGACGATCCTGGTCGAATCGATCGCGATCCTCGAGTACCTGCTGGCCCGCCACGGCCCGGCTTCGCTCGCCGTCGCCCCCGACGATCCAGCCTTCGCCGCCTATCTGCAATTTCTCCACATGGACGAGGCCGGGCTTGCCGGGCCGATGAACGCCGTCCTGGTCGGCCGCCAACTGGCACCCGAAGCCGAGCGAGGGGCGCGCGTCACAAGCTGGGCATTCGAGACCTTCGAGAGCCGGCTGGGGCTGGTGATCCGCCGCCTCCAGGATTGTCCCTATCTCGCCGGCGACCGATTCACCGCGGCCGATATCTCGGTGAGCTACGCCCTTCTGCTCGGCCTGCGGACCGGCAACTACGTTCCCGGATCGGTCGAGCGCGACTACCTCGCCCGCACCACGGCCCGCCCCGCCTACGGCCGGGCGATGGAGAGCTGCCAGGCCACCAAGGCCTGGGCGGCGAACTCACCGGGATTGTAGCGCTCGATTCGGCCTGGGCCGACATGCCTCCGGCCGGGCCCCCTTCAAATGAAGGGGGCGCGCCCGCTTGCGCACCGCTACGCTTCGATCGGGGCAATCGACGGGCGGATGACGATGCGCTACGTGCTGCTGTTCGATACCGGAGGGATCAGCGTCGGGGCCAACGACGTGGGGCGTGCCTATCTCGTCGAAGGCAAGAAGGGCTGGCGGTCCGCGGTCGCCGAACTCACGCGGCGGGTGAAGCAGCGGAATCAGGGCAGGATCCTCAACCTCGAGATCCACTCGCACGGCCTGCCCGGCACCATCGTGGCGGCCGGCGGCAACATCACCAACGAAAACGTCACCGCGTTCGGCGCCGCGCTGCGCTCGGTCATGCAGCCCGGCGGCCTGATCGAGATCATGGCCTGCCTGGTCGCCGGTTTCACGCGCTTCACCTTCTCGCAGGGAACCATCAAATACGGCCCGGAGGCGCTCGACCCCTATCTCAACGCCCTCGATAGCGACCCCGTCGAGTGGAGCGACAAGGACCCCAACACGCGCAAGATGTCGGTCGTCCGCATCACGGATAAAGACCGGCTCAACAACATGAAGAAGGCCAATGACCAGCGCCGCACGGTGCTGTGGTCCTATCAGGACAACGGCCTGGAGTTCTGCCTGCAGCTGGCGCGAACCTCGGGCGCCATCGTGCGCGCCTCCAGGCTGGTGCAGATGGAGGAGTACGGCCCCAACACCGAATACGACAGCCTGGGCACGGTGGTATCGTCCACCACCGAGCACCCGATCATGGGCGACTACGACCGCTTCGGCGACTGGGATGGCCCGGTGTGGGATTTCATGCCCAACGGCACCGTGAAGTATCTCGGCTGCGGCATCCCCCGGCACAAGCTCCGCTTCCCCGAGCACAGCAACCCGCAGCTCGCGTATAACTTCCGCGAGCAGGGCGGCAACGATGCGGGCATCGGACAGCGGCCACAGCGGATGAACCGCAATTCGTTGCCGGTCTGATCGAGTCCGGACCCTAGCCCGGCAGCGGGATGAATTCCCGGTCGTCGTTGGGCGGCAGGCTGATGCGGCCGGCCTTCCAGTCGGCCTTGGCCTGCTCGATGCGCTCCTTGCGCGAGGAGACGAAGTTCCACCAGATGTGCCGCTCGCCCAGCGCCTCGCCGCCGAACACCATCAGCGTGGCGGCATCCAGCGCGCGGATCGCCGGATCGTCGGCGCCGCCGAACACCAGCAGCTGCCCGGCCTCGTAGACCCGGCCGTCGACCTCGACGCGTCCCTTGGCGATGTAGGCGGCGCGCTCAGCGTACTCGGCCGGCGGCTTGATCTCGGCCGCCGGCTTGAGCGCGACGTGCAGATAGAACAGCGGTGAGCGCACGGCCACCGGACTCTTGAGCCTGTACGCCGCGCCGGCGATCAGGCGCATCCAGACGCCGTCGGCATCGGCGACCGGCAGGTCGGCGGCCGCGTGGTTGGCGAAGGCCGGCTCGATCTCCTCGTCGGCGTCGGGCAGCGCGCACCAGCTCTGGATCAGCTCGATCGGCCGCGCCTCGCCCGAGGGCGGCAGCTCCAGCCGCTCCGAATGCGAGATGCCGCGTCCGGCCGTCATCCAGTTGACCTCGCCGGGCACGATCACCTGCTCGACGCCCAGGCTGTCGCGATGCGTGATCTGGCCGTCGAACAGGTAGCTGACCGTCGCCAGCCCGATATGCGGATGCGGCCGCACGTCGGCCTTGCGCCGCGCCTCGCCGGGCAGGTCGAGCGGTCCGGCGTGGTCGAGGAAGATGAAGGGCCCGACCATGCGCCGGCGATGGAACGGCAGGATGCGCCGCACCGTGAAGCCACTGCCGAGATCATGCGGCCGGTTGTCGATCACCATTTCGAGCATGCCCCGCGCCCTCCTCTTGGTCGGCTGTTCGATGTCTGCTACCGCTTTGGCCGACATGCAAGCCGGAGTGCAGCGATGAGCGAGGAACGGGTCGTCTCGGTCGAGAGGCGTACCGCCTTCAAGGGCTATTTCGAGATCGGCGAGTATCGCTTTCGTCACACGCTGTTCGCCGGCGGGATCAGCGGCGAGGTCAGGCGCGAGATCTTCGAGCGCGGCCATGCGACCACCGTGCTGCCCTACGATCCTGTGCGCGACATGGTCGTGCTGATCCGCCAGTTCCGCCCCGGCGCGCATGTCGCGGGCCAGCACGCGTGGATCTGGGAGGTCGTGGCCGGCATCATCGACGAGGGCGAGACGACCGAGGATGTCGCCCGGCGCGAGGCGCGCGAGGAGGCCGATCTCGACATCCTCGAGCTGATGCCGATGCAGCGCTATCTGTCGAGCCCCGGCGGCACGTCGGAGACGGTGACGCAGTATCTCGGCCGCGTCGATTCGAGCACGGCCGGCGGCATCCACGGGCTGGCGACGGAGAACGAGGACATCCTGGTGCGCGTCTTCCCGCTCGCCGAGGCGCGCGCCATGCTCGAGCGCGGCGAGATCGCCAGCGCCAGCGGCCTGGCCTCGATGCTGTGGCTGCTGCTCAATCGCGAGAAGGTGCGCGAGCGCTGGCGATGAGCGGCCGCGTCGTCGTCGCCGGCAGCCTGAACATGGACCTCGTCGCCGAGGCGCCGTCCCTGCCCCGCGCCGGCGAGACCGTCATGGGCTCGGCGTTCCACACCCTGCCCGGCGGCAAGGGCCTGAACCAGGCCGTGGCGGCGGCGCGGCTGGGCGCGCGGGTCGCGATGATCGGCTGCGTCGGAGCCGACGCGTTCGGCGAGCGACTGATCGAGGTGATCCGCGCCGAGGGCGTCGACGCCTCCGGCGTGCGGCAGACCGCCGACGCGCCGACCGGCATCGCGCAGATCGTCGTCGCCGGCGGCGAGAACAGCATCGTCGTCGTGCCCGGCGCCAACATGACGCTCACCGACGCCGACGTGGCGTCGATCGCGATCGCCGACGACGATGTCGTGGTCGCGCAGCTCGAAACCCCCATCGCGGTGACCGAACGCCTCTTCGCGCGTAGCCGCCGGGCCACGACCATTCTCAATGCCGCGCCGGCGGCGGCCGTCCCTGACAGCCTGCTGGCGCTCACCGACCTGCTGGTGCTCAACGAGACCGAGCTCGCGACCCTGTCCGGTACGGATGTGCGCGACGACAGCCCGATTGCCGACATCGTGTCGGCCGCGCGCTCGCTGCGGCGATCGTACATGGCGGTGATCGTCACGCTCGGTCGCCGTGGCGCGATCCTGCTCGAGGGCGATGGCCCACCGCGGACCGTCGACGGCCACGCGGTCGAGGCGATCGACAGCACCGGCGCCGGCGACTGCTTCGTCGGCGCCTATGCCGCGGCGCTGGCGCTCGCGCGGCCCGGCCCGGCGCTCGCTTTCGCCAACGCCGCCGCGGCGCTCGCGGTCACCAAGCGCGGCGCGGCGCCCTCGATGCCGAGCCGTGTCGAGGTCGAAGCGCTCATGCGGGCAGGAGGTTGTTCGGGTTGCCCGGCCGTGGCGCATGGCGCTAGGGTCCGGCCACTTTCCCCTCCCCGCGGGCAATGCGACCATGGACGTGCGTTCAGGCTTCCTCGACAGCATCGGCAACACGCCGCTG
>JBFXAZ010000076.1:0-27070 GCA_050183765.1 Reyranellaceae bacterium | reverse complement strand
GTCAACAGCAAGCACACGAATCTCGGCCCGCGGCTGAGCATCGTCGACAAGAAGGGCGCGGTGATAGCGCGGCTGGGCGGCGAGCACGGCCCGGGCCTCGAGACCGGCCGGTTCCTCTCGCCGCACGGCCTCGCGGTCGATTCGCGCGGCGACATCTATGTCGGCGAGGTGAGCTACACCAACTGGCCGAGCTCGCATCCCGGCCAGGCGATGCCGAAATTCCTGCGCTCGCTGCAGAAGCTGGAGAAGGTGGCGTGAGCATGCCCTGTCGTCCTGAGCGCCGCGAAGGACCTTGCGGTGGTGCGGCCAGCACAACGCTTCCATCTGAGCGCGATACCGCGAGATCCTTCGCTGCGCTCAGGATGACAGGGGTGGATTCATGAACGCGGATTTCGTCGTCGTCGGCGCCGGTTCGGCGGGTTGCGTCGTCGCCGCGCGGCTGAGCGAGACCGGCGCGAAGGTGACGCTGCTCGAGGCCGGGCCGACCGACTGGTACCCGTTCATCCATATCCCGGCCGGCGTGCGCACGCTGCTGCGCAACGGGCGGATGAACTGGAACTACCAGAGCGAGCCGGAGGCCGGCACCGGCGACCGGCCGATCTCCTGGCCGCGCGGCAAGGTGCTGGGCGGCTCGAGCTCGATCAACGGCATGCTCTACGTGCGCGGCAACGCCACCGACTACGACGGCTGGGCGCAGATGGGCTGCCGCGGCTGGAGCTTCGAGGATGTGCTGCCGCTGTTCCGCAAGTCCGAGGACTACAAGCCGGGCGATCCATCCGTGCGCGGCAAGGGCGGGCCGCTGAAGGTCGAGGACTACCGCACCATCCTGCCGCTCACCCATCTGTTCGTGAAGGCGGCGCAGGAAGCCGGCTTCACCTTCAACCCCGACCTCAACGGGCAGAGCCAGGAAGGCGTCGGCTACTCGCAGATGACCCGGCGCGGCCGCTTCCGCGGCTCGACCGCGCAGACCTTCCTCAGGGAGGCACGCGGGCGCGCCAATCTGCGCGTCGAGACCAACGCCATCGCCACGCGGCTCCTGTTCGAGGGCACGAAGTGCGTCGGCGTCGCCTTCCGCCAGAACGGCGTCGAGCGCGAGATCCGCGCGGCGGGCGAGGTGATCGTCAGCGGCGGCGCGGTGAACTCGCCGCATCTGCTGCAGATCTCCGGTATCGGCCCGGCCGAGCATCTCAGGAGCATCGGCGCGCCCGTCGTGCTCGACGCGCCCGGCGTCGGCGCCAACCTGATCGACCACTACGTGATCCGCATCTCGCACCGCGTGAAGGACCTGGTGTCGCTCAACAACCTGGCGCGCGGCGCGCGCGTCGTCGGCGAGGTCGTGCGCTTCGTCGCCACCGGCCGGGGCGCGCTGACCATGGGCGTCACCAGCGCGCAGGTCTTCTGTCGAAGTCGAGAAGGCCTGGCGAGCCCCGACCTGCAGTTGCTGTTCACGCCTGCCAGCTCCGATCCGATGCGCATCGGCGAGCTCGAGCGCGAGTCCGGCATGACGGTGGCGATCTGCGTCGTGCGGCCCGACAGTCGCGGCACCATCATGGCCACCTCGACCGATCCGCTGGCCAAGCCGGCGATCCGCCCCAACTACATCTCGGCACCCGAAGACTTGCGCGTCATGGCTGCTGGCTTCCGCCACACAAGGCGCATCTTCGCCGCCCCATCGATGGCGCAGCACAGCGCCGGCGAGATCATCCCGGGCCCGTCGGTCGAGACCGACCTCGACATCGCCGACTACGCGCGCCGAGCCGGCAACACGCTCTATCACCCGGTCGGCACCTGCCGCATGGGCGAGGACCCGCGCGCGGTGGTCGATTCGCGGCTGCGCGTGCGCGGCATCGGCGGCCTGCGCGTGATCGACGCCTCGATCATGCCGACGCTCACGACCGGCAACACCAACGCGCCCACCATCATGATCGGCGAGAAGGGCGCCACGATGATTCGCGAGGATTGCGGCCTGCCGGCATAGGCGCCGCCCTCAGCAGGCGACGGCAAGTGCGACCGGCGCCGGCAGGCTGAAGCGGAACACGGCACCCTCGTCCGGCCGGGACTCGGCCCACACCCGGCCGCCATGGCGCTCGACGATGCGCTTGACGATGGAGAGGCCGACGCCGGTTCCCTCAAACTCGGCGACGGTGTGGAAGCGCTGGAAGGCGCCGAACAGATGCGGCGACACATTCAGGTCGAAGCCGGCGCCGTTGTCGCGCACCGAGAACACCGTGCCGTCCGCCTCCCGCTCGCTGCTCACCTCGACAACCGCGCGGTCGCGGTTGCGTGTGAACTTGAAGGCGTTCGACAGGAGATTGACGAAGACCTGCTTGAGGAGAGCCCGATCGCCAAAGCTGGCGAGCAGATCGCCGATGCGGATGTCCACGGTCCGGCTCGTCCACTCGTATCGCAGCTCTTCGACCGTTTCGCGAACCAGCGCCTGCATATCGACGAGGCCGGCGGCGATCGGCTCGCGACTGAGCATCGACAGTCGAAGCAGGTCACTGGTGAGATGCGTCATGCGATCCACGCCAGCCATGATATCGCGCAGCGTTTGCCGCGCTGCCTCCGGCAAGCTCGCGGCGTAATCCTCGAGCAGCGACTCGGCGGAGGCCATGATGACCGTGAGAGGCGAGCGAAGATCGTGCGAGACCGAGAAGGCGAACGCCTCGAGCTCCATGTTCGCGGCTTCCAGCTTGGCGGTATGCTCCTGCGCCTCCCTGGCCAGCAGCGCGTTGGCGACACGCAGGCCGCGCACGGCCATCGCCCGCGCCAGCACGAGAAGGATGAGCTCCAGCTGGAACGGCTTCAGGACATAGTCGACGGCGCCGATCTTCATCGCCGCCACGGCGGACGCGATCGTGCCCTCATCGGCCATGATGATGCAGACGAGATCGACATCGGCGACCTGCGCTTCGCGCAGCAGCGTCAGGCCGTCCAACCCCGGCATCAGGATGCCGTCGGCGCCGGGCATCACGAGATCGGCGAGCAGCAGGTCGAACTTGCGCTCGCGCAGCGCATCGAGCGCCGCCTGGCTGTCGTAGAACCCCAGCGGATCGTAGCCATGTTCGCGCAGCGTGTCGCACAGCGCCTGCATGCGCGTCTCGTCGTGGTCGACAATCAGGATGCTGGGCAGCGGAGAATCCGGCACGCGGGCTCCTCTCAGGCGTGCCTGATCGTCTGACCGCCACGAATTGGGTTGGACCAGCATATCACACGCTTCGCGCGAGCGCCTGAGCTAATCGGTCCAAGCCCGGAGGGAGCGCTAAGCGCGGGCGCTCGCCCGCCGCGGCATGAACAACGCCAGCGTCGCCCCGATGATATTGCCGCCTCCCGCGACCATCACGGCAACGCGGTAGCCGCCCGAGAGGTCGTAGAGATAGCCGGCCAGCACCGGCAGGGTGACGGCGGCGACGCACCAGCCGATGTAGAGCAGGCCGGCGATGCGGCCGTATTCGCTGCTCGGCCAGTACATCGCGATCGCGCCGGCGGTCGAGCCCGAGATCAGGCCGTAGCCGATGCCGATCATGGCGAGCGTCACGGTCGAGACCAGCGGATCGGGAAACAGCGACAGCACGATCGCGCCCATGAGCGCGATCAGGTGCGCCGCGGCCATCACGCGCGGGATGGCGAAGCGGTCGACCAGCCAGCCGCCGCTCAGCCGTGCCGCGGCGATGGCGGCGGGGATCGCCGTGGTCGCCGCCAGCGCGGTCTCGGGCGACGCGCCGTAGGCGGTGAAGATGCCGGCGGCCTGGCTCAGCACGGTGAGCCCGGCGGCGGCGGCAAGGAAGAACACGAACCACAGGCGCCAGAAGACGCTCAGCGGCGGGCCCGCCGGCTTCGCCGCGGCGGCGGTCTCTTCCTCCACCAGACGGGCGCGCGCGTGGATGGTCAGCAGCGTCGCCAGCACGCCGACGACGGCGACCACGACACCCAGCCCGCCCAGGATCAGCCGAACGTCCCAGCTCTTCACCGCCCAGCCGAAGATCGGCGCGGCGATCACCGCGCCGCCGGGATAGAGGCTCAGCACATAGCCGTTCACGAGGCCCTTGTGCGCCTTCACCATCATGTTCAGCGCCTGCTGCAGGGCGATGAACGCGGCGCCGCCGCCCAGGCCGAACAGCACGCCGTAGCCGACGGTCAGCAGCACCAGCCCGTCGGCCAGCGAGGCCAGCCCGAGCCCGGCCGCGCTCAACGCACAGTAGCCGGCGATCAGCACCGGCGCGGGGGCCAGTCGATAGAGCCGCGGCGCGATGTTCATGCCGGCGGCGAAGCTGATGGTGGCGGTGGCGAAGACGATCGCCAGCTCCGACCGGCCGACACCCAGCGAGCGCTCCAGCGGCTTGAGGAAAACACTGAAGGCGTAGAGCGAGCCCATCGGCAGATTGACAACGGTCGCGGCCATCAGCGCCGGCCTTTGCCGTTGGGATTTAGCGATAATTTTTGGCCGTCCTGCGGGCTGCGACGGACCCCGCGGTATCGCGGTCCCACAAGGGCACGGTGTCCGGCCGCACCACCGCCGGGTCCTTCGCTGCGCTCAGGACGACGCGCATATCGTTCCTCCCCCCGGCTCTCGACGCCTTTCGTCGAGCGCCAATGCTCCCTCCGTTGCGCCACGCTAGCATAGGAGCAAGCCGTCCAGCGCCGTTGATGGCGGATGCGTCGACAGACTAGGCTCGATCCAACAGCGTAGGGAAACGGACGGGATGGCGATCGACAAGCGGGTGGCAAGCGCCGCGGGGGCGATGGAGGGCGTGCGCGACGGCGCGGTGGTCTTCGTCTCCGGCTTCGGCGGCGCGGGCTTCGCCAATATTCTGCTGCGCGCGCTGCGCGACCACGGCGCGAAGGACCTGACCCTGGTGGTGAACTCCGCCACCCATCGCGCCTCGCTGACGCACGAGCTGATCGCCAACAACCAGGTGCGCAAGGTGATCGCCAGCGCCGGACGCGGGCGCGAGCCCGGCCTGTCGGTGTTCGAGCAGCTGCTGAAAGACGGCAGGATCGAGTTCGAGTGCGTGCCGCAGGGCACCTTCGCCGAGCGCATCCGTGCCGGGGGCGCCGGCATCCCGGCCTTCTATACGCCGGTGGCCTATGGCACCGACCTGGCGAAGGGCAAGGAAGTGCGCACCATCAACGGCCGCGACTGCGTGCTGGAGAATGCGATCAGCGGCGACCTCGCGCTCTTGCGCGCCGATGTCGCCGACCGCTTCGGCAATCTCACCTTCCGCCACGCGCAGATGAATTTCGGGCCGGCGATGGCGACGGCGGCGAAGCTGGCGGTGGCCGAGGTGCGCGCGACCCAGGAGGCGCCGATCGCGCCCGACCGCGTGCAGCTCTCCGGCGTTTTCGTCGATCGTGTCGTGGCGGTAGGAGCGTAAGCGCGATGCCCGGACTCAATCGCAACCAGATGGCCTGGCGCGCGGCGCAGGACATCGCCGACGGCACGGTGGTCAATCTCGGCATCGGCATCCCGGTGCTGGCATCCGACCACCTGCCCGCCGGCCGCGACGTCTTCTTCCAGTCCGAGAACGGCGTGATCGGCGTCGGCCCGGCCGCCGCGCCCAACGAGGCCGACAGCGATCTCGTCGACGCCGGCAGCCGCACCATCACCCTGCGGTCGGGCGCGACGATCGTCGATTCGACCGCGTCCTTCGCCATGATCCGCGGCGGCCATATCGACGTGACCATCCTCGGCGCCTTCGAGGTCGCGTCGAACGGCGACTTCGCCAACTGGGATTCGCGCATCCCCGACAAGGGCCCGCTGGTCGGCGGCGCGATGGACCTCGCCGTCGGCGCGCGCGAGGTGTGGGCGATCATGGAGCACAACACGCGGCAGGGCGCGCCGCGCCTGCTCGAGCGCTGCACCCTGCCGCTCACCGCCGTGCGCTGCGTGCGCCGCGTGTTCACCGACATCGCCGTGGTCGATGTCACCGACACCGGCTTCGTCGTGCGCGAATTGCTGCCCGATGTCAGCGTCGGGCAACTGCGTGCGCGCACAGGCGCGCCGTTCACGCTGGCGGCGGATTTCCGTCCGCTGGTTGTCCCAACGCTTCCGGCGTGACCAGCGCGCAGAGGGCGTACCGCCACCCGTCAGACGTCCCGAAGTCGCGGCGCCAGCCCCCTCTTGATGGCGCCAGGCGTCGTCAGGCACGCCGCGCCAGGGCGATGCCTTCCAAATAAAGGTCGCGCAGATCGGGGCGCCGGAACAGACTGATGCGCTTGGCGACGTCGATGGTGCTGATGCGGCCGTAGTGCTCGAGCGCGCCCGCCGCCGATTGCGCCTCCCGCAGATGGCCGTGGCACGCGGCGAGCAGCGCCAGGTTGAAGGATACCGAGGGCTGAAGCGGAATCGCTTCCTTTAGAAGGCGCACGACTTCGTCGAAGCGGCGCTGACCGAAGCGCGCAAGCGCCATGCCGGCCAGCTGATAGCCGCGGTCGGAGGAACTGGGGTTCAATCGCATGGAGGTTTGCATATGCTCGACCGCGGTGTCGGGGTCGCCTTCGGCTGCGCGAAGCCATGCGCTCATCATCCAGGCGATGTACGATCCGGGGTTCAGCGCCAGCGATCGATCGAGCAGTATTCGCGCCAGCGGATAGTCCGCGTCGAGCACCATGTACGTCGTCGCATTCCACGACAGGGAGTCGGCGTCCTCGGGCGCCAGACGCACCGCGCGGCCGGCGTAATCCAGAGCGCGCTCGCGGTGGGGCGCAAGGTCGGTGGCCCAGTTCGACACGACGATCTGGCCGTGCGCGTAGCCCGCCACGCTCAAGGCGCGCGCATAGTTCGGGTCGAGCGCAAGCGCGCGATCGATCAGTCGCACGGCCTCGAACATGGCGTCCTTCTCGTAGGCATCGACCAAAGCCACCGCCTTCAGATAGAGGTCGTAGGCGTCGGTGCTCGATGTCGGCCGGCGCGTGGCGCGGCGGATTTCCACGTCCTGGACAGTCGGTTCGATAATGCCGGCGACACTCAGCGCGACGCGGTCCTGGAGCGCGAAAACGTCGTCCAGTGTGTCTTCGTATTGCTGCGCCCATAGTTGCGAACCGTCGGCGGCGTCCATCAACTTCACCGCGATGCGCACGCGATTGCCGGCCCGGCGCACACTGCCCTCGAGGACATAGCGCACGCCGAGATCGCGCCCGACGGATTGCGGGCTGACCGGTTTGCCCTTGTATTGCTGCGTCGAGGCGCTGGCGATGACGAAGATGGATCGGATGCGCGAGAGCGCCGTGGTGATTTCCTCCATCATGCCGTCGGTGAAGTAGGCTTGCTCGGGGTCACCGCCGAGATTGTGGAACGGAAGCACGGCGAGCGACGGCGCGCTTTGCGGAATCGCCCGGCGCGAAACGGAGGTCGCGGCGGTCTCGGCACCGGCCAGCGCGAAGGCCTCGGTCGCCTCGGACATCTTGTCCAGCTGGAGAACGCCGCGGGAAACCAGCCTCTCGACGATGGGGTCGCGGATGGTTTGACGCACCGCCGCCGAGA
This sequence comes from Reyranellaceae bacterium, assembly GCA_050183765.1. Classification (GTDB taxonomy): domain Bacteria; phylum Pseudomonadota; class Alphaproteobacteria; order Reyranellales; family Reyranellaceae; genus JAFAZJ01. The sequence continues at coordinate 19,587 of JBFXAZ010000076.1, read as the reverse complement.
CCAGGGCACTTCCCGGATCACATTTGGCCATCAGCCGCGCGGCGACGTTGACGCCATGGCCGAGCAGGTCGCCGTTCGGCTGCACGACCACGTCGCCGAGATGGACGCCGATGCGTACCTTCGGCCTGGATGTTTCGGCCAGTTGAAACGCCGCTTGAACCGCCGCCAGGCACGAGCCGAATTCGAGCATGAAGCCGTCGCCGGCCGTGTTGAAGATGCGTCCGCCATGGCCGGCGGCGACGTCTTCGATCAACGTGCGCAGCGCCGCGATCTCGGCGATGGTCTGTTGTTCGTCGGCCTCCGCGCGCGCGGAGTAGCCGGCCACGTCCAGCGCGATGATCGTCGCAAGCTTGCGGACGTGATTGTTGCTGGCCATTGCCTCGCCTGAACCCCGATCGTCGCGATGCTACGCGAGCGTCACTCCTGACGCTATTGAGAGTGCCAGCTTGCACGGCTAGCATACCGCCGCATCAGCGGGGGCAAATCATGATCCGAGCCGGGGGATGCCAGTGCGGCGCGGTGCGCTATCAACTGGAAGGCGAGCCCAATGACATTGCGCTGTGCCACTGCGCGGGGTGCCGCAAGAGTTCCGGCGCGCCGATGATGGCGTGGGCGGGGTATCCAGAGAATCGGCTGACCGTGACCAAGGGCGCGCCGAAGGCCGTCAATTCTTCCGGCAAGTCGTTCCGGAGTTTTTGTGAGGCGTGCGGCACCGGTCTGTTCTATCGCAACGAAGAGTTCCTGCCCGGCATCGTGGAAGTGACGGTCGGCTCGTTCGACGAGCCGGAATCGCTACCGCCGACTTTGCACATTCAGGCGGCCGAGGAACTCGGCTGGATGAAGCGCGCGCACGAACTGCCGCATGTCGAGCGTTTCTCCTAGCGCACGGCCTCGCTGAGCGAACCCCGTGCGCCGACATCGAGATGGCGCGCAAGGTGGACGCTGCCGCCGAGCCGACGTGCGTCGACATCGCTGATCAGCCGGTCGTCGGCTGCGACGGGCGATTGGCCCCTGCGCCGCCGCCTGTGCGCCATTCGCCCCTCGCCCGCTGAGTTGGCAACTTGGCGCATGCGCCAGACTTGACGAACGGCCCGGGAATCTGTTCCTTTTTTGTTCTTACCGTGCTGCAACGGTTGAACATGACCGCCACCATCCTCCACGCGGACCTCGACGCCTTCTACGCGTCGGTGGAGCAGATGCTGGACCCGTCGCTGCGCGGCAGGCCGATCGCCGTCGGCGGTGGTGTCGTGCTGGCTGCGTCCTACGAGGCCAGGGCCTTCGGCGTGCGCAGCGGCATGCCGGGACGGCGCGCGCGCGAGCTCTGTCCGCAGCTCGTTTTCGTCGGCGGCCACTTCAAGGAGTACCAGCGGCTGGGCGAAGCGGCCATCAAGGTGCTCGGCGATTTCACGCCGCTGGTCGAGCGCATCTCCATCGACGAGGCCTTCGCCGACGTCGCCGGCTGCACCCATCTCTTCGGCTCGCCGGAGGACATCGCGCGGGCCATCCGCCGCCGCGTGCGCGACGAGCTCGGCCTGCCGATCTCGGTCGGCGTGGCGCGCACCAAGCACCTCGCCAAGATCGCCTCGCAGGTCGCCAAGCCCGACGGGCTGGTGGTCGTCGATCCCGCGACCGAGCTCGATTTCCTGCACAACCTGCCGGTCGAGCTGATGTGGGGCGTCGGCCCCGCGACCCAGGCGCGGTTGGCCGAGATCGGCGTCACGACCATCGGGCAGCTCGCCAAGACGTCGCCGCGCTCGCTCGAGCGGCTGCTGGGGCCGGCGGCGGGCGAGAAGCTCACGGCGCTGGCCTGGAATCGCGATCCGCGCGCGATCAGGACGCAGCATCGCGCGCAATCGGCCGGCGCGCAGTCGGCGCTCGGCAGGAAGCCGGCCGACCTACGCGTGCTCCGCCCCACCCTGGCGCATCTGGCGGACAGGATCGGCACGCGGCTGCGCGCCAAGTCGCTGGCCGGCCGGACCGTGACGGTGCGCGTGCGCTTCGCCGACCTGCACGCGGTCACGCGCGCCGCGACGTTCGATGCGCCGGTCTCCTCGACGGTGAGCCTCACCGAGATCGCCGAGGAGCTGGTGCGCGCGGCGCTGGCGCAGCATCCCGAAGAACGCCTTGTCTCGCTGGTGGCGATCTCGGTGTCGCATCTCGAGATGGTGGCGCGCCTGCAACTGGAGCTCGGCCTGGGGCTGCGCGACGAGGGCCGCCGCCCCGGCACGAAGCGCGGCATGGCGCGCCATGCCGCCGACCGTGCGATCGACAGCATTCGCCATCGTTTCGGATGGGACGCGGTCGGCTATGGTTCGCTCGCGTTGGGAACCTACCGTTCGGTTCCCGACGAATTCCGCGAGCTCGCCGAACGGGATCTGTAGTCTGGGGAGTTGTCCGTATGCGTCTTATTGCGATCCTTGCCGCCCTGGCCGCCCTGGCCGCGCTGACGGCCGGCGTGCCGGCACACGCCGAGTACCCCGACAAGCCGATCCGCGTCGTCGCGCCCTTCGCGCCGGGCGGCAATATCGACGTCACCGCGCGCCTGCTGGCGGCGAAGCTCAAGGACGCGCTGGGCGGCAAGCAGACCGTGGTGGTCGAGAACAAGCCCGGCGCCGGCGGCCTGATCGGCAGCGAGCAGGTCGCGCGCGCCGCGCCCGACGGCTACACGCTGCTGGTCGCCGCCAACTCGCTGGTGCTGGGCCCGGTGGTCTATGGCCGCTCGCCCTATGACTGGCGGCGCGACTTCCAGCCGGTCAGCCTGGCCTCGTCGGTGCCGCTGGTGCTGGTCGTCAACCCCGCGACGCCGTTCAAGAGCCTGGCCGACGTGGTCGCCCTGGCGCGCACCGGCGCCGACAAGATCCCGATCGCCACCGCCGGCGCCGGCACGACCAACCACCTCGCCATCGCGCGCATCGGCGGCGCGCTGAACATCGACTTCACGCTGGTGCACTACAAGGGCAGCGGCCCGGCCTCGGTCGACGTGATCGCCGGCCAGGTGCCGGCGCAGATCGACCAGCTCACAACGGCGCTGCCGCATATCCGCGCCGGCAAGCTGCGCGCGCTGGCCGTGACCTCGCCCCGGCGCGTGCCGCAGCTGCCCGACGTGCCGACGGTGATGGAGTCCGGCATCGCCGGCCTGGGCGACTACGACGCGGTGACCTTCGCCGGCCTGTTCGCGCCGGCGAAGATCCCCGCCGACGTGCTGGCGAAGCTCAACGCCGCCATGGCCGCGGTGCTGAAGGATCCGGAGATCGCCAAGCGCTTCGGCGATCTGGGCGCGCAGCCGCAGCACACCACGCCCGAGGCCTTCGCCGCGATGCTGGAAAAGGAAGACCGCATCTGGTCACCGCTGATCCGCAAGCTCGGCATCAAGGCCGAGTAGGTCCTTCTCCTCGCCTGCGCGGCAGGGCTATCGCACATGGACTGGAGCCCCTGTCCTTCTCCGCCTTCGCGGGCAGAAGGCAATGCTCAGCGGAAGGCCTTGACCTTCTCGTTGTCGTCCTTCGACAACGCATGGGCGAAGAGCGTCCATGTCGCATTGCCGTCGTGCACGACCTCCAGCCGCAGGGTCACCGTCGCGCCGGGCAGCGGCGTGATGGTCGCCTGCTCCTCGGCCTTGCCGTTCCAGCCGGCGATCAGATCGCGCTGGCCGTCGCGGAAGGATTTGCTGGTCGGCGGCCCGTAGGTCGCCGTCGCCTCGTCGAGGATCTTCGCCGCCGGCGCGGCGGGCGGCGACTGACTCAGCGAAACCTCCACCACCTTCGCACCGCTGAGCGGCGAGACGAAGGTGGTGGACAGCGTGCGGCCATCGCCAAGGCTGGCGATCAAACGACGCACATAGGTCTCGCTGCCCTTGGCCTTGCGCGCCTGCGGCGTGAGCTGGCTGATGCGGCGCACGTCGCGCACATCGGTGCGACGGCCCAGCTCCGCCTCGACCTCGGCCAGGCTCATGCCCGGCCGCAGGCCCAGAAGATCGGCGCCATCCACCGGCGTGGGCGCCGCCGCCGCCATGCGGCCGACGAGCATCGCGCACAGCGTGACGACCACGGCCAGGACGAGGAACGCCGTATCGGGGATCCGACGGACCGGCACCGCGCGCACCCTTGCCTTGCCGCGCATGGCGATCACGGCGGGATGCACATGCGGGTGAAGGTCCACGGCAGGATGAACTCCGGCAGCACGGCCGTGGCCGGCTCGCCCGCGTCCATGCGCGCGGCGTCGAGATGGGGCGTCGGGTCGATCAAGTCGGACCGCCGCTGATATGGCGGGTTGCGCCTGTTGGTCAGCGGCCCGGTGGCCGAGTTGTCGTACATCTCGAAATGCAGCATGTGGCTGCCGCCCGACAGCCGGCCGACATTGGCGATGTGCTGACCCTTCATCACCCGCGCGCCGACGCTGATACCCGCCGGCAGCCGGCGGTTGACCTCGCCGTAGCGCACGGTGAACTCGCCGTGGTCGACCTCGACCGCGTAGGTGTCGTGATAAAAATAGTAGAATGCCTGGACGGTGCCGTCCTCGACGGCGCGGATCGGCGTGCCGATCGGCGCGATCAGGTCGCAGCCCGCGTGCTTGCGCGTGCCGTTGGAGCGGTTGGCGCCGAAGCGTCGCCCGCCCGTGTTGTAGGCCTGCGATGGCCTGACATTAAGTGGAAACAGCATCGGAAACCTCCCGGATAAAGCTACCCCCAAGGGCTCCCCCAATCAGCCAAGGTATGTGCGCGCTCACTTTTTATGTCAACAGGATTCTGATAACCTGCCGATGATCCGCGGAGGATAACGACTAGGATGTTGCCCCCCTGTTACCGGAGGAGCGGTCATGCCGCGTCACGCCTTCTTCTGTTTCCATCGCGAGCGTGATCGCTGGCGGGCCGACCAGGTGCGCAAGAGCTGGATCGAGCGCGATACCAGCGAGTCGGGCTTTCCCGATCCGGCGGAGTGGACCGCCATCCTCGACGGCGGCGACGAGGCGCTCGAGGCCTGGATCGACAAGGAGCTCGAGGGCACGACGGTGACCGTGGTGCTGGTCGGCGCCGAGACGGCGGAGCAGGACCACGTGCTGACCGAGATCGAGAAGAGCTACGACCGCGGCAACGGCCTGGTGGTGATCAACATCCACGGCATGCTCGACCAGGGCGGCGCGCGCGACAAGCTGGGCGCCAACCCGCTGGCCGATTTCCAGGTCGACCACGACCGCGTGAAGGTGCCGCTGTCGAAGCTCTACCCGGCCTATGACTGGGTCACCGACATGGGCCGCATGCACCTCAATGCCTGGATCGAGGACGCGGCGCGGCGCGCCGGCAAGGCGTGAGCCCCACCGAGCGGCTGCTCGCCCTCCTCGACCATCTCGGCATCCGCCAGGCGCACATCGCCACGCAGATGCCCGGCGACATCGCCGGTCTGGCCTCGGCGCATGGCGAGCGGCTGGCGGGCGTCGTGCTGTGCGTACCCACGCGGCTCGACCCGGCGCAGTTCCAGCACGTCGGCGCGCGCGTGCTGATGATCTCCGGCGCGCGCGGCCTGACCGCCGACGTCACCACGCGCGCCGCCGGGCGTCTGGCGGACGCCACGCGCCATGTCCTCGACGGGTACGACGCGCCCGGCTGGGCCGATGTCGTCGCCGAGCGCACCGACGAGATCGCCGGACGCATGAGCGGCTTCCTCGAGGGCTTCGCCGCCAGCGTACCGACGCCACCGCAGGCCGAGGGCATGCACGCGGAGATCACCTACCGCATCGAGGGATCGGGCCCGGCCCTGCTGCTGCTGCCGTTCTTCCTCGCGCCCTCGCAATGGGCGCCGGCGATGGCCGAACTGACGCGGCGCTTCAGCGTGGTCACCCTGGGCGGCCCGCATCTCGGCGGCGTCGCGGCGCTGGAGGATCGCGCGCGGGCGCCGACCTATCGTGCGATGTTCCGCACCCTGATCGACATCATGGCGCCCAAGCCCGGCGAGGCGATCCTCGATGTCGGTTGCGGCGCCGGCTCACTAGACCGGCTGCTGGCCAGGCGTCTGGGCAACGCCAATCCCATCACGGCGATGGACACCAATGCCTTCCTGCTGGGCGAGGCGGCGACGCTTGCCAGAGCCGAAGGCGTCGCCGACACGATCCGCTTCGTGCCCGGCGATGCCGAGACACTGCCTTTCCCCGACGACAGCTTCGGCTGCGCCTTCTCGGTCACCGTGCTGGAAGAGTGCGACGCCGATCGGGCGATCGCCGAGATGAGGCGCGTGGTGCGGCCCGGCGGCCGCGTCGGCATCGTCGTGCGCGCGCTCGACATGCCGCAATGGTGGAACCTCGCGCTGCCGCCGGACATCACGGAGAAGATTGTCGTGCCGCCGCAATCGGTGGCCGGCAAGGGCGTCGCAGATGCGAGCCTCTACCGCCGCATGCGCGAAGGCGGGCTGGTCGATCTCACCTGCTTCCCCTCGCTGATCACGCTCGACAGTCCCGAAGGCCCGATCTGGCGCTATCGCGAGGATCACGTGCTGTCGCTGCTGAGCCCCGAGCAGATGCCGGTCTGGCGCGCGACCCGCGACGCGGCGGAACGGGCGGGCCTGCTGTTCATGGCCCATCCGATGCACTGTGCCGTGGGCGTCAAGCCGGATTGAGATCTGCGTTTTGGGCCGCGCCGCTCCAGCGGCGCTCATGATGCGTCGCTGGAGCGACGCGGCCCGAACGGCGACGAAAGCCGACAGCTGATCGTCAGTTGGCGAAGAACCGGTTTGCCGGGCGCTTCAGGCCGAGGTTCTCGCGCAGCGTCGTGCCCTCGTATTCCTTGCGGAACAGGCCGCGGCGCTGCAGCTCGGGCACGACGCGGTCGACGAAGTCGTCGAGGCCCTCCGGCAGGTAGGGGAACATCACGTTGAAGCCGTCGCTGCCCTCCTCCATCAGCCACTGCTCCATCTGCTCGGCGATGGTCTGCGGCGTGCCGACGAAGCTCAGCCCGGCGAATCCGCCCAGGCGCTGTGCCAGCTGGCGCACGGTGAGGTTCTCGCGTTGCGCCAGCGCGATCGCGCGCTCGCGGCCGCTCTGGCTGGCGTTGCTCGGCGGGATCTCCGGCAGCGGGCCGTCGGGATCGAATTTCGAGGCGTCGGTGCCCAGCGCGATCGACAGCGAGGCGATGGCGCTGTCGTAGTGCACCAGGCTGTCGAGCCGGGCACGCTTGGCCTTCGCCTCCTCGACGGTGTCGCCGACGACGACGAAGGCACCGGGCAGGATCTTGAGCTGGTCGCGCTCGCGGCCCGCCGCCGCCATGCGGCCCTTGATGTCGGCGTAGAGCTTCTTGCCGTCGGCGAGCTGGCCGACGCCGGCGAACACCACCTCGGCGGTCTCGGCCGCGAGCTGCTTGCCGGCCTCCGAGGCGCCGGCCTGCACGATCACCGGCCAGCCCTGGATCGGCCGGCCGACATTGAGCGGGCCGCGCACCTTGTAATACGTCCCGCTGTGGTTCAGCACATGCAGCTTGGCCGGATCGAAATAGATGCCGGCCTCGACGTCGCGGATGAAGGCGTCGTCCGCCCAGCTGTCCCACAGCCCGGTCACCACGTCGTAGAACTCGCGCGCGCGGCGATAGCGCTCGTCGTGCTCCATGTGGTCGTCGAGGCCGAAATTCAGCGCCGCGTCGGGGTTCGAGGTGGTGACGATGTTCCAGCCGGTACGGCCGCCGCTCAGGTGATCGAGCGAGGCGAAGCGGCGCGCCAGATGGTAGGGCGCGTCGAAGGTGGTCGAGCCGGTGGCGATCAGACCGATATGCTCGGTGACCGCGGCCAGCGCCGGCAGCAGGGTCGGCGGGTCGATCGAGGTCACCGTGGCGCTGCGCTTGAGCGCCTCCATCGGCATGTTCAGCACGGCCAGATGGTCGGCCATGAAGAACGCATCGAACTTGCCGCGCTCCAGCGTCTGGGCGAAGCGCTTGATGTGCTTGAAGTTGAAGTTGGCGTCGGGGAAGGCGCCGGGATAGCGCCAGGCCGCGGTATGGATGCTGACCGGGCGCATGAAGGCGCCGAGGCGAAGCTGACGGGACATCGGACACCGGCTAAGTGACGGGACGTTGCCCGTCACTTAGCCGTGGCCGCGGCCGCTTTCAAAGCGACTTTCCCTAACGGCCGGATAAGTCACGCCCGCGTTACCGAAGGGCGCGGCGACCCAGCAGATCGGCTTCCGGCGTGCGGCCCCATTGGTGCGTCCATGGGCCGGTGTGCGGCTCGCGGCGCTGGCCGGGCGTCGAATGCCGCAGCGGCGGGCCGGGGCGATGGGCGGGAACCGGCGGCACGGCGGAAACACCGGCAACCCAGGTCCCGGCGACGTACCTCTCGGCATAGCCCGTGCGCCGGAGAAACTCCGGCAGATACTCGGCGAAGCGCTTCTCGCCGTTGAAGACGAAGTGCCCTTCGTTGGCGTCGAACAGTCGATAGCAGTGACCGAAACGCTGCACGGCGATGGCGTGCGCGCCGCCTTCGCGGCGCATCTCGAAGTAGTACAGCCCGTCGCCGGCGAAGACACGGTTCAGCACCAGCGGGGCGGTGATGCCCTGCGACGTGCGCATGTAGAGGGTGCGGTTCACGGGTACGTCGTATTGCGCCAGCACGGTCTCGACGCGGATCAGGAAGCCCGCGGTGATGCTGCGGCTGAGCGCCTGGTCGCGCGGCACCTCGGCGAAATTTCCATCGGCGGTCGGCCCGGACTCCCGGCCGTTGCTGATCATGGAGTGGTGGTAGTCCTTGCCCCAGGCCCTCAATCCGACCCAGCGCAGGGCGAAGCCGACGCAGCGGCCGTGCTCGCCGGCGGCCACCCACTCCGGCGGCATGTGGCCTTCGTCGAACCTCGGCACGTCCTGGTCCATGGCATAGACCAGTTCACCACGCTCGCGTGCCTCGCGCTGAATCCTGTCCCAGATCATGATCGCCGCCCCGTCGCTTCTCGATGGCGACAGGATGCGGCGTCAGGAAGCGCGGCGCTGTTCCCTGGGGGACACGACCCTGACGGTCGGGCTCATCTCATCCCTTGGTACCGGGGCCGCAGGCGCCGCCGCCGCCGCCGCGATGTCCAGCGCCCGCCAGCGCGCCACGGCGCCGGCGCCGGCAACGAAGGTGCCCTTGTTGTAGACGCGGCTGTAATCGGCCTGTCGCATGAAACGATCGAGCAGAACCGCGAAGTTGCGCAGGCCCTCGACGCGGAAGTGGCCGTAGTGGCAATCGAACAGGTGGTAGCGGTCGCCCTCGCGCTGCACGGCGAGCGCATGCATGCCGCCGCTGCGGCGCATCTCGAAATAGTACAGGCCGTCGCCGTAGGAGATGCGGCCCAGCACCAGCCGCGCGTCGATCGGCTGCGTCGTCTGCATGTAGCGGCGGTCGTTCACCGAAACGCCATACTGGCGCAGCACGGCCTCGAAGCGCCGCAGGACGCTCTCACCCAGGCCGCGGCAGACCGCCTGGTCGCGCGCGACCTCGGCCGACGCGCCGTCGGACACCGGCCCCTCGACGGGCTCCTCTCGCTGGCTGAAGGCGAAGTCGCGATCCCAGGCGCGCAGGCCGATCCAGCTCAACGCGTAGCCGACGCCCTCGCTCAGCGTCGCCCAGCCCTCATTCATTGAGTAGACGAGCTCGCCCCGGGCCAGCGCCTCGAGCTGGATCTCGCCCCAGGGTGACGTCCCACTGTCCATGTTCGCCGCGCTCTCCCGACCGCCTCATTCTTACGAGATGGCGCGGACAATACCAAGAGCGTCGAGCGGCGCTGTTACCGGCGCGACAAAAGGAACTAGGCGGCGGCCGCCATGCTCTCGCGCAGGCCCGCAACGATTTCGTAGGAATGCAGCCGCGCCTGATGGTCGAAAATCTGGCTGGCGATCATGATCTCGTCGACCCCGGTTTCCTCGATGAAGGCGGCGATCCCGCGCCGCACCGTGTCGGGCGAGCCGACCACGGCACGGCGCTGGGCATGCAGCACCTGCGCCTTCTCGCGCGCCGTCCAAAACGTGTCCATGTCGTCGATCGGCGGCTGCAGCGGCGTGGGCGTGCCGCGGCGCAGGTTGATGAATTGCTGCTGCGCCGAGCTGAAGAGACGGCGCGCCTCCTCGTCGGTATCGGCGGCGAAGACCGACAGGCCGGCCAGGGCGTAGGATTTCGACAGATGCGACGAGGGCTTGAACTCGTCGCGGTAGATCTTCAGCGCGTCCATCAGGTAGTCGGGCGCGAAGTGCGAGGCGAAGCCGAAGGGCAGGCCGAAGGCCGCCGCCACCTGCGCACCGAACAGGCTGGAACCCAGGATCCAGATCGGCACGTCGAGCCCGGCGCCCGGCACGGCGCGCACCGCCTGGTTGGGGATCGCCGGCCGGAACCAGGCCATCAGCTCCTGCACGTCCTGGGGAAAATTGTCGGCGGCGTTGAAATAGCGGCGCAGCGCCTGTGCCGTGCGCTGGTCGGTGCCCGGCGCGCGGCCCAGGCCCAGGTCGATGCGACCGGGATAGAGCGATTCCAGGGTGCCGAACTGCTCGGCGATCATCAGCGGCGCATGGTTGGGCAGCATGATGCCGCCCGAGCCGACGCGGATGGTCTTCGTGCCCTCCGCGACGTAGCCGATGGCCACCGCGGTGGCGCTGCTGGCGATTCCCGGCATGTTGTGGTGCTCGGCCAGCCAATAGCGCTTGTAGCCCCATTTCTCGGCGTGCTGGGCGAGGTCGCGGCTGTTGTGCAGCGACTGGCGGGCATCGGAGCCGGCGAGGATCGGCGACAGGTCGAGAACGGAAAACGGGATCACGGAACCTGCCTCTGCAACGCGCTTGGCGCACATATGGGATGCCCGGGGCGCAGCGCCAACTCCTTGCACCCGCCCGCCGGCCGCCGCAGTGTAGACGGCAATCAACGAGGGATGGAAACGTCGATGTGCGTCGCGGTGGCGGGCTGACATGGCCGCCATCACCGGCCGGCAGTGGCTGATCCTGCTGACGGTCCAGTTCACCACCGTGCTGTTCGGCCTGACCGCCACGTCCGTGACGGTGATCCTGCCGCAGCTCAAGGGTGCCTTGTCGGCCACGCAGGACCAGATCTCCTGGATCCTGACCTTCAATCTCGTCGCCACGGCGGTGGCCACGCCGCTGACCGGCTGGCTGGCGGCCAAGCTGGGCTGGCGCGTGCTGATGGTCTGCTCGGTGATCGGCTTCACCGGCGCCTCGATGCTGTGCGGCACGGTCAGCAGCCTGGAAAGCCTGCTGGTCCTGCGCGTCGTGCAGGGCGCCTTCGGCGCGCCGATCTTCCCGATGGGCCAGGCCATCCTGCTGGGCAGCTTCGAGCGCCACCAGCATCCCTTCATCATCATGATGTGGGGCGTCGGCGGCGTGATGGGGCCGATCCTCGGGCCCACGTTCGGCGGCATGGTCGCCGAGCTGTTCTCGTGGCGCTGGACCTTCTTCCTGATCGTGCCGCTGGGCGTGATCGCCTGTTCGCTTGCCGCTACCGTGCTGCCCGATCGCGAGAAGGGCATGGACCGGCCGCTCGATTTCACCGGCTACATCTTCCTCGGCATCGCCATCGCCGCCTTCCAGCTGATGTTCGACCGCGGCCAGCGCAACGACTGGTTCGACTCGGCGGAGATCGTCATCGAATGCGGGCTGGCGGCGGTGTTCTTCACCATGTTCCTCATCCACATGGCGACCACCTCGACGCCGCTGGTCGAGCCCGCGACCTTCGCCGACCGCAATTTCGTCGTCGGCTCCATGGTGGCGATCATCATGGGCATGCTGCAATACGTGCCCATGGTGCTGTTCCCGCCGCTGCTGCAGGACCTGCGCGGCTATCCCGACGGCATCATCGGCCTGCTGGTGGCGGCGCGCGGCATCGGCAATTTCGGCTCGTTCTTCATCGTCGCACCGCTCACGCGCATCAGCCCGCGCTTCTGCCTGTTCGTCGGCTTCTCGATCCAGGCCATCGCGGCGACCTGGATGGGCTCGCTCGACATCAATCTCAGCACGTCGGACGTGATGTTCACCAACATGCTGCACGGGCTGGGCTTCGGCCTCAGCTACACGCCGATGGCGGTGCTCGCCTTCTCCACCCTGCCCGGCAATCTGATGACCCAGGGCAACGCGGTCTTCGCGCTGGTGCGCATGCTGGGCAGCAGCATCTTCATCTCGATGACCCTGCTGGTCTTCACCCACTCCGTCGCCGAGGCGACCGTCAACCTCACCGGCTACATCAACGCGCTGCGCATCGACGCGCTGCTGCCCTGGACCTCGACCTATGGCGGGTTGGGCAGCGTCGCGACCTATGACCGGCTGGCCAACGAGGTGCAGCGCCAGGCCGGCATGATCGGCTACATCAATGCCTTCCACCTGATGACGCTAATCACCATCTGCACCGCGCCGCTGGCGTTCTTCTTCGCACCGAGGGGTGCGGCGCGTTGAAACGCCCCCTCACCCCCGACCCCTCTCCCGCGAGGGGAGAGGGGAGAAAGACTCGGTACTCATGTTCCCCTCTCCCCTCGTGGGAGAGGGGCTAGGGGTGAGGGGGCGCTGATTACATCAGCCCGGCGGCGCGACCGACAGGCCGACGACCTTGTGCTTCTCGATCAGGCTCTTCACGAAGCCCGACTTCTTGGCGTCCTCGACGAAGGCGCGCAGGAAGGCCGCGCCGGCCTCGTTGGTCTTGGCGGTGCCGATGGCCTGCTGCACGGCGGTGAAGTTGCCGTCGAGGATGCGCGCGCCGGGCAGCTTCTGCACGTCGCTCAGCAGGCGCGGCTTGAGGCCGGAGAGCGCCTCGAGCTTGTCGTTGACGAAGAGGTTGTAGGCGCCGTCGAGGCCCTCGGCGCGCACCAGCGTGGCGTTCCTGATGTTGCGCTCCAGCCACAGATCATAGGCGCTGCGCGCGCTGACGGCGATGCGCACGCCCTTGCTGTCGACCTCGGCGACGGTCTTCAGCGGCGAGCCGGCCGGCACGAGGTAGGTGGCCTCGATCTCGACATAGGCGGCGGTGAAGGCGATCTTCTGCGCCCGCTGCGGCTCGGCGCCGATCAGGCCGATATCCCAGGTGTCGGTGCCGCCGTCGTCGGCCAGCTCGCCCGGCGTCTTGTAGGGCAGGTACTTCACCGGCACGCCCAGCTTCTCGGCGATCGCCGCGGCCATGTCGGGCGAGACGCCGGCGGGATCGCCCGCGGGCGAGCGGCCCGTCACCAGCAGGAAATTGCCCATGTTGATGGCGGCGCGCAGGACGCCCGTGGGCGCGAGCTGGGAGGCAAGTTCATGCGGCATCGTGGCGTTTCCCCTTTTCGGCCCCGCAGTGGAGCCTTGAAACCGCCGCCGATTCAACCGTCAATGCGGCCAACAGGAGGAGAACACCTATGAAGCGGATGAAGTTCGGCGCCTTTCTCGCGCCGCATCACCCCGTCGGCGAGCACCCGACCCTGCAGTTCCAGCGCGACCTGGAGCTCGTCGAGCATCTCGACCACTACAACTACGACGAGTTCTGGTGCGGCGAGCATCACTCCTCGGGCTGGGAGATGATCGGCTCGCCGGAGATGTTCCTCGTCGCCGCCGCGCAGCGCACCAAGCGCATCAGGCTCGGCACCGGCGTAGTCTCGCTGCCCTATCACCACCCGTTCAACGTCGCCCAGCGCATCGTGCAGCTCGACCATATGAGCCACGGCCGTGCGATCTTCGGCTCGGGCCCCGGCGCGCTGCCGTCGGACGCGCGCACCTTCGGCATCGACCAGGTCCTGCTGCGCGACCGCCAGGACGAGGCGCTGGGCGTGATCGTGCGCCTGCTGGAGGGCGAGCGCTTCAGCTACCAGTGCGACTGGTTCCAGATCAACGAGGGCCAGCTTCAGCTCCTGCCGCTGCAGGACAAGCTGCCGATGGCCGCGGCCTCCTCGATCAGCCCGTCCGGCATGCAGCTCGCCGGCAAGTACGGCATGGGCGTGCTGTCGATCGCCTCGACCTCGCAGGAGGGCCTGTCGGCGTTGCCCATCCAGTGGAGCTTCGCCGAGGAGGCCGCGGCCAAGCACGGCAAGACCGTCGATCGCAAGGATTGGCGCGTGCTGGTCTCGTTCCATCTCGCCGAATCGGCCAAGGACGCCGAGCGCGAGGCGCTCGACGGCCTGTGGTGGTGGCACAACGAGTACCGCGTGCGTGTGCTGGGCCAGCTTGGCGCGGTGGCGGTGCCCGACCGCTACGAGCTGATGGCGCAGGTGCGCGGCGCGGGCGGCGGCGGCGCCGGCGCCTCGGTGGTCGGCACGCCCGACCAGCTGGTGGCGATGATCAAGAACCTGCAGGCGCTCACCGGCGGCTTCGGCACGGTGCTGGGCTTCGCGCATGACTGGGCCAACCGCGAGGCCACCCTGCGCTCGTGGGAGCTGTTCGCGCGCTACGTCATCCCCGAGCTCAACAGCTACACCACGAACCAGAAGGTCTCGGCCGAGTTCCTCGCCGCGCACCAGGCCGAGCTGATGAAGGGCCGCGCCGAATCGATCCGCGCCACGGTCAAGGGCAACGCCAAGGCGCAGGCGGCGCTGGACGTGAGCATGAAGGCGATGGCCGCCGGACAGCAGCAGGCCGGCGGCTTCCGCCCCGGCTCGCTGCCGCCGATGGAGGAGATGAAGAAGGAAAAGGTCGGCTCGGACGACTGACAAAGAAAAGAATCAGGGAGGACAGGATGGGTTCGATCTCGAGGCGCGGCCTGCTGGCCGCGTCGACGGCGGCGATGGCGTTGCCGCTGCCGGCCTTCGCGCAGGCATGGCCGGACAAGGCGGTAAAGATCGTCGTGCCGTTCGGGCCGGGCGGTCCGGCGGACGTCTACGCGCGCGTGCTGGGCAACGCACTGTCGCAGACGCTGAAGCAGTCCTTCGTCATCGAGAACAAGCCGGGCGCCGGCGCGGTGATCGGCACCGAGATCGTCGCGAAGTCGCCGCCCGACGGCTACACGCTGCTGATGATGTCCAACACCCACACCACCAACGAGACGCTGCTGAAGAACAAGCCCTATGCGCTGCTGAAGGACCTCGCGCCCGTGGCCCCGGTGAATTCCTCGGACCTGCTGATGGTGGTGCATCCTTCGGTCGAGGCCAAGACGCTCAAGGAGTTCGTCGCGCTGGCCAGGAAGCAGCCGGGCAAGCTGACCTACGCCTCGTCGGGGCCGGGCACGCCCTATCACATGGCCGGCGAGCTGTTCAAATCGATGAGCGGCACCGACATCCTGCACGTGCCGCACAAGAACAGCGGCGATGCGCGCAACAGCGTGCTGGGCGGGCACGTCAACATGATGCTCGACGCCGTCACCGCGATGTCGGGCAACGTGCAAGGCGGCAAGCTGCGCGCGCTGGGCACGACGGGCCAGAAGCGCTCCAGCGTGCTGCCTGACATTCCCACCGTCAGCGAGGCCGGCGTGCCGGGCTACGAAGCGACGATCTGGCTGGGCGTCATGGCGCCGGCGGGCACGCCGGCGGCGGTGGTCGACACGCTCAACGCCGAGATCGCCAAGGTGATCGCGCGGCCGGAGATCCGCGGCGCCTGGGCCAAGCAAGGCGCCGAGCCGATGACCATGTCGCCGGCGGCGTTCGGCACCTTCCTCAAGGGCGACATCGAGAAGTGGGCGAAGGTGATCCAGACCGCCGGCATCAAGCCGCAGTGAGCGTTCTGCGCATCCTCAGCGGCGGCGCCGCACAGGGACTGGTCGAGTCGCTGCGCGCAGCCTTCGAGTCCGAAGCCGGCCACCGCATCGACGGCACGTTCGGCGCCGTCGGCGCGATGCGCGACAGGCTGCTGACCGGCGCGCCCGCCGACCTGCTGATCCTGACGTCGGCGGTGATCGCCGGGCTGCAGCGCGACGGCCACATCGAATCCGGCTCGGCCCGGGACATCGGCGAGGTGCAGACCGCGATCGCCGTGCGCCACGGCGACCCGGCGCCCCCGGTCGGCAGCGCCGATGCGCTCCGCTCCGCGCTGCTGGCTGCCGACGCGATCCACCTGCCCGACCCGACCCAGGCCACCGCCGGCATCCATTTCGCGAAGGTGCTGCGCGAGCTGGGCATCGCCGAGCCGGTCGCGGCGCGTCTGCAACCCGCACCGAATGGCGCGACGGCGATGCGCGCGCTGGCGGCATCGAAGCGCGCGCGGCCGATCGGCTGCACGCAGGTCACCGAGATCCTCGCGACGCCCGGCCTCGATCTCGTCGCCCCGCTGCCGCCGGGCTACGCGCTGTCCACGACCTATACGGTCGCGATCACCAGTCGCGCCCAGGCGCGCGATGCCGCCGCCCGACTGGTGGCGATGCTGACCGACGAACCCGGTCGCGCGCCGCGGCAGGCGCTGGGCTTCGTCTGATCCCGGGGCCCAGCGTCAGCCGCGTCGCGCCGCCTCGATGGCAGCGACATCGATCTTCGTCATGTCCATCATCGCGTCGAACGCACGCTTGGCCTCGGCGCCGCCGGCCGCCAGCGCCTCGGTCAGCACGCGCGGCGTGATCTGCCAGGAGATGCCCCATCTGTCCTTGCACCACCCGCACGCGCTCTCCTGGCCGCCATTGTCGACGATGGCGTGCCACAGCCGGTCGGTTTCCGCCTGATCATCGGTGGCGATCTGGAACGAGAAGGCCTCGTTGTGCTTGAAGACCGGACCGCCATTGAGACCGAGGCAGGCCACGCCGGCGACGGTGAACTCGACGGTCAGGACATCGCCCTGCTTGCCGGACGGATAGTCGCTGGGGGCGCGATGGATGGCGCCCATCGAACTGTCGGGAAAGGTCTCGGCATAGAAGCGCGCGGCGGCCTCGGCGTCCTTGTCGTACCAGAGGCAAATCGTGTTCTTGGCCATGACTCGTCCTTTCGCCGGAATAAACCTCCTGGTTAAATAGAGAGCGCCGACGCGATTGTCCACCCTTCGCGCTGGCCGATCTCAGGTGCCGCCGCGGGCCTTCTTCCATGCCTCGTAGTCGCGCTTGGCGTCCTCGCCGGCGACCGGGAAGAGTCCCTTGAGCGGACGGCCGCGCGCCACCTCGGCCTCGGCGAACTCCTCGTACTCGTAGGTCTTCACTGCCTCGTCAGCGACCGCCTCGACGATATCCGGCGGGATCACCAGCACCGCGTCCTTGTCGCCGACGACGATGTCGCCGGGATAGACCGCGACGCCGCCGCAGGCGATCGGCAGCTGCAGGTCGACCGGGCGATGGGCGATCGGGCTGGGCGGCGAGGACGGGCGGCGCAGATAGGCCGGCAGGCCGGTCTTGGCCACACCGTCGGTGTCGCGCAGGCCGCCATCGGTGACGATGCCGGCGCAGCCGCGAGCCTTCAGACGCCCGACATAGAGATCGCCGGCCGAGGCGGCGCGCGAATCGCCGCGCGAGTCGATCATCAGCACGTGGCCCGGCGGGCATTCCTCCATCGCCTGCGGCTGCACCATCGAGCGGCTGGTCGAGGTCGGCCCGTCCTTGTCCTCGCGCGAGGGAATGAAGCGCATGGTGAAGGCGATGCCGACCAGGCGCGGCTGCTCGGGCCGCAAGGGCCATACGTCGTAGAGCGTCATCGACTTCAGGCCGCGGCGGTTGAGCACGCCGGTGAGGGTCGAGGTGCCGACGCGCGCCAGCGCCTCGCGCAGGTCGGAGCTCATCTTGTCCATGTGTTTCTCCCCGGCAACGAATCGGTGCGCAGTCAACGCCAGTCGCCGCGACACCGCAAGCCGGCGAATCTCCCCCGGCAGTCCCCGCGACACTGTAAGGTGCCGAACCAACCCAGGGTGAACGATATGGCGACGACAGCAGCGGCCGACGGTCTCGACAATTTCAGGATGGCCGTCACCGGCGTGATGCACCACCAGCGCGACGGCGTCCACTTTGCCTGCGACGGGGACATGCCGCGCGCCGACATCGGCCGCGTGCGGGGCGCCTTGGCGGATCTGGCGCGCGAACAGGGCTGGGGCGTCGCGCCGTCCGAGGAGCCCGGCGGCGTCGCCCATTTCACCCTCACCCATCTCGATCTCAGCAAGTGGTTCCCGCCGAGCCCGCAGGGCGGCGGATGGAAGCGGCACAATTGCCCGGTCTGTGCCCGCGAGATGAAGGAGAACGAGCCGATGCTCTGCGCCGGCTTTCCCTCCACATCGCCGCGCCTGATGCACTTCGCCTGCCGTCCTGGAGCGCCTTTGGCGAGAGCGACGGCTCGCCGGTAAGACCTTGCATCGCCAAGATTGCCGCGCCATCTGCCGCGGAGGCGGCCGTGCGGCGGCGCCTGCATGGAGCGACGGCGATGAGACTTGAGATGGCGCTGGCCCCTTGGCGCCCGCATTTGCTGAGCTTGCTGCGCCTCGCGGCAGGCCTGCTGCTGCTGCAACACGGCACGGCCAAGGTACTGAAGTTCCCCCTCGTCCAGAGCATGGCGAAGGTGTCGCTGACCACGCCTGCGGGCGTCGCCGGCATCCTCGAGCTGGTTGGCGGTATCCTGCTGGTAATCGGCCTGTACACGCGGCCGACCGCCTTCATTCTCTCCGGCATGACGGCGGTCGCGTATTTCATGGCCCATGCCGGGCGCAACTTCTACCCGATCCTCAACGGCGGCGAGCTCGCGGCCCTCTATTGCTTCGTGTTCCTCTTCCTCGCCGCCGCCGGCGGCGGGCCATGGAGCATTGATGCGATTGTGCGGCGCCGGGGGGCCTAGTCGGCCCGCGCCGGCGGGAGTAGCATGCTTCCATTAGGGAGTCCGCAATGACCGACAAATCCATGGCGCCCGCCGGCGTCAATCATCTGGTCCTCAACGTCCGCAACATCGAGGAATCGCACCGCTTCTGGACCGAGGTGGTGGGCTTCGAGCAGGTCGGCGAGCTGACGCCGACCGAGAAGCGGCCCAACCCGCCGAAGATGCGCTTCTACAGCGCGCCCGGTAACAACAAGGGCCATCTCAACCACCACGACGTCGCCATCGTCGAGAACCCAGACCTGCCGCCTCCGCCGGAGAACTGGTCGATGTTCGGCGGCGGCTTCGCCATCAACCATGTCGCCATCGGCTTCCCGACGCGCGAGGCGTGGCTGACGCGCCTGGAGTATCTCCAGGAAAAGGGCATCAAGTTCGGCCGCCGGGTCAATCACGGCATGACGCACAGCCTCTACATCAGCGATCCCAACGGCTACGGCATCGAGCTGCTCTACGAGCTGCCGCACGAAGTGTGGGGCGGCGACATCAACGCGGCGCTGAACTACGTCGAGGTCCTGCCCACCGAGGGCAAGGAAGCGCTGGTCGACTCCGAGAAGAACCCGGTGTTCACCAAGGAAGCGGTGCTGGCCGAGTAGTCCCTTCTCCCCGCGAAGGCGGGGAGAAGGTGGCGCGAAGCGCCGGATGAGGGGCTTCGCGACCGTCCGACAGGTGGCGTCTTCGTTGGAAGACCACCAAGTCCCTCATCCGCCTCGCTTGCGCTCGGCACCTTCTCCCCGCCTTCGCGGGGAGAAGGAAATTGAGGACTTCCCCATGCAGTTCGGCATCGCGCTGCCCACGGCAGCCGATTCGTGGAAGATCGTGCAGCGTGCCGAGGAGCTGGGCTTCTCGCACGCCTGGTTCTACGACACGCAGATGCTGAGCGCGGACTGCTTCGTCGCCATGGGCGCCGCGGCGGTCCACACGCGCAGG
>JBFXAZ010000075.1:0-27072 GCA_050183765.1 Reyranellaceae bacterium | reverse complement strand
GCCGGCGAAGGGCTGGTTGAACAGCGCCTGGCCGCGCTTCTCGGCGTCGCCGGCGCCTGAAGTGAGCTGGCCCAGCCGATCGATGCGCGGATTGGGCAGGAACTCGAACTGCTCCATGTAGGCGACCAGCGCATCGAGGATCAGCGGCGACGGCTCGGCGCCGCCGAACTCGCCGACGATGACGTTGCGGGTGAACTCGCGCAGCGAGGCGATCCGGCCGTCGCGGCCATAGGGCGCGAGATAGCGCACGCCGCGCAGGCTCGGGATGTCGATGTGGTTCATCACCCCGTCATCGGCCATCGGATTGAAGAAGCCGGTCATCGGGTCGAGGCCGCCGTGACGCGCCGACAGGCCCGGGATGAAGAAGCGCGGGTTGGTGTGGCCCTGGCGATGGCAGGTGTCACACGACAGGCCGGCCGCGCGCGCCCTGGGGCCGAACAGGCTGGGCGCGCTGAACGCGGTGTTGCCGAGCGCGACGAGGAAGGACTGCCGTCCGCCCTGGGCTTCCGCCCGCAGCACCTGACGCGGGCGCTCCGCCTGGTCGAGGCCGAAATCGGTCCCCTCGGGCATGCCCGGCGGGGTGCCGGTGCGCAGCGGCGCGGCGAAGGTCAGCGCCACGCCGAAGGTGGCCGCAGCCAGCGCGATCAGGGTGGCGCGCAGGGTCTCTCGGGCAGCTCGGGATGCCGGTCGCGTCATGGGCCTACTTCGCCAGGGCCTTCACGCGCTCGGACGCCGCTTCGAGATCGGCCATGCTGCGCGCCGGCCGCTCCGGCGGCTTCAGCGAGGGGAATGCCGACATCACCAGCTTGAGCTCGGTGGTGATCGGCGCGGCGCTGCCGCCGAGCACCGACTGCCTGGCCTGCACGATCGCCGCCGTGTAGCGCGCGAAGCCCAGGGCGTCGTGATACTCGACGGTGTTGGCGATCCGGCCCTTCTCGATCGACTCGCCGAGGTCGTCGGCGGAGTCCTTCATCAGCAGCGCGATGGCCCGCACCACGAAGGCGTGCGAGTTCATCATCGCGGGCGGAATGGTCACGCGCAGCGCCTCGACCTTGCGCAGCACGCCGGCGTAGGCCTCGGCCAGTTTCGGGTCGGGCGGCGTCGCCTTGGCCTTGGCTTCCAGTGCCATCAGGTCGGCCTTGAAGTCCGGCACGTCGCGCGCCTTGAGCACCGGCTCGAGATACTCGTAGAGCTCCTTCACCGGGTGCCCGAAATGCGGCAGCGCATCCTTGGTCATCTTGGCATCCATCAGCGCCATGCCGACGATGAGGTGACCTTCGAGCAGCCCGAGCTTCTCGAAAATGTCGAGATTGTCCTCGATGTCGCCGGCGTTCTGGGCAAGCTGGACATCGTCGCGGGCGATGGCGCGGGCCAGCACCAGCAGCTCGGGACTGCGGCCGATGCGGCCGTTGAAGCCGCGGCAGATCGGCGCCTGCTCGATGCCGGGCAGCGGCGAGGCCGAGCGCGCCTGGACCTGCATGGCTGCCGCGGTCAGGAAAACCCCGGCGACAGCGGCCATGATTCGCGTTGAACCCGAGAGGCGATCACGACGGGCCCGAGCCATGACTTTGTCCTCAATGCGGCCCGGGAGCACTCCGGGGCGGAATTGACTTAGACGGGACAGGCGGATTATGCAATCGCAACTCGGTCGCACTTGGGTCAGCCAGAGGTCAGCTTTATGCAATCCACGCCCTTTCCCAGGCGCTTCATTGTTCTCGCCCTGCCCCTTCTGCCGGCCCTCGCGCTGCCCGCCGATGCGCAGGACGCGACCCCGTTCGAGGTCCGCATCGCCATCAAGAACCACCGTTTCGAGCCGTCCGAGGTCGAGGTTCCGGCCGGGCGCAAGATCAAGCTGATCGTCGTCAACGAGGACCCCACCCCCGAGGAGTTCGAGAGCGTCGGGCTCAAGGTCGAGCGGGTGATCCCGGGCGGAAAGACCGCGGAGTTTCTGATCAATCCGCTGCGCAAGAACCGCAACTACGGCTTCTTCGGCGAGTTTCACCAGGACACCGCGAAGGGCCGGCTGGTCGTGAAATGACCACCATCGCCCTCCTCGTCTTCCGGGAGATGCTGGAGATCGTCGTCGTCGGCGCGCTGGTGCTGGCCGCCACGCGCGGCGTGCCCCACCGTTGGGCGTGGACGCTGCTGGGTGTCGTCTGCGGCATCGCCGGCGCCGCGATTGTCGCGGTATTCGCCGAGCGCATCACCGAATCGCTGGCTGGCGTCGGCCAGGAGATCTTCAGCGCCGTGGTGCTGGCGATCACCGCCATCATGGTGGCGGCCACCGTCTACGTGATGCGCGTCAGCGGGCGGCGCATCGCCGGCCAGGCGCGCGAGACCGCGGTCCGCATCGTCGCCGGCACCGCGCCGCGCTGGCTGCTGGCGACGACCATCGGCTTCTCGATCCTGCGCGACGGCTCGGAGCTGGTCGTCTTCATCATCGGCGCGCGTGCCGGCGGCCAGGTGACGGCCGGCGATCTGATGCTGGGCTTCGCCATCGGCATCGTCGGCGGCCTGCTGGTCGGCGCGCTGATCTACCACGGCGTCATCCGCGCCTCGCTGCGCCACATCTTCACCGTCGTCACCGTGCTGCTGGCCTTCCTCGCCGCCGGGCTGATGGCGCAGGCGGCGGGTTTCCTGTCGTCCGCCGGCTTCCTGCCGCCGCTGGTCGACGAGATGTGGGACACCGAGGACCTGCTGTCGCAGCGCATCGGCATCGGCCAGTTCCTGCACGCCCTGCTCGGCTATATGTCGCAGCCCTCCGGCGTCCAGCTCGCGGTCTATGTCGCGACCCTGCTGGCGGTCGGCTGGCTCGGCCTGCGGCGCATCCAGGCCCCGGCCGCCGCCGCGCGCTAGGACCTCTGCGCTCCCGTCGCCAGCCTGTGCTAGGTATCGGGCGGGAGCAATCACGAGGCCATGATGAAGACCGACCCCGCGATGATGCACGCCCATGAGCTGCTGAAGCTCTACGGCAAGAAGAAGTTGTCGCCGATCGAGGCGACGGAGGCGGCGCTGAAGCGGCTGGAGCGGTTCAACCCGGTGCTGAACTGCATGCAGCACGTCGACGCCGAGGGCGCGCTGAAGACCGCCAAGGCCTCGGAGAAGCGCTGGGCTAAGGGCAAGACGCTGGGCCCGCTCGATGGCGTGCCGGTCACCATCAAGGACATGGTGCAGACCAGAGGCATGCCCACGCGCATGGGCAGCGCGGCGACGTCCGCCGAGGGCCCGTGGGAGCACGACGCGCCCAGCGCCGCGCGGCTGCGCGAATCGGGCGCGGTGTTCCTCGGCAAGACGACCTCGCCGGAATACGGCTGGAAGGGCGTCACCGACTCCAAGCTGTTCGGCATCACCCGCAATCCCTGGGACATCCACAAGACGCCGGGCGGCTCCTCCGGCGGCGGCGTCGCGGCCGAGGCGGTCGGCATCGGCAATCTGGCGGTCGGCTCCGACGGCGCCGGCTCGGTGCGCATCCCCTGCTCGTTCACCGGCCTGTTCGGGCTGAAGGCGACGTTCGCGCGCGTGCCGATCTGGCCGCCCTCGGCGCAGGGCACGCTGTCGAATGTCGGGCCGATGACCCGTTCCGTGCGCGACGCGGCGCTGATGATGAACGTGATGGCCCGGCCCGATTCGCGCGACTGGTACTCGCTGCCCTTCGATTCGAAGGAGGATTACACCAAGGGGCTGAAGCACGGCGTCAAGGGCCTGCGCATCGCCTACTCGCCCAATCTCGGCTTCGTCGAGGAGGACAAGATCGATCCCGAGGTCGCCGCCTCGGTGGCCGAGGCGGCGCGGCTGTTCAAGAAGCTGGGCGCCAAGGTGACCCACGCCAGCCCCGACCTGCAGGGTCTCGACCCGCGCGACATCGAGAACATCCACTGGACCGGCAATTGCCACGTGCTGCTCAAGGGCTTCGCGCCCGAGAAGCAGGCGCTGATGGATCCCGGCCTGCTGAAGGCGGCGGATCACGGCGGCCGGCACTCGGTCGAGACCTTCGTGCGCGCCACGCACCAGCGCCAGACGCTGGGCTACATCTTCAACCAGTTCTTCGAGAGCTTCGACCTGCTGCTGACGCCGACCATGGCGATGCCGGCCTTCAACGTCGGCGAGCCGGCGGCCTATGGCGGCGACGGCGTCGACATCGGCTGGACGCCCTTCACGCTGACCTTCAACCTCACCCGCCAGCCGGCCGCGACCATCCCTTGCGGACTGACCCGCGCCGGCCTGCCCATCGGGCTGCAGATCGTCGGGCCGCACTACG
Source organism: Reyranellaceae bacterium (assembly GCA_050183765.1). Lineage (GTDB taxonomy): Bacteria > Pseudomonadota > Alphaproteobacteria > Reyranellales > Reyranellaceae > JAFAZJ01. The sequence continues at coordinate 22,814 of JBFXAZ010000075.1, read as the reverse complement.
CCGACGCGCTGATCCTGCGCGCCGCGCATGCCTACGAGCGCGAGCGGCCGATCGAGCCGCCGCCGATGGCGATCTGATCCTGCCGGCAGGCGCCGCTTGCCGTGGTTTGCTGTGGTCGCCGGCATGGTCAGTGGCAGCATCGAGCCACGCCGATGACCCGATTGCTGTGGTTTGCTGTTGTTTGCGGGATTTGGTGACAATGGGACTCTCGGGGCGCAGTCGGGGCCTCCCAGCCTAGAGTCGGCCGCGCCCCGGCGTCGATCTCTGCCCCTAGCCGTGTCGTAGGGACATGATTTTGCCGCACCGGGACAATTCCCGGGCCGCCCCTAGCGCCGCGCTTTGGCACAATGTTCGCACCCTTCCTCGTATGGAGCTTGCCCGGTGAAGATCGTCCGAACGGTATGCGCCCACGACTGCCCCGACATGTGCTCGCTGCTCGCCCATGTCGAGAACGGCCGCGTGGTGAAGATCGAGGGCGATCCCGACCAGCCGCTCACCGCCGGCTTCGCCTGCGGCAAGGTCAACCGCGATGTCGACCTGGTGCATTCGCCCGAGCGGCTGACCACGCCCCTGCGCCGCACCGGCAGGAAGGGCGAGGGCAAGTTCGAGCCGATCACCTGGGACCAGGCGCTCGACGAGATCACCACCCGCTGGAAGGCGGTGATCGCCAGGTCGGGTTCGCTCGCCCTGCTCGGCTACGCCTACAGCGCCCATCAGGGCCTGACCAACCGCGGCATGGTCAGCGGCATGTTCCATGCACTGGGCGCCAGCCGGCTGGCCGCCGGCACCGTCTGCGACACGTGCTGCGAGGCGGCGTGGGACACGACGGTGGGCGGCGTGGGAGGCGCCGATCCTGAATCCGTGGTCGATTCCGAGCTGGTGATTTCCTGGGGCGCCGACCTCATGGCGGTCAACGTCCACTTCTGGGCCAAGGTCGAGCAGGAGCGCCACCGCGGCCTGAAGGTCGTGGTGATCGACCCGCGCCGCAGCCGCACGGCGCAGAAGGCCGACTGGCACATCCCGATCCGCATCGGCACCGACGCCGCCCTGGCGCTGGGCATGATGCACATCCTGGTGCGCGACAAGCTGGTCGACCGCGACTACGTGAACAAGCACACCTTGGGCTTCGATCGTCTCGAGGCCGAGGTGCTGCCGCGCTTCACGCCCGAGCGCACCGCGGAGATCACGGGACTGTCCGTCGCCGATGTCGAGCGGCTGGCGGCGATGTACGGCGCCACCAAGCGCGTGCTGATCCGCATCGGCGAGGGCATGACGCGGCTCGCGCAGGGCGGCCAGGCCGGCCGCGCGGTTTGCCTGCTTCCCGGCGTCACCGGTTCCTACGGTGTGCGTGGCGGCGGCGCGCTGCTGCTGACGGCCGCATCCTGCGACCTGAACTACAACGCCATCCGCAAGCCATCCGGCCCGGCGAGCACGCGCGTCGTCAACCACCTTCGGCTGGGCGACGCGCTGCTGAACCTCAAGGACCCGCCGATCGAGGCCTTGTTCATCGCCGCCAACAATCCCGCGGTGACCAACCCCGACGTCCACAAGACGCGGCAGGGCTTGGCGCGCGAGGATCTCTTCACCGTCGTGCACGACCCGTTCATGACCGACACCGCGCGCTACGCCGACATCGTGCTGCCGGCCACGACCTACCTCGAGACCGACGACCTCTACCGCGCCTATGGCGCCTACTGGATGCAGTATGGCCATCGCGCGGTCGAACCGCAGGGCGAGGCGCGCTCCAACGTGCAGGTGGCGCAGGCGCTGGCCCAGCGCATGGGGCTGAACGATCCGGTCTTCGGCATGGCGATGCCCGAGCTGCTCGGCGAGCTGTTCAAGGGTGCGACCGGCAAGCCGGGCACGATCGACACCAAGGCCCTGCCCGAGTTGGGGCCGATCAACATCGCGCCGCAGCAGGAGGGCCAGGTCTTCAAGACGCCCTCGGGCAAGCTCGAGTTCTACTCCGAGCAGCTCGCCAAGCAGGGCGTGTCGCCGATGCCGGACTGGACGCCCGATGCCGAGGAAGTGCGTGACGCGGCACGCTGGCCGCTGCGCCTGCTGACCGCGCCGGGCTATTTCCAGGCGCACACTGCCTATTCCGGCGTCGCCTTCCTGCGCAAGCGCGAGGGCGAGCCGATGTGCGTGCTGCATCCCGAGGACGCTGACAAGCGCGGCCTGAAGAATGGCGAGAAGGTGAAGCTGTTCAACGAGCGCGGCACCGTCGGCCTGATGCTGAAGGTCAGCGACGAGGTGCGTCCCGGCGTCGTGCTGGTGCCCGGCCAGCGGCCCGACGCGGAAGCGGTGTCGGGCACCATCAACATGCTTTGCTCGGACCGCTACACCGACATGGGCGAAGGTGCCACGTACCAGAGCACCTTCCTCGACGTCGCCGCCTGGAGCTGATGGCCGTCCATCACGGCTCGTGCCATTGCGGCGCGGTGCGCTTTCGCATCGAGGCCGAAATCCGCGAGCTCACCACCTGCGACTGCTCGCTGTGCGTGAAGAAGAACGCGCTGATGACGCGCGTGCACGAGAGTGGGCTCACCATTCTCGCCGGCGGCGATGTGCTGTCGCTCTACGAGTGGAACACCAAGCGCGCCAAGCACTATTTCTGCTCGCGCTGCGGCATCTACACCTTCCACCGCAAGCGCGCCCTGCCCGACCACTACGAGGTCAACGTGCGCTGTCTCGACGGCTTCGACGCCGGCGCCATTCCGGTGCGTGGCGTCGATGGCGTCGGAATGTCGGTGATCGAGACCGGCGCACGCGCGCAGTGGCCAGGGCCGCGCGAGGTGGGCTAAGCCACCGTCCCTCTGGCCAACATCCGCCGTCATCCTGAGCGCAGCGAAGGATCCCGCGGTATCGTGGTCACTTGAACTCTTGTGACCTGTCGCTCCACCGCAAGGTCCTTCGCTGCGCTCAGGACGACGTTCCAGCGGCCCGAGAGCGCTGCCACTTGTCGACGACCTGATCGATATCCAGCTTGGCGAGGTTGGTCGGCGGCCCGTCCAGCACGGTCGCGTTGAACCTGCCGATCTCGGCGTTGAGCGCGGTGAGCCTTCGACGCACGGCCGCTTCGTCGGCGATCTTCCCGATCGCGGCGAGCTCGGTTTCCACCTTGCGGCGCAGCTCGAGCGCCGGCGGCAGGACCGAGAGCTGCTCGCGCTCGGCGAGCTGCTTCACCCACCACATCGGGTCGAATTCCTGGCCATGATCCGGCAACGGCTTGCCGTGCCCCGGCAATCTCTTGAAGTCACCCCGTTCCATGGCGACACGGATCTGGCTTTCGATCCAGTTGTCCCAACTGTCACCGTGCGGCTTGCGCTCGGTCATGGCTCCACCTCTCAAGGCCGATGACGACCTCGAAGCCGAAGCATACCTGATCCGCCGGAGGCAGCCTTGCGACGCGACGCCCTGCGGCTACCCGTCACCACGTCGGCGGCGCCTTCGTCAGCTTGCCGGCAATGACGTGGCGCTGCCCGACGAACAGCACGACACCGTTGTAGCCCTTTGGTCGCCCAGCCCTGCTAGAATGGCTCCCGCTTCGGGGAGACCGGCATGATCGCACGCAGGACAACGGGATTGGGACTGGCGCTGTTGCTGGCCGCGCCGCCGCTCATGGCGCAGGGCGGCACGCCGGTGGCCTTTCTCGAGGCGATCTACCGGCCCTATGCGACCAAGGGCTTCAAGGGCCAGGACTACGGCAAGACCGAGCGCTACTTCGCCTCGCCGCTGCGCGAGGCGATGGACAAGGACTATGCCGAGGCGAAGCAGCGCAACGAGGTGCCCAAGCTCGACGGCGATCCGTTCATCGACGCGCAGGACTGGGAGATCGCCAATCTCAGCGTCAGCGCCTGGGTCACCGGACCGTCCACGGCGATGGGCGTGGCGAGCTTCACCAATTTCGGCAAGCCGGTGCGCGTGACGCTCGAGCTGGTGTCGACACCGGCGGGCTGGCGCATCGCCGACATCAAGGCGCCCAGCGGTTCGCTGCGCGCTCTGTTCAAGACCAAATAGGCGAGGAGATTCCCATGAGCGTCGCAGATGCCAACCGCGTGATCGTGACGGGCGAGAACCCGTTCATCCGTCTGAGCGAGAAGGACGGCGATCCCAACTCCACCGACGCCAGCTTCTGGCGCATCCTGTTCTGCCCCGGCGGCCCCGGCCACGTGCTCTACCTCAAGAGCGAGCTGACCGAGAACCGCTGGTGCATCTATTCCGACAACATCGCCATGGCGCGCTGGCTGCAGTCGACGGTGCAGGGCATGCTCAACCCCGAGCTCAAGGACCTGTCGATCCCGGTGACCGACGCGGAGTTCGGCAAGTCCGGCGACCCCCGCTACTTCTGGACCGAGCGCGCGATCACCCTGGACGAGGAGATCGCGCTGACCTGGCACGACATCGGCGATCCCCTGCTGATCCACACCCAGCCCAACGCCCAGCCCAATCCGCGGCCCTACGGCGTGTGCACCGTGCTGGTGCCCGCGCTCGGCGCGCGGCTGACGGTCAACGGCGAGCAGGCCAAGGGCCAGCCGTGGAAGCGCGAGCGCGAAGGCCGCCCCTTCAGCACCTGCGCGCTCGCCTTCTCGGAGAGCTGGACCGAGCAGCGCTAGGCTTGCGGTCGCTCTCGGGCATCATATAATACCAACCGGTTAACTAAACCGGAGGCAACCGATGCCCGCAGCGACGGCGAAGCGTGCGACCTCCCGCGGTCCGAAGGCGAAGGACCACGTCGTCCTGCTGGTCGGCACCCGGAAAGGCGCCTGGTTGCTGCACGGCGATCCGGCGCGGCGCGGCTGGCGCGCCGAGGGTCCGCATTTCCTCGGCAACATGGTGCATCATGTGATGCTTGACCCGCGCGACCGACGCACCCTGCTGCTGGCGGCGAAGACCGGGCATCTCGGGCCCACCGTGTTCCGCTCGCTCGATCTCGGCCGGACGTGGAAGGAGGCGTCGAAGCCTCCGGCCTTCCGCAAGGCCAGCGAGGGAGAGAAGGCGCGCGCGGTCGATCACGTGTTCTGGCTGACGCCGGGCCACGCCAGCGAGCCGGGTGTCTGGTACGCCGGCAGCTCGCCGCAGGGCCTGTTCCGCAGCGAGGACGGCGGCGACACCTGGGCGCCGGTCGTCGGCTTCAACGATCATCCGATGTACGCGAACTGGGTCGGCGACGGACAGGACGGCACGCCTGATGGCCCCAAGATGCATTCGATCATCGTCGACCCGCGTGACGCGGCCCATCTCTACCTCGGCATGTCGGGCGGCGGCGTCTTCGAGTCGCGCGACACAGGCGCGAGCTGGACGCCGCTGAACGCCGGCTGCCGCGCCGATTTCTTTCCCGACCCCTACCCCGAGTTCGGCCAGGATCCGCACTGCATGCGCCTGCATCCGCTGGCGCCCGACGTGCTCTACCAGCAGAACCATTGCGGCATCTATCGCCTGGAGCGGCCCAGCGATCGCTGGGAGCGCATCGGCGAGAAGATGCCCAAGAGCGTCGGCGACATCGGCTTCCCGATGGTGCTGCATCCGCGCGATCCGAAGACCGTGTGGGTGTTCCCGATGGACGGCTCGAGCGTGTGGCCGCGGGTCAGCGTCGGCGGCCGGCCGGCGGCGTATGTCACGCGCAACGCCGGCAAGACCTGGAAGCGTCTCGACGAGGGCCTGCCCGGCGAGCAGGCCTGGTTCACCGTGTTCCGCCAAGCCATGACCGCTGACGCGCGCGATCCGGTCGGCATCTATTTCGGCACCACCACGGGCAGCATCTGGGGCAGCAACGAGACGGACGCGCGCTGGAAGCGCATCGCGCAGGACCTGCCGCAGATCTACGCCGTGGAGGCGGCCGAGGTCGCGGGATGAGGGTGCTGATTCCGACGCCGCTGCGCTCCTACACGCGCCAGCGCGCCGAGGTCGAGGCGGAGGGCGGCACGCTCGATGCGCTGCTGATCGATCTCGATCGCCGCCATCCCGGCATCCGCTTCCGCATGATCGACGAGCAGGACCGCATCCGCCGTCACATCCGCATCTTCGTCAACCGCCGGCAGGTCCACGACCTCGGTCTCGCGCTGAAGGCCGGAGACCGCGTGCAGATCCTGCAGGCGCTGAGCGGCGGCTGATTGTCGTCCCGGGCACGAGGTCCTTCGCTCGCGCTCAGGACGACGGGGGTGTCACGCCGCCTTGTACGCGCCGCGGCCGAAGACCTTGTCCATCATGTCGGGCTGGGCCTTGTCGAAGGCCGTGGTCCTGGCGCGCACCTCGTCGGTCTGCTTGATCGTGCGCTGCGCCGCCGGCCGCTCGCCGATCCGCGCCGCCCATTCGGTGAGCTTCGGATAGTCCTTCGAAGCATCGGGCCCGAGCAGCGTCGGGACCAGGCGCGCCCACGGCCAGGTGGCGATGTCGGCGATGCCGTATTCCGCGCCGCCCAGCCAGGTCGTCGTCGACAGGCGGCCCTCGATCACCTCGAGCACGCGCCGCGCCTGGGTGCGGTAGCGGTCGAGCGAGTAGTCGTTGCCCTTGGGCGCGAAGCGCATGAAGTGCACGAACTGGCCGAACATCGGTCCGACGCCGGTCATCTGCACCATCATCCACTGCAGCGCGTCGTAGCGCGCGGCACCGTCCTTGGGCAGGAGCTTGCCGGTCTTCTCGGCGAGATAGATCAGGATCGCGCCCGATTCGAAGACCGTGTACGGCCTGCCGCCCGGGCCGTCGTGATCGACGATCACCGGCACCTTGGCGTTGGGGTTGAGCTTCCTGAACTCGTCCGAGAATTGCGAGCCGCCGAACACGTCGATCGGCCGCACGTTGTACTCGAGCCCCATCTCCTCCAGCGCGAGGTAGATCTTCACGACATTGGGGCTGCCCATGGCATAGAAGTCGATCATTGCTCTTGCTCCTGCGTCTCGGGATGGCGCGGAGCATGCCATGGCGGTCGCTCAGGGGCGATTGACTTCGTCGGCCCAGAAAAGGACTCCGAAGGCCACCGCGTTGACCAGCGCCCAGATCGCAGCTGCGACGTAGAGCGTGTTGATCAGCGTTCGGACGTCCGCGCCGTAGCGGCCGGCGGCGACATCGCGCGCCATGCCGATGGCCTGCCAGCTGCGGCTCGTCCGCACGCCGATACGCTCTTGCTCCCGTTGCAGCGCCGGTCCGCCCGGCAGCCGCCTGATCCGCACCCGGTACCAGATCGCCAGCGCCGTCATCGGCGCGATCAGGAGCAGGATGCAGAAGACAAGATAGATCGTGCGGCCGGCCGGGTCGGCGAGCGCGCTGGCGATGGAGTCCATCGATCAGATCCTGAACAAGATCGGCGAAGCCTAGCCGAAAAAACACCGGCTCGCAGCGGGAACCTCCGTCTCAGTGTAGGCGTTGTCATGCGTCGCGAATTGCGGCCGATCCGGCGATGGTGGAGGGGGGACCCGGGCCCATGTCATGGCCAACGGGCACGACAGAGCGTTGGGCGGCGACCGACCTCGCCCCAAACTTGCCAAAAACCCCGGATCAAGTTCTGATCGCAGTGGAATCGCATCGATCGGCGCCAGCCCCGATCGTCAGGGCCAACTGCCGCAAGGGCAAGCGGGGCACGCAGTTGGTATGCTGCCGGCAGGGTCTTGCGCCGCATGGGCAGGGCCTGATCGCAAGCGCAGGGCTGCGCTTTTCAACGGGAGCGGCAATGGTCAGAGCGACGCAGCTCACCGGGGTCGTCGGCATGGCGATGCTGGTGCTGACCGGCTGCGATGTCGCCCAGAGCGCACGGCGCGATTTCAACCGCTTCGTCGCCGATGGTCCGTTGTCGTCGCGTCCGGCCCGAGCGCCGGCAAGCGTTGCCGCCGCACGCCCGGGTGCCGCGCCGGCCGCCGCCGACCCCAAAGCCTCCGGCGCGATCGCGCCACAGCCGCCGGAAAAGCCCGTGACAGTGGCGACGCCGCTCAACCTGGTCGGCCAGAGCGAAAACGACATCCGGGCACGCTTCGGGCCGCCCGACAGCCAGCAGGATCGCGCACCCGGCAAGACCTGGCGATACAGGCGCGGCGAATGTTCCCTGGACGTTTCCCTCTATCCCGATGTCCAGACCCGACAGTTCACCACCCTTGCCTACGAGGTCAGGAGCGATGACAACACAGACCGAGGAAAGCAACTCTGTCTCGCCCAGCTCCAGTCCCATGGCCAATCCCGCTGACACGACGGAGCAACCCCGGCCGATCCGGCTGATCTTCGTCGACGACGACGATCTGTATCGCGAGGCGCTCGTCGCGGAGCTCGCCGAATTCGGCTTCGCCGTCACGGCCTTCGCCGACGGCGCCGCGATGCTGGAACACGTGGCCACCGGCGCCGGCGCCGACGTCATCGTGCTCGACTGGAACCTGCCGGGCCTGTCGGGCATCGACCTGCTGCCCAAGCTGCGGCGCAAGGGCGTCGTGGTGCCGGTGGTGTTCCTCACCGGCCGCTCCGCGCCGGTGTACGAGAACATGGCCTTCGACCGCGGCGCGATCGACTTCGTCGACAAGACGCGCGGCGTGCCGATCCTCGCCAAGCGCCTGAAGGTGATCGTCGAATCGGCCAAGCGCCCGGCGGCCATGGCGACCGACGAGAGCCTGCAATGCGGCCGCCTGACGCTGAAGCCGCATGTCAGCCGCGCCTTCTGGGGCGAGGTCGATGTCAATCTGACCTTGAGCGAGTTCAACATCGTGCGTCTGCTTGCCTCGAGCGCCGGCGAGCACGTCACCTATCGTGCCGTCTACGACTGCATGCGCCACGAAGGCTTCATCGCGGGGAGCGGCGAGGATGGCTATCGAACAAACGTCCGATCCTCCATCAAGCGGATCCGCAACAAGTTCCGCGCCATCGATCCGGACTTCGCCGCCATCGAGAACTTCCCCTCCTTCGGCTATCGCTGGAGCCGACCGGCGTAGCGCCGCGCCGCCGAACGCCTGGCGACGCTGGCGTGCCGCGCTGCGCCGCGCGGGCGCGTCGCTGACGCTGAAGCTCGTCGGGCTGACCGTGATCTGCGCGGCGCTGCCGGTGATCCTGTACGGCCAGTTCGAGGCCGCCGACCGCCACATGCGCGATCTCGTCACCCGCTCGGTGAAGGATCGCAGCACGCTGGTCGCCAAGGCCATCAGCCCCCTGCTCTCGCGCACGGATCCGATCTCCGACCAGACGGTCGCGGACGAGCTTCTGAAATACGCCGCCGAGGGCACCGCCCTGAAGCTGCTGTTCCAGCCCAGGACCGAGGGCGCCGCGCGCGGCTTCTTCTTCGTCGCCTCGGCGCCCGCCATCCACGCCGACCAGCTGCAGTCCGATCTCGACGAACTCAACCAGCGCGGCATCCTCAAGCGCCTGTCGGATACCTGTGTCGCCGAGCTGCCGCACGAGATCCGCTACCACCAGCCCGACGGATCGGTCGAGCTGCTGACGTCGATGGTGCCGGTGCGCAACGAGCGCGGCTGCTGGGTGGTGGTCTCGACGCACAACACCGCGGCGTTCCTGCGCACCTCGATCGGCCAGCCCTACTGGGAGACCCAGCCGGTGCGGACCGCCGCCGTCATCTGCGCCGTGCTGCTCGCGCTCGCCGTGCTGAGCGCGCTCAGCATCCGCCGGAGCCTGCGTCAGTTCCGCGAGGTGGCGCACGAGGTGCACCAGGGCCGCATCGGCGAGAACGCCTTCGCAAAACGCAACATCGTCCCCGAGCTGGGCAGCGTGGCGCGCGACTTCGACCGCCTGGTGGAGGATGTCCATCGCGTGGCGCGCGACATCCGCCAGTCGGCCGAGGACAACGCCCATTCGTTCAAGACGCCGCTCGCCACCATCCGGGCCTCGCTCGGACCGGTTCGCCGCTCGACGCCGCCAGACGACCAGCGCGCCCAGCGCGCTCTGCAGATCGTCGACGCCTCGCTCGACCGCCTCCAGGTGCTGGTGACGGCGGCGCAGCACCTCGACAACAACGCCGCCGACCTGATCGAGGCGCCGCGCTCGTCGCTGAACCTGAGCGAGACGGTCGGCAGGTCGGTGCTGCATTTCCGCGAACTGCTGGCCAGCCGCAACGTGCATCTGGTCCGCCGGCTCGAGCCCAACGTGGTGATCCGCGCCGCCGAGGGGGTGCTGGACATCGTCCTTCAGAACATCCTCGAGAACGCCATCAGCTTCACGCCGCCCGGCGGCATCATCGTCGTCACGCTGACGCAGAGCGCCGACAACATCGAGCTGCAGATCGACGACGAGGGGCCCGGCATCGATCCGCAGAAGATCGACCGCATCTTCGAACGCTACTTCTCGCTGCGGCCGCGCCAGCCCGACGACGAGATGGAGACGCCCGCCGGGCATGCCGGCCTCGGCCTGTGGATCGTGCGGCGCAACGTCGAGGCGATGGGCGGCCGGATCGCCGCGGCGAACCGCCCCGAAGGCGGCCTGTCGATCACCGTGACGCTGCCGCGCAACAGCGCCTGAACTCCGCTCCCCTGAGGCCTGCGGACCCGCGTCCCGAATCCCGGAACGCGGTGCCGACCGGCATGGTATTTGCCAGAGCATCACCAACCGGGAAGGCCATTCGGCCGAAGGAGCTGGTATGCGTGCGAAACCCTTTCACCTCGCCTGGTTCCTGCAGGGTTCAAGTGCGCAGGCCTGGGGCGAAGCCTGGACCGGGCATATCGGGCAGACATGGATGGAGCCCGAGCTGTTTCTCAACATGGCCCGCTCGCTGGAGCGCGCCTGCTTCGACTACATCCTGCTGGAGGATTCCTCGTACGTCGGCGAGAGCTTCAACGGCTCGACCGAGATCTACCTGAAGAACGCCATCGCCGTGCCGCGGCAGGATCCGTCGGTGATCGCGGCGCTGATGACGCAGGTGACGTCGCGCATCGGCATCGTGCCGACCTTCGGCACCTACGCCTATCATCCCTACCTCCTCGCCCGCCTGGTGGCGACGCTCGATCAGGTGTCGGGCGGCCGCATCGGCTGGAACGCCGTCACCGGCAGCTCGGATTACGCGGCGATGAATTTCGGCATGCAAGGCATGCCCGAGCACGACCTGCGCTACGACATGGCCGACGAGTACATGGAGGTCTGCCGCGGCCTGTGGGGCTCGTGGGATCCGGACGCGATCGTCGCCGACCGCAAGAGCGGCATCCTGGTCGACCACACCAAGGTCCGCCCGGTGAACTATCAGGGCAAGTTCTTCAGCACGCGCGGCCCGTTGAATTCCGGCCCCGCGCCGCAGGGACAGCCGGTGATCGCCCAGGCCGGCGGCTCGCCGCGCGGGCGCAAGTTCGCCGCCGCCCACGCCGACACCATCGTCGTGCACGTCAAGGGCATCGAGGCGATGAAGGCGTACCGTGAGGACGTGCACAAGCACATGATTGCGCAAGGCCGCAAGCCGTCGGACTGCAAGGTGCTCTACCTGATCAACCCGATCCTCGGCGAAACCGAGGCGGAGGCGAAGGAGCGCAAGAAGGCGCGCATCGCGCGCACGCTGGAGCACATCGAGGAGCGCCTGGCGCATTTCGGCAAGGTCACCAACATCGACTTCGGCAAGTTCGACCTCGATAAGCCGCTGCCCGACCACGTCACGACCAACGGCCATCAGCAGAACCTCGAGCAGTACCGCAAGATCGCCAATGGCCGCTCGATCCGCGAGACCATGGCGAGCTTCAACAACGTCGACCTGTCGGTCGAGCTCTGCGGCACGCCCGACTCGGTGGCCGCGCGCATGGGCGAGGTCATGGAGGAAGTCGGCGGTGACGGCTTCCTGTTCTCCATGCCCAACGTCAACCGCCGCACCCTGGCCGAGATCGAGGACGGGCTGATCCCCGCGCTCCAGGATCGCGGGCTGGTGCGCAAGGCCTACGAGCACAAGCAGTTCCGGGAGAATCTTCTCGCCTATTGAGCAGACAACAGGAAGGCAGGCACATCGATGACCAAGCACACGATCGGCCGCCGCGGCGCGCTGGGCCTTGTCGGCGCGGCGCTGACGGCGCCCTTCATCCGGCCCAGCTTCGGCCAGGCGGCGTGGCCCGAGCAGACGACGGTGCCCGACATCCTGAAAGGCAGCGGCGAGATCCGCATCGCCACCTTCGGCGGCACGATGCAGTCGACGCAGATGAAGGCCTATTTCGAGCCGTTCGAGAAGATCACCGGCATCAAGGTGCGCCCCTTCCCCGGATCCAGCCCGACCAAGGTCAAGGCCATGGTCGATACCGGCAATGTCGAGTGGGACCTGGCGCAGCTCAGCCGCGGCTCGATCATGAACCTGCAGAAGAGCGGCGACTATTTCGAGAAGATCGACTACTCGATCGTCGACGACGGCGTCACCCCGGAATACCGCTTCGAGTACGGCCTGGAGATGCTGGTCTGGGCCCAGGTGATGGCCTATCGCACCGATGCCTTCAAGGGCGCCAAGCCGGTCGGCTGGGCCGATTTCTGGGACACCAAGAAATTCCCCGGCGACCGCGCCATGTTCGGCACCAGCGGCGGCGGCTGGCCGGAGATGGAGTTCGCGCTGATGGCCGCCGGCGTGCCGCCCGACAAGCTCTATCCGCTCGACATCGACAAGGCATTGGCGAGCTACGCCAAGATCAAGAAGGACGTCTTCAAGTGGTGGGATACCGGCGCGGTGCCGATCCAGCTGCTGACCGACCGCGAGGTCACGATGACCACGGTGTGGAACGGACGCATGGCGGCGCTGCAGGCGGCGGGCGTGCCCGGCGCGATCAGCTGGCCCCAGGGCCTGCTGAAGCGCGACGCCTGGGGCATTCCCAAGGGCGCGAAGAACAAGGCCAACGCCATGAAGTTCGTGGCCTACTCGACCATGGCGATCCCGCAGGCGCGCGTCGCGCTGGGCATTCCCTACGGCTCGGTCAACAGCAAGTCGAACGAGTTCATCCCGACCGACCGGCTCGCGATCCTGCCGAGCGCGCCCGACATCAAGAAGCAGCTGGTGACCTACAATTACGACTGGTGGATCGCCAACCGCGAGCAGGCCATCTCGAAGTTCAACAAATGGCTGCTGAGCTGAGCGTGGCGACCGCTTCCGGCAGCGGCGCGGCGGTATCGCTCACCGATCTCGAGAAGCGCTACGACCGCGTCGCCGCCGTCGACGGCGTCTCGCTCGATATCCATTCGGGCGAGTTCCTGACGCTGCTGGGTCCCAGCGGCTCGGGCAAGACGTCGACCCTGATGATGATCGCCGGCTTCGAGACGCCGAGCGCCGGCGACATCGCCATCGACGGACGCTCCGTCGTGGCGATGCCGCCCTATCGCCGCAACATCGGCATGGTGTTCCAGAACTACGCGCTCTTCCCGCACCTCACCGTCGAGGAGAACATCGGCTTCCCGCTGAAGCAGCGCGGCGTGCCCAAGGCGGAGCGCGCCCGCCTGGTCGCCGACGCGCTGCAGCTCGTGCATCTGCCGGGCTATGGCGGTCGCTATCCGCGCCAGCTCTCGGGCGGCCAGCAGCAGCGCGTCGCGGTGGCGCGCGCCGTCGTCTTCAAGCCGCGTCTTCTGCTCATGGACGAGCCGCTGGGCGCGCTCGACAAGCAGCTGCGCGAGAACCTGCAGCTCGAGATCCGTCGCCTGCACGCCGATCTGGGCATCACCTTCATCTACGTCACGCACGACCAGGAAGAAGCGCTGACCATGTCGGACCGCATCGCCGTGATGAACGACGGCAAGGTGGCGCAGGTCGGACGGCCCGAGGATCTCTACGATCGGCCCGACAACCGCTTCGTCGCGGGCTTCATCGGCGAATCGAACTTCCTGCCCGCGATCGTGCGCGGCGTCGAGGACGACGTGGTCACGGCGGAGTGCGACGGCGCGCTGATCCGCGCGGTGTGCGCCGGCCGTCCGGCCAGCGGCGAGAAGGTGACGCTGAGCACGCGGCCCGAACGCCTGCGCTTCACCGATGCCTCCCATGATACGACCACGCCGCAGAATCGGCTCGCCGTCACCGTTACCGAGGCGGTGTTCGCCGGGGAACGCTGCCGCTACATGCTGCGGGCCGGCGACGGCACCTCGATCGTGCTGAAGGAGCCGTCGAGCGCCGCCATCCGCCGCCGCACGGTGGGCGAGCGCGCCGAGATCGCCTGGTCGGTCGCCGATACAATTCTCGTGTGAGGCGCGCCATGACCGAGATCGCGCAGCCCCCCTCCGTGTCATTGCCCTTCGCCGGCGCGCGGACCTTGGGCTTCGACTGGCGAAAGGCCGGGCCGTTGCTGCTGGCCGGGCCGCTTCTGCTTTACATGGTGGTGTTCTACGCGCTGCCCGTGCTGGGCATGCTGCTGCGCAGCGTCAGCGATCCGACCTGGTCGTTGTCGAACTACGGCGCGCTGTTCAACGACCCGGTCTTCGCCAAGACCTTCTGGATCACCATCAGCACCTCGGTCACGGTCACCTTGGGCTGCCTCGTGTTGGGCTATCCGGTGGCGCTGGGCCTGGTGCGCGCCAAGCGGATGGCGCCGCTGATCCTGGTGATCATCCTGCTGCCGTTCTGGACCAGCGTGCTGGTGCGCAGCTACGCCTGGATGGTGCTGCTGGGACGGCATGGCCTGGTCAACGACGCGCTGCTGGCTCTGGGCATGGTCGACCGGCCGGTGCGCATCCTCAACACGCCGCTCGCGACGCAGATCGCGATGATCCACATCCTGCTGCCCTACATGATCCTGCCGATCGCCAATGCGCTCAGGCAGATCGATCCCTCGCTGCTGCGCGCCGCGTCGGGCCTGGGTGCCACGCCGTGGATGACCTTCCGGCAGGTGGTCCTGCCGCTGTCCATGTCGGGCGTGATCGCCGGCACCCTGCTGACCTTCGTGCTGGCGCTCGGTTTCTACATCACACCGGCCATGGTCGGCGGACCGCGCGACATCACCATCTCGATGCTGATCGCGCAGCAGGTCGACCAGCTCAAATGGGGCTACGCCGCGACCCTGTCGGCCGTGCTGCTGGCCACGGCGCTGCTCATCCTCGCCATCGCCCGGCGCCTGCCCGGCGTCGGCAACGCGTTCCGCACGGGCCTGCGCTGATGCTGGCCCGCCTCGCGCCGGCGAGCGTCGTCGCGCTGATCCTGGCGTTCCTCGCCTTCCCGATCATCGTCGTGGTGGTGGTCTCTTTCTCCTCCGCCACCTACCTCACCTTCCCGCCGCCGGGCTTCGGGCTGCGCTGGTACGAGGCCTATTTCGGCAACGAGGACTGGCTCAAGCCGACCTGGGTCAGCATCTGGGTGGCCTGCGCCGTCGTCGTGCTGGCGACGACCCTGGGCACCGTGGCCTCCATCGGCATCGCCCGCCTGCCCAAGTCGATGCGCGTCTTCGCCACCGGCCTGATCCTCTCGCCGCTGATCGTGCCGGGCATCGTGGTGGCGATCGGCATCTACTACGCCTACGCGCAGTATGGCCTGGTCGGCACCCCCATCGCGATGGTGCTGGCCCACACCTGCCTCGCCGTTCCCTTCGTCGTCACCAGCGTCACCGCCAGCCTTGCCGGCATCGACCCGCGGCTGGAGCAGGCGGCGCTCAATCTCGGCGCGACGCCCAGCGCCACCTTCTGGCAGGTCACCCTGCCGCTGATCCGGCCGGGCGTGCTGGTCGGCGCGCTCTTCGCCTTCATCACCTCGTTCGACGAGTTGATCGTGGCGCTGTTCATTTCCGGCACCGGCGCCGTGACGCTGCCGCGGCGGATGTGGGACGACCTGCAATTCCAGATCGACCCCACCATCGCCGCCGTATCGACCCTGACCATCGTGCTGACCGCGATCCTGATGGGCAGCGCCCATCTGCTGCGCAAACGCAGCCAAGCCTAATATCTTGCCTTCTCCCGAGGGGGGAAGGTGGCAGCGCGCAGCGCTGACGGATGGGGGGATGTCGAAGACGGACACCTGCGTTCGTCTTCGACATCCCCCTTCCGCCCTTCGGGCACCTTCCCCCTCCGGGGGAAGGATTCTCCAGAGCTGGCGGCGGTCTTGACGCGGTGCCGGCCCTTGTTCATCAAGCAGGGGCAAAAACCGTGGGAAACCCATGTCCAAGACGTCTCTTGAGTTCCAGCGCCTGCCCCATCCCTCGCCCACTCCGCCGGAGAAACGGGCCGAAATCCTGCGCGATCCGGGCTTCGGCCGGGTGTTTTCCGACCACATGGTGACGATCCGCTACACCGAGGGCAAAGGCTGGCACAGCGCCACCATCGGTCCGCGCGGTCCGCTGCAGATGGACCCCGCCTCGGCCGTGCTGCACTACAGCCAGGAGATCTTCGAGGGGTTGAAGGCCTACCGCACCAAGGACGGTGGCGCGGTGATGTTCCGCCCGATCGAGAACGCCCGGCGCTTCCAGCGCTCGGCCGAGCGGCTGGCCATGCCGAAGCTGCCCGAGGACGTCTTCGTCGAATCGCTGAACCAGCTCGTCATGATCGACCGCGACTGGATTCCCGATGGCGACGGCAGCCTCTACCTGCGGCCCTTCATGTTCGCCAACGAGGTGTTCCTGGGCGTCAAGCCGTCGTCGGAATACCTCTACATGGTGATCGCCTCGCCGGTGGGCTCCTACTTCAAGTCCAAGGACAGCGCGGTCTCGGTCTGGGTCTCGCAGGACTACACCCGCGCCGCGCCCGGCGGCACCGGCGCCGCCAAATGTGGCGGCAACTACGCCGCCAGCCTCACGGCGCAGATGGAGGCCTACAAGCACGGCTGCGAGCAGGTCGTGTTCCTCGACGCCGTCGAGCGCAAGTGGATCGAGGAACTGGGCGGCATGAACGTCTTCTTCGTCCTCGACGACGGCTCGCTGCTCACGCCGCCGACCAGCGGCACCATCCTCGAGGGCATCACGCGGGCCTCGATCATCACCGTCGCCAAGGACATGGGCATCAAGACGCGCGAGGAGCCCTACTCGCTCGACCAGTGGCGCAAGGATGCCGCCACCGGCCGGGTGAAGGAATCCTTTGCCTGCGGCACCGCCGCCGTGCTCACGCCGATCGGCACCGTCAAGTCCAAGGACGGCGAGTTCGTCATCGGCAACGGCCAGGCGGCGGCGCAGACCGAGAAGCTGAAAGCCGCCCTGATCGACATCCAGCGCTGCCGCGCCGCCGACTCGCACGGCTGGGTGCACAAGGTCTTCTGAGCGCCACCGTACCGAACGTTACAAGCCCGCCACACGGCGGGCTTTTTCGTATGCGCATGTTGACAGCGAGATCGGCGCCCGACAAAAGGCGCCCCCGATTTTCAGGAGCGAAGCCATGCGCGAGGACATGTCGCGCGTCATCGTCGAGCGACCCCGCAAGGGCGGCAAATTCGAACGCAAGGGCCGGGCGAAGGCGCTCGACGACCTGCCGACGAAGGTCGGCATGCGCCGCTTCCATGCCGAGATCGGCAACGCCAAGTGGCTCAACGAGAATCTCGCGCCGCTGCGCCGCTACCTGGAGCGCCAGGTCGGCCGGCCGTGGAACAAGGTCTTCTCCGAGATCGCCCGCCATGTGCGGGTTGACAGCACGGTACAGCAGCATGTGCGTCAGCATCTCGAGGATTTCGTCGCGATCGCCCCGCGGCGCGACGTGGTCAGTCGCTACCGGCACCACCTCGATCGGCCCTGGCATCAGCCGTTGTATGTCGATGCCGCCGACGGCCTGCTGAAGCGCACCGACCGGCTGCTCGACGTCCGACTGGCCCGCCGCCGCCGAAAAGCAGCACCCGCGCCGCCGTCGATGCGCGTGCCGCTGGACGACTTCCGTGAGCTGCGCCGGATCGACGGGCTCTGGTACGAGGTCTCGTTGGAGCCCCTGCCCGAGCCGCGGTATCGGCGCATCGTGCGCGGCGGCATCGAATTCCGTCAGCTCTGCAGCGAGCCGGCGATCGATGCCATCAGCGGCGCAAGGATCCCCTTGGGCCCGCCGCTCGACGATCCGCGATCCTGGGACGTCTATCGCCGCGCGCATCGCGATCGGCGCTACGCCGTGTCCAAGCGATCGCTGTCGGGCGCCGAGCTGAAGCGCCACGGGCTGCGCAACGAGGAACCGCCGCTCTGACGCGGGTCTGGCACGCAGGCGCCTGGCCTGACACAGTCCAGGCATGGGCCGGGGCAAGCGCATCGTGATCTGCGGCGGCGGCGCGATCGGCGCCGCCATCGCCTACTACGCCGCGGCGCGCGGCGCGCGGCCGGTGGTGATCGAGCGCCACGAGGTCGGCGGATCGGCCTCCGGCAAGTCCGGCGCCTTCCTGGCGCTGGACTGGTGCCGCGGCAGCGATCTCGACCGACTGGCGCGCCGCAGCTTCCAGCTCCACGCCGATCTCGCCGAGGCGCTGGGCAATCCCTGGAGCTATCGACGGATCGAGACCTATGGCGGTTACGCCGAGGCTGGAGTCGATGCGCGCGGGGCTGGCGAGCACCCGTGGCTGTCGCCGAAGGTGACGCTCACGGGGCGGCTCGGCTCGCCGCAGACGACGGCCGTCGCCGAGCCGCGCGCCTTCACGACGGGCCTGATGCGCGCCGCCGAGGCGCTCGGCGCCGAGAGTCGGCACGGCACCGTTGCCGGCCTGGCGCCGGGCGCGGGCGACTCGACCCGTGGCGTAACGCTCGACAGCGGCGAAGTCGTCGAAGGCGATGCGGTCGTCATCGCCATGGGCCCCTGGTCGATCCTCGCGTCGCTGTGGCTGAAGCTGCCGGCGGTCCATGGCTACAAGGGCCACAGCCTCGTGTTCGAGACAGGCGATAGCCTTGCCCCGCAGGCGCTGTTCCTCGAGTACCGCGAGGCGAGCGGCGAAATTCTCACGCCCGAGCTGTTCGTGCGCGCCGACGGCACGACATGGGTCTGCGCCATCTCCTCGGCCGGACCGCTGCCGGTCGATCCCGCCGATGTCGCGCCAGACCTTGAAGCGCATGCACGCCTCGAGGCGATGGTCCGGGACATCGCGCCTTCCCTCGCCGCGATGCGGATCCGGGCGCGGCAAGCGTGCGTCCGGCCGGTCACCGAGGATGGTCTGCCGCTGATCGGTGCCGTCGCCGGCGCCGACGGCGTCTATGTCGCGACCGGCCACAGCGTGTGGGGCATGCTCAACGCCCCGGCGACCGGCGAGGCGATGGCCGAGCTGATCCTTGACGGCCGGGCGCAGAACGTCGACCTGGCGCCCTTCGCACCGGGACGCATGCGCCCGCTCGACCCCGCACGGTTGCGATGAACACCGCCGAACCGCTCCATCGTCCGATCGCGCAGGACGCGTTCCTGTCCACCCTGGCGAGCGATCGAAGGTTCGAGGGCCTGCTGCTGTCGGCGGATCTCGTCCTCGACCAGCTCGACCTGACGGAATGCCGGTTCGAGCGCTGCCTGTTTCGGATTCCGACCATCCGCAGCGCTGACTTCTCCGGCGCCGAGTTCAACGACTGCCGGTTCGAGCCGACGCGCTTCGCCAACTGCAAGGCGCGCAAAACGCGATTCGTCGGCTGCACCCTGTTCGACGCCAGCTCGAAAAATGGCTGCACCTTCGCCTTCTGCGACCTCCAGGCGGCCGAGATCATCAGAAGCAATTTCTCCGGCAGCGCCTTCGAGGGCTGCGACCTCTATGGCGTCAACGCCAAGGACAGCAGTTTCAGGGGTGCGCGCCTTCCCCGCTCGACCTTCACCAAGGTCATCTCCAGGCGTTCGACGCTGAGCAAGGCATCGTTCGACACCTGCAACTTCAGCTTCGCCGACCTGTCGGATCTCAACCTGCAGAGCTGCGAGTTCATGTCGTGCAAGATGTCGGAGGTCTCGCTCATCGACAGCGATCTCAGCCACGCCGTCATGCTGCGCTGCACGCTCGATCGCGCCGAATGGGAGCGCGCCAGGCTGCACAAGGCGGACCTGCGCGGCTCCAACCTGTCCGGCCTGAATCTCGCGGTGCTCGCCGACTATGCCGGCCTGCGCATCAGCGAGAGCGAGCAGGCCGAACTGCTCCGGCATCTCGGCGTCGACGTGGATTCGTCCGGGCGCGATTGACTCGGCCGCGGCGCTCGCATAGGTTCCGCGCCCTTTTCGACCACCAGGCGGATTCCCGCCCATGCCCCAGATCCTCGTCGAGGCGCTGGCCAAGACCTATCGCGTCGCCGAACGCGCACCGGGTCTCGGCGGCGCGCTGAGCGGCCTCGTGCGCCGGCGCTGGCGCGAGATCCATGCGCTGGCCGGCGTCTCGTTCAGCCTCGCGGCGGGCGAGCTGCTGGCCTTCATCGGACCCAACGGCGCCGGAAAGTCGACCACCGTCAAGATCCTATCGGGCATCCTGCGGCCCACAAGCGGGCGGGTCGAGGTCGACGGCGTGGTGCCGTACGAGGACCGCATCCGCCACGTCGCGCGCATCGGCGTGGTGTTCGGCCAGCGCAGCCAGCTGTGGTGGGACCTGCCGGTGCTCGACGGCTTCGACCTGCTGGCCGACATCTATCGCGTCGAACCCGCGCGCTATCGGCAACGGCGCGACGAGCTGGTGGCCATGCTGCGGCTCGAGCCGCTGCTGGCCCAGCCGGTGCGCCAGCTCTCGCTCGGCCAGCGCATGCGTGCGGAGTTCGCCGCCGCCCTGCTGCACGACCCGCGCATCCTGTTCCTCGACGAGCCGACGATCGGCCTGGACGCGCCGTCGAAGCTCGCGGTGCGCGACTTCGTGCGCCGGCTCAATCGCGAGCAGGGCGTGACCGTGCTGCTGACGACGCACGACATGCACGACGTCGAGGCGCTGGCCGAGCGCGTCATCGTCATCGGCCATGGCCGCGTGCTCACCGACAGCCCCTTCGCCAGCCTGCGCTCGGGCGTCTTCGCGGAGCGGCGCTTGCACGTCGACTTCGCCGGCCCCGCGCCCGAGATCGCGATGCCCGGCGTCACGGTGCGGGCTCGCGAGGACCGCTCGCTCGAGCTGGCCTTCGATCCGGCGCGTATTCCCGCGCCGCAACTGATCGCCGCCATCACGGCGCAGCACGAGGTCGAGGACATCCATGTCGATGAGGTCGCCATCGAGGAGGTGATCGCGCGCTTCTACGACCTGCACGACGCGCGCGAGGCGTGAGCATGCCGTCGATGCGCCCCTACCTCGCCGCCTTCCGCGCACGCTTCCAGCTGATGCTGCAGTATCGTGCCGCGGCGATCGCGGGGTTCATGACGCAGCTCTGGTGGGGCTGCCTGCGCATCATGGTGTTCGCCGCCTTCTACAGCGCGCGTGCCGCGGCGGCACCGATCAGCCTCACCGACGCCATCACCTATGTGTGGCTCGGTCAGGCGCTGCTCGCGATGCAGCCCTGGGTCGCCGATCCCGAGATCGGCCACGCGATCCGTACCGGGGGCATCGGCTACGACCGCCTGCGGCCGCTCGACGCCTACGGCTTCTGGTATGCGCGCACCCTGGGCTGGATGTTGGCCCGCGCCCTGCCCCGTGCGGTGCTGATGGTGCTGACGGCGGGCTTCATCCTGCCGCTGATCGGTCTCGACCAATGGTCGTGGAAGCCGCCAGCAGGCCTGGAGGCCACTCTGCTTTTCATTCCAGCCTTCTTGCTGATGGTGGCGCTGGCGGGCGCCGTGCTGATGCTGGCGAATGTCGTCGTCGCCGCGAGCCTCAACGAGCGCGGTGTGAACACCATCCTCACGCCGTTGGTGATTGTCCTGTCCGGCAGCCTGCTCCCGCTGAATTTCTATCCCGATGCGTGGCAGTGGTGGCTGCACCTGCAGCCGCTCGCCGGCATCGTCGACATCCCCTTCCGCATCTATTTCGCCGACCTCGGCGGCGGCGCGGCGCTGCAGGGCCTCGCCCTGCAGGCGGGTTGGACCCTGGTGCTGATCGCCATCGGCCGCCTTGCCATGGCACGCATGATGCGCCGACTCGAGATGCAGGGCGGCTGAGATGAACGGACTCGCGCTCTATGGCCGCTATGTCTCGGCGTCGCTGCGCGCGCAGGCGCAATATCCGGCCGCGACCCTGATGCTGATCCTCGGCCAGTGTGCCGCGACCTCGATCGAGATCCTGGGGGTGTACGCGCTGTTCGGCCGCTTCGGCTCGGTCGGCGGCTGGAGCTTCGGCGAGGCGGCGCTGTTCTACGCCCTGGTCAACATCACCTTCTCGCTCGCCGACCTGATCACGCGCGGCTTCGAGGTCTTCGGCACCGACTTCGTGCGCACCGGCGCCTTCGACCGCGTGCTGTTGCGCCCGCGCGCCGCGGCCCTGCAGCTCGCCGGCCACGAGGTGCGCCTGTCGCGGCTCGGTCGGCTGATCCAGGGTGTCGTGGTGCTGGTCATCGCCACCAGGCTGGTGCCGATCGACTGGGACACCGCCACCATCGCCATGGCGGTCTGGGCGGTGATCGGCGGGGTGGCGCTGTTCTTCGGCATCCTGGTGCTGCAGGCGACGATGGCCTTCTGGACCGTCGAGAGCCTGGAGATCGCCAATGTGCTGACCTATGGCGGTGTGCAGGCCGCACAATATCCGCTCAACATCTACGCGGCCTGGTTCCGCCGCCTGCTGACCTTCGGCGTGCCGCTGGCCTGCGTCGCCTACTACCCGGTGCTGGTGATCCTCGATCGCCCGGATCCGCTGGGCGCGCCAGGCTGGCTGCTGCCGTTCACGCCTCTGGCGGGCTTCGCCTTCCTCGCCCTGTCGTTCCTCGCCTGGCGCGCCGGCGTGGCGCGCTACGCCTCGACCGGAAGCTAGGGCCTGGCATATGGCCAGGTCGGATTCCCTGTCATCCCGAGCGCAGCGAGGGATCTAGACAGCTTCCCTGGATCCCCCTGAGTTCACAAACGAAGTGCAACACCCGACTAGGGTGTTGCCATGGGCAGACAGTACGGTCACCTCACGCTCGAAGAGCGGTGCACGATTGCCCAGCTTCACCAAGCTGGCCACT
>JBFXAZ010000074.1:0-27888 GCA_050183765.1 Reyranellaceae bacterium | reverse complement strand
TCCTCGTCGAGCGATACATGCGCGAGATCATGATCGCGCGCATCGCGCCGGTCTGCGCTGAGCTGGTGATGTGCTACATCGCCGAACGCGCGCTGGGGCTGCCGAAATGGTACTGCCCATCCGTGGACCTGAGCGCGGCGAAGGACCTCGGGGTCGCGCACCGTGAGCAACATCTCGAACTGACCGCGATACCGCACGGTCCTTCGCTGCGCTCAGGACGACAGGGTTCAAATGATGTTGCGCTCGACGATCGGGCGATTGGCGGCGATACGGTCGAAGCCGAAGGGCGCGAGGTCGAGGCTGACATAGCGGCCTGTCGCGATCAGCTCGGCGACGGCGCGACCTGTCGCCGGCGATTGCTGGATGCCGTGGCCGCTGAAGCCGGTGGCGAAAATCAGGTTGGCGATCGTCGGGTGCGGGCCGACGATGCCGTTGTGGTCGAAGGTGTTGTACTCGTAGTAGCCGGCCCAGGCGCTCATCACTTTCACCGCGGCAAAGGCCGGCACGCGCGCCGCGAGCGCCGGCCACACCAATTCGTCCCACTCCGCGTGATCGACCTCGAGCGGCAGTCCATCGACATCGTAACCGTCGCGCGGCGGCGAGCCGGCGAGCCAGAAACGACCTTCCGGCCGGAACCAGATGCCCGACGGGTCGATGGTCAACGGCGCGCCGTCGAGGCGCTCGCGGCAATCGAAGACGAAGACGCAGCGTCTGCGCGCCTCCACCGGCAAGCGCACGCCGGCCATCGCCGCGACCGACGCCGACCACGGACCGCCTGCATTGACGACGATCCCGGCACTGACCCGTTCGCCGGAACGAAGACGCAGCGACGTCACGCGGACGCCGGCGGTGTCGATACCGACAACCTCGTCGTGCAGATAGACCGCGCCCTGGGAGCGCGCTTTGCGCCGGAAGGCCTGCATCAGCGCCGGGCCATCGAACCAGCCCTCGTTGGCGGTGCCCAGGGAGGCCAGCACGACGCCCTCGGTGCTCATCCAGGGGTAGCGCGTCCTGACGGCTTCGGGCGCGAGCAGCGCGACGCGACAGCCCTCGGCGCGCTGGATCGCATGGTTGTCGCGCAGCACCGGCTCGCCGGCCGGCGTGGCGAGAAAGAGATAGCCCGGCTCGCGCAGGCCGAGCTCGATCGCCGGCTCGCCATCGACGCCGAGATGGGCGTTCACGTCGCGCAGGAAGCCGATGCCGAAGCGCGACAGGGCGATGTTGAGCGGCGTGGAGAATTGCTGGCGGATCGACGAGGCGCTGAGCGCGGACGAGGCCCGCGCGTAGGTCGGATCGCGTTCGATCACGACGACCCGGCCGGACCACGCGGGATCGCGCGTCAGCCAGTAGGCGATCGAGCTGCCGACGGCGCCGCCGCCGACGATCGCCACGTCGTAGGAAACGCTCACGTCAGGGCGCGCGGCAGCCAGAGGGCGATGTCGGGCACCAGCGTGATCAGCACGATGAACAGCACCATGATGATCAGATAGGGCATCGTGACCCGTGCGATATAGCCCAGGCCATCCTGGGTGAGGCCCTGGATCACGAACAGGTTGAAACCCACAGGCGGCGTGATCTGCGACATCTCGACCACCAGCACGAGGAAGATGCCGAACCAGATCTCGTCGAAGCCGGCGGCCTTCACGATCGGCAGCACGATCGGCAGGGTCATCACGATCATGCTGAAGCCGTCGAGAAAGCAGCCGAGCACGATGTAGAAGGCGGTCAATGCCAGGATCAGCAGGAAAGGCGAAAGGCCGAGGCTGCTGACGAAGTTCGCGATGGCCGCGGGGATGCCGAGAAACGCCGCGGCGTTGCCGAGGATCGAGGCGCCCAGCACGATCATCGCGATCATGCTGCAGGTCAGCACCGAGCCGATCGCCACGTCGCGCAGCGCCTGCAGCGTGAGCCCGCCCTGGGCCCGCGCGACGAAGATCGCACCGAGCACGCCCACCGCCGCCGCCTGCGACGGCGTCGCCACGCCGCCGTACATCGAGCCGAGCACGCAGACGATCAGGAAGAGCGCCGGCGCGAGATCGCGCAGCGAGGCGAAACGCTGCGACCACGGCATCGACCGCATGGCGTGCTCGGATGCCGGCACCAGCGACGGCTTGATCGTGGTGTGCAGCATGACCCAGCTCATGAAGCACATCGCCAGCAGCACGCCGGGGATGAAGCCGGCGGTGAACAGCTTGAGCACGGAGACGTCGCCCAGCACGCCGTAGATGATCATGATGTTGGACGGCGGGATCAGGAACCCCAGCGTGCCGGCGCCGGCCAGGCTGCCGATGGCGATGTCGCGCGAATAGCCGCGCCGCGTCAGCTCGTCGAGCGAGATCCGGCCGACGACCTGCGTCGTGGCCGCGGAGGATCCGGAGATCGCCGCGAAGATCGAGCAGCCGACGACGTTGACGTGCACCAGCCTGCCGGGCAGCAGCGCCGCCCAGGGCGCCAGGCCGGAGAAAAGCTTGCGCGACAGCTGGGTGCGGAACAGCAGCTCGCCCATGACGATGAACAGCGGCAGCGCCAGCAGCTCCTGCGTCGTCAGGATGTTCCAGGCATATTGCGGCAGCAGGCGCTCGAGCGGGATGTCGCGAAAGATGTAGAGCAACACCACGCCGGTGAGCCCGAGCGTCAGCCCGATCCAGATGCCGCCGGCGAGCGCGCTGAACAGCACGGCGAACATGGTCGATACGGCCGAGAACATGGCTATTCCGCCACGCCGGCGACGCGCAGCCGGGGGTCCTCGAGCGGCAGGCCCCAGATGGCCTGCAGAAAGCGCGCGAGGAACTGCAGCGACAACAGGATGATGCCGAAGGTGATCAGCGCCTGCGGAATCCACACCGGCGTGTCGCTGTTGATCGACGTGGCGCCGCGCGCGTACGAGCCCCAGGTGAACATCACCATCGAATAGGCGAGGAAGCCCGACATCAGCATGCCCGCCAACGCGGCGACGACTTCCAGCGGACGCCGGCGCGCCGGGGACAGGCGCGCCAGCACCAGCGTGACGCGGATATGGCCGCCGGCGCGCAGGGTCATGGCCGCGCCGAACGTGAAGCTCGCGGCCATGAGGTAGGAACTGTATTCCCAGGCGTTGGGAACGCTGGCCGGAAGGTCGGCCGGCAGCCACTCGAAGCCCTTCCCCCGCAGCCAGTAGACGCTGTTGGCAAAGGCGCTGACGATGACCTCGGCGATCATCAGGCTCGTCAGCGCGATCAGGCAGATGCCGGCGACCCAGCCATCGAGCCGGCCGAGCCGGTCAATGACGTCGAGGAGCGGTCGCAGAAACGCGGGCGCGCCTTCGTTGAGGCTCCGCCCGCGCGCCGCCGCCATATCCGTCACCGGCCGCGACCTTGCCGCGTCAGGCGCGCTTGACCTCGGCGAGGTAGGCCTTGATCGGCTTCTCCGACGCGGGCACGCGCTTCATGTAGGCGGCAAGCAGGGGAGCCGTGCGCTTGCGTAGGTCGGCCATCATCGCCGGCGGCGGCACGACCAGCTGCATGCCGCCCTCGGTCAGCCGCTTGCCGCTGTCGGCGTCGGCCTTCTGGCTGGTCGCCCAGAACTGCGGCTCCAGCTTCGCCGCCAGCTCGACGATCGCCTTCTGGTGCGCGGCCGACACCTTCTTCCAGGCGTCGTTGCTGACGGTGACGATCTGCGAGGACCACTGGTGATTGGTCTGATGGAAGAACTTCAGGAACTCCCAGAACTTGCCGTCCACGCCCGAAACCGCGGAGGTCGACACGCCGGCCACCGCGCCCGAGGCCAGTGCCGGTATCGTCTCGCCCCAGGGGATCAGCGCCGGCGCCATGCCGATCGCCGCGGTCATTTCCTGCGAGTTCTTGTCGGGCACGCGGATCTTGATGCCCTTGAGCGCATCGACCGTCTCCGCCTTGACCTTCAGGTGCAGGTACTGCGTCGGCCACGGCACCATGTAGATGATCTTCTGGTTGTTGCGCGCCGCGACCTTCTCGTACTCGGGCCGCAGGTACTTGTGCAGGATCTTGAGTTCATCGGCATTGCTGACGAGGAACGGCACGCCCTCGGTGCCCAGCAGCGGCTCGTCGCCGACCTGCTGGACGTTGAGGATGTCGGCCATCGGGACCAGCCCGTCGCGTACGGCGCGCAGATGCTCCGGACCCTTGAATCCGAGCTGGCCGCCCGCCTTCACCGTGATGTCCACCGCACCGCCGGTGGCCGTCTTCACCGCCTCGGCGAAGACCTTGCAGTTCTTGGTGTGGAAGTTGCCGTCCGGCCAGACCGTCGACAGATCCCACTTCAACGTCGACTGCGCACGCGCCGCCCAGGGCGCCGCCAGGCCCACAGCCGCCGCGCCCGCGCCGATGCGCAATACCTGCCTGCGTGACGTGCTCATCATCCACCCCCTGTTGTTGATCACTCCGCCGCTTTCAGCGGCAGTCCATAAACCCGCTCCGCCGTCTCCCGCGATACCAAACCTTCCTCGACATCATGGGCGACCGCGCCGGAAGACCGCGACTTGGGATCGCCGATGCCGCCACCGCCGGGCGTCATGATCACCAGCCGCTCGCCCGGCGCGATCTGCTGGAAGCCCTTGCCCTTGAGCCTCTGGCCGGTCGCCAGGCCGACATAGCCTGCCGCGCCGTCGACGCCGCCGTCACGGCCGCGTGGCGGGAAATCGATGCGGTCGTAGGCGGCCAGCAGGTCGAAGGGCATGTCGATGCCGGAGGAGACTTCGATGATCTGGCCCATGCCGCCGCGCGTGCGCCCGGCGCCGCCGCTCTCGGGCCGCAGCTCCTTGCGCCAGAAGATCAGCGGCGTGATCGACTCGGCGATCTCCACCGGGGTGCCGCGCACGCCGGAGGGATAGGCCGTCGCCGAGAGACCGTCGGCCGCGGGTCGCGCGCCCGTGCCGCCATTGCTGGTGATGGCGACGGAGAAGCCGTAGTTGCCGCCGTCGCCGTCCTTCACCATGCCGCGCACGTTGATGTTCCACAGGCACGAGGTGCCCTCGGCCGGCACGCGCTCGGGAATCGCCTGGCGCATGCAGCCGAACACCATGTCGGGCAGCATCTGGCCGATGACGTGGCGCGACAGCACCGGTGCCGGCTTCAGCGCGTTGAGGATCGTGCCCTCGGGCGCCGAGACGGTGAGCGGCTCGAGCGAGCCGGCATTGTTGGGGATGCGGGCGCTGACGATGCAGCCCAGGCCGAACACCGTGTAGGCCGTGGTGTAGGCATGCGGCACGTTGATGCCGCGCTTGGCCTGCGGATCGGTGCCGGTGTAGTCGACATGGATGCCGCTGTCGCTGACGGTGGCGGTCGCCACCAGCTTGATCGGCTGGTCGTAGCCGTCGACCGTCATCTCGCTGCGCCACGAGCCCTTGGGCAGCTTGGCGATCTCCGCCAGCACCGCGGCGCGGCTGTTGTCGATGATGAAGGCGGCGAGCTCGTCGAGATCGTCGAGGTTGAATTCCTCCATCATCTCGACGAGGCGGCGGCAGCCGACGTCGTTGCAGCCGGCCAGCGAGTAGACGTCGCCTTCGGTATCGACCGGCGTGCGCGTGTTGGCGCGGATCATCGCCATCAGGGTCTCGTTCATCCTGCCCTGCTCGGCGAGCTTGAGCATGGGGATGTAGAGACCCTCCATGAACACGTCGGTGGCGTCCGGCCCGAAGCCGATGCCGCCGATGTCCATGATGTGGCTGGTGCAGGAGAACAGCGCCACCAGCCGGCCGTTCTTGAAGCACGGCGTGGTCAGCACGAAGTCGTTGGTGTGCCCCGTGCCCATCCACGGGTCGTTGGTGATGTAGATGTCGCCGGCCTTCATGGTCTCGACCGGGAAATGCCGGATGAAATGCTTCACCGACTCGGCCATCGAGTTGACGTGGCCCGGCGTGCCGGTGACCGCCTGCGCCAGCATGCGGCCCTGCAGGTCGAAGACGCCGGCCGACAGGTCGCCGGCCTCGCGCACGATCGAGCTGAACGCCGTGCGCATCAGGGTCTGGGCCTGCTCCTCGACCACCGCGATCAGGCGGTTCCACATGATCTGCAGGTCGATCTGTCCGAGGCTGTTGGACGCCATGGTTCGCCACTCTCCTGGAAACGGAGCGACGCAAACTCCGTGCCGTCGAACTTAGGCCGCCGTGCCACGCGCCGCCAGCGTGGTCGTGCGGATCGCCGCGACGAATGCGCCCGCCGACAGGGCCGCGGCGACACCGAACACTGCCACCACGGCCAAAATCGAGTCCTCAGGCGTCGCGGCACGCGTGAAGCCGGCGAGATTGGCAACCAGCCCGGTCACGGCGCCGCCCACCGCATAGCCGGCCGATTGCACGGTCGGCAGCAGGCCCGAGGCGCGATCGCGTTCGGCGTCGCCGGCGGCCTCCATCACCGTCTGGTTGAGGAATCCCCAGGTGACGCCGAAGCCCGAGCCGACCGCGACCTGGGCCGCGATCAGCAGCACAACCTGGTCGAAGCGGAAGGCCAGCAGGGTGCCGACGAAGCCCAGTGCCAGCAGGGCCGGACCGGCGCATACCGCCAGTCGCCGACGCCGCGCGGAGACGATGTTGGCGACCGGGATCGCCGCGCCGCTCCACGACAGCGCCATGACCGCCCCGATGCTGCCGGCGAGCGTCGGCGTGTAGTCCCACAGCTTCTGCAGCAACAGCACCAGGTAGACGGTCGATGCCGATTGCGCCATGGGCATCAGCAGCACCACCCACAGGCCGTTGCCGACGATCGTGCGCGGCGAGAAGGCATCGCGCGGCATCAGCCGGATCTCGCCGCGGCGATCGAGCAGCACCGCTGCGGCCAGCAGGATGGCGGCCGCGACCAGCAACGCGGCCGAGACGCGCACGTCGCGCACGATGCTGGCCAGCGACACCAGCATGATGCCGAAGCCGATTGTCGCCAGGCGGAGCAGCGGCAACGAGAACCGTCCGGGTCCCGGGGCCGCGCGCGGCACGACCCACAGGACGAGCGCGATGAAGATCGCCGCCATCGGCACGTTGACGAGGAACGCCGCGCGCCAGGAGATGTATTGGGTGAGCGCGCCGGCCAGAACCGGCCCGCCGAAGCCCGCGACCGCCCAGACCACCGCCTCGACGCCGAATACCTTCGGCACCAGGCGCAGCGGATAGAGCTCGATGGTCAGCACCGACACCAGCGCGGCGACTACGCCCTGGCCGGCGCCCTGCAGGGCGCGGCCGACCAGCACCTGCGGCATCGAGGTGGCGGCACTGGCGATGACGGCGCCCAGCATGAAGACCATCGCGGCGGCGACCAGCGCAAGGCGGGTGCTGAAGCGGCGCTTCAGCAGCGCCGCCGACGCGCCGCTCATGATGGCGAAGACCAGATAGACGGTCAGCGACCACGAGATCAGCTCCAGGCCGTCGAGCTCCTGCACCGCCGTCGGCAACGCCGTGGCGACGAGGAAGGTGTTGAACGCATACAGCCCCACCCCCAGGCACAACGTCGCTGTCGTGGCCGTGTAGGGCGCCTTGAGGACTTCGCCCCAGCTTCCCTTCTCGTTGGTCATCGCGCATGGGTACAGGGCGTCTATTAAGAAAGCAATAGATTGTTAAATTAACCACTGCTACAGTTTGGGCGATGGATCGCACCGCCGATCGCCTGCTCCATGCGCTGAAAGCCACCGGCGCACAGACCGCCACCACGCTTGCGGCGCGCCTGGGAATCACGTCCGTGGCGGTGCGCCAGATGCTGGCGCGCTTCCTCGCCGACGGTCTTGTGCGCTTCGAGGACCGACGCATGTCGGTCGGCCGCCCCAAGCGCCACTGGCTCTTGAGCGAGCGCGGCCATGCGCGCTTTCCCGACAGCCACGCCGGCCTGACGCTCGAGCTGCTCACCGCGACCGAAGCGGTCTTCGGTCCTGAAGGACTCGAGCGCCTGATCTCGCATCGCGAGTCGCAGACACGCGCCACCTATCGCGCCCGCCTCGCCGGCGCCCGATCCCTGCCAGATCGTGTTCGACGGCTGGCGAAGATCCGGACCGCCGAAGGCTACATGGCCGAGGCGCGGCGCGACGGCGAGGGCATGCTGCTGATCGAGAACCATTGCCCGATCTGCGCCGCCGCGCAGCGCTGCCAGTCGCTCTGCCGCTCGGAACTGCAGGTGTTCCAGGCTGCGCTGGGTCCCGATGTCGTCGTCGAGCGCCTCGAGCACATCGTCGCCGGCGCGCGCCGCTGCGCCTACCGCATCAGGCCCGTCGCCGCTCGAGCGTGATGCCGCCGGCGTTGTCGAGCCAGGCAT
Source organism: Reyranellaceae bacterium (assembly GCA_050183765.1). Lineage (GTDB taxonomy): Bacteria > Pseudomonadota > Alphaproteobacteria > Reyranellales > Reyranellaceae > JAFAZJ01. The sequence goes on along the minus strand of JBFXAZ010000074.1, from coordinate 19,642 downwards.
CGAAGATCGCCGAGACGAAGGTCGAGGTCTCGTCCTCGGCGATGATCGCCGGCCCGGGCACGACGCCACCAGGCTTCATGTCGCCGCGCCAGTACACCGGCACATCGACACGCCGCGACAGGCGCGCATCGTAGAAGGCACGGCTGCCGATCGGCTTGGGCCCCTCGGCGCGCGCGGGATCGGCCACGGCGGGCGGCTGCGAAGCCTCGGTCGATACGGTGACCGACCAGCTCAGCACCTCGATGACGGCGTTGGGAATGAAGCGCTCGAAAAGCTGCGCGTATTCCTTCTCGTAGGCGCTGCGCATCGCGGCCGCGTCGGCGTCGGTGAGCGGCCGCTGCGGCAGCGGCACGACGATCTCGTGGCCCTGGCCGAGATAGCGCATGTAGGCGACGCGGGTCTCGAACACCGGCCGGCCGGCGGCGCCCGGCGCCACCAGCGCCTGCGCCTCGCTGCTCATCGCCTCGATCACCGCGTTGGCCGCGGCTGGATCGAAGCGGTCGAGCCGCATGTAGCGGCTGCGCACCAGCTCGTAAGCTACGGGCGCGCGCAGGAAGCCCACGGCGGAGCCGACGCCGGCATTGGCCGGCACGACAGCGCGCGCGATGCCCAGCTTCTCGGCCAGGCGTGAGGCATGCAGCGGCGCGGCGCCGCCAAAGGCGATCAGGGTGTGCTCGCCGATCACCGCGCCACGCTCGACGGCGTGCACGCGCGCGGCATTGGCCATGTTCTCGTCGACGATCTCGCCCACGCCATAGGCCGCGGTCTCGCTGCCCAGCGACAGCGGCTGGCCGACTGCGCGATCGACGGCGGCGCGCGCCGCCTCGACATCGAGCGCAATGGTGCCGCCGGCAAAGCGTGCCGGATCGATCTTGCCCAGCACCACGTCGGAGTCGGTGACCGTCGGCATCGTGCCGCCGCGGCCGTAGCTGGCGGGACCCGGCTCGGAGCCGGCGCTGTCGGGGCCGACGGTGATGCGACGCAACTCGTCGACGCGCGCGATCGAGCCGCCGCCGGCGCCGATCTCGACCATCTCGATCACCGGCACGCGCACCGGCAGGCCGCTGCCCTTGAGGAAGCGCGCGGCGCGGTCGACCTCGAAGGTGCGCGACTTGAACGGCGTGTAGTCCTGGATCAGGCAGATCTTCGCCGTCGTGCCGCCCATGTCGAAGGACAGCACCTTGCGCTCGCCGCGCTCGGCCGCGACGTTGGCGGCGAGGATCGCGCCGCCGGCCGGGCCCGACTCGACGAGGCGGATGGGAAAGCGCCGCGCCGTCTCCAGCGCGGTGAGCCCGCCGCCCGAGGTCATCAGGTAGACCATGCCCTTGAAGCCCTGATCGGCGAAGCCGTCGCGCAGGCGCGCGAGGTAGCCCGCCATCAGGGGCTGGATGTAGGCGTTGGCGATCGTGGTCGAGGTGCGATCGTACTCGCGCACCTCCGGACACACCTCGCTGCTGAGCGTGATCGACAGCGACGGCAGCGTCTCGCGCAGGATATCGAGCGTGCGCCGCTCATGCGCCTCGTTGGCATAGGAATGCAGATAGGCGACCGCGACCGACTCGACTCCGGCTTCCGTGAGCTTCGGCGCCAGCGCGCGCACCGCGTTCTCGTCGAGCGGCAGGCGCACGGCGCCATGCACGTCGACGCGCTCCGGCACGGTGAAGCGCAGGGCGCGCGGCACGAGCTGGCGCGGCTTCTCGATGAAGACGTCGTACTGGTCGTAGCGGCTCTCGTAGGCGATCTCGATCGTGTCGCGAAAGCCCTCGGTGGCGATCAGCGCCGTCCGGGCGCCCTTGCGCTCGATGATGGCGTTGGTGGCCAGCGTCGTGCCGTGGATGAACACCTCGATGTCGGCGAAGCCGATGCCGGCGTCGGCGAGGATCGCGCGCGTGCCGTCGAGCACGCCCTCCTCCGGCGCCCGCGGCGTGGTCAGCACCTTGCGCGTGAAGCGCTTGCCGCCCTGCCCTGCCTCGCCGATTTCCAGGACCATGTCGGTGAACGTGCCGCCGATATCGACAGCCAGACGCGTGGATTGCGCCACCCAGAACCCCCGTCAACGCTACGACTTATTGTCTGGGCCGGGACACTAGTGGCGTCCGCGACATGCATCAACCCGCGCCGCGTCCTCCCGCCAACGTGACGGGGATTGACTGGCGAACGACGCAAGGAGCGGGCCATCTGTCGATCCACATTGCCAAGGAGAACAAGCATGTTCCGCGCTCTGCTCATCGCGGTTGTCGCAGCCGCCATGGTCAGCGCCTGTACGCAATACAGCAGTGCTCCGGACTCGAGTTACCGCCACGGCGGCAGCGGGCCGGGCTTCTCCTCCCGAATCCTGCCCTAGCGGACGCCAGCCAAACCACTGCAAAGGCTGGCAAACCGGGGCTTCCGGCGGCGGCGGGCAATTGCGGCAACCGGAAAGCCGGACGGGCGTTTTGTTACAAATCGCCGCCGATTGACCGCGATCTTGTCCCGCGGATGACGCCGTTGGCGACCACTTGTGAGTAGGTGCGGCGCGCCATGCGCGCTCGCCGAGTCCATCGAAGGAGGATGCAATGATCCGTACTCTTGTGATCGCTGCCGGCGCCGCGACGTTGCTCGGCGCCTGCACCGTGTCGTCGAACGATCCGTATCCCAGCGGCCGCGGCACCTACTACAATCCGCCGGGCTACGTCGATCTCGACGGCAACCGCCGCGACGACCGCGTCCAGGGCGATCGGAATCGGTCGGGCTACCGGGGCGGCTACTACGACCGCTGGGGCAACTGGCACAGCTACCGCTAACAGCCTTCACTGACGGAGAGGGCGCCGCTCGCGGCGCCCTTTTTCGTTGTCAGGGCTGCGCCTCCTCGTAGCTGCGCAACGAGGGGATCGCGGAGCACAGGATGGTGAGGAGCTGCACACCAAAGCCCGCCGCCGCCGCCCATATCGCCGCTTCCACGCCGTAGAGATTGCCGATCACGCCGCCCAGGAAGGCGCCGAGGAAGCGCGAGCCGTACTGGATCAGGAACTGTATCGCGATCACCTGGCCCAGGATCGCGGGCGGCGTCACCGTCTGGCGCAGCGTGGTCTGGCCCACGGTCCAGTACATCGGCCCAAGACCGAGCAGGAACATCGCCACCGCCGCCTGCACCGCGCCGCCGCCGAACAGCGGCGTGACGATCAGCACGCCCAGAACCGAGATCGCCGGCCCGCTGGCGATAAACAGGCCGGCCGGCAGGCGGCGCCCGACGCGGCCCGCGGTCAGCGCAGCGACGATCATGCCCGCGCCGTTGGCCGCCAGCATGACGCCGATCGCCGCCGCTGACAGGCCCAGCGACCGGCTGGCGTAGAGCACCAGCACCGTCACAAGGATCGACCAGCTCATCGCCCAGCCCATCGCCGTGATCGCGATCGGCCGCAGGTGGCGATTGCGCGCGACGAAGGACAGGCCGGCGCCGAGGTCGCGCCAGCGCGGCAGCCGCTTGTGGCCGGCGGCCACGACGACACGCGCCCGTCGCACCAGGCCGGCCGCCACCGCCGACAGCGCGCCGGAGATCAGCAGCGCGGCCACCGGCGTGACCACCGACAGCAGCATGCCGGCCAAGGCAGGCCCCGCCGCCGTGGCGCCGGCCCGGGCGAGCTCCATGCGGGCGTTGGCGGCGGCCAGGGTCTCGCGCGGCACCAACGAGGGCACGTGGGCCTGCGCCGCGACGCTGAAGATGCAGGTCGTGGCCGCCAGCGCGAAGCCCAGCGCGCCCAGCAGCGGCAGGCTCAGCCAGCCGAGCCAGGCGAGCGCGGCACCAAGCACCAGCAGCACGGCGCGCGTCGACTCCGACACCGCCATCACGTGCGCGCGGTCGATGCGGTCGACCAGCACGCCCACCGGCAGCGCCAGCAGGAGCCACGGCAGCGTCTGCAGCATGTTGAGCCCGCCCATGTCGGCGGCGTCGGCGCCGAGCAGCAGCACGGCGGCCAGCGGGATCGCCGCGAAGGCGATCTGGTCGGCGCCATGCGCCAGCGCGGCCGCGCTCCACAGCGGGGTGAACGGGTTTGCGGGACGGGTGGCGGGGGAGAAGGTCGTGGCGCTCATGGCCACGAGATAAGGCCGGCGGCCCGGGCGCGGCCATCCGCCATCCGGCGGCAAACTGCTGTCAGCGATGCCGCTGCGCGTAGCGCACCAGCAGCACCATGGCGATCAGCGATGCCACCGCCATCATCAGGCCCACCGACACCATCGTCGCGGGCCCGTGGTGCGAAAGCAGGGCCGAGAACAGCACCGGCGAGGCGGCGAAGACCAGGTTCTGTGGCGTGGTCAGCCGGCCGGTCCAGGTGCCGTACTCGGCGCGCCCGAACAGCGTCAGCGGAATCGTCGCGCGCGCCAGGGTCATCAGGCCGTTGCCGATGCCGTAGCACACCGCCAGCATCACCGCCGCCCACAGCGAACCGCCATCGATCAGCATGCCGACGAACGCCAGCGGCATCACGCACGCCGAGAGCAGTCCGGTGATGGTCGGCGGATAGCGACCGCCGAACAGGAACTCGATGATGCGCGCCGAGGCCTGGATCGGCGCGCTCAAGGTGGCGATGAACACCGCCGTCGCCGCCGGCAGGCCGCCCGCCTTCAGCAGCTCGATGACGTTGAGCGACACGCCCCAGGAGATCATGCCGGCGAAGGACATGGTCGCGGCCAGCAGCCAGAAGGCGCCGCGCCGCGCCGCCACCGGCAAGCCCTCCTCCAGCGGCGCGCCGCTGCCCGACAGCCGCACGGGAATGCGCCGGCCGAGCACACCCAGATGGATCGGCACGCAGACCAGCAGATGCAGCGCGGCGAAGGCCAGCGTGGTGTGGCGCCAGCCGATCAGCGGCTCGAGCCAGCTCGCCAGCGGCCAGAAGAAGAACGACGGCAGGCCGGTGAAGAGCAGCAGGATCGACACGGCGCGCCGCGCGGCCGGTCCCGCGACCTGCGCCAGCGAGGCCTGCGTGCCGGCGCCCAGCGCCATCGGGGTGGCGAAGCCGATCAGCGCCCAGCCGATGAAATACAGGATCGGCCCATGCGCCAGCGAGATCAGCGTCAGGGCCAGGCAGAGCAGCAGCGAGCCGGTGACGAGGACGGCACGGCCGCCCAGCCTGTCGATGCGCCGGCCGACGCGCGGCGCGATCAGCGCGCTGGCCAGCAACTGCATGGAGATTCCGCCGAACAGCACCTCCATCGAGACCCCGATCGAGGGCGCCATCACGGACCCGAGAACCGCCGGCAGATGGAAGGTCGTGCCCCAGCCGATGATCTGCGTCACCGCCAGGCCTGCGATGGCGCGGCGCGAAATGCCGTCGAGACGCGACGGATCCGATCCCTCGTTCATTGCCGCGTACCCTAGCGCAGCAGCGCCCAGGTCAGCTCATGCTTGTTGTGGTGAAGATGGAATAGCCGACCCCCGGGAATCGCGGCAAAAGCGGCCGCCGTTTCATGGTCGGTCTCGCCCTGGAACTTGATGGTGCAGACGAAATTTCGCGCGCGGCCCGCATCCATCCAGCGCCGCACCAGCGCCAGCAGCCGCGCCGGATAGCAGATGATGTCGCTGAACAGCCAGTCGACCGGGCCGACGCTGTGCGGGTCGAGCCCGAATGCGCTCTCGCCGCGCCACGTGACGCCGGGCATCGACGCGACCTTCGGATCGAGCGGCGCCTTGTCGATCGCCAGGACGTCGGCGCCCAGCGACGCCAGCACCCAGGTCCAGCCGCCGGGCGTCGCGCCGAGGTCGAGGCACCGCGCACCCGGCCCCGGCCGCTCGCCCAAGCGCGTCAACGCCTCCCACAGCTTCAGGTAGGCACGGCTCGGCGGCCCGTCGCGATCCTCGACGAACGCGACCTCGCCGTTGGCAAACGGCGAGGCGCAGCGCGCGGCACACAGCAGGCGATCGGGCGCAAGCAGGGTCCACGACCCCAGCGGCGCGGCGGGCGCATCGGCCGGAAACACCAACGGCCTGGCCGACACATGCGGCAAGCGCTCCTGGATCAAGGTCGCGCGCCGTGCGTGAACCGGCGCGTACATCGCCCAGTTGCGCTGGATGGCGCGCAGTTTCGACGCCGCATCGCCGATCGAGGCGATGGCGATCTCCTCCGCATCGAGCCAGGTGTTCGCGGCCCAGGCCGGCGTCGTCACCGCATTCTCGCAGACGAACAGCCGGCCGTGCTCGAGTCGCACCCGAACGCCAAGAAGGCGCAGCTCCTCGCGAAGCTGCGCCTCGAAGCCGTCGGCGGCAAGATGGGCGCTCGTCATCGCCGCCGGTGTGGCGGCGATGACGCGCTTCGTCCAGTACCTTCTTACGCCGCCTGCGCAACCGCGCGGGCGCGGTCGAACAGTGTGCGGTTGAACGGGCTGGTGGGCTTGACCTCACGCCGCTCCGCCGTCAGCGCGCGGGCTAGCGCAAGATCGCCGCCGCGCTGCGCCGCCTCGATCAGGGTCAGATCGAGCAGGTCGCGCTGGGCGTGGCTGCCGCCGAAGCGGCCGGCGATGCCGATCACCGGCTTCAGAAGGCAGGCGGCGCGCTTGTAGTCGCCGTCGCCGAAGGCCTTCAGCGCCAGGCTCACCGGCCGGCCGACGTCGCGGGTGAACATCGCGTTGTCGTCGCCCCGCGCCATCGCCTTGTCCTGTGCCTCCAGCACCGCCACCATCTCCGCCGTGCGGCCGGTGACGACGAAGGCCATCATGGCGTGCACGTCGTTGAAGGCGTAGTTGCCGGCCGAGGCGAAGGCCGTCCAGCGCTCGGCCACCGCCTGCCAGCGGTCGCCGACATCGACGCCGCGCAGCATCAGTCGCCACAGCATCGACGAATGGTCGATCAGCTCGAGCGCCACCGACGACTGGCCGCCCATGATCGGCCCGTCGTACAGCTTCAACACCTCCTCGACCTCGCCGAGATCGAGGTGATAGAGCGCCAAGTGCCACCAATTGTGCACGGCGAAGAAGCTGTCGCGCGTCCAGTTGTCCGGCGCCGCGCGCATCCAGGCGATGCCGTCGGCCTGGCGGCCCTGCATCTCCAGGACATGCGCCACCGCGTGCTGCGCCCAGGAGTCGCGCGCGTCGAGCTCGACGGCGCGCTTGCCCTGGCGCTCCGCCCGCGCGTAGTCGCCGCACTCCTCCAGGCCGAAGGCATGCATGCCCAGCAGCGCGTGGTAGCCCGGCATGCCGGGCGCCCACTCCGGCAGCGCCCGCGCGATGCGATCGCGCAGCATGCGTGCATTGCCGGTGAAGAAGTCGAGCTGGTGGCCGACCTGCAGCGCCAGGACGTCGTGCGGGTGTTCGACCGCGACCTGCGCCAGGGCCTGCGATGCCGCCCACCAGCGGCCTTCGAGCAGCTGGCCGATGGCCGCGACATGGCCGCGCTCGCGTGCCGTGCCCGCCAGCGGCGCGGCCGATTCGTAGCTGGCGCGCGCCGGCTCCAGGCCGCCCGGCTCGGTGCCCAGCAGGAAGAGCCAGGCGCGCAGGGCGTGCGCCATGGCGAAGCCGGGACTGTCGGCGATCGCGGCCTCCGCCTCGGCCATCGGGTCGTTGCGGTAGACGCGCAGCAGGTCGAGCGCCGCCTCGAAGTGATCGCGCGCCACGTCGGAAGCGCCGGTCAGCCCGTGTCCGTATAGGTCCTTGATGGTCATTGCTCTCTCCAGACGATGCGCGGCGGCGGCATGCCCCCAGGCACGCCGTCGCCGCTGTGATGGCGGTGGGAATAGTCGGATACGCCGTCCGCCTCTGTTCCCTGCGTCACATCAGCGAAGATTCCCTTGCGCGCCGACCCGGCCGGTTTGCTAACGTCGCGCGACATTGAGGAGTTCGCCATGGCCAAATTCGGAATCGGTCAAGCCGTGCGTCGCGTCGAGGATCCGCGTCTGCTGACCGGCGGCGGGCGCTACACCGACGACACCCAGGCCGGTGTCGGCGTGGCGCGCGGCTACGTGCTGCGCAGCCCGCACGCGCACGCCAGGATCCGCGGCATCGACACCGCGGCGGCCAGGAAGGCACCGGGCGTGCTGTGCGTCTTCACCTATGACGACGTGAAGGCGGCGGGGTACGGCGACCTGCCTTGCCTGGTCCCGATCACCAACCGCGACGGCACCGAGCGCGCCGAGACGCCGCGGCCGATGCTGGCCAATGGCGTCGTGCGCCATGTCGGCGACCCGGTGGCCTTCGTCGTCGCCGAGACGCTCGAGCAGGCCAAGGACGGCGCCGAGCTGATCGAGATCGACTACGAACCGCTGCCGCATTCGGTCGACACCTATGGCGCGGCGCAGGCGGGCGCGCCGCTGGTCTGGTCGCACATCAAGGACAACCTGATTTTCGACTGGGAGATGGGCGACCGCGCCGCGACCGACCAGGCGTTCGCCTCGGCCAAGCGCGTGGTGAAGCTGCAGCTCGTGAACCAGCGCCTGATCGTGAACTCGATGGAGCCGCGCGGCGCGATCTGCGAGTACGACGCGGCCAAGGATCGCTCGACCCTGTGGGTATCCTCGCAGGGCGTCAGCGTCATCCGCCCGGTGCTGGCCGAGATGGTGCTGAAGATCGGCCAGGACAAATTGCGCGTGCGCACCGGCGATGTCGGCGGCGGCTTCGGCATGAAGATCTTCATGCATCCCGAGTACCCGCTGGTGACCTGGGCCTCGCGCCTGCTGAAGCGCACGGTGAAATGGATCCCCGATCGCCAGGAGGCCTTCCAGTCCGACGTGCAGGGCCGCGACCACGTGTCCTTCGCCGAGATGGCGCTGGACAGCGAGCACCGCTTCCTCGGCCTGCGCGTCACCACCTACGCCGCGCTGGGCGCCTACCTCTCGCACTTCTCGGCCTTCATCCCGACCATGGCGGGATCGAGCATGCTGGCCGGCCTGTACCAGACGCCGGCGATCTACGTGAACGTCAAGGGCATCGCCACCAACACCGTGCCGACCGACGCCTATCGCGGCGCCGGCCGCCCGGAGGCGGCCTACCTGCTGGAGCGCTTCGTCGATCACATCGCGCGCGAGGTCGGCGTGTCGCCCGACGAGATCCGCGCGCGCAACCTGATCCGGCCCAACCAGCTGCCGTTCAGCACGGCGCTGGGCGACGTCTACGATTCCGGCGACTTCGAGACCGTGATGCGCAAAGCGATGCAGCGTGCCTCGTGGAGCGGCTTCGAGGCGCGGCGCGCCGAGGCGAAGAAGCGCGGCAAGCTGCGCGGCATCGGCATGGCGACCTATGTCGAGAAGTGCAGCGCCGCGCCGCAGGAGACGGCGATCGCCAAGTTCAACGCCGACGACACGATCACGCTGTATCTCGGCGTGCAGACCAACGGCCAGGGCCACGAGACGGCGTTCACGCAGATCATGTCGGACCGGCTGGGCATCGATGCCGAGAAGATCCGCATCGTGCAGGGCGACAGCGACGTGACGCCCGAGGGCATGACCGGCGGCTCGCGCTCGATCCCGGTGGCCGGCGCGGCGGTTTTTGGCGTGTCTGAGTCGATCATCGAGAAGGGCAAGCCGGTCGCGGCCAGCATGCTCGAGGCGTCGGCCGCGGACGTCGAATACAAGGACGGCGATTACCGCATCGTCGGCACCGACCGCAGGCTCTCGCTGTTCGACGTCGCCAAGGGCGCCAAGGACCCGAAGCATGGCGGCACGTCGCTGGACGACGAGTTCACCCGCGTGCCCGACGCCGCGACCTTCCCCAACGGCTGCCACATCTGCGAGATCGAGATCGATCCCGACACCGGCACGCCCGATATCGTCAACTACACCATCGTCGATGATTTCGGCGGCGTGATGAACCCGCTGCTGCTGCAGGGCCAGGTGCATGGCGGCGTCGGCCAGGGCGTCGGCCAGGCGCTGACCGAGCGCACGGTCTACGACGACGACAGCGGCCAGCTGCTCTCGGGGTCGTTCATGGACTATGCATTGCCGCGCGCCGACATCGTGCCGCACGTGCATTTCGACACGCACCATTCGCGCTGCACGACCAACCCGCTGGGGCTGAAGGGCGCCGGCGAGGCGGGCGCCATCGGCTCGCCGCCGGCGGTGATCAACGCCATCGTCGATGCGCTCAAGCCGGTGAACGGCCTGAAGCACATCGACATGCCGGCGACGCCGCGGGCGATCTGGGAAGCCCTGCACGGCGCGGCGATGAAGATCGCGGCGGAGTAGCCCTCAGGCGCGCAATTCGGCCAGCGCCAGCCGCGTCACCTGCAAGGCGCCCCACAGCGCCAGGCCGGCCATCACCGCGGCCACGGCGATGTCGGGCCAGCCGGTGCCGGTGCCGAACACGCCGGCCGCCGCGGCCATGACCGCGACGTTGCCGATCGCGTCGTTGCGCGAGCAGATCCACACCGAGCGCATGTTGGAATCGCCGTCGCGGTAGCGGAACAGCAGCAGGGTGACCAACACGTTGACGCCCAGCGCCAGCGCGCCGACCACGCCCATGGTGACCGCCTGCGGCACGATGCCGGTGATCGCGCTCCAGGCCGCCTCGCCCGCCACCCACAGGCCGAAGGCGGCCATGCTGGCGGCCTTCACCAGCGTCGTGCGCGCGCGCCAGGCGAGCGAGGCACCCAGCACGAAGAGGCTGACGCCGTAGTTCGCGGCGTCGCCCAGGAAGTCGAGCGAGTCGGCCAGCAGCGAGACTGAGCCCGACGCGACGCCGGCGGCGATCTCGACCGCGAACATCGCCGCGTTCAGCGCCAGCGCGACCCACAGCACGAAGCGGTAGGGCCCGTCGGCGCGCGGACCATGATGGTGCCCATGGGCGCCGTGATCGTGCTCGCAGGCGTGGTCGGCGTGCATGTCAGTCCGCCTCCTCGGCGATATGCTCGAGCATGTCGGTGATCATCCCCCGCACGTGGTGGTCGGCGACCTGGTAGAAGACCTGCTTGCCCTCGCGCAGGCCGCGCACCAGGCGCGCCGCGCGCAGGAGCCGCAGATGATGGCTGACCAGCGACAGCGACAGGCCCAGCCCCTGGGCGATGGTGCCCACCGCCACCGGCGCGTCGAGGCAGGCGATCACGATGCGCAGCCGGCTGGGATCGCCCAGCAGCCGGAACAGATCCGCCAGCTCCGGCGCGCGATCGTCGTCGATCTTCTTCCGTCGTCTGACCACACGCTTCATACAGTTGAATATATATTCAACTATTGTAGAGTCAACCCGCGCGGACACGGGAGGCGGCGATGACGGCAGCGCAGGTGCACGGCTTCTTCAAGGACTACGCGGAGGCGTTCTCGGCCGGTTCCATCGACCGCATCGAGGCCGCATGGTCCTTTCCGGCCTTCATGTGCTTCGGCGGCCGGCAATCCGCCCTCGACCGGGACGCGTTTCACGCCAATGCCGTGAAACTCTGCGCCTTCTACGTGGCGCAGGGAGTCGTCCGCGCCGAGAAGGAAGTCCTCGAGCTGAACCGGCTCACCGGGACCACGGCCTCGGTGCGCACGGCCACATCCTGCGTGCCGTCGACGGCAGCATCGTGGCCGCGTGGGAGCACGTCTACCTGCTGGTCGAGACCGCCGATGGCGTGCGCATCGCCGCGGCACTGCCCGACAACGAGATCCGCGCCTGGGCCGAGCGCGGCACGCCGCTCGGCGGATAGGCGAGTCAGCGGCCCTGCAGCGCGCGGCCGTCCATGCCGTCGGCGGAAACGCCGAGGTGCGCGAGCACCGTCGGTGCGATGTCGACGATGCAGGTCGGCTCGGCGCAGACGGAACCCGGCGCGAAGCCCGTGCCCTCGACGATCAGGAACGGCGCCTGCTCGAAGCGGCCGGTGCCGCCATGCTGGCCCAGGCCGAGCTTCTCGCCCGCGCCAGCCCTGGTCACGATCAGGCTGCCGCCGGGGCAGCCATGGGCGTTGGCCGCGTCGGTCTTGGCCATGCTGAAGGCCATGTGCAGGTGGTCCTCCGGCGCCATGCCGATCGCCGCGAGCCCATCGCCGACGAAGATCCCGTCAGCCCAATCCTGCGCCCGTACATACGCCTCGATAGCATCGCGGCGATCCGCGGCGCGCGGCGCGACGTAGATCAGGCCCGATGTACCTTGGGAGGCGACCGCGACCTCGGTCGAGTCCAGAGAGTCCTTGAGCCCGGCCTCGACCAGCAGGCGGTCGACCTCGACGGCGCCGGTGACCGTCTCCTGGCCATGGTCCGAGCCGACAAGCAGCAGGATGTCCTCGCCCGCCGCGCGCAGCGCGTCGACCGCGTCGCGCACCTGGGCGACGCAGGAATCGGCCGATGCGATGGCCTGGAGGTGCTCGGGGCCACCCAGCTCGTTGGCGTGCATCGTGGCATCGGGATCGCTCAGCCACAGCACGGCGAGCGGCGGACGCCGATCGTGCAGCACCTCGCGGCAAAAGCGTTCGGCCATGGCGCGATCGCCCGAGGCATCCTTGGCGATGTCGAGCGCCTCGACCGGCGCGAGCCCGGGACCGAAGGATCCGGCGCGGTGATAGACGTGGCCGTGCCCGTCGGGATCCTGGAAATAGGCGGCGCCTGGCGAGACGTTGGAAAAGACGATGACGCCGCCCCTCTCACGCAGGCGCTCGGCCAGGGTCGGCGTCTTCAGCGTGCGCCCCAGCGCCTGGCGCATGGCGTCGCGAAACTGCGGCGGGCCGACATCGTGCACGACCACGCCGTCGCCCGACGGCAGGCCCATGGTGTTGCCGTGCAGGCCGTGCCGCGCCGGATGGCAGCCGGTGGCGATCGACGCCGAGGAGGCGCGCGTCACCGAGGGAAACACGCCGCGGTGATTGTCGAAGCGCCGGCCGCCGCGGCCGAGATCGACGATCGCCGGGCAGAGATCGGCGCGCACGAAGTCGCGACGATGCCCGTCGCAGATCACCAGCACGACGCGTTGGTTGGCCATGTGTCACCCGTGAGCATCATGGCAAGACACCACAACCACGCATCTCTGTCATCCCGAGCGGAGCGAGGGATCTCGAAAAATCGCCTAGATCCCTCGCTCCGCTCGGGATGACATCTGTGTCAAGCATCCTCGCGCTGGCGTTCGCGCGACTTGCGGCGGATCATGAAGATGATCGCCATCAGCAGCACCGGCAGCGAGGTGAGGCCGCCCAGCGACGGCGCCGGCTGGGCGTGGCCGTGGAAGCCCGGCTCGCTGGTAAGCTGCTTCACTGTGGCCTGGACCTGCGAGCTGTCGATCGCCTTGCCGATCTCCTTCATGATCTTCTCGATGCCCTTGATCATGTCGGCTTCGGTCGGCTTCTGGCCGCGGCCGTAGAGGTCCTGCAGGTCGCCGGCGATCTCCATCGCCAGGTCGAGCACGTCCTGCACGTTGCGCTGGCGATCGCGCACGGACTGCTTGGCGCTGTAGCGGTAGGTGAGCGGCGCGAAGCGCGCGCCCTCGGCCTGCGCCTCCAGCGAATGGGCCATCGAGCCGAGGTTGCGCATCATCAGCGCGAGCTGGTCGGCGAACTTCTGAAGCTCGGCCCAGAATTGCGGGGTCTTCATGTCGCTCACCGACGGCGTAGTGCCCTTGGCCAGCAGGTCGAGATGCTTCTGGCGGATCTTCACCCGCAGCCGTTCGAGCACGTAGCGAATGCCGTTCAACTGGCTCATGCGATCCTCCACCGGAGTGAGGTGTGCTCACTGACCATGAAAGTGAGCATACAATCAATTCATCACTCTATCTCGCGGATGCGACGGTTCTGCTAACGTCGCGACCGCGATGCCATACATAACCCTGCGCGACGGCGCGACGCTGTTCCATGAGGCACACGGCTCCGGCCCGCCGCTGATGCTGGTCACCGGCCTGGGCGGCGTCGCCACCTTCTGGGAACCGCATGTCGAATCCTTCGCCCGCCACTTCACGGTGATCCTGCACGACCATCGCGGCTGCGGCCGCTCGGCGCTGTCGCGCATTACCTACTCGGTCGAGCAGATGGCCGACGACGCACTGCAGCTGATGGATGCGCTGGGCATCAGGCGGGCGCACTGGGTCGGCCATTCGACCGGCGGCGCGATGGGCCAGGCGATCGCCGTCGATCATCCCGAGCGTATCGACCGCCTGGTGCTGTGCGGCACCTGGGCCAAGACCGACGCCTTCTTCCGCCGCGCCTTCGAGCTGCGCGCGATGGTCCTGCGCGAGCTCGGGCCGGTGGCCTACACCAAGGCCAGCGGCCTGGCGCTGCAGGCGCCGTTCTGGATCCGCGACCACGACGACGTGCTGGCGGCCAACGAGGCGCGCGCGCACGAGACGATTCCCGTGCCCGAGATCGTGCTGTCGCGCATCGACGCCATCGTCGCGCACGACCGGCGCGAGCAGCTGCATCGCATCACGGCGCCGACGCTGGCCATCGGTGCGCGCGACGATCAGGTGACGCCGTCCTACTTCACCGAGGAGATCGGCCGGCTGGTGCCGGACTGCCGCACCGTGATCCTGCCCTATGGCGGGCATTTCTTCCCCAACGTCGTGCAGGAGACCTACCGGCGGATCCTGCTGGATTTCCTTCTCGGCAAGGCAGCCAGCGCTACTTGAGGGATGCATCGCCGCATCCGGCGTGACAGGGTGCGGCGAAAGTCGAGGGAGAGGACCGGACATGGCCACCAACATGAAGCGCATCCTGATGCCGATGGGGATGCATCCCGCGGGCATGGCGCTGGTCGAGGCGCGCGACGACGTCGAGGCGGTCGTGCTGAACAACTTCACCACGGCGCAGTTCCACGAGGCGCTGAAGGACGCGCATGGCGTGACGCTCGGACTGACGCCGCTCGGCGAGCCGGAGCTGCAGGTCGCGCCCAATCTGATGTGCGCCGCGCGCATCGGCGTGGGCTATGACACGGTCGACGTGCCGGCGCTGACCAAACGTGGCCTGCCGCTGATGATCGCCGGCATCGCCAATTCGGTCTCGGTGGCCGAGCACGCGATGTTCCTGATGCTGGCGGTCGCCAAGCGCGCGCTCGACTACGACAAGATGGTCAAGGAGAACCGCTGGCAGGATCGCCGCAACGACATGCCGGTCGATCTCTACCAGAAGACCCTGCTGATCATCGGCTTCGGCCGCATCGGCACGCGCACCGCCAAGCGCGCGCTGGGCATGGAAATGAACGTGCTGATCTTCGATCCCTACGTGAAACCCGAGACGATCAAGGCTGCGGGTTGCGAGCCGGTGACAGACCTCAAGGCCGGGCTGGCGCGCGCCGACTTCGTGACGGTGCATTGCCCGAAGAACAAGGAGACGATCAACCTGATCGGCGCCAACGAGCTCGCGGCGATGAAGAAGACCGCCTACATCGTCAACACCGCGCGCGGCGGCATCATCAACGAGGATGCGCTGTACGACGCGCTCAAGGGCGGCGTGATCAAGGCTGCGGGGCTCGATGTGCTCGACAAGGAGCCGCCGACCGAGGTGCACAAGCTGTGCTCGCTGCCTAACATCATCATGGCGCCGCACATGGCCGGCGTCACCGTCGAGTCCTCCGCCCGCATGGCCCAGGCCACGGTGCAGAACGTGCTCGACGTCTTCGACGGCAAGCCCAATCCGGACAACGTCGTGAACAAGGAAGTGCTGAAGAGGTAGCTGTTCCTTCTCCCAGCGCAGGCGGGGAGAAGGGATTCAGTCGAACGCACTCTTCACATAGTTGGTCACGCTCCAGCCGCCGTCGACGGCCAGCACGTGGCCGTTGACGAACGCGGCCTCGTCGGACAGCAGGAAGGCGATGGCGTTGGCGATGTCCTCGGGCTGGCCCCAGCGCGTGAATGGCGTGGTCTCCAGCATCAGCTTGCGATAGCGCGCATCGCCGTGCAGGCGCTCGCGCGTCATGCCGGTCTCGATCAGGCCCGGCGCCACCGCGTTGACGCGGATGCCCTTCGGCCCATAGTCGGCGGCCATCTGGTGGGTCAGGCCGACGATGGCGGCCTTGGCCGCAGAGTACCCCGCCGAGCCGGGATAGCCGACCAGGCCGAACACCGAGGCCAGGTGCACGATCGCAGCGCGACCGGGCTGCATCACGCCGAGCGCCTGGCGTGAGAAGCGGAAGACGCTGCGCAGGTTGGTCTGCATGAAGCGGTCCCAGTCGGCGTCCGCCGTGTCGGAGACGGTCGTCGATCGGCCGATGCCGGCGTTGTTCACCAGCCAGTCCAGCCCGCCGAAGCCCGCGACGGCGGCGCCCACGGCATCAGCCGGCGCGGACTCGTCGGTGACGTCCTGCACGAGCGTGCGCAGGCGATCGCCCGCGGCCGCGAGCGTCGCGGTTTCGGCCAGGCCCGCCGCGTCGCGGTCGGTGGCGACCACGCGCGCGCCGCCGGCCAGCAGCTTGCGCACGGTGGCGCGGCCGATGCCCGAGCCGGCGCCGGTGACCAATGCGACGCGATCCTGTGCCATACGCTTCTCCCTCACGCGAAGCCGTGACCCTGCCATGCGGCGCGCCCGATGGCGATGAATTGAAGGCGGACGGCCCGGCCTCTACGATCCATCGCACATACCACGGGGAGGAACGACCATGGCCGAGCTGCGCAACTCCGCGCGCGAGCGCATGAACAAGGGCGAGCCGGCGCTGGGCTGCGGCATCCGCCAGGCGCGTACCGTCGACATCGCGCCGGCGATGAAGACCGCCGGTTTCGACTGGCTGTTCATCGACTGCGAGCACAACTCGATGACGCTCGACATGGCGGTGCAGATCTCGGTCGCCGCCAACGGCTACGGCATCGCGCCGATCGTGCGCGTGCCCGAGTTCCAGCTCGACATGGCCACCCGCGTGCTCGACGGCGGCGCCATGGGCATCGTCATGCCGCATGTCGACACGGCCGAGCAGGCCAAGGCGATCGCCGATCGCCTGCGCTACCCGCCCGTGGGCCACCGCTCGGTCGCCGGCGCCGCGCCGCAGATGGCCTTCGAGGCCCGGCCGCCGGCCGAGACCACGAAGATGGTCAATGACGCGATCCTGGTCACGGTCATGCTCGAGACGCCGCAGGCCATCGCCAACGCCGACGCCATCGCCGCCGTGCCCGGCATCGACGTGCTGATGATCGGCACCAGCGACCTGACCATGGAGATGGGCATCCCCGGCCAGATCGACCATGCCGACGTCGTGAAGGCCTACGAGACGGTGATCGCCGTCTGCAGGAAGCACGGCAAGCAGCCAGGCATGGGCGGCGTCTACAATCCGCCGATCATGGAGCGCTACATCAAGATGGGCGTGCGCATGCTGCTGGCGGGCAACGACTTCGCCTTCCTGATGGAAGCCGCGCGCGCCCGCACCGGCTTCCTGCGCGGCATCAAGCTGTAGCCTTGCACCTCGTTTGCACGACCGCTCCGGAAGATGGCGGTTTTCCGGCGCCGTCGCGCGCGCAGACGCATGACCGTGCGACGCTTTCTGCCGTTGTCGGGGTCATGCGTCGCGCCTTACAAAGGCCTACCCTCTCAAAACGGTGTGCCAACGTGCGTGCCCTGCTCTTCCTGCTGTCGCTTCTGCTGTTCGCCCTGCCCGCGCAGGCGCAGCAGGTCACGTCGCAACCGCTGCCGCCGATCCCGATGCTCGAGCCGCCGCCGCCGCCGACCTCGGCCGACTTCCTGGCGCCGCCCAAGCCCGGCACCTGGCCGCCCAGCGCCGGTGTCGCACCGGCCGGTCCGCCGCCGGAGAAGGTCACCATCGCCGTGGTGGGCGACTCGCTGGGCGACGGCATGTGGGGCGGGCTGTACCGCCTGAAGGTGCGCGACAAGCGCTACACCTTCTTCCGCGGCGCCAAGAACTCGGTGGGCTTCACCGGCAGCGACCTCACCGACATGATCGACCGGGCGCTGGCCGCGGGGCCGGTCGACGCGGTGGTGATGATGATCGGCGCCAACGACCGCCGCTCGTTCTTCGTCGGCAACCAGTCCAGGGCCCTGTTCCGCAGCAAGGTCTGGAAGGAGCTCTATGCCGGCCGGGTCGGCTTCTTCATGGACAAGCTGCAGCAGCACAAGCTGCCCACGGTGTGGATCCTTCTGCCGATCATGCGCTCCGACGAGGCGAGCGCCGACGCGCGACTGATCAACGAGATCGTCACCGAGGCGGCGAAGACCCGGCCCTACGTGAAGCTGCTGCCGACCTGGCAGATCACCGCCGACGAGAAGGGCGCCTATGCGTCGCATTTCAAGGATCTGAAGGGCGTGACCCGCCTGATGCGCGCCAATGACGGCGTGCATTTTGCCGAGCCCGCCTACGAGTTGATCGGCGATTCCGTGCTCAAGCTCTTGCGCGAGAACGTGCCACCGTTCAAGCTTCTGGCCGCCAAAGGCTAGAGCCGTCCGTCCCGCAGAAGGACGGCGGCGGTTTCCCCCTCACCTGGACGGACGACCACCGCCCATGTTGCAGCGCTTGATCTCCGCGACTGCGTGCGCGCCGCGTCGCCTGTCGCTGTTCGCCGGCATCCTGGCGCTGGGCGTCCTGCTCGCCTGCTCGCCCGACACCGGCGAGGGCGGCGCTTCGGCCGCACCGGCCGCCCAGCTCAGCGGCCTGCATCGCCAGCTCAACGAGCTGCAGAGCGGCCGGCGCAGTCGCGTGAACATCGTGCAGATCGGCGACAGCCATACCGCCACCGATCATCTCAGCGGCCGCCTGCGCGAGCTGTTCCAGCGCCAGTTCGGCGATGCCGGCCGCGGGCTGATGCCGCCGGGCTATCCGTTCCCCTACTGGCGGCCCTACCAGGTGAGGGTGCAGCAATCGGGCTCCTGGCAGGTGGTGAGCAGCAATCACAACGGGGCCGAGGGCACCTTCGGCCTTTCGGGCTTCGTCACCCGCGGCAGCAAGTCCACCGACTCGATGACGCTGGTGGCCGAGGATGCCAACGCACGCGACGGCGGCTCCTTCGACATGGCCGAGATCCACTACTTCAAGCGGCCCGGCGGCGGCGCCATCCAGGTCTACATCGACGGCCGTTTCCATTCCGAGATCAACACCTCGGCCGGCGCCTACCTGCTCGACCGCGCCACCATCAACGCGCCGCACGCGCGCTCGCTGGAGCTCAGGCCGCGCGGCAACGGCAGGGTCGACATCGCCGACTGGGCGGTCTATCGCCGCCAGCGCGGCGTGACGCTGGCCTCGCTGGGCTTCAGCGGCGCGCAGATCGGCATCCTCGGCCGCTGGGACTGGAAGATCACCGCCTACGAGCTCAAGCACCTCGACCCGGCGCTGGTCATCCTCGCCTTCGGCACCAACGAGGGTTTCGCCGCCCGCGAGTCGCTGGGCGATTACGGCCAGGAGTTCGGCTCCTACGTCGACCGGATCCGCAACGCCGTGCCGCGTGCCTCCATCGTCATCGTCGGCCCGCCCGACGCCGACCGCTTCCCGTCCTATTGCGGGCGGGGCCGTGGCGCGAACGCGAGCTGCGCGCCGCTGCGCGGGTCGGAGATCGAGAACTACTCCGCCATGCTGAGAGCCCGCGACCGCAGCCTCTGCCGCTGGCACGCGCCGGCGGCCATCGCCTACGTACGCGAGGCGCAGCGCCAGGCGGCGCGGCGGCGCAACATCTATTTCTTCGACTGGGCGAAAGTGCAGGGCGGCGATTGCGGCGCCGACCGCTTCGCGCGCAATGGGCTCGGTCACAGCGACCACGTGCACATGCGCGAGGCGGGCTACCACCTCACCGCCGATCGGCTGTTCAACGAGCTGATGGCCGGCTACCGCCGGCGCTGAGATGGGCCTGTACCGTCGTCCAGAGCGTA
>JBFXAZ010000073.1:0-28858 GCA_050183765.1 Reyranellaceae bacterium | reverse complement strand
CCGGGCGACAACGCGCGCATGGTGGTGGAGCTGATCCAGCCGATCGCCATGGACGAGGGCCTGCGCTTCGCCATCCGCGAGGGCGGCCGCACCGTCGGCGCCGGCGTCGTCACCAAGGTCGTGAAGTAAGGGAAATGGGGCGCCGGCGCGGGCAACCGCGCCGCACTCCGTTTGGGAGCAGCGGACATGGCTGATAGCACGAACATCCGGATCAGGCTCAAAGCCTTCGATCATCGCGTTCTCGACCAGTCGACGAACGAGATCGTCAGCACGGCGAAGCGGACCGGTGCGCGCGTGCGGGGGCCGATCCCGCTGCCGACGCGGATCGAGAAGTTCACCGTGAACCGCTCGCCGCACATCGACAAGAAGTCGCGCGAGCAGTTCGAGATGCGCACGCACAAGCGCGTGCTCGACATCGTCGACCCGACGCCGCAGACGGTGGACGCGCTGATGAAGCTCGACCTCGCTGCCGGCGTCGACGTCGAGATCAAGCTCGGCCAGTAGAAGGAACGGGGCGATGCGGACCGGATTGGTCGCACAGAAGCTGGGCATGACCCGCGTCTTCAATGACGCCGGCGAGCATGTGCCCGTCACCGTGCTGAAGCTGGACAACGTCCAGGTCGTGGCCGTGCGCACCGAGGAGAAGGACGGCTACAACGCCGTCCAGCTCGGCATCGGCGCCGCCAAGGTCAAGAACGTCACCAAGCCGCAGCGCGGCCACTTCGCCAAGGCGAAGGTCGAGCCCAAGCGCAAGCTGGTCGAGTTCCGCGTCGACAAGGACGGCCTGCTGCCGGTCGGCGCCGAAATGTCGGCCAACCACTTCATCGCCGGCCAGATCGTCGACGTCACCGGCACGACCATCGGCAAGGGCTTCGCCGGCGCCATGAAGCGCTGGAACTTCGGCGGCCTCGAGGCCTCGCACGGCGTGTCGATCTCGCATCGCAGCCACGGCTCGACCGGCAACCGCCAGGATCCCGGCCGCACCTTCCCGAACAAGAAGATGGCCGGCCATCTCGGCGTCGAGCGCGTCACCACGCAGAACGTCAAGGTCGTGTCGACCGACGAGGCCAAGGGCCTGATCCTGATCCAGGGCGCGGTGCCCGGCCACAACGGCGCCTACGTGCTGGTGCGCGACGCTTCCAAGCGCAAGGCGCCCAAGGACCTGCCGTTCCCCGGCGCCGTGAAGGCCGCCGCGGCCGAAGAGAACAAGGGCTGATCGCCATGAAGCTCAACGTCAAGACGCTGGAAGGCGCCGAGGCCGGCGAGATCGATCTCGCCGACGCCATCTTCGGCCTGCCGGTGCGCGCCGACCTGCTGCAGCGCTATGTCGTGTGGCAGCTCGCCAAGCGCCGCGCCGGCACCCACAAGACCAAGATCCGCTCCGAGGTCAAGGCGACCTCGAAGAAGATGTGGGCGCAGAAGGGCACCGGCCGGGCCCGCCACGGCAACGAGGCGGCGCCGCAGTTCCGCGGCGGCGGCAAGGCCTTCGGCCCGGTCAATCGCAGCCACGCGATCGACCTGCCGAAGAAGGTGCGCAAGCTCGCGCTGAAGACAGCGCTGTCGGCCAAGGCGGCCGAGGGCAAGCTGCTCGTGCTCGAGAGCACCGCGGTGACCGAGGCCAAGACCGGCAAGCTCGCGAAGTCGCTGAAGGGCCTGGGCATCACGAGCGCGCTGTTCATCGACGGGCCGATCGTGGGCGAGAATTTCGCCCGCGCCGCGCGCAACATCCCGCTGGTCGACGTGCTGCCGCAGCAGGGCGCCAACGTCTACGACATCCTGCGCCGCGACACCCTGGTGCTGACGCGCGATGCCGTGAAGCATCTCGAGGAGCGCCTGCAATGAGCGTCGCCAAGAAGCCGGCCGTCATGTCGCGCGCGCGCATGTACGAGATTCTCCGCGCGCCGCTGGTGACCGAGAAGTCGACCAACCAGAGCGAGCACAGCCAGATCTCCTTCAAGGTCTCGCTGGACGCCACCAAGCCCGAGATCAAGCAGGCCATCGAGGGCCTGTTCAAGGTCAAGGTCAAGGCGGTCAACACGCTGCGCGTCGAGGGCAAGAACAAGGTGTTCCGCGGCATGCGCGGTCGCCGCAGCGACTGGAAGAAGGCGATCGTCTCGCTCGTCGACGGCGAGAAGATCGACCTGACGACGGGCCTGTGAGCGGGGAGCCTCAGACATGGCATTGAAGAACTACAAGCCGATCACGCCGTCGCTGCGCGGACTGGTGCTGGTCGACCGCTCGGAGCTGCACAGGGGCCGGCCGGTCAAGGGCCTGACCGAGGGCAAGCACAACTCGGGCGGCCGCAACAACCACGGCCGCACCACCGCCGCCCATCGCGGCGGCGGCCACAAGCGCCGCTATCGCACGATCGACTTCAAGCGCCGCAAGTTCGACCAGGTCGCGACCGTCGAGCGGCTGGAATACGATCCCAACCGCACCGCCTTCATCGCCCTGGTGAAGTACGCCGACGGCGAGCTCGCCTACATCCTGGCGCCGCAGCGCCTCAAGGCGGGCGACCAGGTGGTGTCGGGCGAGCGCGTCGACATCAAGCCGGGCAATGCCATGCCGCTGGCCAACATGCCGGTGGGCACCATCGTCCACAACGTCGAGATGAAGCCCGGCAAGGGCGGCCAGATCGCGCGCTCGGCCGGCACCTATGTCCAGCTGGTCGGCAAGGACCAGGGCATGGCGCAGCTCAAGCTCAGCTCGGGCGAGGTGCGCATGGTGCGCGCCGAGTGCCTGGCGACGATCGGCGCCGTGAGCAACCCGGACCAGCAGAACATCAACTACGGCAAGGCCGGCCGCATGCGCTGGCTGGGCCACCGCCCGGTGACGCGCGGCGTCGCCATGAACCCGATCGACCATCCGCACGGCGGCGGCGAAGGCCGCACCTCGGGCGGCCGTCACCCCGTGACGCCTTGGGGCAAGCCCACGAAGGGCAAGAAGACCCGCAAGAACAAGGCGACCGACAAGATGATCATCCGGCGCCGTCACGCGACGCGCTGATACGCGACGGATTGAAGGAGGACGAACGTGGCACGTTCAGTTTGGAAAGGACCGATGGTCGACGGCTACCTGCTCGACAAGGCAGAAGCCGCGCGGCAGTCGACGCGCAACGAGGTCATCCGGACCTGGTCGCGGCGCTCGACCATCCTGCCGCAATTCGTCGGCCTGACGTTCGGCGTCTACAACGGCCACAAGTTCATCCCGGTGAACGTCACCGAGGAGATGGTCGGCCACAAGTTCGGCGAGTTCTCGCCCACCCGGACCTTCCACGGTCACTCCGGCGGCGACAAGAAGGCTTCCAGGTAGGTCGCGCCATGAGCAAGAAACCCAACGAGCGCCGCGAGGCGGAGAACGAGGCCAAGTCGGTCCTGCGCGTGCTGCGCGTCAGCCCGCGCAAGCTCAACCTGGTCGCCCAGCAGATCCGCGGCATGGGCGCCGGCAAGGCGCTCAACGAGCTCGCCTTCTCGCGCAAGCGCATCGCCGTCGACGTCCGCAAGGCGCTGCAGTCGGCGGTCGCCAACGCCGAGAACAACCACCAGCTCGACGTCGACCGGCTCTTCGTGTCGGAGGCCAGCGTCGGCAAGGGCATCGTGATGAAGCGCTTCCACACCCGCGCGCGCGGTCGCAGCGCGGGCATCCAGAAGCCGTTCAGCCAATTGACCATCGTCGTGCGCGAGCGCGCGCAGGAGGAGGCGAACTAATGGGTCAGAAGGTCAACCCGATCGGCCTGCGCCTCGGCATCAACCGCACGTGGGATTCGCGCTGGTACGCCGGCGAGGGCTCCTACGCGCGCCTGCTGCACGAGGACATCCGCATCCGCGATTTCCTGCGTCAGCGTCTGCGCCAGGCGGGAGTCAGCAAGATCGTCATCGAGCGCCCGGCCAAGAAGGCGCGCGTGACCATCCACACCGCGCGCCCCGGCGTCGTCATCGGCAAGAAGGGCGCCGACATCGAGAAGCTGCGCGCCGAGCTCGGCAAGATGAGCCAGGCCGAGGTCAGCCTGAACATCGTCGAGATCCGCAAGCCGGAGATCGACGCCACGCTGATCGCCGAGAACATCGCCCAGCAGCTCGAGCGCCGCGTCGCCTTCCGCCGCGCCATGAAGCGCGCCGTGCAGTCGGCCATGCGCCTGGGCGCGCTCGGCATCCGCATCAACTGCTCGGGCCGCCTGGGCGGCGCCGAGATCGCCCGCATGGAATGGTACCGCGAGGGCCGCGTGCCGCTGCACACGCTGCGCGCCGACGTCGATTACGGCACCGCGACGGCCTTCACCACCTTCGGTACTTGCGGCGTCAAGGTCTGGGTGTTCAAGGGCGAGATCATGGTCCACGACCCGATGGTGCAGGACAAGCGCCTCGAAGAAGCCCAGGCCGGGCGCTGAGGCGGGATAGGGCAGTGTCATGCTGAGTCCGAAGAGAACCAAGTATCGCAAGGCCTTCAAGGGCCGCATCAAGGGCCAGGCCAAGGGCGGCACCACGCTGGCCTTCGGCGAGTTCGGCCTGAAGGCGCTCGAGCCGGAGCGTGTCACCGCGCGCCAGATCGAGGCCGCCCGCCGCGCCATCACGCGTCACATGAAGCGTGCCGGCCGCGTCTGGATCCGCATCTTCCCGGACCTGCCGGTGTCGATGAAGCCGGCCGAAGTGCGCATGGGCTCGGGCAAGGGCTCGCCGGAGTACTGGGCCTGCCGCATCAAGCCGGGCCGCGTGATGTTCGAGATCGGCGGCGTGCCGGCGACGGTGGCGAAAGAGGCCTTCGACCTCGCCGCCGCGAAGCTGCCGATCAAGACCAAGTTCATCGCTCGATTGAGCGAGGGAGGCGCGTGATGAAGGCCACCGATCTGCGCGCCAAGACGGCCGACGAGCTCAAGACCCAGCTCGGCGACCTGCGCAAGGAAGCGTTCAACCTGCGCTTCCAGCAGGCCAACGGAGTGATCGGTCCGCAGTCCGGCAACACGGCCCGTGTCGAGGTGGTGCGTCGTGACATCGCGCGCATCCTGACCGTGCTCAAGCAAAAAGCGCCGCCTAAGGAGCATTGAGATGCCGAAGCGAATCCTGGAAGGCGTCGTCGTCAGCGACAAGATGGACAAGACCGTCGTCGTCGAGGTCGAGCGCCGCGTTCAGCACCCGGTCTACAAGAAGTTCATCCGCCAGTCGAAGCGCTACCACGCGCACGACGAGTCCAACGCC
The DNA here is from genome assembly GCA_050183765.1 of Reyranellaceae bacterium. Classification (GTDB taxonomy): domain Bacteria; phylum Pseudomonadota; class Alphaproteobacteria; order Reyranellales; family Reyranellaceae; genus JAFAZJ01. Next base: position 23,666 of record JBFXAZ010000073.1, on the reverse strand, counting down.
ATCAAGGAAGGCGCGACGGTGCGGATTATCGAGAGCCGGCCGCTGTCGAAGACCAAGCGGTGGGTCGTGATCACAGAGGGCGAACAGGCGTCCTGAAGGACGGCTGGACGAGGCATTTTGGGAGCGGCGGGTCACCCGCCGGGTAGGCAGACATGATCCAGATGCAGACGAACCTCGACGTCGCCGACAACTCCGGCGCCAAGAGGGTGCAGTGCATCAAGGTGCTGGGCGGTTCGAAGCGTAAGTTCGCGACCATCGGCGACGTCATCGTCGTCGCGGTCAAGGACGCGATCCCGCGCGGCAAGGTGAAGAAGGGCGAGGTGGCCCGCGCCGTCATCGTGCGCACCGCCGCGGCGATCCGCCGTCCGGACGGCAGCGCCATCCGCTTCGACCGGAACGCCGCGGTGCTCGTCAACAAGCAGGACGAGCCGGTCGGCACCCGCATCTTCGGGCCGGTCACCCGCGAGCTGCGCGCGCGCAAGTTCATGAAGATCATCTCGCTGGCACCGGAAGTGCTGTGAGGAAGGGCGTCCGATGCCGAAACTGAAGATCCGCAAGGGCGACCGGGTGGTCGTGATCACCGGCCGCGACAAGGGCAAGCAGGGCGAGGTCGTCCAGGTCATGCCCGAGGCGAGCCGCGTCCTCGTCCAGGGCGTCAACATGATGAAGCGACACCAGAAGGCGCGCCGCGCCGGCGAGGAGAGCGCCATCATCGCCAAGGAAGCGCCGATCCACGTCTCCAACGTGGCCCACATCGACCCGTCGAGCGGCAAGCCGACGCGCGTCGGCTTCAAGTTCCTCGACGACGGCCGCAAGGTGCGCGTGGCGCGCGCCTCCGGCGAGTCGATCGACCGCTAAGGGGAGGGGAAGAGGAAATGCCCGCCCGTCTGCAAGAGCACTACGAGAAGGTCGTGCGCGCCGAATTGCTGAAGCAGTTCGGCTACGGCAATCCGATGGAAGTGCCGAAGCTCGACAAGGTCGTCATCAACATGGGCGTCGGCGAGGCCGTGGCCGACCGCAAGGCGGTCGACAACGCCGCCGTCGAGCTCGCCCGCATCTCCGGCCAGAGGCCGGTGATCACCAAGGCGCGCAAGTCGATCGCCACCTACAAGGTGCGCGAGGGCATGGCGCTGGGCTGCAAGGTCACCCTGCGGCGCGATCGCATGTACGAGTTCGTCGACCGCCTGGTGAACATCGCGCTGCCCCGCGTGCGCGACTTCCGCGGTCTCAACGGCCGCTCGTTCGACGGCCGCGGCAACTACGCCATGGGCCTGAAGGAGCAGCTCGTGTTCCCCGAGATCGACTACGACAAGGTCGATCACGTCCGCGGCATGGACATCATCATCTGCACCACGGCGAAGACGGACGCCGAAGCCAAGGCGCTGCTGCGCGGCTTCGACTTCCCCTTCTTCAACTAAGGGTCTGGAGGCTCACATGGCCAAGACCAGCATGGTCGAGAAGAACAAGAACCGCGCCAACCTGGCCAAGCGGTTCGCCGCCCGGCGCAAGGCGCTCAAGGACGTGATCATGGATCGCTCGCGCCCCGTGGAGGAGCGCTTCGAGGCGCAGCTCACGCTCAACGAGCTGCCGCGCAACGGCGCCAGGAGCCGGCTCAGCAGCCGCTGCGAGCTGAGCGGCCGGCCGCGCGCGGTCTATCGCAAGTTCAAGCTCTCGCGCATCGCGTTGCGCGATCTGGCCTCGCGCGGGCAGCTGCCCGGCGTGGTCAAGTCGAGCTGGTGAGTCGAGGGAGACGACGGTCATGGCACTGAGCGATCCTGTCGGCGATATGTTGACCCGTATCCGCAACGGTCAGGCGGCGCGGCTCGACAGCATCACGATGCCGGCATCCCGGTTGCGGGCCAACGTGCTGGACGTGCTCCAGCGCGAGGGCTACATCCGCGGCTACTTCGAGGAGGAGCTGCGCGCCGGCGTGCGCGAGATCCGCGTCGAGCTGAAATACGACAACGGCAAGCCGGTGATCCGCGAGGTTCATCGCGTGTCGACCCCGGGCCGGCGCATCTACTCGAAGATCGCCGACCTGCCGAAGGTCTACAACGGCCTCGGCATTTCCATCCTGTCGACGCCGCGAGGCGTCATGTCGGACAGCGAGGCCCGCACCGCCAATGTCGGCGGCGAGGTCCTCTGCAAGGTGTTCTGATCATGTCGCGCGTCGGAAAGAACCCGGTGCCGGTGCCCGCCGGCGTCACGGTCGATATCAAGGGCCAGGCGGTCAAGGCCAAGGGCAAGACCGGCGAGCTGTCGATGGTCGTCCACGACGAGATCGAGGTGGTCCGCGAGGGCAACCTGATCTCGCTCAAGATGCGCCACGACAACCCGCGCTCGCGCGTGCTGTGGGGCACCAACCGCAACCTCGTGCGCAACCTGGTTCAGGGCGCGGGCGAGGGCTTCACGGTGAACCTCGAGATCACGGGCGTGGGCTATCGCGCCGCGGCGGACGCCAAGCAGCTCAAGCTGCAGCTCGGCTACAGCCACGACGTCGAGATCCCGATCCCGGCCGGCATCTCGATCAAGACGCCGAAGCCGACCGAGATCGAGATCAAGGGCGCCGACAAGCAGAAGGTCGGCCAGATCGCCGCGGAGATCCGCGGCTGGAAGCCGCCGGAGCCCTACAAGGGCAAGGGCATCAAGTACGCAGGTGAGAAGATCCTGCGTAAAGAAGGCAAGAAGAAGTAGGAACGGGGTCGACCATGACCACGACGGTCCAATTCGCGCGGCGCCAGCGCCGCACCCGCCACACGCTGAAGCAGCGTGCCGGCGGACGTCCGCGCCTGAGCGTCTTCCGCTCGGGCAAGCACATCTACGCCCAGGTGATCGACGACCTGAAGGGTCACACGGTCGCCTCGGCCTCGTCGGCCGACGAGGCGCTCAAGGGCAAGCTCAAGACCGGCGCCGACAAGAACGCGGCGGGCGAGGTCGGCAAGCTGATCGCCGAGCGCGCGATCAAGGCCGGCGTCAGCACCGTCGTGTTCGATCGCGGCGGTTACATGTTCCATGGCCGCGTCAAGGCGCTGGCCGATGCCGCCCGCGAGGGCGGCCTGTCGTTCTAGGAGCAGGCACATGGCACGTGCACCGGGTGGTTCGAGCCGCGGTCCGCGCGACGGCGAGGGCGGCGATCGCCGCGGCCGCCGCGGCGACCGCGACGGCGGTCGCGGTCAGCGCGGCGCCGGCGGCGATCGCGAGGAGAGCGAGCTCGTCGACAAGCTGGTCGGCATCAACCGCGTGTCCAAGACCGTGAAGGGCGGCAAGCGCTTCGGCTTCGCCGCGATCGTCGTCGTCGGCGACCAGCGCGGCCGCGTCGGCTACGGCACCGGCAAGGCGCGCGAGGTTCCCGAGGCGATCCGCAAGGCGACCGAGGCGGCCAAGCGCGGCATGATCCGCGTGGCGCTGCGCGAGGGCCGCACCCTGCACCACGACGTGCTCGGCCATTTCGGCGCCGGCCGGGTCGTGCTGCGCGCCGCCCCGGCGGGCACCGGCATCATCGGCGGCGGCGCCATGCGCGCCGTGTTCGAGACGCTGGGCCTGAAGGACGTCGTCGCCAAGTCGGTCGGCACGTCGAACCCGCACAACATGATCAAGGCGACCTTCGACGCGCTGTCGTCGGTGCAGTCGCCGCGCATGGTCGCCAACCGTCGCGGCAAGAAGGTGGGCGACATCCTCGGCCGCCGCGACGACCAGGCCGCCGAAGCCGCCGCCTGAGGAGCAGTCCGATGCCCGAGCAGAAGACGATCAAAGTCACGCAGGTCGGCAGCCCGATCGGCCGCCGCCACGATCAGCGCGCGACCCTGGTCGGCCTCGGCCTCAACAAGCGTCATCGCAGCAAGGTGCTGAAGGATACGCCCGAGGTGCGCGGCATGATCGACAAGGTCCAGCACCTCCTGCGCGTCGAAGACGCCAAGTGAGCCAGTCATGAAACTCAACCAGCTTTCCGACAACCAGGGTGCTCGCAAGGCGCGCATGCGCGTCGCCCGCGGCATCGGCTCGGGCAAGGGCAAGACCGCCGGCCGCGGCGGCAAGGGCCAGAAGGGCCGCTCGGGCGTCGCCATCAAGGGCTTCGAGGGCGGCCAGATGCCGCTCTTCCGCCGCCTGCCCAAGCGTGGTTTCAACAATCCGTTCCGCAAGGAATACGCGCTGGTGAACCTCGGCACGCTGCAGAGCGCCGTCGAGGCCGGCAAGCTCGAAGCCGGCAAGCCGGTCGACGCCGCCGCCCTGCAGGCCGCCGGCATCGTCCGCCACCTGCGCGACGGCGTGCGCCTGCTCGGCAAGGGCGAGGTCAAGGCCGCGCTGCAGATCACCGTGACCGGCGCGTCCAAGGCGGCGATCGAGGCGATCGAGAAGGCCGGCGGCAAGGTGACCGTCCTGGCGCCCGTCGAGGCGGAAGCGGCCTAGACCACGGGTCGCGCGCTGCCTACATCGATGTCGCCGCCGGCGCGCTGCCGGCTGCCGGAGGATCGCAAGCCATGTCCTCAGCCGCCGAACAACTCGCCCGCAATCTGAACTGGGGCAATCTCGGCAAGGCGACCGAGCTCAAGAAGCGCCTGTGGTTCACCCTGGGCGCTCTGGTCGTCTATCGCATCGGCTCGTACATCCCGGTGCCGGGCATCGACCCGGTGGCCCTCGCCGACGTCTTCCAGCGCCAGGCCGGCGGCCTTGCCGGCCTGCTCGACGTGTTCTCGGGCGGATCGATCGGCCGCATGTCGATCTTTGCGCTGAGCATCATGCCGTACATCTCGGCCTCCATCATCATGCAGATCCTGACGACGGTGATCCCGTCGCTCGAGGCGCTGAAGAAGGAGGGCGAAGCCGGCCGCAAGAAGATCAACCAGTACACCCGCTACGGCACGGTCATCCTGGCCGCGATCCAGGCCTACGGCATCGCCGTGGGTCTGGAGGCGCAGAGCAGCAGCGCCGGCGCCGTGGTGCACGACCCCGGACTCTATTTCCGCTTCGTCACCGTCGTCACCCTGGTCGGCGGGACGATGTTCCTGATGTGGCTGGGCGAGCAGGTGACCGCGCGCGGCGTCGGCAACGGCATCTCGCTGATCATCTTCGCCGGCATCGTCGCGGCCATGCCCGGCGCCATGATCCAGACCCTGGAACTGGGCCGCACCGGCTCGCTGTCGGCGCTGTTCATCATCGGCCTGCTGATCGGCATCATCGCCGTGGTGATCTTCGTCGTCTTCATCGAGACGGCGCAGCGACGAATCCTGGTGCAATACCCCAAACGCCAGATGGGCAATCGCGTCTATGGCGGCCAGGCCAGCTACCTGCCGCTGAAGATCAACACCTCGGGCGTGATCCCGCCGATCTTCGCCTCCTCGCTGCTGCTGTTTCCCGCGACCTTGGCCGGCTTCCAGGGCCAGAACTCCAGCGACTGGGTGCAGTGGATCTCGGTCCATCTCGGCCACGGCCAGCCGCTCTACCTCGTGGTCTACATCGCGCTGATCGTCTTCTTCTGCTTCTTCTACACCTCGGTCGTGTTCCAGCCGACCGAGACGGCGGAGAACCTGAAGAAGTATGGCGGCTTCCTGCCCGGCATCCGGCCCGGCAAGAACACCTCCGACTATCTCGAGTACGTGCTGACCCGCCTGACCGTGATCGGCGCGGCCTACCTCTCGGTGGTCTGCATCATCCCCGAGCTCCTGATCGCCCAAGGCGGCATCCCGTTCTATTTCGGCGGCACCAGCCTGCTGATCGTGGTTTCTGTGACGCTCGACACCGTGACGCAGATCCAGTCGCACCTGCTCGCCTACCAGTACGGCGACCTGATCGGTCAGGCGCGTCTGAAGGGGGGCAAGAACAAATGAAGCTGATTCTGCTGGGGCCGCCGGGCGCCGGGAAGGGCACCCAGGCCCAGCGTCTGCAGGACGAGTTCGGGTTGAAGCAATTGTCGACGGGCGACATGCTGCGTGCCGCCGTGGCCTCGGGCAGCGATCTCGGCAAGAAGGCCAAGGGCATCATGGAAAGCGGCGGCCTGGTGCCGGACGATCTCATGGTCGGCCTGATCGAGGACCGCATCGGGCAGCCCGATTGCGCCCAGGGCTTCATCCTCGACGGCTTTCCGCGCACCACCGCCCAGGCCGAGGCGCTGGACCAGATGCTGGCCAAGCGCGGCTGGCAGCTCGACCACGTGATCGAGATGACGGTCGACGAGGCGGTGCTGACCGAGCGGATCGTCGGCCGGTTTTCCTGCGCCAAGTGCGGCGCCGGCTACCACGACACCTTCAAGCGCCCGAAGAAGGAGGGCGTCTGCGACGTCTGCGGCTCGACCGAGTTCGTCCGCCGCAAGGACGACAACGCCGAGACGGTGACGGCGCGCATGGCCGCCTACCGGTCCCAGACGGCTCCGCTGCTGCCCTATTACGGCGCGCGCGGGGTGCTGCGGCAGGTCGACGGCATGGCATCGATGGACGAGGTGTACCGCCAGCTGAAGGCGGTGCTGGGAAAGGCTTGACAAATCCGACGGACGGTTGACTCGCGGACCTTGATCCCTATAATCGCGCGCTTTCCGGAAATAGCCGAAGCGCGACCGTTAGGGTACGGCCGCGCTTAACGCATTGAAGGAGCTAGGAAATTGGCCCGTATCGCTGGCGTAAACATCCCCACCAACAAGCGCGTGCTGATCGCGCTGCAGTACATCCATGGCATCGGCGCGCTGAAGGCCAAGGAGATCTGCCACAAGGTCGGCATCGAGGACGAGCGTCGCGTCAATCAGCTGAGCGACGATGAGGTGCTGCGCATCCGCGAAACCATCGACCGCGACTACGTGGTCGAGGGCGATCTGCGGCGCGAGGTGGCCATGAACATCAAGCGGCTGATGGATCTCGGCTGCTATCGCGGGCTGCGTCACCGCCGCGGCCTGCCCGTGCACGGTCAGCGCACCCACACCAATGCCCGCACCCGCAAGGGACCGGCCAAGCCGATCGCTGGCAAGAAGAAAGCCGTCTAGGCCAAGAGGTTCGAAGTCATGGCGAAAGCACCTGCCGCCGGCACCGCCGCGCGTCCCCGGCGCCGCGAGCGCAAGAACATCACGTCGGGCATCGCCCATGTGAACGCCTCGTTCAACAATACGGTCGTGACCATCACCGACGTGCAGGGCAACACGATCGCCTGGTCGTCGTCGGGCACCCAGGGCTTCAAGGGCTCGCGCAAGTCGACGCCGTTCGCCGCGCAGATGGCGGCCGAGGACGCCGGCCGCAAGGCGATGGAGCACGGCATGCGCACCGTCGAGGTCGAGGTGCGGGGCCCGGGTTCGGGCCGCGAGTCGGCGCTGCGCGCGCTGCAGGCCGTCGGCTTCGCCGTCACCGCGATCCGCGACGTGACGCCGATTCCGCACAACGGCTGCCGCCCGCCCAAGCGCCGCCGCGTCTGATCTTCGTCCGCTGTCCACAATACGCCGCGGTCGGTCGCCGCGGCGCCCGATCATCGAGGCTGCCGCGAGTGTCCGCGGCGCCCGGCTGACAAGCCGATCCGAGAGGTAGCCCCCCGTGCTTCAGAAGAATTGGCAGGAACTGATCAAGCCGAACAAGCTGCAGGTCGAGCCGGGCAGCGACGCCATGCGCGTCGCCACCATCGTCGCCGAGCCGCTCGAGCGCGGCTTCGGCCTGACGCTCGGCAACGCGCTGCGCCGCGTGCTGCTGTCGTCCTTGCAGGGTGCCGCCGTGACGTCGATCAAGATCGACGGCGTGCTGCACGAGTTCTCCTCGATCCCCGGCGTCCGCGAGGACGTCACCGACATCGTGCTGAACATCAAGTCGATGGCGGTGAAGATGCAGAGCGATCGGGCGCACCGCCTGATCCTGCGCGCCACCGGTCCCGGCGAGGTCACCGCCGGCATGATCGAGACCACCGGCGACATCCAGATCATGGATCCCAAGCACCTGATCTGCACGCTCGACGACGGCGCCTCGCTGCACATGGAGCTCACGGTCTCGACCGGCAAGGGCTATGTGCCGGCGACGGCAAACCGTCCGGCCGACGCGCCGATCGGCCTGATCCCGGTCGACGCGCTGTTCAGCCCGGTGAAGAAGGTCGCCTACAAGATCGAGAACAGCCGCGTCGGCCAGGTCACCGACTACGACAAGCTGTCGATGAGCGTCGAGACCAACGGCACGGTCAGCCCGGACGACGCCGTCGCCATCGCCTCGCGCATCCTGCAGGACCAGCTGCAGCTCTTCATCAACTTCGAGGAGCCGCAGGCGGTGAAGGCCGATGTCGTCGCCGACGACATCCCGTTCAACCGCAACCTGCTGCGCAAGGTCGACGAGTTGGAGTTGTCGGTGCGCTCCGCCAACTGCCTGAAGAACGACAACATCATCTACATCGGCGACCTGGTGCAGAAGACCGAGGCCGAGATGCTGCGCACGCCGAATTTCGGCCGCAAGTCGCTCAACGAGATCAAGGAAGTGCTGGCGCAGATGGGTCTGCATCTCGGCATGGAGATCCCGAACTGGCCGCCGGAGAACATCGAGGAGCTCGCCAAGCGTCTCGAGGAGCCGTACTGAGCTTCTGACCCCCGGGGCCGCAAGGCCCCCAACGCGGCCGCGACATCGCAGACGGCCGTCGATAAACACAACATTGGAGACCGACGATGCGACATGGAATGAGCGGACGGAAGTTCAACAGGGACTCTTCCCAGCGCAAGGCGCTGTTCAAGAGCCTCTCGCTCGCGCTGATCAAGCACGAGCAGATCCGCACCACCCTGGCCAAGGCCAAGGACATCCGCCCGATCGTCGAGCGGCTGGTGACCCTGGGCAAGCGCGGCGACCTGCACGCGCGACGCCAGGCGCTGGCCCAGCTGGGCGACGAGGCGATCGTGCACAAGCTCTTCTCGACCATCGCCGAGCGCTACAAGACGCGCGCCGGCGGCTATACCCGCGTGCTGAAGGCCGGCTTCCGCTACGGCGACGCCGCGCCGATGGCGCTGATCGAGTTCGTCGACCGCGACGTCGAGGCCAAGGGCCAGGACAGCGGCCCGTCGGCCGAGAAGGCGGACGAGAACGCCGAGGCCGCCGCGTAACGGCGCGTGGCGAGAGCGGGGATCGCGAGGGGCGGCCTTAGTGCCGCCTCTTTCCTTTTCTACCGGGGCGTCGCGAGGTCTAGACTGCACCCATGGGGAGCGAACCGCACATGACCGCAAGGATCGCCGCCTTGTCCGCGGCCCTCGTCGCCGGCCTGCTGATCGCGGCGCCGGCCGTGGCCCAGCAGGTCCCCGCCGGGCGCGACCAGCTGCAGCTCTCGTTCGCGCCGCTGGTCAAGCGCGTCTCGCCGGCCGTCGTGAACATCTATGCCCGCACGCGGGTGAAGCAGGAGATTCCGCCCTTCCTGCGCTTCTTTCCCGACGAGTTCCTGCGCCAGTTGCCGCAGGAGCGCGTGGCGCAGTCGCTGGGCTCCGGCGTGATCGTGCGGCAGACCGGGCTGATCGTGACCAACAACCACGTCGTGCGCGGCGCCACCGAGATCAACGTCGTGCTCGCCGACCGGCGCGAGTTCGCCGCCACCGTCCTGGCGACCGACGAGCGCTACGATCTTGCGCTGCTCAAGCTCGACGGCGAGCCCGGCACCATGCCGTTCCTCGAGCTGCGCGACTCCGACACGCTGGAGGTCGGCGACCTGGTGCTGGCGATCGGCAACCCGTTCGGCCTGAACCAGACCGTGACCAGCGGCATCATCTCGGCGCTGGCGCGCAGCGGCAGCGGCGTCACCGAGAACGGCTTCTTCATCCAGACCGACGCGGCGATCAATCCCGGCAATTCGGGCGGCGCGCTGGTCGCCATGGACGGCCGCCTGATCGGCATCAACACCGCGATCTTCTCGCGCTCGGGCGGCTCGATCGGCATCGGCTTCGCCACGCCCTCGAACATCGTGGCCCGCATGATCGACGCCGGCGAGAAGGGCCGCCGCATGGTGCGCTGCTGGATCGGCGCGGCCGTGCAGCGCGTGACCGCGGACATCGCGACGTCGCTGAACCTGTCGCGTCCGCACGGCGTGATCCTGCGCGTCGTCGCGGCCGACGGCCCGGCGGGCAAGGCCGGGCTGCGCGTCGGCGATGTCATCCTGACCATCAACGAGCAGCCGGTCGACGATGAATCGGCCATGCGCTTCCGGCTGGCGACCTTGCCGGTCGACAGCGTCGCGCGCGTCCGCGTGCTCAGCCGCGGCGAGGAGCGGACGGTCGAGGTCAAGCTGACCGCACCGCCGGAGACCCCGCCGCGCGACCGCTCGCAGCTCAGCGGCCGCAACCCGCTGGCCGGCGTCACCGTGATGAACATGTCGCCGGCGGTGGCCGACGAGCTGGGCGTGAACGCCTGGACCCAGGGCGTGGTGGTCGCCGAGATCGCGCCGGGCGCGCCGATCGGGCGCGTCATGCGGCCCGGCGACTATATCGTCTCGGTCAACGGCGAGCCCATCGACTCGGTCGCCAGCCTGCGCTCGGCGCTGGGCGGCGAGCGGCCGGGCTGGTCGGTCACGGTGCGCCGCAAGGGCGAGGAACGCACCTTCACCTTCCGCGGCTGAGGGCAGGGCCGGTGGCGGCGAGGAAGGGACGCGCCGAGCCGCCGGCCGAGTCGCTGTTCACAGGCCTGGCGCCGGCGCCGCTGGCCGACCGCCTGCGTCCGCGCAGCATCGAGGAGGTGGTCGGGCAGGACCACGTGCTGGCGCCCACCGCGCCGCTGGGCCGCATGCTGGCCAGCGGCCGGCTGGGCTCGTTGATCTTCTGGGGCCCGCCGGGCTGCGGCAAGACCACCATCGCACGCCTGCTGGCCGACCGCGTCGACCTGCATTTCGAGCCGCTCTCGGCGGTGTTCTCCGGCGTCGCCGACCTGCGCAAGATCTTCGAGGCGGCGCGCAACCGCCGCGCGGCCGGGCAGGGCACGCTGCTGTTCGTCGACGAGATCCATCGCTTCAACCGCGCGCAGCAGGACGGGTTCCTGCCCTATGTCGAGGACGGCACCGTCACGCTGGTCGGCGCCACGACGGAGAACCCGTCCTTCGAGCTCAACGCCGCGCTCCTGTCGCGCTGTCAGGTGCTGGTGCTGCGGCGTCTTGATGATGCGGCCCTCAGGCTGCTGATCCGGCGTGCCGAGCAGGCGATGGAGCGCCCGCTGCCGCTCGACGAGGCCGGCCGCGATGCGCTGTGCGCCATGGCCGACGGCGACGGCCGCTATCTGCTGGGCATGGCCGAGCAGCTCTTCGAGCTCAAGGACCAGACGCCGCTCGACGCGCAGGGCCTGGCCGCGCTGATGCAGAAGCGCGCGCCGATCTACGACAAGGCGCAGGAGAGCCACTACAACCTGATCAGCGCGCTGCACAAATCCCTGCGCGGCTCGGACGTGGACGCGGCGCTCTACTGGTTCGCGCGCATGCTGCAGGGCGGGGAGGACCCGCTCTACGTCGTGCGCCGTCTGGTGCGTTTCGCCTCGGAGGATATCGGCATGGCCGACCCCCAGGCGCTTCTCCAGACGCTGGCGGCATGGGACGCCTACGAAAGGCTGGGCTCTCCCGAGGGCGAGCTGATGATCGCCCAGTCGGTGATCTACCTGGCCACCGCGCCGAAATCGAACGCCGCCTATGTGGCGCAGGGCGAAGCCAATCGCGCGGCGAAGGAGACCGGCTCGCTGATGCCGCCGATGCACATCCTCAACGCGCCGACGCGGCTGATGAAGGATATCGGCTACGGCCGCGGCTACGACTACGACCACAACGCGCCGGACGCCTTCTCGGGCCAGAACTATTTCCCCGACGGCATGGCGCGGCGGCAGTTCTACCGGCCGGTCGAACGGGGCTTCGAGCGCGACATCCTCAAGCGCATCGAGTACTGGGCGCGGCTGCGGGCGCAGCGAGCCGGCGAGTCCTAGGAGGACCGCTTCTCCAGCACCCGCGTGCGCCGCATCGCGGCGTAGACCTTGCGGTCGCGGCCATAGACGTCGTCGCGGAACTGCATGACGCCCGACTCGTCGGCGAACACCGTCTGGTAGGTGACGTGGATGGCGATCGGGCGGTCGAAGTTGAACGAGGCCTGCTGCCCCCCATTGGCGAGCGCGGCGACGCGCGCCTTCATGGCGCTGCTCTTGAACGCCGCCTCGACGAAGTCGAAGGGATTCTGCAGGCGGATGCAGCCATGGCTGAAGTTGCGGCTGCCCTCGCCGAACAGGAAGCGCGACGCGGTGTCGTGCATGTAGATGCCGAACCTGTTCTTGAACCCGAAGAAGATGTAGCCCAGGGCGTTGCCGGCGCCCGGTTCCTGGCGGATGCGATAGGGAAAGGCCTTGGGGTTGACCAAGCTCCAGTCGACCGATCCCGGATCGAGCTCGGCGTCGCTCGACCAGTCGACGAAGATGCGCATGTTCGATTTCTGCAGCGCGTACGGGTCGCGTTGCAGGAGGGGGAGGTACTCCTCGCCCGCGATCGACGTGGGAACCGTCCAGTACGGGTTGGTCCGGAAGGTCACCAACACGCTGCTGACCTCCGGCGTCTGGTCCTTGGGCGTGCCGACGATGACCTTGCTGCGGAAGGCGACCTTGCCCTCGTCGAAGAAGTACATCGAGTAGTCGGCGGCGTTGATCTTCACGAACCGATCGCCCGGAATCTCCGGCGCCCAGCGGCGTCGGTCGAGGTTGGCGATGATCTGGTGGACGCGATCCTCGACCGAGATGTTGAGCGAGGACACCGTCTTGCCGCCGATGACGCCATCGACGCTGAGATTGTGCTGCTCCTGGTAGCGCTTCACCGCCGCGACCAGCGCGTCGTCGTAGAAATCGGCGCCCTGGGGCCCGGCCGCGGGCACGTCGGTCTCGGTCTCGGCCAGCCGCTTGCGGATGATGGCGATGCGCTCGTCGGTGGTGCCGGGCCTCAGCAGCCGGGTCACCGCCGGGACATGGGTGTATCGGACCGTCCTGGCTTTTTCGCGCCACTCCACCAGCGCCTTCCTGAGCGCGGGATACTGCACGCCCTGCGGCGCGAGGCCGGCGAAGAACGCCTTGGGATCGTCGTTGGCCGCACCGTCCTTCAGCAGGGCCGTATAGTCCGGCTTGCGCTGGTTCGGCGACATGTCCTTGTCCAGCGCATTGGCGTTCACGCGTCCGGTCGACAGGTCGGCGGCGGCCAGGAGCAGGCCGCGGGTGAGCAGGAATTCCGCCCGCGCGTGATCCAGCGCGGTCGGCGAATCCAGTAGCTTCTCCAGGGTCGAGACGCCGTAGTCCTCGGGCTCCAGCCCGTCCTCCGTCAGGTCGCGCAGGGCGGCGATCAGGGCCGTGGCCTTGTCCGTGCGGCGCCCGTCGCGGAACCACATCGGCTCGAAGGAGCGGTCCTCATAGAGCTTCTCGATCGCGGCATGGATCGGTGCGGCGTAGTCCGTCGATGCCTGGACCGCCTGTTTGACCCGCTCGCGCAGTGCCAGGGAGATGGCATCGCTCTGGGCTGCCGCCGAGGCGGCCAGGATCATGACGAAGCTGGTGGCCGCCACGCCCAGTTGCATGAGGGATGCAACTCGCGCCGCTACGCCAGACAGGAACCTCAAGGTCTTACTCCCCTTCTTTGAGGGTCAGTTATATGTGAATTAGCTGATTCCTGCAAAGGTGCGCAGTGTCACTGCCCGAACTCGTGCGACAGAAATGAGAGCAAGTCGCCAGTGGCTCGATTTCTCAAAGCCACTGACCCGCCGCCCGCATGAGCGCCGAGTGCCAGCAAGCCATTGTCGCTGACCCAGCGTCGATACTCGGCCTCGGGCATCGCTCGCCCGGCGGCCTCGATGTAGTGCCGGGCGTCGTCTTCGATCAGGTTGGCGCAGCGCGAATGGTTCTGGGCGTTGGCGATGGCATAGACCGGCCCGATCGACTCCCAGCCGTGATGGGCCTTGTAGACCTTGACCCTGATCTGCGCATTGCCGGTGGCGCGCATGCGCTGGGCATAGTCGATGGCGAACCGGGCCGGCGTGTAGTCGTCATGCTCGGCCAGCATGAAGAAGACCGGCCGGCCGGTGGTCGCCGCATCGCGGTGCTGGGCCACGCAACCCGGGCAGATGCCGACATGCAGGGCGAAGATCTCGTCGACGCCGCGCCACCGGCGACGCACGGCGATGGCGGCGTTGATCGCCGCGACGCCGCCCTTGGACACGCCCATGATGCCGATACGGTCCCCGTCGATGGCGGGATCCCCGCGCAGCAGCCGCAGGGCGGCGATGGCGTCGCACTCCATCTGGAAGGCCGAGACCCGGGACTGGTCGGCCACCGTCGAGCGAATGCCGCGCGGTCCGAAGCTGTCGACCACGCAGGCCGCGACTCCGGCCGCCGCGAGACGTTCGGCGTAATAGAGCTCGCGGTGGCGCTGCACACCGGCGCTGCTGCTGAGGATCACCATTGCCGGCACCGGCCCGGGCGTCGCCTCGGGGCGATACAGCCGCGCGGTGATGCGCGCCGGCGGCGGCGCCAGCGGTGCCGCCGGGGTCAGCGTATCGAAGGTGAGCCGCTCGATATCGGCGGCCAGCGCCAGGTCCCCCATCGGCCGACACGATAGCCGGCAGCCGCCGGCCGTGCGATACCGTCGCGCCATGAGCGACCCTGGCGCCGGCGGCGTGCGGCAGGTCACGGTGGAGGCCGGCGATGCCGATATCCGCCTCGACCGCTGGTTCCGCCGCCATCACCCCGAACTGACCCACGGCCGGCTGGAGCAACTGCTGCGCGGCGGCCAGGTCCGCCTCGACGGCAAGCGTGCCAAGTCAGGTGACCGGGTCGCGGCCGGCCAGGTCATCCGCATTCCGCCGCTGAAGGCGCCGGAAGCAGACAGGCCGCAACGGGCCGTCACCGCGCCGGCCGGCCTGGTCGAGGACCTCAAGGCGCGCATCGTCCATCGCGATCCGCTGGTCCTGGCGCTGAACAAGCCGCCCGGACTGGCGGTGCAGGGCGGCAGCCGCACCTCGGTGCATGTCGACGGCATGCTCGATGCCCTGAAGTTCGAGGCCAAGGAGCGGCCACGTCTGGTGCATCGCCTCGACCGTGACACCAGCGGCCTGCTGGTGCTGGGCCGCACCGCGGCGGCGGCGGCGAAGCTCGCCGAGTCGTTCAGGCGACGCGACACGATGAAGCTCTATTGGGCCATCCTTGCCGGCGTGCCCAAGGTGGAGAAGGGTCGCATCGACCTGCCCCTGGCCAAGACCGCCGTAGGCCGCCACGGACGCGAATCGATGGCCGTGGATATGGAGGAGGGCGACGAGGCGGTCACCGACTACGTGGTCGTCGACACCGCGGGCAAGCATGTCGCACTGGTGGTGCTGCGACCGCTGACCGGCCGCACGCACCAATTGCGCGCCCACTGCGCGGCGCTGGGAACGCCCATTCTGGGCGACACCAAGTACGGCGCGCGGCCGGGCGCGGAGGGAGCGCTGCCGGAAGCCGCGGCGGGGTTGCACCTGCACGCGGCCCGTCTGGTGATGCCGCATCCCGGGAGTGGCCGGCTCGACCTGTTTGCCGAACCACCGCCCCATTTTCGGAGTACAATGAAGTTGTACGGGTTCTCGTCGCCGCGCGATGTGGCGATCCTCGGTACCCGCTAACCAAGACAGGCGCCGCCACCCCCCGGCAGGCGTATGCGGCAGACGATGGGACGTCTCAGACGCTGGCTGATCATCGCGTGCACGGGCCTCCTCGTGGCCCTGCTGGCGCCTGCCGGCCTGTATGTCTGGGCCAGCACACGCGACCTCAGCCGCTACCAGAACCAGATCATCGACCAGGTGCGCCGCGCCACCGGGCGGGAGCTGGCGATCAAGGGGCAGCTGCGGATCAATTTCACCCTCTCGCCGTCGGCGATCGCCGAGAACGTCACGCTGTCGAACATCGAGGGCGGCACGCGGCCGGTGATGGCGCGGATCAGCCGGGTGATCCTGTACCTCGACCCGGTTTCGCTGCTGCTGGGCGAGATGCGCATCGGGCGCATCGAGCTCACGGGCGCCGACATCCTGGTCGAACGCGATGCCGATGGGCGCTCCAACCTGGAGATGACGGCGCCGGTGGAGGGTTCCGGCCCGCATCCCAGCGAGCACCGTTCGCTGCGCGTGCGCACGATCGCGACCTTGCCGTGGATCGGCCGCATCGAGGCGCGCAACTCGACGGTCACCCTGCGCGAGACGGCGGACCGGCCGACCCTTGTGGTGGCGATCGACCGCTTCTCCGGCGCGGCCTCGGCGAGCAACACGGCCTTCACCATCGATTTTGCCGGGAAGATCAACGGCAGCGACCCGATCCTGCTTGCGGGCCGCGCCGGCACCTTCGATGGCTGGATGCGGGGCCTTCCGGGCGAGGTGAAGCTCGAAGGCAAGTTCGGCTCCGGCGCGGTGTCGATCAGCGGCTCGGCCACCAGCAAGGCGGTGGGCATCGCCGGCTCGATCGAGGCGCGCTCGATGGCCGCCCTGGCGCCGCTGCTGGGCGTGCCGTTCCCCGAGACCGCACCGGTCGCGCTGACCTTCAAGCTCTCCAATCCGCGCTCCGTCACCAAGGTCGAAATCAGCGAGCTGCGCATCGGCTCAAGCATCGCCAAGGGCGATCTCACGTTGCGGCACGACCGCAAGCACCGGCCGGTCCTGGCGCTCAACCTCGCCGCCGACAAGCTGGAGCTGGCCGACCTGCGCGCGCCGCCGCCGCAGCCGATGGTCGCCGGACCGGGCGCCGCGCCCATCGTCGCGCCTGGCGCGACCGTGCCGCCGGCGGCTTCGACCGACCAGCGCGTGATTCCGGCCGATCCCTATCCGGTGGAGGCGATTCGGCGCTGGAACGCCTCGGTGAGCGTCAAGATCGGCGAGCTGGGCGGCGCGGCGGTGAGCGTGCTGGACCTGTCGATCGTGCTGGCCCTGAGCAACGGCAAGCTGACCCTGCGCCCGGCGGCCACCATCGGCGGTGGACAGGCCGGCTTCGACGTGCAGATCGATGTCACCCCGAACAATCCCGTGACCACGATCAACGCCTCGTCCACGCGTGTGCCGATCAACGAGATCCTGACGCTGCTGGGCGTCGGCACCGGTTTCAGCGATCTGGCGGCCGACATCGACCTTCGCCTGCGCGGCACCGGCCGCTCGCTGCGCGATACCATGGGCGTTGCCAGCGGCAGCATCGAGTTCGCCGCGACCTCGGGCGTGATGACACCGGATGCGCTGCCCGTCTTCTCGACGGAGTGGAAGAAGCTGCTGTCCTTCGGCGGCCGGGATGGCGGCCGGATCAACTGCATCGGCGGCCGTGTCGACATCAACAACGGCGTGGTCAACATGCGCCGCTTCGCGTTCGACGCGCCGCGCGTCACCGTGGTCGGCGGCGGCTACCTGCATCTGCGCAACGAGCAGCTCGAAATGGTGCTGTGGCCGGAGCCGCACGAGACCGCGCTGATGCAGATCGCCATTCCGTTGCGCATCAAGGGCAACCTCGCGCATGTCTCCGGCGAGAACGACCTCGGCGCCAACAAGCTGCCGCCCGGCGTGCCGCCGCTGAAGCGCATCCCCAGCCTGACGGCGGCGATCGCCGCCGCTTCCCGCGTGCCGGCCGGCGTCGCCGCCGGCGCGTCGCCGCCGAACGCCTGTGCCCGGGTCGCGGCCCAGATCGACGGTCTGCGACCCCTGATGCGCTTCCAGCTGCCGCAGCCGCCGTCGATCCCGGGCGATCGTCCGGCACGCCAGCCGCGTCGCCGGCGATGAAGCGCTTCTACACCACGGCCGGCACGACGGCGGTCGAGGGCGGCTTCGATGTGCGCCTCGACGGCAAGCCCATCCGGGCCCCGGGCGGCACGCCTGTCGTCATGCCGACCGAAGCGTTGGCGCGCGCCATTGCCGGAGAGTGGCAGGCGCAGCCCACCGACGGCGAGATCAAGCCGCTGCAGATGCCGCTGATGCGCCTGGCGGCGACCGGCCTCGAGCGCGTGCCGGGCCAGCGCGACAAGGTGATCGCCGACACGGCGAAATACGCTGGCTCGGACCTCGTTTGCTATCGCGCCACCGACCCCGATTCGCTGGTGGCGCGGCAATGCAGGGTCTGGGATCCGTTGCTGTCGTGGCTGGGCGAGCGCTTCGGCGCGCGGCTGGAGCCGGCGTCGGGCGTGATCCTGCGGGCGCAATCGCCGGAAGCGCTCGAGCGCGTCGGCGCCGCCGTGGCGGCACATGGCGATCTCGCCCTCGCGGCGCTCTACAACCTGACCACCTGGATGGGCTCGGTCGTCCTGGCGCTGGCGGTGTCCGACCGAAAGCTCGACGGCGGCGCGGCATTCGAGGCCGCGGAGCTCGATGCGCTGTTCGAGATCGAGCGCTGGGGAACCGATGCCGAGGCGATGCTGCGTCACCAGCGTCTGCGCGCCGACATCGAGGCGGCGACGCGTTTTCTCGAGTTGTTGGCCGATGCGCGGCTGCGTTAGGGCATGGGCGCTGCTCGCGGGGCTCTTGCTGCCGGGAGCGGCGCCGGCGCAGCAGCTCACGACCAGCGTCATCGACCTGTCGAGCCACAACGAGGTGACGATCGATGCCCGCATGCGCGCGCGCCATGCCGTGTCGGTCATCATCCATCGTGCCACCATCGGCCTGGATGTCGGCAATTTCAGCGACGCCGACTTCCGCTTCGAGGAGCGGCTGGCGCAGGCCGCCGCGCACGGCTACGGCCTGGGCGCCTATCACGTGGGCACGCGCACCGGCAGCGGATCGCAGCAGGCCGACGATTTTCTCAAGGTCGTGAAGTCGGCCTGCGATCGGCTGCCGCCGGCGAGACGGCGCATCCTGCTGGCGGTCGATTGGGAGCCCACGACCAGCGATCCCGACAATTTCATGTCGCCGGTCGAGCTGGAGAGCTTCATCCGCCGGGCGATGGCGCGCACCGGCAAGCCGATCACCGTCTACAGCTTCGAGAACTTTCTGAAGTACAGGCAGGGCGATATCGCCGAGCGACCCAGCCTCTGGCGGTTGCTGGGCAGCCTGCCCCTGTGGATCGCCAGCCTGCGCCTGGAAGGCAGCGGCCTGCTGCGCGACGGCTCGGGCCCCAGGCTCGAGGGGCTGCCATGGCGCGACTTCACGCTGTGGCAGTACACGGACGGCGATCGTTCGGCGACCATGCACCTGCCCGTGTCGCGCATCGACGGCCAGCCGGTCGATCGCAACGCCTTCAACGGCGGTCGCTCGGCGCTCGACGCGTTCATGCGCACCAACGTCTGGGACTGCGTCTACCGCGCCCGGTGAGCCTCACACCCAGCCGAGGACCGAGGCGATGGCCAGCGCCGTGATGATGATCATGATCAGCGTCTGCGCCCATGCCGCCTGTCGGGGCGGCAGCGCGACCGAACCTGCTGAGGGCGCGGCCTCGCGCGAGACGCCGCGCGTGACCGTGGTCTGCAATGCGGCGACGCCCAGACCGACGACCAGGATGTCGGCGGGCACGCCGCCGCCATAGGCGGCGCTGATCATGATCATCACGATGGCGACGCTGACCAGCGGCGTGGCGAACGAGGCGACCACGATGTAGGCGATGAAGGTGAGCGCCAGCATGGCGGAAGGCACCATCTCGGCCAGCGCCCGCTTGGCATCGATGATCGCGGGGACCACGGCCAGGAGCACGCTGACGAGGTGCAGCGAAATCAGCGCCAGGATCAGTCCGCCGAGATCCGCGGCCGCGCGCTCGAGCCAGGCGCCGCGCACCGCGGCCGGCGCGCCGAGATAGCCGACGATCCCGGCGACGATCGCCGGAACCAGTAGGACGGCGGCCAACTCACCCGGGGTCATCGCGCCCGTCATCAGGACGGCGGCGAAGGCGGGGATGGCCGCGGCCGCGGTCGGCCACGCCGCCAGTTCCGGCCGACGGCCGGCGATGACGGCCGGCAGGAGCGCGCCGGCGCACAGCGCCATGGGCACGCTGGCCATCAATGTCGAGCCTGCGATGCTGACTTCCAGGGTCAGCGACAGCACGCAAATCATCACCAGCGGTGCCGCCAGCAGGGCGCCGGCCGCCGGCCCCGCCCGCCCGGCCATCGCCAGCAGACCCAGCAACAGCAGGGCGACCGGCAGCGATTCGACCTGGCCGCCAAGACTCGTCGACAGGCGGATGCCCAGCATGCGAACCATGTTCTCGCCGCCGTGAACGGCGGCCACGGCGCCCGAGACCAGGATCATCAGCGTGGCGATCAGGGCGCCCGACCCGGCAAACAGCCACGGCCTGCCCGCGTCGGACCGGGCGGTCGCCATGCGGATATGCAGCGGCAGGCTCAGCACCGCGCCGGCGGCGAGCAGGAGCGAGACCGCCTGTGGCAGCGCCTCCGGCTCCGGCGAGAAGGGCAGGCCGGCGTAGCGCTGGACGACGCCGATCAGGTCGATACCCAGACGGAGCGCCGCGCCGATACCGATCAGCAGGGCGCAAACTGCAGCCAGAACACGCATTCGGCCTCCGCCCCGGTTGGTGGTCCCGCAACAGGATGCCACAGGCGGGGCGCGCGCGTCCGCTGCGCGGTCCGGCGCGGCTGGCGCTGGCCGGGGGTCGATGCTATGGGCAGGCGTTTTTCATCGGGCCGCCAATGGCATAGCGTGTGCTGTGGACGGTTGGTGCGGGATTGAAGGATCGGGGATCGCTCATGCTGGAAAACCTCCAGACGCTCGAGAAGAAGCGGGCAGCCGCGCGGCTGGGCGGCGGGCAGCGCCGCATCGAGGCGCAGCACGCCAAGGGCAAGCTGACGGCGCGCGAGCGGCTGGAGGTGCTTCTCGACGAGGGCTCGTTCGAGGAGTTCGACATGTTCGTCGAGCACGACAGCACCGATTTCGGCATGGCCGACAACCGCATCCCGGGCGACGGCGTGGTCACCGGCCACGGCCAGATCAACGGCCGGCCGGTGATGGTCTTCAGCCAGGACTTCACTGTGTTCGGCGGCGCGCTGTCGGCCGCCCATGCCCGCAAGATCTGCAAGGTCATGGACACGGCGATGAAGAACGGCCTGCCGGTGATCGGGCTGAACGATTCCGGCGGCGCGCGCATCCAGGAGGGCGTGGATTCGCTGGCGGGTTACGCCGACGTCTTCCAGCGCAACGTCATGGCCTCGGGCGTGATCCCGCAGATCTCCGTGGTGATGGGGCCCTGCGCCGGCGGCGCGGTCTACTCGCCGGCGATGACCGACTTCATCTTCATGGTGAAGGACAGCTCCTACATGTTCGTCACCGGCCCCGACGTCGTGAAGACCGTGACCCACGAGACGGTGACCCAGGAGGAGCTCGGCGGCGCGGTCACGCATACGTCGAAATCCGGTGTCGCCGACCTCGCCTTCGAGAACGACATCGAGACCCTGCTGCAGCTGCGCCGCTTCTACGACTTCCTGCCGCTGAGCAATCGCGAGAAGGCGCCGAACCGGCCGACCAGCGACAGCGCCCTGCGCGACGATCCCTCGCTCGACACGCTGGTGCCGGCCAATCCGAACAAGCCCTACGACATCAAGGAGCTGATCCTGAAGGTCTGCGACGAGGGCGATTTCTTCGAGCTGCAGGCCGACTACGCCGGCAACATCGTCACCGGTTTCGGCCGCATGAACGGCGACACGGTGGGCTTCGTCGCCAACCAGCCGATGGTGCTCGCGGGCTGCCTCGACATCGACTCATCGAAGAAGGCCGCGCGCTTCGTGCGCTTCTGCGACGCCTTCAACATCCCGATCGTCACCTTCGTCGACGTGCCGGGCTTCCTGCCGGGCACCGCGCAGGAGTTCGGCGGCATCATCAAGCACGGCGCCAAGCTGCTCTACGCCTATGCCGAAGCGACGGTGCCCAAGGTCACGGTGATCACCCGCAAGGCCTATGGCGGCGCCTACGACGTCATGGCGTCCAAGCATCTGCGCGGCGACGTGAACTATGCCTGGCCGGGCGCCGAGATCGCGGTCATGGGCGCCAAGGGCGCTGTGGAGATCATCTTCCGCTCCGACATCGGCGACGCCGACAAGATCACCGCGCGCGAGAAGGAGTACCGCGAGAAGTTCGCCAATCCCTTCGTCGCCGCCAATCGCGGCTTCATCGACGACGTGATCATGCCGCACGGCACGCGCCGGCGGATCTGCAAGGCGCTCGAGCTGCTGAAGAACAAGAAGCTCGACAATCCCTGGCGCAAGCACGGCAACATCCCGCTGTGAGAAGCTTCCGTCAGTCCGCCTTCGCGCCGCCGCCCAGGGCCGCGCAGGTCCCGTATCGTCACGCCGACGGCCGCGACGATCCCTGGCACTGGCTGCGCGATCCCGGCTATCCCGACGTCAAGGACGAGCGGGTGCTGTCCTATCTGCGCGCCGAGAACGCCTATTGCGACACGGTGCTGGGCGGCGCCGATGATATCCGGCCGGCGCTGCTGGAGGAGTTCAAGGCGCTGGTGATCCCCGACGACAGCGCGCCGCCGGAATGGCTGCACGGCCGCTGGTACGGCCACCGCTTCGTGCCGGGCAAGGAATACCCGCTGTGGTACCGCCGCACGACGCCGAGCGATCCCGAGCAGGTGTTCCTCGACGCCAATGTCGAGGGAGCGGGGCAGTCCTTTTACGCGGTGCGCGATTGGTCGGTGTCGCCGGATCATCGATGGCTGGCGATCCTCGACGATCTCGACGGCTCCGAACGGCTGCGGCTGCGCATCCGCGATCTCGACAGCGGCGTCGATGTCGAGACACTGAAGGTCGAGTGCTCGCCCGGCCTGGGCTGGTCGAGCGATTCGCGCACGGTCTTCTACATCCGCCAGGACGACAAGCAGCGACCGCGCTGGCTGCATCGCCACGAGCGCGGTGCAACGGGCGACGACCCGATCGTCTACGAGGAGACCGATCCCGGCTTCTTCCTCGGCATCGGCGAGAGCGCCTCCGGCCGTTTCCTGATGGTCGAGTCGGCGGCGAAGAACAGCAGCGAGACGCGGCTGATCCCGCTCGACCAGCCGACGTCGCCGCCGCGCCTGATCCTGCCGCGCCGCGCCGACCACGAATACGACGTCACCGATCGCGGCGACGAGCTGCTGATCCGCACCAACGACAAGCACCTGAACTTCCGCATCGTGCGCGCGCCGTTGGCCGATCCGGCCGAGGCCAACTGGAGCGAGATCGTGGCGCCGTCCGACGACGTCTTCATCGCCGGCTATGGCGCGGCGCGCGACTTCTGGTGGCTGGTCGAGCGCGCCGAGGGGCTGAAGCGCGTGCGCGTCGTGCCCGGCGCCCACGACAGCGCCGCCGACGGCCGCGTGGTGACCTTCCCCGACGCGGCGTTCACCGTCTCGGCGATGGGCGGCTACCAATGGGACCGGCCGACCCTGCGCCTGGTCTACGAGTCGCCGTCGCGTCCGCGCACCTGGTACGACTATCACGTCGCGGCCTCGCGGCTCGATGTCGTGCAGGAGACCGCGGTTCCCGGGCACGAGCCGGCCGCCTATGTCGTCGAGAGATTGTGGGCCACGGCGAAGGACGGCGTGAAGGTGCCGATCTCGCTGGTGCGCCATCGCGATACGCAGCCGCATGGCGAGGCGCCGCTGCTGCTCTATGGCTACGGCTCCTACGGCGCCTCGATGGACGCCGGCTTCTCCGCCAATCGCATCCCGTTCCTGCGCCGCGGCATGGCCTGGGCGATCGCCCATGTCAGGGGCGGGCAGGAGATGGGCCGCGCCTGGTACGAGACCGGCAAGCTGCTCAACAAGCGCAATACCTTC
>JBFXAZ010000072.1:0-28998 GCA_050183765.1 Reyranellaceae bacterium | reverse complement strand
AGTGGCCAGCTTGGTGAAGCTGGGCAATCGTGCACCGCTCTTCGAGCGTGAGGTGACCGTACTGTCTGCCCATGGCAACACCCTAGTCGGGTGTTGCACTTCGTTTGTGAACTCAGGGGGATCCAGTGAAGCCGCCTGGATCCCTCGCTGCGCTCGGGATGACAGGGTGCGCCTGTCAAGCCGCACGCCGCGCTAGCGCCGGACCACCTCGACGCGCCGATTGCGCTGGCGGCCGGCCTCGGTCTCATTGCTGGCGATCGGCGCCAGGTCGGCGACGCCGGCGTAGGCCAGGCGTGCGCGTTCGATGCCGTGCTTGGCGATCAGCTGGTCGACGATCGCCTTGGCGCGGTTCTCCGACAGGGCGCGATTGAAGCCGAAGTCGCCCTTGCTGTCGGTATGGCCGACCAGCAGGAGCTTCAGCTTCGGGTCCTGGCGCATGGCCTCGGCGATCGGCTCGATCGACGGCAAGGCGTCGGGCTTCACGATGGCCTTGCCGGTGTCGAACGGTACGTAGAGCGAAATGTGGCCTTCGGTCTCCAGATGCCGTGCGATCTCGGCAGCGGGGATCACGGTGTTCGGCGGCGCGGCGT
Organism: Reyranellaceae bacterium; assembly: GCA_050183765.1. GTDB lineage: Bacteria > Pseudomonadota > Alphaproteobacteria > Reyranellales > Reyranellaceae > JAFAZJ01. Next base: position 28,408 of record JBFXAZ010000072.1, on the reverse strand, counting down.
CGGCGTCGGCCGCCTGCGGGCAGGACGGCGCCGGCGGTTCGGCCGGCTTCGCCTTGGCCTTCTCCAGCTCGTCGCGGCACTTGGCGGCATCGGCCTGGGCGGCGGTGATCTGTCGGTCGGCTTCGTTGCGCGCCGCCATGAAGCGCTCGGCCGCCGCGGTGCGCACCGCGGCAAGGCGCTTCTCGACCTCGGCCTCGGTGGCGCCGTTGGGCCGGCCGGCCCGGGCGCGTTCGGCCTCGTCGCGCGCCGCGGCGAGCGCCTTCTCGGCTTCCGACTGAGTCGCGGCCAGCTTCGCGGCGAGCTCGTCGCGCGCGGTGGTGAGTCGGGCGATTTCCTGGCGCGCGGCCTGCAGATCGGCCTGTGCCGCCCGACGGACCGCTTCGACCTCGGCCTTGGCGGCGATGCCGGCGGCGGTCAGCGCGCGCTCGGCGTCGACGGCGCGCGCCATCACGCCCTTCATGTGGGTTTCGAGGTCGGCCAGCTTGCGGGCCGCCTGGTCGCGCTCCATGCCGGCCAGCCGCTCGGCTTCGGCCTTGGCCGCCGTCGTCCGCGCGAGATTGGCTTTCACCTCGAGCAGCGACTTGTCGAGCGCCGCGCGCTCCATCGCGTCGCGCTGGCTCTGGATGCGGATCAGATCGCCGCGCGGCCAGCCCCACGGCTTGACGACCGCAAGGCCGGCACCCGCCAGCGCCAGCAACATGAAAGCGAGTGCCAGACCACGGCCCATCTCGCCACTCCCCGTTCTAGTTCTAGTCCGCTGCGCGGTCGGCCGGCAGCTTGTCCGTTGGACGCAGCATCAGGCGCGGAACCCGGCCGCCATCCCTGACATGCGCCTGCAGAATCTCGTCGACGTCTTCCTTGCTCGTCACGCTGTACCATACGCCTTCGGGATAGATCACCAGGGTCGGTCCAAGCTCGCAGCGATCGAGGCAGCCGGCGATGTTGATGCGCACGTCCTTCAGTCCCAGCTCGCGCGCGCGGTTCTTCATGTGGTCGCGCAGCTCCTCCGAGCCGCGCGCGGCGCACGAGCCGCGCGGATGCGCGTCGGCGCGCCGGTTGGTGCAGCAGAAGACATGCGCGCGATAGTAGGGCGCGGGATCGCTCATCCCGGTCACTTCTTCTGACCGCCGGCCAGCGAGGCCAGTTGCGACCAGAACATCTGCTGCATCTGCTGGACCTGCTCGACTCCCTGCATGGTGGCCGGCAGCCAGGTCTTGAACACCGCCTCCGGCTCCATCGCCGACAGCGCCGCCTTCATGCGCGCTTCGATCTCGTCGAGGATGCGCCCCTGCATGGGCTGCAGGTTGGGCAGACCGAAGAAGGCGCGGGCTTCCTCCGGCGTGCAGTCGATCTCGACGTTGACCTTCATCGGCGACACCCCTGTGCTCGGGCCAAGAATAGGGGAGATAATCCAGCCACGCCAGACACTTGCCCAACGTGGTAGAGAGCGCAATGTCTCCGTCCTGGCTCCAGAGCAATCCCCGTCGTCCCGCAGCCGGCGCCTATGGCGCGGCACAGCGCGACATCGTATCCGTCGCCGGACTGCAGGAGGTCCTGAGCGCGCTGGCCAGCTGCCCGGCGCACCGGCCGACGCCGCTATTCGACCTGCCCGCCATGGCGCGCCGCCTCGCGCTGGGCGCGGTGCGGGTCAAGGATGAGAGCCAGCGCTTCGGCTTCGGCGCCTTCAAGGCGCTGGGCGGCGTCTTTGCGGTGGGCCGGGTGCTGCGCGATGCCGTGGGCGCGGCGAGTCTCGCCGAGCTCGCCGGATCGGCGCATCCGCAATTCACCTTCGCGACGGCGAGCTCGGGCAACCACGGCCGCGCGGTGGCGGCGGGCGCGAAGATCTTCGGCGCGCGCAGCGTGATCTTCCTGCCGGCCTTCACCAGCGCCGAGAAGGAGGCCGCGATCCGTGCGCGCGGCGCCGAGATCGTGCGCGTCGACGGCGACTACGAGGCGGCGGTGGCCGCCTGCCGCGACACGGCGCAGGCGCGCGGCTGGACGATCATCTCCGACACCTCGTGGCCGGGCTACGAGACGATCCCGAAATACGTCATGCAGGGCTACACCGTTCTGGCCGACGAGGCGCTGCGTCAGTCCCCCGACTTGCCGACGCATGTCCTGGTGCAGGCCGGCGTCGGCGGGCTGGCGGCGGCGGTGCTGGGATTCCTGTGGGAGAGCCTCGGCGAGCGCCGGCCTATATCCGTGATCGTCGAGCCGGCCAGCGCCGATTGCTGGTTCCAGAGCAACCGGCTCGGCCGGCCCGCGTTGGCCAGCGGCGACGCCACGACGTCGATGGGCGGGCTGGCCTGCCGCGAGATCTCGCCGATGACCTGGCCGATCCTCGGGCTGGGCACCGACTGGTTCATGACCATCGAGGAGGAGCACGTGCCGCCCGCGATGCGCGCGCTGGCCCGGCCCGAAGGCGACGACCCGGTGATCGTTGCCGGCCCCTCGGGCTGCTCCGGCATGGCGGCGCTGCTGCGCCTGTGCGGAGACGCCGATGCGCGCGCCGTGCTGGGCCTCGACGCAAGCAGCTGCGTGCTGCTGATCAACAGCGAGGGCGCCTTCGGCGAACCGGCCCTTTTCGAGCGCGCGACGGGGCTCAGCGTCGCGCAGGCGAGCGAGCGCATGCGATGACCGACGGCCGCAACCGCCTGGGCGAGGAGACCAGCCCGTACCTGCTGCAGCACGCGGACAACCCGGTGCATTGGTGGGCTTGGGGCGAAGCGGCGCTGGCCGAGGCGAAGCGGCGCGACGTGCCGGTGCTGCTCTCCGTGGGCTATGCCGCCTGCCACTGGTGCCACGTGATGGCGCACGAGAGCTTCGAGGCACCCGAGGTCGCCGAGGTGATGAACGCGCTGTTCGTCAACATCAAGGTCGACCGCGAGGAACGACCCGACATCGACGCGATCTATCAGCAGGCCTTGAGCCTACTGGGTGAACAGGGCGGCTGGCCGCTGACCATGTTCTGCACGCCCGACGGCGAGCCGTTCTGGGGCGGCACCTACTTTCCCCATCCGGCGCGCTATGGCCGGCCGAGCTTCGTCGATGTGCTGAAGGGCGTGGCTGACGCCTTCCGCGAGCGCAAGGACGCGATCGAGAAGAATCGCAGCGGGCTGCTGGCGGCGATGCGCGAACGCGCGCAGAGCATCGCCGTGGACGTGCCGCCGGGTATCTCGGCGCTGCCGCGCACGCTGCTCGACCAGGTCTCGGCGCGCCTGGCGCAGGAGGTCGACCCGGTATGGGGCGGCATCGGCCAGGCGCCGAAGTTTCCCAACACCTACATTTTCGAACGGCTGTGGCGGTCGTGGCTGGCCGGTGGACGCGGCGACGCCAGGCTGTTCGATGCGGTGACCGTCACGCTCGATCGCATGGCGCAGGGCGGCATCTACGATCACCTCGGCGGCGGCTTCGCGCGCTATTCGACCGATGCGCACTGGCTCGTGCCGCATTTCGAGAAGATGCTCTACGACAACGCGCAGATGATCGACCTGCTGACGCTGGTCTGGCAGGAGACCAAAAGCCCGCTCTACGCCCAGCGCATCGCCGAGACCTGCGATTGGGCGCTGCGCGAGATGGTCGCCGCCAACGGCGCCTTCGCCGCGACCTACGACGCCGACAGCGAGCACGAGGAAGGCAAGTTCTACGTCTGGCGCGCCGCCGAGATCGACGCCGTGCTGGGCGACGACGCGGCCTTCTTCCGCACCGCCTACGACGTCACGGATGAGGGCAATTGGGAGCACGGTCATTCGATCCTCAACCGCAACCACCGGCCCGCGTTCCTGGCCGAGGCCGACGAGGCGCGCCTGGCGGTGCTGCGGGCCCGGTTGAAGGCCGTGCGCGATGCGCGCGTCTGGCCTGGCTGGGACGACAAGGTGCTGGCCGACTGGAACGGCATGATGATCGCGGCGCTGGCCAACGCGGCCGCGGTGTTTGACCGCGCCGACTGGCTGGAAGCGGCCCGGCGCGCCTTCGATGCGATCTGGCGCGACATGCGTGGCGCCGACGGCCGCCTCGCCCATAGCTGGCGGCTGGGCCAGGCCAAGCACCGCGGCACGCTCGACGACCACGCCCAGATGGCGGGCGCCGCCATCGCGCTCTTCGAGGCGGGTGCCGCCCAATCGTATCTCGACGCGGCGCGCGCGCTGGTCGACGTGCTCGACGCGCATTTCGCCGATGGCGAGGGCGGCGGCTATTTCTTCACGGCGGCGGATGCCGCCGACGTCATCATCCGGCGCAAGGATGCGCACGACAACGCCACGCCGTCGGGCAACGGCGTCATGGTCGGCGTGCTGGCGCGGTTGTGGGCGCTGACCGGCGAGGCGCACCTGCGCGACCAGGCCGAGAGCCTGACCAGGGCGTTCGGCGGCGAGGTCGAGCGCAACTTCTTTCCCCTGATGACCCTGATGAACAACGCCGAGCTGCTCGAGGCAATGGTCGAGATCGTCATCGTCGGCGAGCCCGGCGACCCCGATACGCGGGCGCTGCACGCAGCGGTGCAGTCGCACTGCCTGCCGAACAAGGTGCTGAGGCGGCTCGCGCCGGGCACTTCGCTGCCGCCGCATCATCCCGCGCACGGCAAGGGATTGGTCGGGGGACGCCCTGCCGCCTATGTCTGCCGCGCCATGGCCTGCTCGCCGCCGGTGACCTCGCCGGCGGCGCTGGCAACGCTTCTGGTTGCCTGAAGCTGATTTTCCACATCCCGCCATGCGGGAAAATCCGTCTATGATTCGCGCTGGCGACGCGGGGGGTCCGAATCAGGTCGCCAGGGGGAAACGATGGGGATCAAGGGGAGCCGGCCGCTGTGGCCGGCAACGGCGCTGCTTGGCGCCGCGGCATTGCTCAACTCCTGCGCCACGGTGACGTCGGGCACGACCCAGACGATCGCCGTCGCGTCCGAACCGGCGGGCGCGGCCTGCGAGATGCGGCGCGATGGTGCGCTGCTGATGGCGCTGCAGAGCACGCCGCAGGCCGTGGTCATTCCGCGCAGCAAGAACACGATCGAGCTGACCTGCAAGCGCGCCGACCACGAGCCGACGACGGAGATGGTCGAGTCGCAGTTCAGCGGCGCCACGATCGGCAACGTGATCGCCGGCGGGCTGATCGGCATCGCGATCGACGCCGCGTCGGGCGCCAACAACTTCTATCCGGCGCAGGTCAACGTCGTGCTGCAGCCCTCGCTGTTCGCCGACGAGACGACGCGCGACGCGTTCTTCGCACGCCGCCGCGAGCGCGTGGAGAAGCGCACGCACGACGAGCTGACGATGTTGCGCTACCAGTGCTCGTCGAAGCCGCGCGAGTTCTGCGAGGCCGACACCGCCCGGCTCAACGCCAGGCGCGACAAGGAGCTGGCGGACATCGAAGCCCGCCGCGTCGCCGCCCGCGTCGCACCGGTCGCCAAGTAGCAACGCCCGATTCGACACGACATCCCATGCGCGACATCACGCGTACCTTCAGGCGCGGCCTGTGGCTGCTCGCCGTCCCCGCGCTTGCCTCGTGCGCCACCGTGCTGGCCGGCACCACCCAGAACGTCGTCATCGATTCCGATCCGCCGCAGGCGACCTGCCGGGTGACGCGCGGCGGCGTTCCGCTCGTCGACAGGCTGACGACGCCACAGAAGATCAACGTGCCGCGCCACAAGGAGTCGCTGGAGCTGAACTGCACCGCCGTCGGCATGGCCGACAAGCGGCAGTTCGTGGCCGCCGGCTTCAGCGGCGCGACCATGGGCAACATCTTCATGGGCGGCCTCATCGGCGCCGCCGTCGACGCCGGCTCGGGCGCCAACAACGCGTATCCCGACCATATCATCGTGGTGATGGCGCCGGCCTCGTTCGCCGACGCCGCGGCACGCGATGCCTGGGTAGTGCAGACCCGGGCCCGGCTGGAGGCCAACGGCAAGGCGGCGATCGACAAGGCGCGGCGCGGCTGCTCGACCAGCAATACCGAACTGTGCGCCGTCGACGTCAAGCGCGAGACGCTGGCACGCGACCAGGCGCTGGCCGAGCTCGACCGCATGAAGGGCACGCTGACGCTGGCGCCGCCGGCCAACGTCAAGCGATAGGCTCAGCGCGGCGGCGGATCCTCATCGTCCGCCGCCGCGTCGAGATCGCGTGCCACGTCGGGCGAGTGCAACAGCTCGTTGATGCGGCCGGCGTAGTCGAACGACTCGTCGATACGGAACTGCAGCTCGGGCGCGTGGCGCAACTCGACCATGCGCGCCAGCTGGCTGCGGAAGTAGGGCGCGGCGCGGCGCATCGCCGCCAGCAGCCGCTCGCGGTCGACGCCGCCCAGCGGCATCACATAGGCGACGGCGTTGCGCAGGTCCGGGCTGCAATCGACCTGGGTGACGGTCACCGAGGCGCCGCGCAATTCGGGGTCGCGCATGTCGCCGCGCTCGAAGAGCTGCGCCAGCGCATGGCGCAGCTCTTCGCCGACGCGCAGCTGGCGCGGCGATTTGGGCCGGCCGGCGGGATCGCTCCCGCCGCCGGCGCGACTGGCTTTGCGTTGGCGGGTCATGCCTGTCCTCGATGCGCGCCGTCCGGGGGGCGGCGCCGTCCGGCGCCTTACAGCGTCGGACGGACCTCCTCGACCTCGAAGCACTCGATCTGGTCGCCGGGGCGGATGTCCTCGTAGTTCTCGAAGGCCATGCCGCACTCGAAGCCGGTGTTGACCTCGCGCACCTCGTCCTTGAAGCGCTTCAGCGTCTTGAGCGTGCCCTCGTGGATCACCGTGTCGTCGCGCAGCAGGCGGACCTTGGCGCCGCGCTTGACCACGCCCTCGGTGATCATGCAGCCCGCCACGTTGCCCACCTTGGTGATCTTGAACACCTGCCGGATCTCGGCGTAACCGAGGAAGTTCTCCTTGTAGGTGGGGTCCAGCAGGCCCGTCATCAGGGCGCGCACGTCGTCGACGACGTTGTAGATGATCGAGTAGTAGCGGATCTCGATCTTGTCGCGACGCGCGACATCGCGTGCCTGCGGATTGGCGCGCACGTTGAAGCCGATGATCACCGCGTTCGAGGCCCGCGCCAGCGTGACGTCGGACTCGTTGATGCCGCCGACGCCGCTGTAGAGCACGCGCACGGCGACCTTCTCGGTGCTGAGCTTCTGCAGCGAGGCGGCGATCGCCTCGACCGAGCCCTGCACGTCGGCCTTGATGACCACCGGCAGGTCCTTGGCCGTGCCTTCGCGGATGCCCTTGAGCATCTCCTCGAGGCTGCCGCGGCCGCCGGCGTCCTTGGCCAGCTGCGCCTGGCGGTCGCGCCGGGCGCGGAACTCGGCGATCTCGCGCGCGCGCGCCTCGCTGTCGACGACGTGGAACTCGTCGCCGGCCTCGGGCGTGCCGTTGAGACCGAGCACCTCGACGGGATACGCCGGCGGCGCCGCCTCGACCTGCTGGCCGCGATCGTCGACCAGGCGGCGCACGCGGCCCCACACGGCGCCGGCGACGAAGACGTCGCCGCCATGCAGCGTGCCGCGCTGCACCAGCACCGTGGCGACCGAGCCGCGGCCCGGATCGAGCTTGGCCTCGACGATGGTGCCCTCGGCCGCGCGGTCGGGGTTGGCCTTCAGATCGAGGATCTCGGCCTGCAGCAGGATGGCCTCCTGCAGCTTGTCGAGATTGGTCCGCTTCAGCGCCGAGACCTCGACCGACTGCACGTCGCCGCCGAACTCCTCGACCTGCACCTCGTGCTGCAGCAGGGCCTGGCGGACCCGCGACGGGTCGGCACCGCCCTTGTCGATCTTGTTGATGGCGACGATCATCGGCACCTTCGCCGCCTTGGCGTGGGCGATGGCCTCGATGGTCTGGGGCATGATGCCGTCGTCGGCCGCGACCACAAGCACGACGATGTCGGTCACCTTGGCGCCGCGCGAGCGCATGGCGGTGAACGCCTCGTGGCCCGGCGTGTCGAGGAAGGTGATCTTCTGGCCGCCTTCCAGCGTGACCTGGTAGGCGCCGATGTGCTGGGTGATGCCGCCGGCCTCGTGCGCGGCGACATCGGTGGAGCGCAGCGCGTCGAGCAGCGACGTCTTGCCGTGATCGACGTGGCCCATGATGGTCACGACAGGCGGACGCGGCTGCAGCGCCTCCTCGGGATCGGCGTCGCTGCCCAGACCGATCTCGATGTCGGCCTCGGTCACGCGCTTGGCGGTATGGCCCATCTCGGCGACGACAAGCTCGGCGGTGTCGGCATCGATCACCTGGTTGATGGTCACCAGCTGGCCCATCTTCATCAGGATGCGGATCACGTCGACGCCGCGCTCGCTCATGCGGCTGGCGAGTTCCTGCACCGTGATGGTCTCGGGGATCGTCACCTCGCGATAGAGCTTCTGGGTCTGCACCTGACCCGTCTGCATCTTGCGCTTTTCCTTCTCGTTGGCGCGGCGCAGCGCCGCGACCGAACGCCCGCGGATCGTGTCCTCGTCATTGAGCGCGGCGTTGACGTCGACCTTGCCGGTCCGGCGCCGGGGGTCCTCGCGGCGGCCGGGCGTTGTCGGCCGCTTCGGCGGCACCATGGCGGGTCGGCGCGGCGCGGACGGGCCCAGGCCCGCTCCCGGCGGGCGCGATCCCGGTCCCGGTCCCGGTCCCGGTGCGCGGCGCGGCGCGGGCGCGGCGTCCTCGCCACCGATCTCGGCGAGCTGCTGGGCGCGTCGTGCCGCGACCGGCGAGTTGTCGGCCTTGGCCTGGGCGTCGCGCAGATGTCGTTGGGCCTGGCCTTCGGCGCGCCGGCGCGCCTCCTCGTCGGCCTTCTTGCGCGCTTCCTCCTCGGCGGCCCGGCGCTCGGCTTCCTCGCGCTGGCGCCGCTGGCGCTCTTCGTCTTCCGCGCGCAGCCTGGCCGCCTCTTCGCGCTGCTTGCGACGCTCCTCGTCGTCGCGCACCGAATCCTTGAGCGCCGACAGACGCGCGTCGCGCTCCTCGGCGGTCAACGTGCGCAGCACGACGCCACGGCCCTGCGGCCTGGCCGCCGGGGCAGCCGTCGGCCGCGCGATCCGCGCCGGCGCGCCGCTCGCACCTCGAGCGGGCGCGGTGCCGGCCGGGCGCAGGCCTGCGGCCGGCGCGGGGCGGTTGGCGGTGGCAGGCGGCGTCGCCGGTCGAGATGCGGGCGCTGCAGGCGCTGCGGGCGCCGGCGCTGCAGGAGCCTTGGCCGTCGCCGGCTCCGCGGTGGCGGCGACTGGAGCCGGAGGCGGTGGCGGCGGCGGCGGCGGCGGTGCGGCCTCGACCTTTGCCTGCACGGGCGCCGGCGCAGGGGCCGGCGCAGGCGTTGGCGGCGGGGCGACCGGCGCGGCGGGCTTGGCCTCGACGGGCTTCGTCTCGGCCGGCCTGGCCTCGGCGGGGCGCGGCGGCAGCGTGCGCGCTGTCGGTGCGGGTGCGGGCGCCGGGGCGGCGGGCGCCGGCGTCGGGCCGACGACGCGCTTCTTCTTGACCTCGACGGTCACCGCCTTGGTGCGCCCATGCGAGAATTTCTGGCGCACCTGCCCTGCCTCGACCTTTGGTTTCAGATCAAGGCGGCCGGCGCCGGCGAGCGTCAGCGGCTTGCTCTGCTTGGTCTCGGTGCTATCCGTCATGGTCAGCCATTCTCCTCGTGCGTCGTCGGTGACGACGCCTGGGTGTCGTTGCCCTCGCCGGCGCCCGTGCGCCCGCGAAAAGCCAGGAGGCGATCGATCGCCGCGGCGACCGAAGCGGCGGCACCGCGCGCGATGCCGACATAGGTCGCGTCCTCGCGACCGAAAACCTTGCCCAGCGTGGCCGCGTCGCAGAACGCCGACACGGGCACGTCGCGTGACGCCAGCTTGGCACGCCCGTCGCTGTGCGCCGCGTCGGTCGCGACCACGATCAGCGCGATCCTGCCGGCTCGCAGCCGCTCCTCGACCTTGGCGAAGCCCGACACGGCGTGTCCGCCGCGACGGGCGAAGCCCAGCGCCCCCACGGCGCGCTCGAGCAGCTGGCGCTCGACCAGGTCGGCGAGCCCTGCCTCGACCTTGACCTGCCGCTTCGCGCCGCGGGCGAAGGCCTTGCGGCCGATCGCCTTTTCCAGCGCCGCGCGGGTCGGCGTCAACCACAACCCGCGTCCCGGCAGCTTGCCGGCGAGATCGGGCACGATCTCGCCCTCGGGGCCGACGACGAAGCGCATCAGCCGCTCGCGCGGCAGCACCTCGCCGGTCGCCAGGCAGGTGCGCAGCGGCGAGCGCTCGTCGTCGCCCGAGGCGACCACGACCGGCGCGTCCACTGCCTGCGTCCCTGCCATGCCGAGCATGCCTTTCCGTCCCGCTCCTACTCGGCCGCGTCCTGCTGGCCGCCGTCCGGACCAGCGGCCGGCTCGTCGTCGGCGAACCAGTGGGCACGCGCCTTCATGATGATGGCGTTGGCCGTCTCGAGGTCGAGATCGAACTCGCGCAGGATGCCGTCCTTGGGATCGACCAGCTCGTCACCCGACAGGTCGGCGAGATCGTCGCGCGTCTTGATGCCGGCCTCGCCGAGCTGCACCAGCATCGCCGGCGTCAGCCCCTCGATGTCGCGCACCTCGTCGGCGACGCCGAGCTCCTTGCGCTTCTCCTCGAATTCGCTGTCGCGCTTCTCGATGTATTCGACGGCGCGCCGCTGCAGCTCCTGCGCCAGGCCCTCGTCGAAGCCCTCGATCGAGGTCAGCTCGTCGAGCTCGACATAGGCGACTTCCTCGATCCGCGTGAAGCCCTCGGCGACCAGCAGATGGGCGATCACCTCGTCGACATCAAGCGAAGCGATGAACGCATCGACGCGATCGCGCGTCTCCTTCTGGCGGCGCTCCGATTCCTCGGACTCCGGCAGGATGTCGATGTCCCAGCCGGTGAGCTGCGAGGCCAGCCGCACGTTCTGGCCGCGCCGGCCGATGGCCAGCGACAGCATGTCGTCGGGCACCACGACCTCGAGCTTGCCGTTGTCCTCGTCCATCACGACCTTGCTGACCTCGGCCGGAGCCAGCGCGTTGACGACGAAGTTGGCCGGCTCGGGCGACCACGGGATGATGTCGATCTTCTCGCCCTGCAGCTCCTGCACCACGGCCTGCACGCGCGCGCCGCGCATGCCGACGCAGGCGCCGATCGGATCGATGCTGGGATCGTGGCTCACCACCGCGATCTTGGCGCGGCTGCCGGAATCGCGCGCCACCGCCTTGATCTCGATGATGCCGTCGTAGATCTCCGGCACCTCCTGCTTGAACAGCGCGGCCATGAACTGCGGATGGGTGCGCGACAGGAAGATCTGCGGGCCGCGCGGCTCCTCGCGCACGTCGTAGATATAGGCGCGCACGCGGTCGCTGGGGCGCAGCGCCTCGCGCGGGATGCTCTCGTCGCGGCGGATGATGGCCTCGGCGCGGCCGCCCAGGTCGACGATGACGTTGCCGAAATCGACGCGCTTGACGGCGCCCGAGACGATCTCGCCGACGCGGTCCTTGAACTCCTCGTACTGCCGCTTGCGCTCGGCTTCGCGCATGCGCTGGGTGATCACCTGCTTGGCGGTCTGCGCGGCGATGCGGCCGAAATCGATCGGCGGCAGCTCGTCGGTGAGGAAATCGCCGATCTGCGCCTCGGGATTGCGGCGTTGCGCCTCGGGCAACGCGATCTGCGTCGCCTCGTTCTCGACCACGTCGACGACCTGCATGAAGCGGAGCAGGCGGATCTCGCCGTTGCGGCGGTCGATCTCGGCGCGGATATCGTGCTCCAGGCCGTACTTGGACCGGCCGGCCTTCTGGATCGCCATTTCCATCGCCTCGAGGACTTCCTCGCGATCGATGCTCTTCTCGCGCGCCACCGCGTCCGCGACCTGGAGCATCTCCAGGCGGGGGATGTCTGCGGTCGTTACCATGTCATCGCTCCCATCCGATCAGTGTGCCGAAGCCGCCGCGCGGGTAGCCGCGCCGGCGTCGTCGGACTTCGAACTCTCCTCGATCAACGCGTCGGTCAGCACCAGCTTCGCCCGGTGCACCGCCGAGAGCGGGATGGCGATCTCGCCACCTTCATCCATCTTGAGGCGGACAACGTCGGTCTCGAGGCCCAGGATCACGCCCTTCACGCGGCGGCGGCCGTCGACGGGTTCGGCGAGCTCGACGCGCGCCACATGACCCGCCCAGCGCGTCCAGTCCTTGAGTCGCGTCAGCGGCCGGTCGATGCCCGGGGAGCTGACCTCGAGCTCGTAGGCATGCGGGATCGGATCCTCAACGTCGAGCACGGCCGAGACCGAGCGGCTGATCGTGGCGCAGTCCTCGACCGACATCGCCGCGCCGTCGAGTCGCTCCGCCATGATCTGCAACCGGCCGTCGCGACCGCCGGCCATCAGCACGCGCACGAGCTCATAGCCCAGCCCCTCGATGGTCGGGGTGACCGCGGCCGCGATTCTTCGTTCCAGATCCGTCAGTCGTCCGTTGTCCACTGGCCTTCCGTACGCCCGGCGGCCCGCGATCCCGGTGCATCAAACGACAAGAGCGGGCTTTCGCCCGCTCTTTGTTGTTAGGTCCGGTATCGGACCGCCTTTAATGTGCCGCTGCATATAGTAAAACGGCCCCGGGGAGTCCAGTGGATTCCGGCCCGGGCGTCCCTTTCCGAGCCGCTCTTGCGCCTGTATCGGGCGTGCTGATACCACCCCTTGGGGGCCCGTAGCTCAGTTGGTCAGAGCGAGCCGCTCATAACGGTTTGGTCGCAGGTTCAAGTCCTGCCGGGCCTACCATCCCTCCACCGCCGGGCGCGCTGCTCCAGGCGCTTGAAGCCGCCTGATCCGCTCGGCCTCGTCGCCATGGTCACGCCCCATTTTGCTCGCCTCGTAGGTGGCAGCGTGGGAGCGCGGCAGGCGCCTGGAAGCGTGCCGACGCGCGAATGATTTCGGGGTCACGGCCCCGCGCCACCGGACATGCGCGCCACGCGCGACCCGTGTGCGACCCCGGCGCTCGAGCAGCTCAGTGCCGGTACCCACCGCGGGGATTGCGGGATCGACCATCGAGCCGTCGGCCGATCGGATAGCCCGCCATTACACCGTCGACTGATGAACGGAGATCACGATGTACAGGCAAGCGCGATATCCGACGATCGTTCTCTTCAGTGCCGCTCTTCTGGCAACGGCCGGCGGCGCCGCGACGCAGGCCCAGGTGCTGGACGGCACCAGCCGCGCGCTCTCGCGGTGCGATCTGTATCGCTCCCTCGGGCGGGCGCTGCCGCCGGAATGCGGCGGCTCGGGCCCATCGTTGGGCGGCGCGACGCGCGGCCGGATTCGCCTGGCAACTCCGACCGCTCCGACGACCCCGACGGCTCCGGCCAGCGCCCCGGCGGCACCCCAGGCTGTGGCCCCGCCAGCGGCGGTCCAGCCCCCGACCGCCGCGCCGACCCCGCGACCCGCGGCGCCGACGGCCGCCGCGGCAGCGGCGACAACCAATGCGCCCCCGCCGCCGCAGGCGCCCGCGGCGAAGCCGGCGCCCCAGGGCGTCGGCCTGCCGATCCCCTTCGCGCTCGATTCGGATGCCTTGACGCCGCAGGCGAAGGCCATCGTCGATCAGCTCGCCGAGGTCTTCGCCGCCAATGGCAACGACCGCTATGTGATCGAGGGCCATACCGATGCGAGCGGCGCCGCCTGGTACAATCGCCTGCTGTCGGAGCGGCGTGCCCGCTCCGTCGTGCGCTATCTCGTGGAGCATCATGGTCTGGCGGCGGACCGCTTCACGGTGCGTGGCAAGGGCAGTTCCGAGCTGCTGCTGCCGAACGATCCGACGAACGGACGCAATCGGCGGGTGCAGATCCTGCCCGTCGATTCGTGAGCGCCGAGGAGCCGCGGTGGCGGAATCCGGCGACCGTGGCACCGCGATCCTTGCTTGACCCCTTGGCTCTCGGGAGTTGCCCGGGCCGCGCAGGCGCGCAGCCCGAGCAGCGAACCATAAGCGATGCGTCGTGCCCTTCGCGGGTCCAGAGCAGACGACGCTGAGCCGGCTTTGCCCGGAGTGTCGCGCGGATTCCGCGCCGTGAAGGGCGCTGCTTGGGTTGCTCGCCTGCCGGACCTACCAATTCTTGACCAGATGCAACCCGAGGGCGATGACGCACATGGCGAGCGCGGTGTAGCCGGCGAGGCCCGCATAACGGCGGATCACGTCGCTGCGGATCTGCTGGATCACCGTCTCGGGATAGCCGGGCGGCAGGTCGCGGCCGCGGTCCAGCAGCAGCCAGGCTTCGGTCCGGCGTGCCGGAACCCGCAGCGCATTGCGCTGCTGGAACTCGAGAACCAGGTACATGAAGGTCGTCAGCGCCGCGCCGACCTTGAAGCTCAGGGCGAGGTCGAAAGCCAGCCCGGCCATGGTGATCCCGATCGCCAGCGCGCCGAATCCGCAGCCCCGCAGCACGCACATCTCGACGATGTATTCGATGCGGTTCATGGTTCGCCCTCCGACCGAGCGGCATGCAAGGGCCGCGCCGCGCCCGCCCACCCCTAGCCGGGCACCAGGTTGCCGAGCGGCGGGACTTGGCCGGCCGCGCGCATGACGACGTAGAACACGTAGCGCGCGAAAAGCACCCAGAAGCCGGCGACCAGGGGCAGGAAGGCGTCGAGGACGAACCCGGGCGTGATCGGCCGCACCAGCGCGATCAGCCAGTCGGTCAGGCGACAGAAATTCCGCCAGATGTAGTTGGGATGGCCGGGCGGAAAGAACAGGCCGAGGACGAACCGGCCAACGCAGGTCCAGAACAGCGCCGACAGCAGGTAGTTCGGCACCTGGTAGGGCCAATAGGCCCAGAAAAGGTTGGCTGTCTCGCTCACGCGTCGCCCCGTCCGGCCGGAAATGGAACGCGGGGCCTGACGGGCCCCGCGTCCGGATCTACAGCATCCGCCGGCGTTATTCGACCAGCGCCGCCTTCTGGTCGGCGAGCCTGACACCACCCTTGGGCACGCGGATGGAGTCGATGAAATCCTGCATCGCCCTTGAAGGCGCCGGTGTCATGAGGCTGACGACCACCGTGACCACGAACGCCACCGGGATGCCGAAGATGCCGCAGGAGATGTTGCGGATGCCGAACCACAACGGCATGCCGTAGTACTGCGTGCCGATCAGGTAGAACAGGCAGAGCCCGAATCCCGCGACCATGCCGGCTCCGGCGCCCAGCGCCGTCGTTCGCTTCCACCACACGCCCAGCACCAGGGGCACGAACAGGCCCGACGCTGCCAGCGAGAACGCCCAGGCGACCATCGCCACGATCGTCGATGGTTTGGTCGAGGCGGTCGCCGCCGCCGCGAGGGCGACGAAGATCAGGATCACGCGGGCCACGATCAGCCGGGCCTTGGTGTCGGCCTTGGGGTTGATCATGCGATAGTAGAGGTCGTGGCTGAGCGCGTTGGCGATCGCCAGCAGCAGGCCGTCGGCGGTCGACAGCGCGGCGGCGAAGCCGCCGGCGGCCACCAGCCCCGAGATCACGTACGGCAGGCCGGCGATCTCCGGCGTCGCGAGCACGATGATGTCGGGATGGAACTTGAGCTCGTTCAGCTGAAGAATGCCGTCCTTGTTGAGGTCGGTGATCGACAGCATGCCCGAGATCTCGGACCACTTGGCGACCCATGCCGGCAGCTTGGCGATCTCGGTACCGACGATGTCGCCATAGACCTCCCACTTCGCGAAGGCGGCGTAGGCCGGCGCCGTGAAGTAGAGCAGGAAGATGAACAGCAGGCTCCAGCCCACCGACTTGCGCGCCTCGCGAACGTTGGGCGTCGTGAAGTAGCGCATCAGGATATGCGGCAGCGAGGCCGTGCCGATCATCAGGCAGAGGATCAGGAACAGGAAGTTCAGCATCTCGGTCGTGCTGAACTGTCCCTTCGCGTCGACGAACGGCGCGACATGGTGCTTGACGACGCCGAGCTTGTCCTCGAGCGAGGTGATCGCTTCGAGCGCCTGGCCGTACATGATCTGCGGGATCGGCACGCCGGTCTTCTGCGCCGACAGCCAGACCACCGGGATCAGGTAGGCGACGATCAGGATGATGTACTGCGCCACCTGCGTCCACGTGACCGCCCGCATGCCGCCCAGCATCGAGCACACCAGGATGCCGAGCAGGCCGACATAGCAGGCGATCTCGAAGTCCAGACCGATGGTACGGGCCGCGATCAGCCCGACGCCGAAGACCTGCGCCACGACGTAGGTGAAGGACGCGGCCAGCAGCACGATGACGCCGAGCAGGCGTACGGTGTTGCTTTCATAGCGCGCGCCGAGGAAGTCCGGCACGGTGTACTGGCCGAACTTGCGCAGATAGGGCGCGAGCAGCACGGCCACCAGCACGTAGCCGCCGGTCCAGCCGAGCACGTAGCCGAGGCCGCCATAGCCCAGGACGTAGAGCGAGCCGGCCATCGAGATGAACGAGGCGGCGCTCATCCAGTCCGAGCCGGTCGCCATGCCGTTGTAGAACGCCGGCACGACGCGGCCCGCTACGTAGTATTCGGAAACCTGTGCGGTTCGAGACAGGTAGCCGATGATGGCGTAGACCAGAATCGTGCCGATGATGAAGCAGTAGCCGATGATCCTCGGCGCAAGCCCCACCTGCTCGAGGATCGCCAGCGCGATCGTGAAGGCCACGAAGCCGCCGGTGTAGATGCCGTAGATGCGGCCGAGATTGCTGATGAAGTCGCCCTTGGTAGCCATCGTCGCCCCCTCAGTCCTCGGCCACGTCGAATTCTTCGTCGATGGCGTTCTGCCGTCGCACGTACCAGAAGATCGCCCAGACGAAGATGATCAGCGATCCCTGGGCGGCCATGTAGAAGCCGAGCGGGAATCCGATGATCTTGATCTGATTCAAGGAGGTGGCGAAGAAGTGGACCACGAAGCTGAAGACGAACCAGATCGCCAGGACCACCCACATCAGCGAGCTGGTTCTGCTCCAGTATGCTCGAGCCTTTTCGGGCGTGAGGCCGGTATCCGACATTGGCATTTTCTCCCCATTTTTGGGGTAGTCTTTCACGGTCGGCGTAGCGCCGCCATTCGACCTTGGTCGTAGTGCGCGGCGGCGGGATTTGGCCGTCTTCTGGGGAGGCTCAGGAAGGGTCGCGATGAACCTGCTCGGCGTCATCCTCTCCACGCTCGGCGCGCGCCGCGTCTCGCGGCGCATCGTCGACGCCACCGAGCTCGCCGCCTTCGCCGGCCGCGAAGCGCTCTACCTGGTGCAGAAGACGACGGTTGAATACTGCCGCGCCCGCTCGGGCTTCAACTACGAGAAGCTGTTCAAGGAAGCCGCGTTCAACGCCGCCTTCGAAACGGCCCGCGCCGAGGCGTACGCGGCGTGCCTGTCGGACGTGCTGCTGATGACCGAGGCCCGGCTGCGCCATGCCGTGCCGCCCGGGCGCACGGCGGCGTTCGAAGCCGCGCTGCAGCGCAGCTACGCCGCCGCCCTGGAAACCCTGGCGCCGCCCGGCGGCGATATCGCGCGCTGGCAAGCGGCCGGTGCGGCGTTCGCCACCCGGTTGGCGCGCGCCCGGCTCGCGCCGCCGCGCCGGCCCGACGAGATCGCGCGCCACGGCGGCCGGCGGCTGTTCGAGTCGCTGCCGTTCGATCGCACCGTCGTGGCCCACGACGGCGAGCTCGTCGTCAACTCCATGCGCTTCGCGATGGTGCGACTCGACGGGCTCGCCGCCGACGAGATCGATGTCGCGGCGCTTGTCGCGGATCTGTGCGGCGAGCGGAGCGCGCAGGCGCCATGAGCCGCACCCAGGCTCCGCTGTCGGGCGGCCGCTTTGTCTCGCTCGATACCGAGACAACGGGCCTGTCGACCTGGCGCGACGCCGTCGTCGAGATCGCCGTCGTCGAGATCGTCGATGGACACCCCGCGACCGCGCCGCTGATCGACGCACGGGTGAAGCCCCATCGCTCGATTCCGGCCGCCGCCACGGCGATTCACGGCATCACCGACGCCGACGTCGTCGACGCGCCGCCGCTGTCGGCCCTGTGGCGGCAGCTCATGCCGCTGCTCGACGATGCGGTGGTCGTCGGTCACAGCATCGGCTTCGACATGGCGATCCTCAAGCGCGAAGCGCGCCGCGCCGCGCTGCCCTGGCGCGCACCCCCGACTCTCGACACGCGACTGCTGTCGGCGGCGCTGGACCCGCCCCTCGCGCATCTCGATCTCGCCGCGATCGCCGGGCGCTTCGGCGTCGAATGCGGTCCGCGCCACACGGCGCTGGGCGACGCGGTCACGGCGGCGCGGCTGTTCGGCCGCCTGGTCGAGCGCCTGGAGGCGGCCGGCATCCATACCGTGGCGGCCGCTTCCATCTTCGCCGAACGCGTCCACCTGCTGCGCTGAGCGGGATGGCCCACCATGGACGCGTCCGCCCTGAAGGCGATCGATAGCTGGCCCTATCGACATTCCCTTGGCGACGTGATGCGCGCGCCCGTCGTCACCGTGACGGCGGACGATACCCTGGCGGAGGCCGGGCGCCGGATGATCGAGGCCGGCGTCGGCGCCCTTCCGGTTGTCGATGGCGCCGGCCGGATGATCGGCATCCTGTCGGAGCGCGACCTGATGCGGTTCGTGGCGCAGGGTGTCGGCGCCGGCGCGCCGGTCGGCGCCTGGATGTCGGCGCCGGTCGACGCGATGCCGCCGGAGGCTTTCGTCTATCGCGCCCTGGCGCGCCTGCAGCGGCGCGGCTTTCGCCACATGCCCGTGATCGACATGGATGGTCGCCCGGTCGGCATGGTGTCGATGCGCACGCTGCTTGTGCAGCGCGCGTCCTTCGCCCTGGTCCTCGGCGATGAGATCGACGTGGCGCCCGATGCCGCGACCCTGCGCGCGACCCACGCGCGCCTGCCGGCGCTTGCGGCGGCGCTGCTGGCCGAAGACGTCGCGCCATCGGCGATCACGGCGGTGATCGCCGCGGTGACGCGCGACATGACTGCTCGCGCTGCGTCGCTCGCCGAGGCGGCGATGGTCGGCGATGGGCTGGGCCGCGCGCCGTGCCCGTGGTGCCTGCTGGTGCTCGGATCCGCCGGTCGCGGCGAAAGCCTGCTGGCGCCCGACCAGGACAATGCCCTGATCCTCGATCCGGATCCCGGCCAGGCGGCGGCTGCCGAAACGTGGTTCGCGGCATTCGCCGCACGCGTCAACACGATCCTCGATGCCGGCGGCGTGCCGTATTGCAAGGGGGGCGTGATGGCGCGCGAGCCGGCCTATCGCCATGCGCTCGCCGGCTGGCGGGAGGTGGTGGCGCGCTGGGCCGCGCATCCGGATGGCAAGGCCGTGCTGGCGGCCGACATCTTCTTTGATCTGGTGCCGGTCGCCGGCGACGAGAAGCTGGCCGCGCGGTTGCGCACCGAGGCGATCGCCGCGGTCGCACGCTCGCCGACGTTCCTGCGGCAGCTGGCCGAGCCGCTGGGTGGCGCGGGCGCGGCGTTGGGCTGGTTCGGAACGCTGCGGCTGACCCAGGGCCGGGTCGATCTCAAGCGCGCCGTCCTCATGCCGATCGTGGCCGGCCTGCGCGTGCTGGCCCTGCGGCACGGCATCGAGCATGTCGCGACCAGGGACCGCCTGCGGGCGCTCCATGCGCGCGGGCTCATCGGCGATGCCGACGCGTCCGCCCTGGACAGGGCGCGGGAAACGGCGATCGCGGCACTGCTGCGGCAGCAGATCGCCGACATCGCCGAGGGCCGGGCGCCAGGCAATGCGGTCGATCCCCGGATCCTCGATCGCGCCGGCCGACGTGACCTGCGCCGGTCCGTCGAGCGCGCCGCGCTCATGCCGACCCTGGTGGGCGATGCGCTTCAGGTCGCGCTCGGCGCATCGCCTTGACCGTGCCGGTCGGCGGGAGCGATGATTCCACGATGGCCGCTCCCGAGACGTCCCCGCAGGCCTTTCTCGTCGCCGACGATCACCCGATGGTGCGCGACGCGCTGGGCACGGTGCTCGGCCACAGCTTCCCCGGCGCGCGCATCGCCACGGCGGCGAACCTGGCCGAGACCGACGCGGCGCTGGAGGGCGAACCGGAATTCGACGCATTGCTGCTCGATCTCGACATGCCGGGGATGGACGGGCTGACCGGGTTGGCGCTCCTGCGCTCCAACCATCCCGCGGTGCCGATCGTCGTGGTGTCGGCTACGCAGGATGCGCGGGTGGCGCGGCGCACGATGGAGTTCGGCGCCTCGGCCTTCGTCGCCAAGTCGGCGCCGCTGGAGGACATCGCCGAGATCGTGCGCGGCGTGCTGCGCGGCGAGGTCTTCGCGCCGGTCGGCATGGCGCAGCCCGGGCCGGCCGAATCCTTCGCCCAGCGCGCCCAGCAACTGACGCCGCAGCAATGGCGCGTGCTGGCGCTGATGGTGCACGGCGACCAGAACAAGCTGATCGCCCACAAGCTGGGCGTCGGCGAGGCCACCGTGAAGGCGCATGTCACCGTCATCCTCAAGAAGCTCGGCGTGCGCTCGCGCACCCAGGCGGTGATCGAGGCGCGTCACCTCGCGTTGCCGCCGGCCGGCTGACGGTGTAGGTAAGCCGCCATCGCCACGTCCTGCCAGGGAGGGCCGCGTTGAGCACATACAACCAGCATCATCCGCGCGGTCCCGTCACCGCCCCACGATCCCGGTGCATCGTGGGGCCGGCCGACAGCAGGGACTGACGCCGCAGGCGTTCCCGACGAAGTCTGGTCTGCCCCCGGGGCCGTGTTCGCACGTGCCCGTTTCCTTCACGGCAAGACCAGCGAGACTCCCATGGGTTCCATCAGCCTGCGCGGCGTGAGCGTCCTGACGCCCGACCCGCTTTTCCGCGATCTGACCTTCGTCGTCGGCGAGGCCGACCGCGTCGGTCTCGTGGCCGGCAACGGCGCCGGCAAGACCACGCTGCTGCGCTGTCTGGCCGGCGTGGCCGAGCCGATGTCGGGCGAGATCGTGCGGTCGCGCGGCCTGCGTGTCGGCATCGTCGAGCAGGACGTGCCGGCGACCTGGCTCGACCTGACGCTCGAGGAGGTCGTGCGCCGCGGCCTGCCGGCGGCGACGCGCGAGTCCGAGTCGTGGCGCGTCGATCTCGTGCTCGACGAGTTCGACACGCCGCAGGACATGCGCGAGCGGCCGATGCGCGCGCTGAGCGGCGGCTGGCAGCGTCTGGCGTTGATCGCACGCGCCTGGGTCGCCGAGCCCGACGCGCTGCTGCTCGACGAGCCCACCAACCATCTCGATCTCGAGAAGATCGCCATGCTGGAGAACTGGCTCGTCGACCTGCAGCGCCGCGTGCCGATGGTGATCGCCAGCCACGACCGGCGCTTCCTCGACACCTGCACCAACCGCACGCTGTTCCTGCGGCCGGAGATCTCGCGCAGCTACGCCCATCCGTTCACGCGCGCACGCCGCCTGCTTGCCGAGGACGACGCGGCGCAGGAGGCGAAGTTCGCGAAGGACGCGCGCGAGGCCGATCGCCTGCGGCGCAGCGCCGGCGAGCTGAAGAATATCGGCATCAACAGCCTGAGCGACGCGGCGCAGAAGAAGGCGGCCCAGATCTACCGCCGCGCCGAGGCGCTGGAGCGCACGCTGAGGCCCGCGCATGTAGAGAAGGCGGGCGACATCCGTCTGGCCAATCGCGGCACGCATGCGCGCGTCATGCTGGCGCTCGACGACGTCGCGGTGCGCACGCCCGACGGCCGGGCGCTGTTCTCGACCGGCAAGCTCAACATCCTGCAGGGCGATCGGCTCGTCGTGCTGGGCCGCAACGGCGTGGGCAAGTCGCGCTTCGTCGCCCTGCTGCGCCAGGCGATCGCCGCGCCCGATGGCATCGCCGGCATCCGTGTCAGCCCCACGCTCGTGCCAGGCTACGTCGACCAAGCGATGTCGCACCTGCCCGACGACAGGACACCGCTGGCCTTCATCGCCGAGACTTTCCGGCCGGGCGATCAGCGCGCCACCGCGTTGCTCGCTGGCGCCGGCTTTCCGCTCGATCGTCAGCGGCGGCCGATCGCCACGCTGTCGCCGGGCCAGAAAGCGCGGCTGGGTCTGCTGGCCCTGCGCCTGGGCAATCCGAACTTCTATCTGATGGACGAGCCGACCAACCATGTCGACATCGCCGGCCAGGAACGGCTGGAGCAGGAGATCCTGGCGCACGAGGCGACCTGCGTGCTGGTCTCGCACGATCGGCATTTCGTCGCCACGATCGGCACGCGCTTCCTGCTGGTCGACAAGGGTCGCGCGACGGAAGTCGCCGCCTATTCGGACTTGGCATAGACGGTGAAGGAAGTTCGATTGGCGACGCGCGGCGAATCGCTTTTACTGCCGACAAGGCGCAGGCGATGCGCCGCGATCGATGGAGAGGCATATGCGGGATCGTCTGGATCGTCGTCGCGCGCTTGGCTTCATTTGCGCCGCCGTATCGGCGCCGGCCGTCACGGCGATCGGCGCGCGAAGCGCCGCCGCCGATGGCGTGTCGCGACCGGTGATGCAGGGCTACGGCTCCTGCTCGGCGTCGGGCTGCAACTGCCCGGGCTTCACGGGCAGTTATCAGCTCTGCGGCAATTGCGGGCACAACTACCAGACCCACTGGTAGCGGCCGGCTCGCGGGGGTTTTCCCGCGTCGGATACGCCGCTACGGTGCCCGCAAGACATCGAAACCGGGGGGCATCCGTGAGCCGCAACAACGCGCACGCAGTGAATCGGCGCAGCCTGATCGCCGTGTCGCTTCTGGGCGCGCTCGCCGGCTGCGCCAGGTCCGCGCCGCCGACCGCGGCCCAGCCGCCGGTCCCGCCGAAAACGGTCTATAATCCCGGCGACGTCGATCCCGATCTCGCCGCCAAGATCCAGTTCCACGCCGACGAGAACAACGTGCCGGTCGAGCTGGTGCACAAGGTGATCCGCCGCGAAAGCCGCTACCAGCCGCGGGTCATCGGTGGCGGCTACGCCATGGGCCTGATGCAGATCAAGTACTCGACGGCGCGCGGCATGGGCTACGCCGGGAACTCACAGGGCCTGCTCGACCCCGACACCAACCTGTACTGGGGCGTGCGCTACCTCGCTGCCGCCTACCGCTATGCCGGCGGCGATCCGGTGATGGCCGATCGCTACTACGCGCGCGGGTTCCCCTACCGGCCGGAATAGGTCACGCGCTCAGCCGCTCCGTCGCGCGATTGCGCAGGCGCAGGAGCGCGCGCAGTGCCGCCGGCTTCACCGGCTTGTGCAGCAGCTCGACGCCGCGGGCGCGGGCGCGCGGGCGCAGCGTCGGATCGCGATCGGCGGTGATCAGCGCGGCGGGCACGGCCAGCGCCCAGCGACGGCGCAGGGTCTCGATGATCTCCAGGCCGTCGGGCCCCTCGTCGAGATGCAGGTCGGCGACCAGCAGGTCGGGGAAGCGGCCGGTACGGTCGACGGCGGCAATGGCCTCGTCGAGCGTCGCGGCAAGCCCGACCTGGCAGCCCCAGCCGGCGATCAGCGCGGCCATCGCCTCGCGCACCTGCGCCTCGTTGTCGATGCACAGCACGAAGGCGCCGGGCTCGAAGACCGTCGCGGCCGGCTGCGCCGGCTGGGCGGCGGGCGCGGCGATCACCGATGCCACACGTGGCACCGTCACATGGAAGGTCGAGCCGCTTCCCGTCGCCGAGCTCAGCGCGATCGGCAGGTCGAGCATGCGGCCGATGCGCTCGACGATGGCAAGGCCCAGGCCCAGGCCGCGCTCGCCGCGCTCCTCGTCGGGATTGAGCCGCACGAACTCGTCGAAGATCACCGTCCGCTTGTCGGCGGGAATGCCCGGCCCGTTGTCGCGCACCTCGATGCGCAGCGCGTCGCCGTCGCGGCGGCAGCCCAGCAGAACCCGCTGAGGTCGGCCCTCGACGGCGCCGTAGCGAATCGCGTTGGACAGCAGGTTCTGCAGGATGCGGCGCAGGAAGGCGGGATCGGTCGAGACGAAGGCGCGCGTCGGCACGACGCGCAGCTCGACGCCCTTGTGCTGCGCCAGCGGCGCGAAGGCGGTGGCGAGCGATTCGAAGAGCGGCTGCAGCGCGAAGGGCCGCGTCTCGGGCTGGAAAGCGCCGGCGTCGAGCTTGGAGATGTCGAGCAGCGCGTCGATCAGCGATTCGACGGCGCCCAGGCTGAGATCGATCTTGCCGCCGAGATCGTTGTCCGGCTCGCGGTCGATCAGCGCGGCGGTGAACAGGCGCGCGGCGTGCAGCGGCTGCAGGAGGTCGTGGCTGGCGGCGGCGATGAAGCGCGTCTTGCCGAGGTTGGCCGCCTCGGCCTCGGCGCGGCTGGCTTCGAGCTCGGCGGTGCGTTCGACCACGCGCTGCTCGAGGTTCTCCTTGGATTGCCGCAGCTCGGCCTCGGCCCGGCGCGCCTGGGTGATGTCCTGATAGAGCAGGAAGAAGCCGACGACGCCGCCGGTGTGGTCGACGTGCGGGATGTAGGTGCCGGCGGCGATCTCGATCTTGACGTCGTTGGTCGGGAACTCGATCTCGAAATGCTGCTCCTGGCCGGCGAGCACGCCGTCGATGAACGGCTTCAGTCGCGCGTAGCGCTCGGCGCCGACGACTTCCAGCGCGGTGCGTCCCTCGGTCTGCCGCGCGGGCAGGTTCAGCGCCTGCTGGTAGGGCAGGTTGGTGAAGCGGTAGCGCTCGTCCTTGTCGAGATAGGCGATCAGCACCGGGACGTTGTCGGTGTAGACGCGGATGCGCCGTTCGCTGTCGCGCAGCGCTTCTGCGGTGCGCACGCGCGCGGTGACGTCGTGGCAGGTCGCGACGAAGCCGCTGCCGGGCAGCGGATCGAGCCGCAGCTCGACGACGCGGCCGCCGCTCACCAGCTCGTGGACCTGCGGCGTCTCGGGGCGCGACAGCAGGCGGGCGATCTCGTCCGGCCCGCCCAGCAACGCGGCGTGCGCGCCGACAGCGACCTTGTCGGCGTCGAGCGACAGCAGCGCGGTGAAACGCTCGTTGGAGATCTCCAGCCGCCCGCCGCGGTCGAAGGCGGCGATGCCCAGGCCGACGTGATCGAGCGTATTGCGCAGGATCTCGTAGTTGTAGCGGATCGCTTCCGAGGCCTCGTCGATGATCGCGCGCGCCGTGCCCGGAAAGATCAGGCCGCGGCGTGCCGAGGCGGCGACGATCACCCGCGCCGAGGCGGCGCCCAGCGTACCCGACAGCGCGCGCTCGGTGCGCGCCAGCGCCGCCTGGGTCGACAGCGGCCCGCCGGCGAAGACGCGCTCGGCGCGTTCCGGCCCGATGAAGCGTGCCAGCAGGTCGCGCAGCTCGGCGATGCGCGTGGCCGCCACGGGCACGGGCGATGGGTGCTGCTCGGGCTCGGTGCCGAGGACGAAGGAGTTGGCCTGCTGGCGGTCGCGGTTCAGCGGCCGCGCCAGCAGCGAGACGCCGACCAGCAGCAGGGTGTTGACCAGCATGCAGACGATGAAGCCCTGGCCCACCGGATCGAGCTCGGCGAATGGACCGGGCATCCAGGCCTGCAGCGGCGCGCTCTGCCTGCCGCCGTTCGTCGCCTGCAGCGACGGCAGCAGCAGGGCGTAGAGCCACACCGCGAAGCCGCCCAGCATGCCGGCGACCACGCCGAAGCGGTGCGCCCGCCGCCAGTACAGGCCGAAGAGCACGCCGGGTGCGAAATTGGCCACGGCGCAGAACGAGATCATGCCGATCGAGGCCAGCGGAAGGTAGCCGGAGATCACCTGCTCGTAGGCGTAGCCGGCGAGCAGGATCAGCACGACGGCCAGCCGCCGCACCATCAGCACAAGGGGCCCCATCTCGCCGACGCGGCCGGCCTCGCGGCGCAGCAGGTAGGGCATCACCAGCTCATTGCCGATCATGCTGGAGAGCGCCATGCAGGCGACGATCACCATCGAGGTCGCCGCCGACAGGCCGCCGATGAATACGAAGGCCGACAGCCAGCCCTCGCCGCCGCGCATCGGCAGGTTGAGCACGAAGAGGTCGGGATTGCTGCCGGGCCCCAACAGCAGCAGGCCACCCAGCGCCAGCGGCACGACGAAGAGGTTGATCAGCGCCAGATAGAACGGAAACAGCCAGCGCGCGGTCTTCAGGCTGGAGGCATGGTCGTGCTCGACCACGGCGACGTGGAACTGGCGCGGCAGGCAGAGGAACGCCGCGCCGGCCAGCAGGGTGGTGACCAGCCAGTTCAGCGTCGGGCCCTCGTTGGTGATGCGCGCGGCGAGCGCCGGCGTATCGACGACGCGCGCCAGCAGGTCGGCCGGTCCGTCGAACAGCACGAAGAGCACGAAAGGCCCGACGGCGAGCAGGGCCGCTAGCTTGACCACCGATTCGAAGGCGATCGCCAGCATCATGCCGCGATGCTGCTCGGAGGCCTGCACGTTGCGCACGCCGAACAGGATGGTGAACAGCGCCATCAACGCGGCGACGAACAGCGAGGTATCGGTATGCGCCACGACGCTGGCGCCGCCCCCGTCCGACCCGGCGATCGCTCGGAAGCTCGACGACACCGCCTGCAGCTGCAGCGCGATATAGGGCAGCACGCCGATCGAGGCGAACAGCGTGGCGGTGACGGCGACCGCACGGCTCTTGCCGTAGCGCGAGGCGAGGAAGTCGGCGATCGAGGTGACGTTGTTGCGCTTGGCCGCCTGCACCATCTTGCGCAAGAGCGGGTAGCCGGCGACGATCACCAGCGCCGGGCCGACATAGATCAGGATGAAGTCGAGCCCGCTGGTCGCCGCGCGGCCGACCGCGCCGTAGAACGTCCACGACGTGCAGTAGATCGCCAGCGACAGGCTGTAGACCACCGGCCCGGCCGCGCCGGTCGACCAGGTGCGCGCATGACGATCGCCCAGCCACGCCACCGCGAACAGCAGCCCGAGATAGGCGAGCGAGAGCCCGAAGACCGCCGTCTCCTGCAGCATGCTCCGTCCGAGTGCGTTTCTTCCCGGAACGGATATGACTACGGGGTTCGTGCGCTGTCTATGCGTACAGCCGTATTAGCCGCGCCGGCGATGGCATGGTGCCGCCCGGATCCGCGTCGGCGGGTGTGCTCCGCATGCCGTGCGAGTCCTGCGCCCACCCTTTGCGGACATGACATCGGCCCGCCAGACCGCTAAAAGGCGCGCCAATTCCGACATTCCCGCCCGAGGATCGCCCGATGGCCGCCTATCAGTACGTCTACGTGATGAAAGGACTGTCCAAGACCTACCCGGGCGGCAAGCAAGTGCTGAAGGACATCTGGCTGAGCTTCCTCCCCGGCGCGAAGATCGGCGTGCTGGGCCTTAATGGCTCGGGCAAGTCGACCCTTCTGCGGGTCATGGCCGGGCAGGACGACAACTTCACCGGCGAGGCCTGGGCTGCCGAGGGCGTCAATGTTGGCCTGCTGGCGCAGGAGCCCGAGCTCGATCCGACCAAGGACACGCTGGCCAACGTCATGGACGGCGTCGGCGAGGTGGCCGGGCTGCTGAAGCGGTTCGACGAGGTGTCGGCGGAGTTCGCCAATCCCGACGCCGACATGGACAAGCTGATCGCCGAGCAGGCCGAGTTGCAGGAGAAGATCGACAACGCCAATGGCTGGGACCTGCAGCGCACGGTCGAGATCGCCATGGACGCGCTGCGCTGCCCGCCGGGCGACGCCGACGTGACCAAGCTCTCGGGCGGCGAGCGCCGCCGCGTGGCGCTGTGCCGGCTGCTGCTGTCGAAGCCCGACATGCTGCTGCTCGACGAGCCCACCAACCACCTCGACGCTGATTCGGTGGCCTGGCTGGAGCGCTTCCTGCACGACTACCCGGGTACCGTCGTGGCGGTGACCCACGACCGCTACTTCCTCGACAACGTCGCCGGCTGGATCCTCGAGCTCGATCGCGGTCAGGGCATTCCGTGGGAGGGCAACTACTCCTCGTGGCTGCGCCAGAAGGAGAGCCGGTTGGCCGTCGAGGAGAAGACCGCCGACGCCCGACGGCGCACCCTGCAACGCGAGCTGGAGTGGATGGGCCAGAGCCCGGCGGCGCGGCGCAGCAAGAGCAAGGCGCGTATCGCCGCCTATGAGCAGATGCTGGCCGAGGGCGAGCAGCAGACCCTGGACAAGGCGCAGATCGTCATTCCGCCCGGTCCGCGCCTGGGCGACCTGGTGATCCGCGCCGAGAAGATCTCCAAGGGCTATGGCGATCGCCTGCTGATCGACGGCCTGAGCTTCAACCTGCCGGCTGGCGGCATCGTCGGCGTGATCGGCGCCAACGGCGCGGGCAAGACGACGCTGTTTCGCATGATCACCGGGCAGGAGAAGGCGGACACCGGCAGCTTCACCGTCGGGCCGACCGTCAAGCTGGGCTATGTCGACCAGTCGCGCGACTCGCTCGACGCCAACAAGACGGTGTGGGAGGAGATCTCCGGCGGCAACGACATGATCATGCTGGGCAAGCGCGAGGTGTCGAGCCGCGCCTATTGCGGCGGCTTCAACTTCAAGGGGCCCGACCAGCAGAAGAAGGTCGGCCAGCTCTCCGGCGGCGAGCGCAACCGCGTG
>JBFXAZ010000071.1:0-29075 GCA_050183765.1 Reyranellaceae bacterium | reverse complement strand
GTGGACCTTGCGGGTGCTCTCGCCGTAGCCCCACTTGGAGAAGATCAGATCGAGGCTGGTGCGGCTACAGGCGACGAAGATCATCTGGTTGCCGGTATAGCCGTCGCCGCCCTCGCTCAGGCGACGGTCGGCGATGATGTTGAAGTCGCGCCAGATCATCGCGAAATCGGCGCGCAGCGCCAGCGGAAGCTGGTTGCGGATGCCCACGGGCGACGCGGACTTGGGCTCCCAGTGGCGCACGACGGTGCCCATCTCGCGCGTGGCGCCGAGGAACACGCCCCAGGCCCGCTGGAACTCCTGCTTGGCGTCGCGGCTGTTGTACTCGTGGCAGGTCATGCCCTGCGTCGCGCGCAGTGCCTGGACCACCGCCTGCAGCTTGTTGACGCCGCCGCTCTTCAGCGAGCGGTGCCGGGCGTACTTCGAGGCGTTGGCCGGGTTGGTGTTGGTGCTGATGATCATGGCTCGTGTCCCTTTGTATGTCGTCGTCAATCCGGCGTTCAGCCGATGACCGGACCATACGGGGGAGCCGCGCTAATTCTCGATGTGCGCGGGCGCTAAAGCGTCCTAATCGTTGCTAAGGACTGGCGCCCGCGCCCGCCGGTACCGTTCGCGCTAGGTACCCCCGAATTGAGAGCATTCTGACGGTGTGCTAACCACACCGGCATGGAGGGCAGTGATCACTTTGCCTTCGCCGGCTTCCGCTTCTCCGAGCGGCGAAAGGAACTGACGCGCGACGGGGTGGCGATCCCGCTGGGCTCCCGTGCCGCCGACCTGCTCGTCGTCCTGCTGCGCCACGCCGGCCGGACCGTCGGCAAGGAAGCGCTGATGCAAGCCGTCTGGCCCGATCGCGTCGTGGAAGAAAACAACCTCACGGTCCATCTCTCCGCGCTGCGCCGTGCCCTGGGCGAAGGGCCGGGCGGCGCGCGCTTCATCCACACCGAGCCCGGCCGCGGCTATCGCTTCGTCGCCGCGGTCACCACCGCCGACACGCCGTCAGCCGAACCGCCGGCGCGCGCCACGCCCGTGACGGATCGGACGCCCGCCCGGAAACCCTCGATCGCCGCGCTGCCGTTCGACAGCATGAGCAGCGACCCCGAGCAGGTTCATTTCGCCGACGGCATGGTCGAGGACATCATCACCGAATTGTCGCGCTATCCCGGCCTGTTCGTCGTCGCGCGCAACTCCAGCTTTTCGTATCGGGGCCAGGCGCGCGACATGCGCCAGATCGGCGCCGAGCTGGGTGTGCGCTACCTGCTGGAGGGCAGCGTGCGGCGCGGCGGTTCCCGGGTGCGCGTCAACGCCCAGCTGATCGATGCCGAAACCGGCGGGCATCTGTGGGCGGAACGTTACGATCGCGACATCGTCGACATGTTCGCGGTGCAGGACGAGGTCACGCGCGCGGTGGCGATGGTCATCGAGCCCGCGGTGCACGAGGCCGAGCAGATCCGCGCCAGAAGCGTGCCGCCCGCCAATCTGGGAGCCTGGGAAGCGTTCCACCACGGCATGTGGATGCTCGACCAGATGGACCCGGCGTCCAACGATCGGGCCCGCGCATTCTTCGAGCGCGCCATCGAGCTGGATCCGCGGTTCGCGGCACCGCACGCCTGGCTGGTGCAGGTCTGGGTCAACCAGCGCCATGTGTTCTTCAATCACGGCGGCCAGGACGTCGCGCCGCTGGCCAAGGCCGAGGCGTTGCGTGCCGTCGCCCTGGACCCGAACGACGCCGCTGCGCACGCCGCCCTGTCGTGGGCGTTCTACATGAATGGCGATCCCGTCAGCGGTACCGCGAGCGGCGAGCGCGCCCTGGCGCTCAATTCGAACCACGTCGAGGCGCATCGCGCGCTGGCGCAGAACCTGGTCTGGCTGGACCGGGTGGAGCAGTCCAGGGACACGCTGCTGAACTGCCTGAAGCTGTGCCCGCGCGGGCCGCGCAACTGGATGACGCTGCATCAGCTGACCGCGATCCACTATCTGGCCGGCGATTATCAGGCGGCCGCCGAAGCGGGCCTGCGGCTGATGGAGGTCAGACCGATGGCGGTCGCCCACCGCTGGCTGATCGCCGCTTTGGCCACTCTCGGCCGCGTCGATGAAGCGAGAAAGGTCATGGATGCGGCGCGGGGTCTGGTCGGGATGTCTTTTGACCAGTACGCGGGGCTGAAGGCCCCTGCGGTATCCGAGCAATACCACGAGCACATGAAGGCGGGCCTGCGACTTGCCGGCTGGCGGGGGTAGAGCGATCACGACGCGGCGGCGACAAGCGCTGTTCGCCCGGCTCTTGCCGCCGTACGGGACGTAGCGTTGGCCATGCGATGCGCCGTGCTTCTGCCGACAGCTCCCGGCGCGGCCCGCAGCCTTTCCCACTCGCTCAGGGCATGACGCGACATTCTAGCCAGGCAGGATCGGGATCGTGGCCAGGACCAGGCGCAGTTGACGCATCGCGGCATTGCTTCGAAGCCTGCGTGGCGCGCCCGGCGGAACAGGCAACGCCGGCGCGCTGATCCGGGAGCTCCGGCGGCAGCCCGGACTCTTTCACCGACAGGCGTTGCGCTCTGGAGCGACGCCGCATTGTGCGTTAGACTTCGCCTCGTTCGGTCGGCCATGGGCCGGCCAGCATATGGCTTGACGGCGTTGTGTGTCGTCGTCCGGCCAGGATCGGCCCCTGTGCCTCGCGCAGGGTCGTGAAGACCTCCCGGTCAAGCAGCGTGTCGAATGCTTCGTCCTGAAGCGGCAGCGGTAGCCATTCCCCCCGCTGGCCCACCGGCACCTTGCACAGGGTCTTCACACAGATCCACCCCGGCCATTGGCGATGGGTCCGTGACTCGCGTGCCGCTGGACCGGGATTCGGCAGTCGGCGGCGCCGCGCGCATGTGTTGCGGGCGGTTGCGGCCGGCATCCAGCAACCCGTGCCCCCAGCGAGGTGCTCATGCGTCCTGCCTTCATCGTCCTGTTGCGGAAGCTCGTTCGCTTCAGTCTCGCCGGCCTCGCGGCGAGTGCCGTCCTTCTGGCCGACCTGGAAGCCTCCGCCCAGCAGATGGTCAGCGTGTCGGGAAAACAGGTCAATCTGCGCACGGGACCCGGGACCAGCAACAAGGCGACGTGGATCCTCAGCCGCGGCTATCCGCTCAAGGTCATCGGCAGCAAGGGAGGCTGGCTCAAGGTCCAGGACTTCGAGAACGACGTCGGCTGGATCCTCAAGGCGCTCACCAGCGGCCGCGCCTATCACATCGTCTCCGTGCGCATCGCGAACCTGCGCGCCAAGCCCACCACGCAGAGCCGCACCGTCGGGCAGGCCCCCTACGGCGAGGTGGTCAAGACCATCGAGAAGCGCTCAGACTGGGTCCTGGTGCAGCGCGAGAATAACGCGAAGGGCTGGATTTCCCGCCGGCTCCTGTGGGGCTGGTAGAGGGCAGGTGCGCACCGGCCGAGGCGGGCGAGCCTGTGATCGGGAGGGCCTGTTGAGCGCATCCCCGCACGACAAGTCACGGTCCGTATCGCGCGCGGCATGGGCTGCGCTGGTCCTGACGCTCATGACGGCACAGGCCATGGCACAGGCACAGACCCACCAGGAAAACTGGAAGCGCTGCGAGGACAGCAACCCCGCTGTCCGCATCGCCGGCTGCACCGCGGTGATCGAGGCCGGCGGCGAGAGCGATGCGCGGCTGGCCGTCGCGTTCACCAACCGCGGCGTCGGCCATGCCCGGCAGCGCAACTACGATCGGGCGATTGAGGACTACGACCAGGCGATCCGTCGCGATCCATCCCTAGGCCGCGCCTTCGTCAATCGCGGCATCGCCTTCAACGCCAAGGGCCGGTCCGATCGCGCGATCGAGGATTACGACCAGGCGATCCGGCTAAATCCGGCCCACGCCAATGCCTTCTACAACCGCGCCGTGGCCTATGTCGCCCTGGGCCAGCGCGACCGCGCGATCCAGGACTACGACCAGGCCATCAAGCTGAACCCCGCCGACGATTTCGCGCTCAACAACCGCGGCTTCCTCCACTACGGCAAGGGCCAGTACGATCGAGCGATCCAGGACTACGACCGCGCGATCAAGCTCAACCCGGCCTTCGTGCCCGCGCTCGACAATCGCGGGCTTGCGCACTACAGCGCCGGCCGTTTCGACGCCGCCATCGCCGACTACGATGCCGCCCTGCGCCTCGATGCGCGCAACGCGTTCTCACTGTATGGCCGCGGGCTGGCGCGCCAGCGCAAGGGCGATACGGCGGGCGCCGCGGCCGACATCGCCGCGGCAAAGGCGATCAGAGCCGGCGTTGCCGAGGAATTCGCCAGGCACGGAGTGCGCTAGGGCGAGGCGGCGCCACCTCGTCTCGGTCGCGGCGCGCCGTGATCGAAGCGGTGGCCCTCCCGATCGGGCAGGCACGCCGGCGGTGCGAACGCGGACTGCGAATGGATCCCCGCATCAGCCGTCTCGCGTCTTCCCGCCCAGCAGTCCTGCGACGTCGTGCCCGAGGCGGACGAGATAGCTGCGCGTCTCGTGCTCGGCCCGCGCCGCGTCGCCCGCGACCACGGCGGCGACGAACGCGCGATGTCCGCTCCGGACATATGGCGGAAGCTCGCGCCGTCCGAAGGCCGCCCTGATGTAGAAGTCGCTGCGGTCCCAGAACGACTCGGCGATCGCGGCGCTGAGTGGCGAGCGCGCCAGCGCGTGCAATGCCTCGTAGCGGCGGCGATTGCGCTGCCGCAGCTCGACGAAGCGCGTCGCCGGGTCGCGGGGAAGCTCGGTGCGCGCGGCCAGCCGGGCGCACAGCTTGCCGAATGCATCGGCTTCGCCTGAGGTACGGCGTTCGGCGGCGAAGCGCGCAACGACGCCCTCCGTGGCGCCGAAGATCGCATAGAAATCGGCCACCTCGGCTGCGACGGGGCGCACGACCCGGCAGCCGACCTGGGGTACGACTTCCAGCAGGCCCTCGACGGTCAGGCGGCGGATGGCGTCGCCGACCGGCGCGCGGCTGATCGCCAGCACGCGGCCCACCGATTCCGACGAGATCTGGTCGCCGGGATCGAGCCCGCCCGCCAGCAGCAGTCCCTTGAGATAGCCGTAGGCCAGGTCCTGCAGGCGCGCGCTGCCCCGGCGCAACTCGTCGGAGGCCTGTGGAAGACCGGGATTGAGGGCGGCCCGCATGACGTCTATACTAGCAT
Source organism: Reyranellaceae bacterium (assembly GCA_050183765.1). Taxonomy (GTDB): domain Bacteria; phylum Pseudomonadota; class Alphaproteobacteria; order Reyranellales; family Reyranellaceae; genus JAFAZJ01. Next base: position 23,914 of record JBFXAZ010000071.1, on the reverse strand, counting down.
ACTAGTATACGAACTGCCTACTGGCGACGCGCGAGGGAGCGAAGCATGATCGACGCCGCGGCGAATGCCGGCACCATCGTCGAGGCCCTGAAGCGGACCGAGGCCGAGTCGGAGGCCGATCGCGTGCTGAGCGCGCGGGCGGTGGCGCTGCTGCACGAAGCCGGACTGACGCGCATCGTCAGCCCCGCTTCCTATGGCGGCTACGAGCTGCCGGTGCGCGCCCTGGTCGAGGCCGAGCGGGTGGTCGCGCACGGCAGCACGGCGGCGTCGTGGGTGCTGATGGTCTGCGCCGCCCACACCTTCATCGCCGGCCGTCTGCCGCGACGCGGGCAGGACGAGATCTTCGGCACCGATCCCGGCATGCTGATCCCCGGCGTGCCCTCGCCGCGCGGCACCTGCCAGCGCACCGAGGGCGGCTACATCCTCAACGGACGCTGGCCTTACGCCAGCGGTGCGGATCACGGTGACTGGGTGCTGATCGGCTGCCGCGGCATCCGCAACGCGGCCGACGAACCCTGCCCGTCGCTGATCGTCGTCATGCCCAAGGCCGATGTCGTGATCGACGACACGTGGTTCACCCTGGGCATGCGCGGCACCGGCTCGAAGGACCTCGTGCTCGACAACGTCGCGATCCCCGGGCACTACGCGGTGCCGATGGCCGAGGCGCAGATGGGCACCGTGGCCGGCGTCGAGAGCCCGCTGTACCGCCTGCCGATCCGTCCGGCGCTGGCGACGATGCTGCTGGGCACCATCGTCGGCATGGCCGAGCGCGGGCTGCAGACCTTCATCGATCAGACCCGCACGCGCCGCGACGTCTATACCGGCACGATGAAGGTCGACAGCGCGGGCATGCAGCGCCGCGTCGCCGAGGCGAGCGCGGAGATCGCCTGCGCCTGGGCGCTGACGCAGCAGAGCTGCGACCTGCTGGAGCAGGCGATGCGCCGCGATCCGCCGATGCCGATCGCACAGCGCGCCCAGGTCCGCTGGAACGCCGCCTACGCCACGCATCTGTGCCGGCAGGCCGCCAACCGCGTGTTCGAAGGCGCCGGCGCCGGCGCCGCCCACGACAGCCATGCCCTGCAGGGCTTCTTCCGCGACATGAACACGGCGACGCACCACGCGATGCTCGATTTCGATTCAAATATCGAGATCCAGGGCAAGAGCCTGCTGGGCGTAGAATTGAACGACGCGATGGTGTGAGGCCATTCTCCTTCTCCGCCCCTGCGCAGGGAGAAGGGAAGAACGACATCGCGCCGAAAATGCTACACATTGCCGATGATCATCGACCGCATCGATCCCATCGCGCTTTGCGTTCCATTCGAGCATCGCGCCAACCCCGCGCCCGGCCAGAAGACGGCGCTCAACCTGCTATTCTGCCGCGTGACGACGCGCTCGGGACTCGTGGGCTACGGCGAGTCGCTGTGCATCCAGGCCGCGATGCAGGCGAGCCTGGCGGCCACGATCCGCGAGGTCATCGCCCCGCTCTTCGTCGGCCAGTCGGTCGAGCAGCGCCAGGCGCTCAATCTCGAGACGCGGCGGCGCTTCGCCTCCTTCGGCCGCGCCGGCAGCATCCTCAACGCGCTGGGCGCCGTCGACACGGCGCTGTGGGACATCGCCGGCAAGGCGGCGGGGCAGTCGCTGTCGGCGATGATCGGCGGCGCGAAGCGCACGCGGGTTCCGGTGATGGCGAGCCTCGACCGCTTCAATCACGCCGGCCATGTCCGTGCGCGTGTCGAGCACGCACTGGCATCGAACGTCGCCGCGGTAAAGGTCCATGAGTTCGACCTCGACGTGATCGAGGCGGCGCGCCACCCGGTCGGCGCCGGTATTCCCTTCGTCGCCGACTGCAATGGCGCCCATGCGCTGGCGGACATCGATCGCGACAGCGCGCGCTGGCGGGCGCTGAACCTGCTTTGGCTCGAGGATCCGGTATGGCCCCCCGAGGATGTCCTCGCCATGGCCGCGTTGCCGGGCATCCCGATCGGCCTGGGCGCGGATCTCGGCTCGGCGGAGCAGCTCGCGCTCTACGCGCGGGCGCCGGCGGTGGCCGTGGCGCAGCCCGATGTCGGCATGATCGGCGGCCTCTCGGAGGCGATCCGCGCGATCGCAGCGCTGGGCGCACTGGATGTCTCGGTGGCGCCGCACACGCCGTTCCTCGGCCCGGCCGCGCTCGCCTCGCTGCATCTCATCGCCAAGATGGATGCGCCGGCCTATTTCGCGACCATCGATGCGGAGGATCACATGGATCCTTACGGCATCGGCCTCGCGCGCTGGAAGCCCAGCCTCGACGTTCCCACCGGCCCCGGCCTCGGCCACGATCCCGACCCCGCCTGGCTCAAGCGCCACACGATCGCGTGAGGCGCATTCGACGCCGTTCGGGCCGCGTCGCTGGAGCGACGCGGCCCGAACACATGGACGCGACGTTGCGTCGGCCCCTGCCGCCGCTATGCTGCGCGCGCCAACAATCAAAGAAGCGCCCGGGAGGACCGACACGCCATGAAGGCAGCCTTCATCCAGAAGTTCGGCGGACCTGAGGTCCTGACCTACGGCGACCTGCCCGACCCCGTCGCCGGGCCAGGCCAGATCGCCGTCGACACCGTCGCCACCAGCATCAACGCCGCCGACTGGAAGGTCTGCGCCGGCGAGTATCCCGGCACGCCCAAATTCCCGCTGGTGCTGGGCCGCGATTTCTCCGGCGTGGTCAGCGCGCTGGGCGAGGGGGTGCAGGACCTGCGGATCGGCGACGAGGTGTTCGGCGTGCTCGAGGCCGGCCGCGACGGCACCTATTCGGAGAAGATCGTCATCGGCGCGGCCATCGTGGCGAAGAAGCCGGCGGGCATGACCCATGTCGACGCCGCGGCGCTGGCGCTCACCGGGCTCACCGCCCTGTGCACGGTCGAGGACACGCTGAAGCTCAAGGCGGGCGAGACGATCCTGGTGCAGGGTGGCGCCGGCGGCGTCGCCAGCTTCGCCATCCAGCTCGCCAAGCATATCGGCGCGCGCGTCATCACCACGGCGAGCGCGGCCAACCGCGACTACCTGCGCGAGCTCGGCGCCGACGAGGTCATCGACTACAACACATCGGATTTCACCAAGGTGGTGAAGGATTGCGACGCGGTGTTCGACACGGTCGGCGGCGATGTCGCGACGCGCTCCTACGCCGTGCTCAAGCCCGGCGGGCGCGCGGCGTTCATCGCCTCGGGCGCCGAGGCGCCGCCGCCGGAGCGCAGCGACGTCACCGGGCTGCGGCCGGCGGTGGGCCGCGACCGGCCGCATCTCGAGCGCATCGCCGAGCTGCGCCGCATCGGCGCGATCCGCGCGCCGGTGGTCACGCTGTTCGACCTGGCGCAGGCGGCCGAAGCACTGAAGGTCAGCGCCTCGCGCCACCTCAAGGGCAAGCTGGTGCTCAAGGTGCGCTGAGGCCGTATCCGATCAGCAGCAGCGCGAGCGTGTACAGCGCCCAGCCGGGATGACGGCCGCGCGTGCCCCACAGATTGCCGAGAGCGGCGTACAGGTAGGAGCTGCCGACCAGGAGGCAGGTCACCAGCCGCGCCTGCGGCTCCAGCACATACGCCGCGGCGAGCAGCGCCAGCCCGCCGACGAACCAGTTGAACGTGCTGAATTGCAGCAGCGCCGGCACGATCCGGCGGACCGGGCCCCGCAGGGGGCCGCCCGCCATCGCCGCCAGCGGCGCGACCATCAGCCGCTGCGTGAGCGCGCCGTGGATGATCGCCACCGCGCCGCCGACGATGCCGGCGGCCGCCAAAGCCGTGTCGTGCCAGTCCATGACCATACACCTCTGTATGGAACATGCGGCGTGGCCCTTGGTTTGTCAATACACTTGTGTATGGTTGAGGGATGAGCGAACGGCTGGGCAAGGCGGACTGGATCGCGCACGGGCTGCGGACGCTGGCGCGCGACGGCGCCAACGCGCTGAAGGTAGGGCCACTGGCCGAGGGGCTGAAGGTTTCGCGCGGCAGCTTCTACTGGCACTTTCGCGACATCGCCGATTTCCAGGCTCAGCTGCTGCAACAGTGGCAGGAGCGCGCCACCGACCAGGTCATCCGTTCGCTCGCCGCGCGCAAGGGCGAACCAGGCCTGCTGCGCGAGCTGATGCAGAGCGCCTTCACCAGCGGCCGTCGGCTCGACCACGCCATCCGCTCATGGGCCGCCGCGGACCGCGCGGTCGCCGCCATCGTCGCGTCGGTCGACGCCAGGCGCGTATCGCAGATTGCCGATCTGCTGGTCGAGGCCGGCGTCGCGGCGGAGCACGCAAGGCATCGCGCCGCCTTCCTCTACTGGGCCTATCTCGGCCAGGTCTCGGTGATGGACCGCCGCCATGCCACCCTGCCCGCCGCCGCGCTGGATCGCATCACGGCGCTGTTCGAGGGCTGATCGCTGTCATTCCGAGCGCAGCGAGGAATCCAGGCGGCTCCCCTGGATTCTTCGCTTTGCTCGGGATGACAGAGAGGCTCAGAGCCCCAGCCGATAGAACCGCGACGCGGTGCCGTGGAACAGGTCGGCTTTTTCGCTCGCGCTGGCGCCCTGCGCCAGGCGCTTGCAGGCGTTCCAGAACACGCCGTAGCCGTAAGAGCCCTTGTCGACCGGGAAGTTGCTCTCGAACATCGCGCGGCTGGCGCCGAAGGCCTCGATGCAGGTCTCGACATAGGGCCGCCAGGCCGCGGCAAGCTGCTCGGAGTCGGGCGGCAGATCGTGCTCGTGAAAATCGAAGCCGAACATCTTCATGCCCATGCCGCCCAGCTTCACATGCACATTGGGGCATGCCGCCAGATCGCGGATCTTCGCCCGCCAGTCGGCGAAGACCTCGTCGCGCTTGCCGGTAAAGCGGCCCAGCCCGATCGGCCCGCCGACATGGTTCAGCACGATGGGCGTCTGCGGAAAGGCGCGCGCCAGGTCGGTGAGGTCGCCGAGCTGCGGATGGAACATGAAGGCGTCGAAACTCAGGCCCAGCGGCGCGAGCTGCGCGAAGCCCTCGCGCACGGTCTTGTCGAGCAGCCAGCCCTGCGGCCGCGTCGCGACGGCGCCCCATGTGCCCTGGTCAGGATCGCTGGCCGTGATGAAGCGGATGCCGCGGAAACGGCCGTTGCCCGCCGCGATCATCGCCTCCAGCACTGGCCTGACGCGCGCGCCCAGGGTCAGCTCGCCGTGGCCGACGATGCCGGCGCAGGCGCGCGTGACGCCGTAGCCGCCGCTGGCGCACATTGCGGCCTCGCCGTTGGCGAACTCGATCTCGCCCACCGGGCGCATGTCGACCGGCCCGTCGGCGCGGTACATCGAGAGCCATTCGAGATAGACGGTGGCGACGACGTTGTGGCCGCTGCCGGTGTCGCGCAGCAGGTCCTTGAGCAGGTAGGTGCCGCTCTCCGGCCGGTCGATCAGGTGATGATGCGGATCGACGATCGGCAGGTCGGGTTCCAGCGCCGGCTCGCGGCGCTGGGCGAGCCAGTCCGGCCGCACGGCCAGATGCGCGCTGATCGTGGTTGATGGTGTCGTGGATGCCATCACTGCCTCCCCTCGCCGATTCCGTAGAACGCCGCGCAATTGTTGCCCAGGATCATGTCCTTCTCGCGCGGCGTCAGGAACGGACAATAGCGCCTGATGTAGTCGAGCGACTGCTTGTACGTGCAGAAGCGCTCGACATTGGGCATGTCGGAGCCCCAGACCAGCTTCCCGGCGCCGAGCTGATCGCGCAGGCTCGCGATCAGCGCCTGCGCCTCGGGATAGGGATAGTCCCAGACGCCGCCATAGGTGATCGGAAACACCACCTCCAGCACCAGCGGCTCGCGCCGGTAGAGGCGCAGCAACTCGTCGGGAAACGCGTAGCCGCCGCCCTTCGCGAAATACGCCACCGGCGGGCTCATCGCGAGGTGCACGCGCAGGCTCGGGTGACGCTGGAGCACGCCATTGAAAGCGGTGACGTGCGCCATGTAGCCCGCGAGGTCGTAGCTCGGGCCGGAGCTGAGCTCGAGGCAGAGCACGATGCCGCGCCGCGCCAGCTTGTCCCAGAGCGGCTCCATCTCGGGCGCGTCGAGCGGCCAGGGAAAACCATGGCGGCTGAGCGAATCGACGTTGAAGTACAGGCCGCGCAGCTTCAGCACGTCGAACGCACGATCGACCGCCGCGAGCTGTGCGGGTTGTCCGGCCAGCGCCTCGTCGACATGCATCAGCCCGCTCATGCACTGCGGATATTGCCGCTCGGCGAAGGCGTTCATCTCGGTCATGGCGCCGTAGCCGCCGCCGGCCTGCAGCAGGCAGTGATCGACGCCGGCGTTCATCATTTGCGCCAGCATCAGCTCTGGCGGGGCCGTCAGTTCCTGCATGCCCGCGGGCATGTACTGGATGGCATAGTCCTCGCCGTCGTGCGTGAACTCTAGCTGCCCGAAGCGGCCGACGCGGAAATCGACGTCGGCCAGCCCGCGCCAGCCTTCATCGCCGGCTCGGAACAACGCCCTCGTATCGGCCCGCGAGCCGTCGCGCAGGCGGAAGGTCGGCGCCACGGTGCGCGTGACGACGCGCTGCAGGTAGCGCTTGTGCACTTCACGCGACTCGTGCCCGCAGGCGCCGATCCAGTGCGTGAAGATATGCGCGTGGCAATCGATGATCATGGCGTTCTCCCCGTGTCAGAGCCTGACCGACGCCGGGCTGGCGCACAACGTCGTAGCTGCTATCGTTCGCCCGGTTCGAAGGGGAAGGACGCACCACATGACATTGCCGGTGGCCACGCTCGATCACGTGGTGATCAACGCGCGCGACGACATGGATCGCGCCGCCGACACCTATCGCCGACTGGGCTTCACGCTCACCGAGCGCGGCTATCACTCGCTGGGCTCGATGAACCACCTGGCGATGTTCGGCACCGACTATCTCGAGCTGATCGCGATCCCCAAGGGCGCGACCTCGGGCCGGCTCGACCTGCTGGACTATCCCTATGGGCTGAACGGCCTGGTGTTCGGCTCGGAGGACTCCGCCGTCACCTACGACGCGCTGAGCAAGGCCGGCGTGCCGGTCGATCCGCCGGTCGAGTTCACGCGGCCGGTGAAATTCAGCGGCGGCCAGGGCGAGGCGCGCTTCCGCACCGTGCGCATGAAGGCGGGTGTCGTGCCCTATGGCCGCGTCTACTACTGCCATCACTTCACGCGCGATCTGGTGTGGCGCGACGAGTGGCGCCACCATGCCAATGGTACCGTGGCCGTGGCGCGCGCGCTGATCGTCGAGCCCGATCCGGCCAAGGGCGCGAAGCTCTATGCCGACATGTTCGGCCCCGACAACATCCGCGACATCAAGGGCGGCAAGAGCGTCGTCGTCGGCAACTCGCGCTTCGACATCGTCACCGAGGCGGCGCTGCGCGACGAATTCGGCGACGCGGTGCCCGATGCGCAGGGACGCCCCGCCTACATGGCCGGCCTCACCTTCCGTACGCTGTCGCTCGCCAAGGCGGCCGGTGCGCTGAAGGCCGGCGGAATCGGAGCGGTCGCGGGCAACGGCCGCATCGTGGTGCCGGCGCGCGAAGCGACGAACGCCGTGCTGGAGTTCATCGAGTGACGATGGGCGATCCCGCGATCAAGTGGGACAACCAGGGCGCCGCGATCACAGGCGACGCGCCAGTCGACAGCCTGGCGCTGATCGACGCCGGCGGCGACGGCACGGAGCGGCGCTACAGCTATGGCGACATCATCCGCCTGAGCGGCGCCATCGCCGCCGGCCTAGCGGCACGGGGACTCAAGCGCGGCGAGCGCGTTGCCATCCTGTCGGCAAACCGCGCCGAGTTCCTGCTGAGCTTCCTCGGCACCATGCAGGCCGGCCTGGTCTCGGTACCGGTCAACTGGAAGCTCCCGACCGAGACGGTGACCTACATCGTCGGCGATTGCGACGCGCGCCTCGTGCTCGGAGACGCGACGCGCCTGCCCCTGGCGCCGGACTCGGTGCCGAAGATCGATTTTGACAGTCCGGACTTCAAGGCGCTGCTGGGCCACGCGCCGATGACGCCGCTGAAGATGCAGCCGGAGGAGCCGGCGCTGTTCCTCTATACATCGGGCTCGACCGGGAAGCCGAAGGGCGTGGTGCTATCGCACTATTCGCATCTATGGGCGATCAGCCGCCGCCCGCGCCGCCTCGGTCCGCCGGGCACGCGCGTGCAGGTGGCCGCGCCGCTCTACCACATGAACGGGCTGGCGATGTGCCAGACTACGTTCAGCCACGGCGATACCGTGGTCCTGCTGCCGCAGTTCACCACCAAGGGCTATATCGAGGCCGCCGCCAGGCACCGCGTGGCGTTCCTGACCTCGGTGCCGACGATGATCGCGATGATGCTGCGCGAGAAGGAGCTGCTGTCGCGCACCGACCTGTCGGCGGTGGAGGCCGTGCGCATGGGATCGGCGCCGCTGACGCAGGGCCTGATCGATCAGGTGCGTGCCCTCTTCCCGAAGGCGCAGATCGGCAACGGCTACGGCACGACCGAGGCCGGTCCCGTCGTCTTCGGCCCGCATCCGCAGGGCTTGAAGCAGCCCGAGCTCTCCACCGGCTACCCGCACCCTGACGTGAAGCTGAGGCTGGTGCGCGACGGCAAGGTCGTGCAGGACGAGGGCGAGCTGGAGATGGCCTGCGGCGCGCTGATGAGCCGCTATCACAACCTGCCCGAGGCCACCGCCAAGGCGATGACTCCGGACGGCTACTACCGCACCGGCGACGTCTTCCGCCGCGACGAGAACGGCTACTTCTTCTTCGTCGGCCGCGCCGACGACATGTTCGTCTGCGGCGGCGAGAACATCTATCCCGGCGAGGTCGAGAAGATGCTCGAGCGCCATCCTGCCATCCACCAGGCCGCGGTGCTGCCGGTGCCAGACGAGCTGAAGGGCCACAAGCCGATCGCCTTCGTCGTGCGCGCGTCCGGGGCGAGCCTCGACGAGCAGGCGGTCAAGCAGTTCGCGCTGGCCAACGCGCCGGCCTACCAGCATCCGCGCCGTGTGTTCTTCCTCGACGAGCTGCCGCTGGCCGGCACCAACAAGATCGACAAGCGCGCGCTGGCGCGACGCATTCCCGAGCAGGAGGCCATCCCATGAAAGCAGCCGTCGTCCGCGAGCACGGCGGGCCCGAGCGCCTGGCCTTCGAGACGGATTTCCCCGATCCCAGGCCCGGCGAGGGCGACGTGATCGTGGCGGTGAAAGCCGCGTCGCTGAACTACCACGACGTCTTCACCCGGCGCGGCATGCCTGGCATCAAGGTGCCGATGCCGGCGATCATGGGCCTCGACGTCGCCGGCGAGATCGCCGAAATCGGGCCGGGTGTCGAGGGCTGGAAGAAGGGCGATCGCGTGCTGGTCGATCCCATCAACCGTGTCGAAGGCGGGCTGATGGGCGAGACGGTGCATGGCGGCCTCGCCGAGCTGTGCCGGGCGCGCGCGCATCAGCTGGTGCGCATCCCCGACGGCGTGCGCTTCGCCGACGCCGCGGCGCTTCCCGTGGCCTATGGCACGGCGTTGCGCATGATGCGCACCAACGGCCATGTCGCGTCGGGCGAGACGGTGCTGATCCTCGGCGCCTCGGGCGGTGTCGGCGTGTGCTGCCTGCAGCTCGCCAAGAATGTCGGCGCCCACGTGATCGCCTGCGCCGGCACCGACGCCAAGGCGCAGCGCCTCGCCGAGCTCGGCGCCGACCGCACCATCAACTACGTCACCCACGACTTCCAGCAGGAGGTCTACCGGCACTACGGCAAGCCGACGCGCCGCGGCGCCGGCGCGACGCAAGGCATCGACGTGGTCGTCAACTACACCGGCGGCGATACCTGGGTGAAGTCGCTGAAGGTGCTGAAGGTTGGCGGCCGGCTGCTGACCTGCGGCGCCACGGCGGGCTTCGCGCCGCAGGAGGACATCCGCTTCATCTGGACCTTCGAGCTCAAGGTGCTGGGCTCCAACGGCTGGATGCGCCAGGACATCATCACGCTGCTCGACATGGTGCAGAAGGGCGAGCTGAAGGTGCTGATCGACAAGGTCTACCCGCTGGCCGAGGCCCGCGAGGCCCTGCGCGTGATCGAGGACCGCGAGGTGTTCGGCAAGATCGTGGTGGCGCCATGAGCGAGGCCCTGACGCCGCTGACCAGCGCCGAGCTCCAGGCGATGCTCGACCGCTCGCCGTTCATCTCCTTCATGGGCCTGAAGGTCACCGAGGCCGATCCGGGACGCGAGCAGCTCACCATGACCTGCCCGATGCGGCCGGAATTCGAGCGCGGCGCCGGCACCGGCCAGTGGCACGGCGGACCGATCGCCGCGATTATTGACACTGTGGGAGACTACGTCCTGATCATGGCCCTGCGCCGCGGCCTGCCGACGATCAATTTCCGCGTCGACTATCTGCGACCGGCGATCAAGACCTCGCTCACCACGGTCGCCCGCGTGCGCCGCGCCGGCAAGAGCGTCGGCGTGGTCGACGTCGACGTCTATGACGATCGCAAGGCCCTGGTCGCCGTCGGCCGCGCCACCTACTCGACGCTGGCGGGCTAGCGATGTCACAGCCCGCCGCGGCGCACACCGCTCACGGTCGGCTTGCCCCGACAAACGCAACCCTGGTGGGATCGACCCATCACGCCCGAAGGCGCGGGGGGAGATGATCGACCGGTTCCTGCGCACCCATCGCGCGATCTATGCCGACCGCGATCGCGTCTACGACGCCGCGACCGGCGAGGATCGCGGGCTCAGTTCGCCGTGGCTGATCCTCGGCGTCGGCGTCGTCGTGCTGGGCGCGCTGGACGTGTGGCTGTTCGGCGGCGCGGCGCTGTTCGACGATCGGACGACGCCCTAGCTGCCGTGGAATGTCCTCGCCCCGCAAGTCGTGGTCTCGCTTGTGAGCGTTGCCGTAATGGCCCTGGCCATGGCGCTTCTGGGCGCGCCGACACGGCTCCTCACCATCGCGCGTCTGTGGGGCTACGTGATGGGTCACGTCGCGACGGTGCTGCCGCCGGCATTGCTGGCCATCCTTGCCCTGCGCTCGCTGCTCTTCGAATCCGTGGCCATCGAGACGCCGGCGGCGGTGCTGTTCAGCTTCGTCGCCGTCGCAGTCCTTGTCTGGCTCGGCGCCGGCCTGCGCCGGATCGCGGGAAACCGCAGGCTGCCGGCCGTCGTCGCGGTGGTGCTGGCTCTGGCCAGCGCCATCGCCGTGATGGACGCCAAGCGGCAGCACGTCTCGCGCTTCTACGACATCGAGAGCGGCAGCATGCGCCCAATTTTCGACCGCGGCGATCGGATCCTGACCAGCAGCATGACGCTCATGATCCGCGCGCCGCGACGGGGGGACATCGTCGTCTACACGGTGGAGGAACCGCGCGACGATCGGACCTACTCGTATATCCACCGCATCGTCGGTGTCCCCGGCGACCGGGTCAGCTTCGCCAAATGCGGCGTCATCGTCAATGGTCGCCCCGCCCGCGCCGGCGAACCCGTGGAAAGGGAGGATCGCGGCATCCGCACGCCGCGATGGGTGATGCCCGAATCGCTCGACGGCAAGACCTACCGGATCACCTTCGAGGATTCCCGTCATCCGCTCTGCCAGCGCGCGGAAACGGCGGTGCCACCGGGGTTCTTCTTCGTCGCCGGCGATGCGCGCGACCGCTCGCTCGACAGCCGCATGCCGGTGCCCGGTCTCGTGCCGCGCGCGGCGATCACCGGTATCGCGATCTTCGTCTACGCCTCGAGGCGCACCTCGAGGCGGTTGTAAGCGGCCCGTTGCGGGTCGGCATCATGCCCGTTAGTTTCTGCGCGCCATGGATTTGAAGACCCACATCCGCACCGTTCCCGACTTTCCCAAGCCGGGCATCCAGTTTTACGACATCACCACCTTGCTGCTCCACGCCGAGGCGTGGCGCGAGACGGTCGACCTGCTGGCGCAGGCGGTGAGGAAGCACCAGCCCGACCTGCTGGCCGGCATCGAATCGCGCGGCTTCATCTTCGGCGCGCCGGTCGCCTACGCGCTGGGCGTGGGCTTCGTGATCCTGCGCAAGAAGGGCAAGCTGCCCGGTTCCAAGGCCAGCCATACCTACGAGCTGGAATACGGCAACGACACCATCGAGATGCACGACGACGCCGTGGAGCCGGGCCGGCGCGTGGTGCTGATCGACGACCTGCTGGCCACCGGCGGCACGATGGACGCGGCGGTCCGCCTGCTGCGCGGCGTCGGTGCCGTCGTGCCGGCCGCCGCCTGCGTCATCGAACTGACGTTTCTCAAGGGGCGCAGCCGGCTCGACATTCCAGTCGAGGCCCTGCTCACCTACGACGACTGAGCCGATTGCGCCACCGCATCAGGCGCCGTAGGGTGCAGGCAACATTTGGGGCGTATCCGGGTGGCCGGCGAAGCGCGAACGGCGTGTCGCCTGTGCAATCGGCAGCGGAGACGGGAGATCGCCGACGTGGCGGACACGGTCTGGAAAGTCACCATCTCTGGCATCGTGAGCCGGCGCGTTGATGGCGTGCGGTTCCCGGTGAACGAGGGCGACTGGACCATGCGACGCACGCCGACCGGCACCTTTCGCCTGACCTGCCTGTTCGACGACCCCTTCGAGATCTCGCAGAACGAAGTCGAGACCTATATCCGCGCCAAGTCGATCAGGGTCATCGAAGGCTCATGGCCGTGACGCCGACCTACAACTCGGCGCTGATCGTCGGCACCGGTCCGGGTCTGAGCGCCTCGCTGGCCCGGTTGTTCGCGCGCGAGGGCATGCGCGTGGCGTTGGCCGCACGCAATGCCGACAAGCTCGCGCCGCTGGCCACCGAGACCAAGGCCCAAGCCTTCGCCTGCGACGCCACGGACGCGGCGCATGTCGCCAAGCTTTTCCAGGACGTCGAGCGCGCGATCGGCGAACCGGATGTCGTGGTCTACAACGCCTCGGCGCGGGCCCGCGGCCCGGTGGCCGAGCTGGCGCCCGACGACGTGCAGCGCGCCATCCAGGTCAGCGCCTTCGGCGGCTTTCTCGTCGCGCAGGAAGCGGCCAAGCGCATGCTGCCCAAGGGCCATGGCGCCATCCTGCTCACCGGTGCCTCGGCCAGCGTCAAGGGCTACAAGCTGTCGGCACCCTTCGCGATGGGCAAGTTCGCGCTGCGCGGCCTGGCGCAGAGCATGGCGCGCGAGCTTGCGCCCAAGGGCATCCACGTCGCGCACTTCGTGATCGACGGCGGCATCCGCTCCGCCACGCGCGCCGATCCGGCGAACAACCCGGACTCCCTGCTCGATCCCGACGCCATCGCCGCCAGCTATCTGCACGTGCTGCAACAGCCGCGCAGCGCCTGGACCTGGGAAGTCGAGCTGCGTCCCTGGGTGGAGAACTTCTGACATTTCCACTGTCGTCCTGAGCGCAGCGAAGGACCTCGCGGTGGCTCTCCAAAACACAAACGGCGCCGGAGATCATCCGGCGCCGTCATTCTTTGTACGTTCGACCGCGAGGTCCTTCGCCGCGCTTAGGACGACGGCGGTGGGCTACGACGCCGCCGCCGTGATGTTGCGCGGCACGTCGCGGAACGGCTTCTCGGCGTCGACGCTGGGCTCCTTCGGCATCTTCAGCACGCGCTCGGAGATGATATTGCGCTGGATCTCGTCGGTGCCGCCGGCGATCGAGCAGGCCGGCACCGAGATCAGGATCTCGGCGATGGTGCCGTTCATCTCGCCGTCCTCGCCGCTCAGCAGCGCATTGGCGCCGCTTATCGCGGTGTGCACGCGCGCCGCGGCGCGCGCGACGTGGCTGGAGATCAGCTTGCCCAGCGAGCCCTCCGGTCCCTGCGGCCGGCCCTGCTCCTGCGCCGTGCGCGCACGACGCGCCAGCCATTCCGCCGACTTCGACATGACCAGCAGCTTGGCGATCTCCTGACGGACCACGGGATCGTTGATCTTGCCGGTCTCCTTCGCGCGCGGGATCACGAGGTCGACACGACCGGCACGCTGCGGATACCACTTGTAGGGCTCCATCGTCGTGGCGATCTCGGCGCTCTCCTCCTCGTAGATGCGCCCTTCGCGCTTGCCGCTGGCGCTGGCCAACGCGCGCATGCCGTCGGCACCGCGGCGCTCGTGCATCAGGGTCGTGGTCGCGACCGTCCAGCCGTCGCCGCCGTGCTCCAGCATGAACTCGGGCTCGACGATGGCGTCGTTGAAGAAGACCTGGTTGAACGAAGCGTGGCCGTTCATCTGCTTCAGCGGATAGACCTGCACGCCGGGCTGCTTCATGTCGATGATGAAGTAGCTCAGGCCCTTGTGCTTGCGCGCGTCCCAGTCGGAGCGGGCCAGCAGCAGGCCCCAATGCGCCTTGTGCGCGCTGGTGTTCCAGACCTTCTGGCCGTTGATCACCCACTTGTTGCCCTTCAGATCGGCACGGGTGACCGCGCCGGCGAGGTCCGAACCGCTGCCCGGCTCGCTGAACAGCTGGCACCACGTATCCTCGCCGGTGAGGATGCGGCGCAGGAACTTCTGCTTATGCAGGTCGCTGCCGTGCGCGAGGATGGTCGCCGCCGCCAGCGTGCGGATGCCCGCCTTGGCGACGCCGACGGCACCGATGCGCGCGAACTCCTCGTCGACCACCGGCACGAGGCCGACCGGCAGGTCGCGGCCGTACCATTCCTTCGGCCAGTGCGGCGCCCCCCAGCCCGAATCGCACAGCTTGTTGCGCCACTCGACCAGGCCGAGGCTGGGGTCCCAGTTCTTCTCCAGCCAGGCACGCACGTCGGCGCGGACGGTGGCTTCGTTGATCTCGCTCATGGTCCCGTCCTCCCTTACGCTGCCCAACGCTGCATCATCAGCTCGCGGTGATACTGCGCGTCGCCCAGCATCACCTCCGAGCTCTTGGCCCGCTTGAACCACAGGTGCGAGTCGTTGTCCCAGGTGAAGCCGATGCCGCCATGCACCTGGATGCAGTGGATCGCCGTCTGCAGCGCCGCCTCCGACGCGCCGGCCTTGGCCAGCGAGGCGAGCGCCGGCAGGTCCTTGTCATCCTCGTCGGCCGCCGCCGCGGCGTAGTAGGCCGCCGCCTTCGCCAGCTCGACGTCGACCAGCATGTCGGCCTGTTTGTGCTTCATCGACTGGAACGAGGCGATCGGCCGGCCGAACTGCATGCGCATCTTCGAGTAGTCGAGCGCCGTCTCGCGCAGCTTCTCGGCCACCCCCACCATCTCGTTGGCGAGGCACACCGCGGCGCGGGTCAGGGTCCTGGTGAACGGCACCGCCGCGCCGCCGACCGTCCCCAGCGGCGTCGCGTCGACCGAATTGAAGGTCAGCTTCGCCAGCTTGCGCGTCGCATCCATGCTCTTCAGCAGGCGGCGCTGCAGGCCCGGCGCGTCGCCGCGCACGGTGAACAGCGCAAGGCCCTGCTCGCCCGTGGTGCCCGGGGTGCGTGCCAGCACGACGATCAGGTCGGCCGTATGGCCGTCGAGCACGAAGCTCTTGGTCCCGTCGAGCTTGTAGCCGCCACCCGACGGCGTCGCCGTCATGCGCACACCGGCGGCATCCCAGTTGCCATGCTCCTCACTGAAGGCGACCGTGGCCACGGTCTCGCCCGAGGCGATGCCCGGCAGCAGCGCTTTCTTCTGCGCCTCGTCGCCGGCATCGAGGATGGCGTAGGCCGCCATGGTCGAGGCGAAGAGCGGCGCGCAGAGAACGGTGCGACCGGCTTCCTCCAGCACGATGCACAGCTCGCTGCAGCCGAAGCCCTGGCCGCCATAGGCCTCGGGAATAGCCACGGCGGTCAGGCCGATCTCCTGGTTGATCTTCTTCCAGGCGTCGCGGTCCCACCCCGTCTCGGTGTCCATCAGGCGCCGGACTTCCTTGGTGGGCGACTTGCCCTCCATGAAGCGGCGCAGGATCGAGCGGAATTCCTCCTGCTCGCTGGTGAAACTGAAGCGCATGGCCTGATCCTCCCGGGCCGCACTCTAGTGGGAACCGCTGCCCGCGGGGAATCATTGGTGATAGGCTGGGAACGCAAGGCTTGGCCCGAAGAGTTTGGCTCGACAGGCGAAATGATGGCGAACGACACCGGCATTCCGGTTTTTGAGACGATCCGCTGGCCCTTCGACAACAGCTACGCGCGGCTGCCGGAGCGCTTCTACGCGCGCCTGCCGCCGACGCCGGTCGCCAGACCGCGCCTGATCAAGCTCAACGAGTCGCTGGCGCGCGAGCTTGGTCTCGATCCGCGGCATCTCGCGAGCCCGGAAATCGTCGACATGCTGGCCGGCAACCGCGTCGCCGAAGGCTCCGAACCGATCGCGCTGGCCTATGCCGGCCACCAGTTCGGCAATTTCGTGCCGCAGCTGGGCGACGGCCGCGCCATCCTGCTGGGCGAGATCGTCGACACCAGGGGCGTGCGCCGCGACATCCAGCTCAAGGGCTCCGGCCCGACGCCCTTCTCGCGCCGCGGCGACGGCCGCGCGGCGTTGGGGCCGGTGCTGCGCGAATACATCGTCAGCGAGGCCATGCACGCGCTGGGCATCCCCACCACCCGCTCGCTGGCCGCCGTGCTGACCGGCGACGAGGTGCTGCGCGAGACCGCGCTGCCCGGCGCGGTGCTGACGCGCGTGGCGTCGAGCCATATCCGGGTCGGCACCTTCCAGTACTTTGCCGCACGCCAGGACATCGACGCGCTGCGCCTGCTCGCCGACCATGTCATCGCGCGCCACTACCCCGAGGTCTCCGCCGCCGACTACCGCGCCCTGTTCGAGGCCGTGCTGGCGCGGCAGGCGGCGCTGGTGGCGCGCTGGATGCTGGTGGGCTTCATCCATGGCGTGATGAACACCGACAACACCTCGATCGCGGGCGAAACCATCGACTACGGTCCCTGCGCCTTCATGGACACCTATCACCCCAACACGGTGTTCAGCTCGATCGACCAGGGCGGCCGCTACGCCTATGCCAACCAGGGCCGCATCGCCGTCTGGAATCTGGCGCGCTTCGCCGAGACCCTCCTGCCTCTGTTCTCCGAGGACGACGACCAGGCGCTGGCGCAGGCCAACGAATCGCTGCAGAAATTCTCGGGCCTGTTCGCCGATGCCTGGTTCTCCGGCCTGCGCCGCAAGCTCGGCCTGGCCGACGCGCAGCCCGAGGACGAAAAGCTGGCGCAGGACCTGCTCAACGCCATGGCCGCCAACAGCGCCGACTTCACCCTGACCTTCCGCAGACTGTGCGACGCGGCGGCCGATCCAGCGGCGGACGGCGCGGTGCGCGACCTGTTCCTCGATCCTACGGCC
This sequence comes from Reyranellaceae bacterium, assembly GCA_050183765.1. Taxonomy (GTDB): domain Bacteria; phylum Pseudomonadota; class Alphaproteobacteria; order Reyranellales; family Reyranellaceae; genus JAFAZJ01. The sequence goes on along the minus strand of JBFXAZ010000071.1, from coordinate 6,691 downwards.
TACGATTCCTGGGCGATGCGCTGGCGGCAGCGGCTGAGCGGCGATCCGGCGTCGCGGCGGGCCGCGATGCAGGCGGTCAATCCCGCCTACATCCCGCGCAACCACCGGGTCGAGGCGGCCATCACGGCGGCGATTGCCGAAAGTGATTTCCAGCCGTTCGAGGAACTGCTGCTGGTCCTGTCGCGCCCGTTCGAGGACCGACCCGAGTTTGCCGCCTACGCCGAGCCGCCGCTGGAAGACGAACGCGTGCTGCGCACCTTCTGCGGCACCTGAGGCGATGGACGACGGCCCGAGGGGGCGCTAAGCGTGGGCATCGGGAGGATGCCACGCAGATGGACAGCTTCGACTATGTGATCGTCGGCGCCGGCTCGGCGGGCAGCATCCTGGCCAGCCGCCTGAGCGAGGACGAGAAGAGCACAGTCTGCGTGCTCGAGGCGGGCCCCAGCGACTGGCATCCGATGATCCATATCCCGGCCGGCTTCATGTACACGCTGGTCAATCCCCGGGTGAACTGGCTCTACACCTCCGAGCCCAGCGAGTGGACCGGCGGGCGACGCATCGCGGCGCCGCGCGGAAAGACGATCGGCGGCTCGGGCTCGATCAACGGCCACATCTACAATCGCGGCCAGCGCATGGATTTCGACGGCTGGGCGCAACGCGGCAATCGCGGCTGGGGCTATGCCGACGTGCTGCCCTACTTCCGGCGCACCGAGAAGCGCATCGGCGAATCCGACGCGACCTTCCGCGGCCGCGACGGCGCGCTGGACATCCTCGATCTCGACTGGCGTGACCCGCTGTGCGACGCCTTCATCGAGGGCGCGGTACAGATGGGCATTCCGCGCAACCCCGACTACAACGGCACGACGCAGGCCGGCGTCAGCTACGTGCAGCGCCTGGTGCGCAACGGCCGACGCTTCAGCTCGGCGCGCGCTTTCCTGCATCCGGCGATGAAGCGCCCGAACCTCACCGTGCGCACGCATGCCCATGCCACGGAGATCGTCTTCGAGGGCAAGCGCGCCGTCGGCGTGCGCTACAGCAAGGGCGGCCGCGGCGGCGCGGCGATGGAGGTGCGCGCGCGCAAGGAGGTGATCCTGTGCGGCGGCACGGTGAACTCGCCGCAGCTGCTGCAGGTCTCCGGCGTCGGGCCCTCGGCGCTGCTGGGCTCGCTGGGCATCGCGGTCAAGCACGAGCTGGCGGGCGTCGGCGAGAATTTGCGCGATCACTACGCGCCGCGTTTCGTCGCCCGGGTGAAGAATGCGCGCACCATCAACGAACGCTCGCACGGGCTCAGCCTGGTCGGCGAGGTGCTGAAATACGCCTTCACCCGCAAGGGCATCCTCTCGCTCAACCCGACGCTGGTCTACGTGTTCTGGAAGTCAGACGAGCGCCTCGACAACCACGACCTGCAGCTCACCTTCACGCCGGCGAGCTACAAGGAGGGCGTGCAGTCCAAGCTCGACGACGAGCCGGGCATGACCATCGCCTCCTGGCAGCAACGGCCCGACAGCATCGGCTACATCCGCGCGCGCACCAGCGACCCGTTCGACGCGCCGGTCATCCAGCCCAACTACCTCGCAGCCGAGAGCGACCGCCGCGTGCTGCTGGCCGGCATGAAGCTGGCGCGCCGGCTGCTGGCATCCAAGCCGCTGGCCCCCTACTACGACCGCGAGCTCTTCCCGGGCCCCCAGGCACAGTCCGACGCCGATCTGATGCAGGCCGCCAAGGAGCGCGGCACCACCACGTTCCACCTGATGGGTACCTGCCGCATGGGCCCCGAGACCGACCCCACGGCGGTCGTCGACGATCAGCTCAGGGTGCGCGGCCTCGAGGGATTGCGCGTGGTCGACGCTTCGATCATGCCGACCATGCCGTCGGCCAACCTCAACGCCTCGGTGCTGATGATCGCGGAAAAGGCCGCGGACATGATCCGCGGCCGCCAGCCGCTCGAGGCGACGATCCTGAAGGACTGAGGCCCTAAGGACTGAATCGCGCCTTGTCGCGCAGGATGCCGTCGAAGAAATCGATCACCGGCGCCATCGCGTTCCAGCCCGCATGGCCGATCCCCGGGACGATATCGTGGCGCACCGGAATGCCGTGCTGTTCGTAGTTCGCCTTCAGCGTCGCAAGCCGGTCGATGCGCGTGACGCCCGAGTCGTTGATGCCTTCCATCCACGCGGGGCTTTCGGGCGGCACCGTGATTTCCCAGGTCTCGGTGTCCAGCTCGCCCACGATCATCTGCACCGGCACCTTGCGCATTTCGGCAAGATCGATCTCGACGCCGAATTCCTGCTTCAGCGTACGGGTGCCGACCCACCAGTCGCGCTTCTCGTCGATCAGCGTGACGTTGCCTGGCGCGCCGATGGTCACGGCCGCGAGGCGATGCGGATAGAGCAGATGGAAGCGCTGCACGAACTGGCCGCCGCCGGAAAAGCCGAACAGCAGGAAGCGTCTCGCGTCGATGCCGTACTTCTGCTCGACCTCGTCGACCATCGAGAGCAGCAGCTTGTCGAAGCGCATGTCGTGGAACTTCAACCGCTTGAAGTTGGACAGCTCGCCGGGCTCGATCAGCCCGACGGGAAACAGCGGCGCCAGCACGATAGCGCGCCGCCGTTCCGCCAGCTCCGCGAAGCCGTCGCGATAGGCCGTGGCCGTGCGGCCGGTGCCGTGCATGGCGACGATCAGCCGGACATCCGAGCGGTCCTGCTCCTCGGCGAGCGATTTTGGCGCGTACAGGCAGTAGCTGACGCGCTGGTCGGTCTGCGACGCGAAGAACGGCGTCCTGCCGACATCGTAGTATCCGAGCTTCATGACGCGATCCGATCCGTCGCCTAGGCCGCGCGCAGCGTCGCCGCGCCGTCGAACCGGAACCGCTGGAAGCTGCGGTTCAACGCCGGCAACATCGCGACGTCCATGATGCCGCCGGCCGGCTCCATGACGATCATCGCGACCGTGGCGCTGAGATTGTTGGCGACTCCCGGCCGCGGCGGCCGGCACACCGACCATGGCGTGGCGAAGTCGTCGAACAGGGCCGTCTTGACGCTGTCGATGGTGATGTCGCCGATCTGCGGCGACAGCAGGTCGCGCACGCGGATGTCGCGATAGAGGCTGTCGGGCGTGTTGGCGATGCCGGTGTCCTTGAGCTTCGACAGCGCCACCGGGCTTTGCCAGTGATTGGCGTGGACCAGCAGGCCGCGCTCGGGGTGGACCTGGAAAGTCTCGTCCGGCGCGCACTCGAAGTCGATCGCCACGCCTTGCTTGTGGCTGACGATCATGTTGTTCGAGGCGGACTTCGGCGTCGCGTAGACCGCGCGCATCGCCAGCGCGACATGCTCGGTGTCGAGTACCTTGCGGCGAATCAGCGCCAGCGGCACGCCGACCTGGCCATAATCGCGATCCGATTCGAGATAGTTCGCGGTGATCGCGATGCCGGCCGAGTTCATGCCGCTGCGCGCCAGGCCACCGGCCTCGACGAAGGTCAGCACATCAGGACCATCGTCGCGCCGGATGCGCAGCACCACCGCGGTTTCCGCGCATTCCACCTTCCAGTCCCAGTTCTGGGCATGGATCAGCCTGCCCTCGCGCGTGGCGCCGGGCAGCGCCACCACGCCGGTGCAGCCATCCGGGGGCTCCTTGGCCAGCGACCCGGCCAGCCTGGCGCGCAGGTCGGGCCGCTGCGCCATCTTCAGGATCTCCGTCCGGGCATTGAGCAGCGCGATCTCCTCGAACGAGACGTTGGCGCCTTCGGCGATGCCGCGCATTTCCACGACGAAGCCGGCATCGAAGCCCTCGATCAGCGGCAGATAGTCGTTCACCAGCTCCCTGATCTCGGCCGGACCGATCGACAGCGATTTCAGCTGCCCCGAGTAGTGCGCGATGCCCTTGGCGATGCGCGCCTGCGCCTTGCGGCCATAGTCGCGGCCGCGTTCGTACGGCGCGCCCGACAGCTCGATCAGGGGACAGGGCTCGACCATCGCCATTGCTCCTTACTCACGCGGCATCACTGGCTTCGCACTATGACACACGTCGAGCGGTCAGGCCTTCGCGATGAACGGCCTGGCCTGCAAATCGTAGGCGTCGTAGCCCAGGGTCGTGCGCATTTCCGGCGGCGGCAGGGCGCTCTTGGCCGCCGCCTCTCCCGCCTTCAGCGCCGCAAGGCCGTCCTTCATGCCGGCGACGGCCGGCGCCAGCATGCCGGTCGGATAGGTACCGATCTTGAAACCAAGCTTCGCGGCCTCGGTCTGCGAGGGCGTCGAGCGCGGCGCGCCGGGCGACAGCACGGCGAAGGAGGGCCTGCCCTTGGCCGCGGCGATCGCGCGCTTGATCTCGCCCTCGTCGGCCGGCGAATCGAGCAGCAGGATGTCGGCGCCCTCCTCGACATACATCTCGATGCGCGCCACCGCCTCGTCGATGCCCTGGGTCGGCCGGCAATCGGTGCGCGCCAGGATCAGGATGCCCGAGTCCTTCGCCGCCTCGATCGCCGCGCGGATCTTCATGCGTGCCTCCTCGCGCGGCAGGCAGGGCTTGCCGGCGGAGGTGAGCGCGCGCGGCGTGATCTTGTCCTCGATCAGCACCGCGGCGGCGCCGGCACGGCCATAGGCGCGCACCGTGCGCTGCACGTTCATGGCGTTGCCGTAGCCGTGATCGCCGTCGGCCAGCACCAGCAGGTCGGGCGCCGCGCCGCGGATCATGTTGAAGGAGTCGAACATCTCGCCGAACGACACCAGGTCGAGATCCGGTCCGCCCAGCCGGCTGGCGGCGACGCAGGAACCCGACATGAAGGCGGTCTCGAAGCCGGCGGCCGCGGTGAGCTTGGCGGTCAGCCCGTCCCACACCGCCGGCATGACGAGGAAGTCCGGCTTCTTCAGCAAGGCACGCAGGCGATCGGGCGCGGTCATGACGATGATTTCCCCTGAGCGATTTTCTCCCGCCGCGACGTTAGGTGCCGCGCGCATTGCCGACAACCGTTTCCGACCGGCGCCGAGGCGGGCCGACCCCGCAGGCGCCGGACGCCCCTCCGCCAGCCTTGCTAGGGCCACAACTGGGCGCTATAACCCGCGCCGCTTAGCGCCCCAACGGCGCGCAAGCCCACCGCCGGAGTGTAGCTCAGCCTGGTAGAGCACTAGCTTCGGGAGCTAGGGGCCGGAGGTTCGAATCCTCTCACTCCGACCAATGACAGCGATGGCAAAGCCGACCCCACGGGGTCGGCTTTGTTCGTTGGGTCATGCCCTGCGGGCCAGGTAGGCGTCGCACAGCTCCCGCAGGCGCTCCCGGCCGAAGCTGGGGTCGTGACCGGCATGGACGACGCGAACCGGAAGCTCCCGCAGCCGCTCCATGGTCCGGACATAGGCCGCGATATCGGACCCCGGCAGTTCGTCCAGCAGGGGCCCGTCGTAGAGCGCGTCGCCGGAAAACAGCGTACCGGTATGGGCCTCCCACAGGCCGATGCTGCCCGGCGAGTGCCCCGGCAGATGCAGCACCTCGAAACGACGGACACCAATGTCGATGACGTCGCCCTCGTCGACCGTCCGCGTCGCCGGTGCCGGCAGCACGCGATAGGCTCGCGGGTCGTACCCGCCGGTCGGCACGGCGGTGAAAAGCTCGGGCGGAATGTCGTAGCCGGCGGCGCGGATGCTCTCCAGCAACGCATCGCCCTTCGTGCCGCCATAGAGCGAGGCCGGGCGTTCCTCGGCCATCCAGCCCGCCTCGGCGCGATGGATCACGCGATCGTCGAATTCGTGGAGGCCGCCGACGTGATCGTAGTGGGCATGGGTCGCGACGGCGGTGAGCTTCTTCTCGAACAGGTGCCGCGCCGCCGCCCTGAGGCTGGCCATGCCCAGGCCCGTGTCGACCAGCAGGTCGCGACCGCGCCCGCGCACGTGCCAGATGTTGCAGCGGATCAGGGGCACCACGTGCGGCTCCCAGATCAGTGTGACGTCGTCGTCGATGCGGCGAAACTCGAACCACCGGTCCGCGATCCGGAACCCCATGTCGTCGCCCTCCACGGCCTGCCCTCGATCCTAGCGATTTCGTGCGATAGTCGGGCATCCAGAAGAGAGGGACGTCCATGTCGATCGATTTCGAGATTCCGGCCGAGGCCAAGGCCGTCCGCGAGCGGGTGCGCCAGTGGGTGCAGGACGAGTGCATCCCCGCCGAGAAGGAGCTCGAGCACAAGCCGCTGAAGGAAGTGCTCGAGCCGCTGCGCAAGAAGGCGCGCGCCCAGGGCCTGTGGTGCCCGTTCATCCCCAAGGAATACGGCGGCATGGGGCTGGGTCCGTTGGCCAACGCGCTGGTGCAGATGGAGCTGGGCGAGAGCGTCCTGGGTGCGCTGTCGATGAACACGCAGGGACCCGACGACGCCTCGATGCTGACCTTGCTGGCCTACGGCACCGAGCACCAGAAGGAGAAGTTCCTCAAGCCGATCCTCAACGGCGAGAAGCGCGTCTGCTTCTCGATGACCGAAAAGGCGGCCGGCGCCGACGCCACCGGCATGCGCACCACGGCGGTGAAGGACGGCAACGCCAACTACATCCTCAACGGCGAGAAGTGGTTCTCGTCCTCGGCCAGCGTCGCCGACATCGCCCTGGTGATCGCGCGCACCGATCCCGACGCGCCGCGGCACAAGCAGCATTCGGCCTTCCTCGTCGAGCTGCCCAACCCCGGCTACCGGATCAAGCGCAACATCGCCAACATG
>JBFXAZ010000070.1:0-29175 GCA_050183765.1 Reyranellaceae bacterium | reverse complement strand
CTTCACCCGGGCATCCTTCTTGAGGTCGGCGACGTCGCTGGGCAGCACGCGCTCGATCAGCTCCAGGCTGTTGGCGCGCAGGTTGTTCAGGCGCACCGTGTTCTCGGTGATCGGCAGGTAGACGATACGATCGAAATGGATGCTCGCCGCGTTCCAGTAACCGGCGAACTTCTCCAGCTCGATACGGTCCTGCGGCACGCGGCGCACGAACTTGAACGGCCCGGCGCAGACCGGCGCGTTGGAGAATTTGTCGCCCAGCGCCGCGATCGCCTTGGGCGACAGGATCATGCCGGCGCGGTCGGCCAGGGCGGCGACCAGCGGCGCGAAAGGCTGGCCGAGCTGGATCTCCACCGTGTCGGGCGCGCTCGCCACGATCTCCTTGATCGGCCCCATTTCGGAGCGGCGCGTCGAGGCGGGCAGCTTGAGATGACGTTCGAGCGACGCCTTGACCGCCGCGGCGTCCATCTTCTCTCCGTCATGGAAGGTCACGCCTTGCCGCAGCTTCAAGGTGAGCGTGCGGCCATCCGTCGACCACGACCACGACGTGGCCAGCTGCGGCACGAACTCCAGCTTCTCGTTGATGTCGATCAGCTTGTCGCACATCGCGGCGAAGACCTGCCGGCCGGCCACCGTTCGCGACAAGGTCGGATCGAGCGCGTCGGGATCGCTGGCGATGCCCACGCGCAGCGTCTGCTGCGCCCCGGCGGGAAGCGCCAGGCTCGTAAGGATCGCCGCCGCCAGCATCAAACGCTTCATCGCCCGCTCCGTCATCGCACCATGCGGAATGATGCAATTTGCCCACCCCTGGCGCGACCCCTATCCTCGCAGGGCAGGGTGGATACCATCGCGGCGGAGGCGGCCATGCAGCCGGTGTTCGATCTCTCCTCGGTGCATCGCTTCAGGCACCAGGGCGCCATCGATGCCGACGGCCACGTGCTGGAGCCCGGCGACCTGTGGGACAGCTATATCGAGGCGCGCTATCGCGAGCGCGCCCTGCGCATCCGGCGCGACGCCGACGGGCTGGAGTACCTGGAGATCGGCGGCCAGCCCTCGAAGATGACCCGCAAGGGCTATCCCGCCACGCTCGGCCGCATGGGCCAGAAGGAGCTCGACGCCTTCAAGCCGCATCCCGACAAGACTTACGCCGCCAACATGCCGTTCGGCGCCTGCGACGCGGCGCAGCGCCTGAAACTTCTACAAGCCGAGAACCTCGACAAGGCGATCCTCTATCCCACGCTCGGTATCCTGTGGGAGGCCGAGCTGGAGGATGCCGAGCTGTCGCAGGCCTATTGCCGCGCCTACAACCGCTGGATCGCCGATTTCTGCCGCCCCTCGGGCGGCAGGCTGGTGCCGATCGCGCATCTGTCGCTGGGCGATCCGCCGGCCGCCGCGGCGGAGCTGGAGCGCGCCGTGAAGGATGGCTGCCGCGGCGCCTTCGTCGTGCCCTTCACCTGGACACGCAAGGCGCACGGCGATCCGGTGCACGATCCGGTCTACGCCAAGGCCGTCGAGCTCGACGTGCCGATCGCGATCCATCCCGCCTTCGAGCCCTTCCGGCTGCGCGGCCAGCGCTTCGAGGAGCAGCATCGCATGTCGCTGCTGGCCTCGGTTTCGGCCGCCAACGGCGTGCGCGAGGCCTTCACCACCTTCTTCCAGTTCGCCACCTTCGATCGCTTCCCGCGGCTGAAGCTGATCATCCTGGAGTCGGGCGCCGGCTGGATCGGCTACTGGCTCGACCGGCTCGACGGCGTGGTCACCTCGACCTATATCGGCGGCCGCGCGCCGCTGAAGCACAAGCCCAGCGACTATTTCCGCCGCCAGGTCTGGATCTCCGCCGATCCCGACGAACGCACCATCCCGGCGCTGCTCGACCTCTACGGCGCCGACCGCTTCTTCTGGGCCAGCGACTACCCGCACCCCGACCATACCGGCGACTATCTCCAGGAGCTCGAGCGCATGGTCGATGCGATGCCGGCGGCGGCGCGGCCGCGCATCCTCGGCAACAACGCCCGCGCCGCGTTCGGCATTTGACCGCGCCGCGCATCCTGCAGGTCGGCTACGGGGCCTTCGGCGCGCAGCACGCGCGCGCCTGGTCGGCGCTGGAGCACGAGTCCGCGCTGATCATCGCCGATCCCTCGCCCGCGTCGCGCGAGGCCGCGGCCAAGGCGCATCCCGCGGCCCGCATCGTCGCCGACTGGCGCGAGGCGCTGGCCGACTGCGACGCCCTCGACATCGCCGCGCCCAGCGACCTGCATCACGCGATCGCCATGGCGGCGCTGGAGGCCGGCCGCGACCTCTTCATCGAGAAGCCGATGGCGCTCGACGCCGTCCAGGCGCGCGCGATCGCCGAAGCCGCCGCCGCGCGCCGGCGCGTCGTGCAGGTCGGCTACCTGCTGCGCGTCCATCCCGCGGCCCAGGCCCTGCGCGAGCACGTGCGCATCTCGGGCGTCGGCACGCTGTCGATGATCGTGGCCGAGTTCATCAGCCTGAAGCGGCCGCGACGCGACGCCGGCGTCGTGCTCAACGACGCGGTGCATGTGCTCGACCTGATGTGCTGGATCGTCGGCCGGCTGCCCGACGAGGTATCGGCGACCTTGGTCGAGCGCCTGGGCCGCGGCTTCGAGGATATCGCCGCCATCACGCTGAACTGGAACGACGGGCCGGTGGCGCGGGTCGATGCAGCCTGCATCGTGCCGGGCGATCATCCCGACGCCTTCGCGCGCGGCGCCTTCTCGCGCAAGCAGCTCACCATCACCGGCGACCGCGGACAGGCCAGCGTCGACTTCATGATCGACGCGCTCACCACCCGCAAATGCCTGTTGATGCCGCAGGACGACGGCGGCTGGATGCCGCTCTACGAGAGCCCGCAGCGCCGCGGCTTCATGCCCCTGTCGCCGATCCAGGGCATGGCGGCGCAGTTCGCGATCTTCCTCGACGCGATCGGCCGGCGGGTGCAGCCCGAGGCCGACGCCGATTCCGGCGTGGCGATGGCGCTGCTGGCTGACGCCATCTTCGAGGCGGCCCGGTCGAAGCGGACCGTCGTCATGCCGGAGGCGGCGGCGATCACTTCTGTGCCGCGAGATACTCGATGATCGCCTTGCGCTCGTCCGGCTTCCTGACGCCGGCAAATGCCATGGTGGTGCCCTTGATCACCTCGCGCGGGTGCTCGAGATAGGGATCGAGCGTCTCGGCGCTCCACACGATGCCCGAGTTCTTGTTGGCGTCGGTGTAGCGGAAGCCCTCGACCGTGCCGGCCTTGCGGCCGATCAGGCCCCACAGGTTCGGGCCCTGCATGCGCCGCGTGCTGTCCTTCTCGGCGATATGGCAGACGCCACAGTAGCGCTTGAACAGGCGCTCGCCCGCGCTGACATCCTGCGCCTGCGCCGGCACGCCGAGTGCGACGACCATTCCCGAGACGGCCAATCCGAGCCACTTCATGCCCTGTCCTCCAGCGAATCCGCGCGTTGCCGACAGTATAGAACGCCTATTGCTGCCGTCTCCGATTGTCCGGCGTCGAGCGTGGCGTCGGCGGGCAGCGCGCCTTGTGGCTTGTTCGGGTTGCGACGTCCGGTTGGGGAGATCAAAATAGCCTCCTGAATTTGCAAGTGCTGAAATTGGCGAATACCAAAGTCGATCGTGCCGCATTCGCGGCTGCCGCCGACCGTGCGGCGAGACTGATGCGCGCGCTCTCCAACGAGCGGCGGCTGATGGTGCTGTGCGAGCTGTCGGAAGGCGAAATGACGGTCGGCGATCTGGCGGAGCGCGTCGGCCTGTCCAGCTCGGCGCTCTCGCAGCATCTCGCCAAGTTGCGCGCCGACGATCTCGTGCGCACGCGGCGCGAGGCGCAGACGATATACTATCGCCTGGGCGATCCGGCCGCCGCGCGCGTCATCGCCCTGCTCGCCGAGCTGTACTGCCCGCCCGCCTCCGCGAGCAAAAGGAGGGTCGCATGAAGATCCGCATCGAATACTGCAGCGGTTGAGGCTACAAGCCCCAGGCCCTCCGTGTGAGGGACTTGCTTGCCCGGTCCGGGCACACCGACGTCACGCTCTCGCCCGGCAAGTCCGGACAGTTCGACATCACCGTCGACGGCAGGCTTGCCTATACGCGCGCCAGGACGGGCCGCTTCCCGACCGACGACGAAATCGACGCCCTCGCCGCGGGGTGAGACGTCTGGCTATACTCCCGCGCGACGACGAGGGAGCGCGGGTGTGGTAGCGGCTGACGGAGACCGGGGCGGCCAACTGGCGACGGCGCTGGAGCGGACCGCTGCCTATTATGACGCCGCGCCCTACACGTCCCATTCCTTCCCGCTGACCCAGCCGGGACGCCTGTCGGCGATCGCGCACATGTTCGGCCTGCGGGCACCGCCGGTGACGACGGCACGGGTGCTGGAGCTCGGCTGTGCGGCCGGCGGCAACCTGCTGCCGCTGGCGCAGCGCTTTCCCGAGGCGACGTTCCTCGGCGTCGACCTGTCGCGCGTGCAGGTCGAGCATGGCCGCCGTCGCCTGGGCCAGCTGGGGCTGAAGAACGCCGAGCTCCGGCTCGGCAGCATCACCGACGTCGGCGAGGCCGACGGCACCTTCGACTACATCCTCTGCCACGGGGTCTATTCCTGGGTGCCCGAGCAGGTGCGCGAGGCGATCCTGCACATCTGCGGCACGCGGCTCGCCGACAACGGCATGGCGATCGTCAGCTACAACGTGATGCCCGGCTGGCACCTCAAGCGCATCGTGCGCGACGCCATGCTGGCGCATGCCGCGCATATCGCCGACCCGGCGCAGAGAGTCAGCCAGGCCAAGGCGCTGATGAACTTCCTCAAGGACAAGGCCGCGCAGACAACGCCCTACGGCAACGCGCTGCGCACCGAGGCGACGTTCCTCGCCAACCAGCGCGACGACTACGTGCTGCACGAGTTCCTCGAGGCCGACAACGCGCCCTGCACGGTGTCGGAGTTCGTGCTCGCGGCCGAGAAGCATGGCGTCAGCTATCTCGCCGAGAGCGAGATGCACACCATGCTGGCCGAGACCTATGGCGAGGACACGGCGAAAATCCTGCGCGAGCTTGCCGGCAACCGGCTGCTGCCGATGGAGCAGTACATCGACATCCTCAGCGGCCGCACGTTCCGCCAGACCATCCTGGTGAAGACCGGGCAGGCGCGCAGCGCGCAGCGCATGCTCGAGCCGATGCGGCTGATGGACCTGCACCTGTCGGGCAAGTTCCGCCTCGAGCCCGAGCGCACCGACAAAGGCGCCTTCCTGTTCAAGGATGCCGCCGAGCGCACCCTGACCACCATGAGCCCGTCGGTCGCGACCGCGCTGGAGGCGCTGGCGGCGCGCTATCCGGCGACGGCCGAGCCGCGCGAGCTGATCGCCATCGCGACGCGCTGGGCCGACCAGCCGGCGGCACAGGAGGCGGCGGTGCTCGACGCGCTGTTCCGCATGGCCAATGTCGGCATGATCGACTTCTCGACAGTGCCGGTGCGCGTCGGCTCGGCCTCGGCCGAGCGCCCGGCCGCTTCGGCCTTCGCGCGGCTGGACGCGGTCGAGGGCTCGACTCATACCGCCAGCCTGCGCCACGAGGCGGTCACCATCGACGTGCCGATGCGCGCGCTCCTGCCGCTGCTCGACGGCACCCGCGACCATCCCGGCCTGGCCGACAGCGTGCTGCGCATCGTCGCCGACGGCGGCCTGCAGCTGCTGCGCGACGGCAGGCCGGTCGAAGGCGAGGAGGCGCGCCGCAAGGCGGCCGGCGAATTCGTCGAAGCCACGCTCAAGGCGCTCGAGGGCAGCGCGCTGCTCGAACCCTAGGGAAAACGCCATGAAGTACGTTCCGCTTGGCCGCTCGGGCCTGATGGTCAGCCGCGTCTGCCTCGGCGGCAATTCGTGGGGCGCCAAGGGAAGGCGGCCCTGGGGCAAGTTCGACGCCGACGAGGCGCCGGCCTATTTCAAGCGCGCGCTCGATGTCGGCATCACCTTCTTCGACACCGCCGATGCGTACAATCTCGGCCGCTCGGAGGAGATCGTCGGCGAGTCTCTGATGCGCATGGTGCCGCGCGACGAGCTGGTGCTGTCGACCAAGTTCGGCATCAAGATGAGCGAGAAGCCCAACGACGCCGGCGTCGGCCGCAAGCACCTGATGTCGGCGATCGACGCGCAGCTCAAGCGGCTGAAGACCGACTACATCGACGTCTATCACATCCATCGCCTCGACCCGCACACGCCGATCGAGGAGGCGATGTACTCGCTCGACACCCTCGTGCACTCGGGCAAGGTGCGCTACATCGCCGGCTCGACGATGCCGGCCTACAAGTTCGCTCAGATGTGCATGCTCGCGGACTGGAAGGGCTACGCCCGGCCGATCGCGATGCAGAACCTCTACAACATGGTGCAGCGCGAGGAGGAGCGCGAGATGAATCGCCTCTGCCTCGAGCAGGGCGTCGGGCTGATCCCCTACTCGCCGCTGGCGCGCGGCTTCCTCGCCGGCAATCGCTCGCGCGCGGGCGGCGGCGACACCGAACGGGCGAAGACCGACTCGCTGGTGAAGGCCGATACCTGGCGCGACTGCGACTGGACCATCGTCGAGGCGCTGAAGGACATCGCGCGCAAGCGCGGCTGCAAGCCGACGCAGGCGGCGCTGCTGTGGCTGTGGTCCAAGCCCTACATGGCTTCGCCGATCATCGGCGCCACGCAGCTCGGGCAGCTCGACGACGCGGCGGCGGCGACCGCCATGGCGCCGCTCTCGGCCGAGGAAATCGCCGCGCTGGAGACGCCCTACCAGTTCCGCGTGCCGCCGGAGAGCTGAGCGCGCGTGACATCTGCGTGATGATGACAAGGTCGCGGTAGACCGCGCCGGCACGGCACGCCTATGACGGCGCATCGCAACCGACCCGCGGAGAGCGCCATGACCGAATCCGGCCGCTTCATCTGGTACGAGCTGGGCACCACCGACACCGGGGCCGCCAAGGCGTTCTACACAAAGGTCGTGGGCTGGGGCACCGAGGAGATGTCGGGCGGCCCGATGCCCTACACGCTGTTCACCGTCGAGCCGGGACGCGGCGTCGGCGGCATGATGACCCTGCCCGACGAGCTCAAGACGCGGGGCGTGCCGCCGCATTGGCTGGGCTATGTGATGGTCGACGACGCCGATGCCAGCACGGCCAAGGCCAGGAGCCTGGGTGCCACCATCCATCACGAGCCGATGGACATTCCCAATGTCGGGCGCTTCTCGGTGATCCAGGACCCGCAGGGCGGCGTGGTGGCGCTGTTCAAGCCGACGCCGCCGCCGGGCGGGGCGCCGGCGCCGCTGGAGCCCGGCCGGGTCGGCACCGCCGGCTGGCACGAGCTCTACGCCAACGACGGCGCCAAGGCGTTCGACTTCTACAGCGCCCTGCTGGGCTGGAAGAAGTTCGACACCATGGATATGGGCGCGATGGGCCAATACCACATCTTCGGACCGCCGGGCGCCGCCATGCCGATGGGTGGCATGATGACCAAGCCGGCGCAGATGCCGGTTCCCTTCTGGACGTACTATTTCCGCGTCGGCGACATCGAGGCCGCTTCCGGCCGCGTGAAGGCCGCCGGCGGCACCGTGATGATGGGCCCGATGGAAGTGCCGGGCGGCGACTGGATCATCCAGGGCACCGACCCGCAGGGCGCGTTCTTCGCGCTGGTCGGCCAGAAGGCCGGCTGATCAGCCGACGCGCTCGATCAGCGCCTGCGCGGCGGCGGGGTTGCGCACCTTCGCGCCCGAGATGAAGTAGACGAAGACGTCGCCGCGCTTGGCCCAGGCCTTGGCCTGCTTGGCCCATTTGTCGAGGTCGGCCGGCTTGTAGCCGGTCTTCACATTCTCCTGGCTGCGCATCAGCCGGGCGTAGGTGAAATCGGCGGTGGGCTCGTCGATCGCCGGGAACTCGTCGTCATCGGCGTAGATGATCGCCACGTTGTGCTTGCGCGCCAGATCGTAGAACGCCTTGTCCTTGAAGGTCTCGTTGCGCACCTCGAGCGCGTGCCGCAGCTTCAGGCCGCCGACCTCCTTCGGCAGCAGCCTGAAGAAGTTGCCGATGTCCTCGGCATCGAACTTCTTGCTGCCGGCGAGCTGCCAGTTGATCGGCCCCGCACGGTCTTTCAGCTCCACCAGGCCCTGATTGACGAAGCGCTGGATCGACTCCGCGGCGTCGGCGAGCTGGCGCCGGTTGGTGCAGAAGCGCGAAGCCTTCATCGAGAAGACGAAGCCCTCGGGCGTCTCCTCGCGCCACTTCGCCCAGCTCGCCGGCTTGAAGCTGGAGTAGTAGGTGCCGTTGATCTCGATCGAGGTCAGCTTGCCGGCGGCGTATCCCAGCTCCTTCTTGTGGGTCAGGCCCTCGGGATAGAACACGCCGCGCCACGGCTCGAAGGTCCAGCCGCCGATGCCGACATGAATTCTGCCGCTCTTGCCCTTTGCTTGGGCCATCACCTGATCTCGACGTCTTCCCAGAAGCCGATCCAGTGGTCGACCGGCTTCATCTTCTCGAGCGGCGCCTCGTAGGACCACGCGGCGCGGTCGCTGCGCCTGCCACCGTCCACCACATCGTAGAACTGTACGCCGTGCGGGCATTTCAGGTCGTTCGCCGTCAGCGGCGAGACCTTCAGCAACGCCATCTTCACCGAGTCGCGCGGGAAATACCGATAGCCGCCGACTTCGAGGGTGCGATCGCTGTCCGCGATCACCTCGCCACGCCAGATCGCCTGCATCCTGGCCTCCTGTGAAAGAGGATCGATCTCGATGGGCTTCAGTCTAGCCCGCCGGCGCCTGGTTCTCCATCAGCGCCTTGAGCTTGGCGAGACCGGTATCGAACTCCTTGCCGATCATCTTGTCGAAGCTCATGAAGATGCCCATCAGCTTCGACATATAGGGACTCGGCCCGAAGATCGCCCAGGTCACAACGGTCGAATCGCCCCTCGGCTCGAGGATGAACTCGGCCATGTTGTTGGCCGGGAACGGCGCGATGAAGTCGAGCTTCATCAGCAGGCGGGTCGGCGGCGTCGACTCGACGATCTCCATGCGGCCGTGGCCGACCTGCTTGTTGCCCTGCCACTCGTACTTCGCGCCCTTGCCGCTCTGCGCGCCGCCGTACGTGCGCTTCATCGCCGGATCCTTGGCCTCCCAGGGCGACCAGCTCTGCTGGGCGCGCAGGTCATTGACCTGCGGGAAGATGCTCTCGGCCGGGGCGTTGATGGTTATCGAGCGCTGCACACGGAACCTGCTCGGGCGTGTCGCCGCATAGATCAGCAGCGCAATTATCGCGGCCGCGATGACGGCAACGATGATCAGGATGATGTCGAGCATGACCGTCTCTTTCGCTCGGCCCGGGGCGTACCGGCTCGCCTGTCGCAAGCGGCATCGATAAACCAGAAAGTTAACTAAAGCCGCATGCTTGTCAAACTCGCGCGTCTCAGGCCTTGGCCTTCGCGTGCACGCGGTCGGGCAGGTCGAGGCCGACGCCGACCAGCGTGCCGAACAGGTCGCGCAGCTTCTGCATGTCGGCCTCGGGCAGCGGCGGCCGCAGGATCGACTCGATGTTGGCGCGCAGATGCTCCTGCCGGCCGGTGCCGAACAGCACGACGTCGACGCCCGGCTCGTGGCGCACGAAGCGATAGGCCGCGTCGGTCAGGCTGGTGGCGCCGCCCTCGTGAACCAGGAACGACAGCGGCGCGTCGGACGTCGCCAGCTCCGCCGGCACCTGGCCGGCGGCGGCGAGGTCGGCCATCGCCTGCTTGAGCGCCGCGGGCCGGCTGAAGATGTTGCGCACCACGAACATCAGCAGCGTGCCGACGCCGCGCTTCTTCGCCGTCGGCAGGATCGCGCGGCGCGCACCCTGGTTCATCATGCTGTAGGCCAGCATCACGACTTCCCAGGGCGGCTCGGCGACGGCGCGCGCCATCATTTCCTGTTTCGGGTCGTTGGGCCCGGTCTCGGTGATGCCGAGGTGGCGCAGCTTGCCCTTCTCCTTCTCGCGCAGCAGCGCCGGCGCGAGTTCCTTCATCGCGTGGTCGTAGTTGGCCGGCGCGACGGCGTGCAGGTGATAGACATCGACATGGTCGGTCTTCAGCAGGCGCAGCGAATTGTCGAGCGCCTTCACCGCGTCGGCGCCCGAGATCAGGCCCGCGCCCATCCGGATGCGGCACTTCGAGGAGATCACCACCTTGTCGCGCCGGCCGGCGACCGCCTGGCCGACGACATGCTCGGTGCCGTACGCCTCGGCCGTGTCGAGGAAGTTCACGCCCAGGTCGAGGGCGGCCTGCACCACCGCGACCGCCTGCGCGTCGGTGCCGCCGGTGCCCAGCCCCAGACGGCTGTTGCCGCCACATCCGAGGCCGGCGACCGAGACGTTCAGGCCGGTGTTGCCCAATTTCGTGTACTGCATGGAGAACCCGTTCCGACGAAGCTCGCTGCCGTCATCATATTGGTGATGATGGCAGGATGTCCTATATTCAAATCATGAACGCCCAGCTCAAGCGCGAAATCGCAAAGCTGTCACTCGAAGAACGCGTCGAGTTGTTCGAGACGCTTTGGGACGACAGCGAAGATGTCATGGTCGCGCCGACGCTCTCGCCGGAGCAGAAGGCGCTGCTGGACGAGCGCTACGACGATCACCTGCGCAATCCCGACGCACCGACGAAGACGCTCCATGAGATCGCCGCCGACCTCGGCATCAAGCTTTGAGGTATGAGGTTCGATTCAAGGCGGGCGCCCAGCAAGACATTCGCGAAATCGTCGCTTACCTCTCGCCGATATCGCCGGCGCTGGCCGCGTCGTTCATGGCCAGGCTCTTGCGCCTGCAACTGCGCCTCGCCGACAACCCTCGCATCTATCAAGTGACGCACCGGGGCCTTCGTTGCGCGTACCTGCGACCGTTCCAGTACGGCGTGCACTATGCGATCGAGGAGTCTCAAGTCTTCGTTCTTGCGTGCATGCACGCCAGTCGGGATCCGCGTGCGCTTGCTTACATACTGACTCGTCGACGATAGTGCCCGAAGGCTGCTTGCAGCAGAGGCACACCATGACCGACCGTCCAACCATCATCCGAAATGCCGCCTGGGCCGTGGTGTGGGATGAGGCCGCCGGACGGCACGCCTATCGGCGCGACGTCGACATCCGGCTCAGCGGCGGTGCCATCGCCGCCATCGAGCCCAGGGGCACGACGCCGCCCACGCCCGGCGAGCAGGCGATCGATGCGTCGGGACATCTGGTGATGCCCGGCCTGGTCAACATCCACAGCCACCCGACGACCGAGCCGGCCTATCGCGGCGTACGCGAGGATCATGGCGTGCCCGAGCATCAGATGACCGGGCTGTTCGAGCGATTGCAGGCGTTTCGCCTCGACGATCAGGGACGGCGGGCGGCGGCGCAGCTCGCCTACAGCGAGATGCTGCGCTGTGGCACGACCACGGCGATGGACCTCACCGGCCATTTCGACGGCTGGTTCGACACGATGGCCGCGTCCGGCATGCGCTGGTACGTGGCACCGGCCTTCGCCTCGGCGCGCTGGGGCATGAGCGCGCCGCGGACCGTGACCTGGATCTGGGACGAAGCCGGCGGCGCGCGCGGCTTCCGGAGCGCGCAGGGCGTGATCGCGGCCGCCGACGCCCATCCCAGCGGCCGGCTGCGCGGCGTGGTGTTTGCGGCGCAGATCGACACGGTGACGCCCGAGCTGCTGCGCGAGGCCGCGGCCTATGCGGCCGAAACCGGCCACCTCTTCACCACCCATATTTCCCAGGCCGTGGTCGAGGTGCGCGAGATCATCCGTCGCCATGGCGTCACCTCGGTGCGCTTCGCCGACGATCTCGGCCTGCTGCGGCCGGGCACGATCCTGGCGCATTGCATCCTGCTCGACGACCACCCGCAGGTTCGTGCCCACACCCGCGCCGACCTCGACATCCTCGCGGCGTCGGGCGCGGCGGTGGCGCATTGCCCGCAGCCCTTCGCGCGCTACGGCGTGGCGATGAACCATGTCGGCCGCTACATGGCACGCGGCGTGACCTTGGGCCTTGGCACCGATTGCGCCCCGCACAACGTCGTCGAGGAGATGCGGCTGGCGATCGTCGCCGGCCGGCTCATGAGCGAGGACATCCACAGCGTCGACACCGCCGCGATGTTCCATGCCGCCACCATGGGCGGCGCCAAGGCGCTGGGCCGCGACGATATCGGGCGACTCGCGCCGGGCGCGAAGGCCGACATCGTGCTCGCCGACCTGTCGCACCCGGCGATGGTGCCCGCGCGCGATCCGCTGCGCTCCTTCGTGTTTCACGCCGCCGACCGGGCCGTGCGAACCGTGCTGGTCGACGGCGCGGTGGTGCTGAAGGAGGGCAAGCCCGTCGGCCTCGATCCCGAAGGCGCGGCGAGCACACTGGTCGACGCGCAGCAGCGCATGCTCAGGGATGCGCCGAAACACGACTACGCGCATCGCCATGGCGACGCGATCACGCCGCTGTCTCTGCCCATTGTTTGAGCGATTTCCAAGACTTCGGCTGCGGTTGGCGCTAGCCTTGCAAGGAAAGCCGCCGTGGAGAGTCGTGTGCCCGCCATCCTGTTCCGAAATCTGAAACTTCTCGATCCGCGCTGGACCGCCGCGCGCGGCGGATACGAGGTGCTGGTCGAGGGCGCGACCATCAAGGAGGTCTCGGACAAGCCGATCAAGGCCTCGGGCGCGCGCGTGGTCGATTGCGGCGGGCGCACGCTGATGCCGGGCCTGATCGACTGCCACGTGCACGTGTTCCTGAGCGAGGTGAACATCCGCAACCTCGAAGCCGTGCCGCTGACCCTGCTGACGGCGCGCGCCGCCGACCTGATGAAGGCGATGATCGACCGCGGCTTCACCACCGTGCGCGATACCGGCGGTGCCGACTGGGGCATCAAGACCGCGGTCGAGACGGGGCTGATCCCCGGCCCGCGCCTGTTCATCTCCGGCCGCGCCATCGGGCCGACCGGCGGCCACAGCGATTCGCGCCGGCGCACCGACACCGGACCGAACTGCGGCTGCTGCAACGCCATGGTCTATGCCATGGCGATCGCCGACGGTGCCGACGAGGTGCGCAAGACGGTGCGCGAGCAGATGCGCCAGGGGGCAGACCAGATCAAGATTATGTGCTCCGGCGGCGTGGCGTCTCCCTACGATCCGCTGGACTCGCTGCAATTCTCGCCGGCGGAGATCGCCGCGGCCACCGACGAGGCGAAGAATTTCGGCCGCTACGTGCTGGCGCATGCCTATACGCCCGAGGCGATCACGCGCGCCGTCAGCAACGGCGTGCGCACTATTGAGCACGGCAACCTGATCGACGCGAAGTCCGCGAAGCTGCTGGCGTCCAAAGGCGGCTTCATGATCGCCAACCTCGTCACCTACTTCGTGATGAAGGAGCGCGCGGCGCAGTTCGGCATGACCAAGGACATGCTCGACAAGAACGACCTGGTGATGGACGGCGCGCTGCGCTCGCTGGAGATCTGCAAGCGCGCCGGCGTCGAGGTCGGCTACGGCAGCGATCTGCTGGGCCAGCTGCAGGTCGAGCAGAGCCGCGAGTTCATCTATCGCGCTGAGGTGCTGAAGCCGTTGGAGATCATCCGCCAGGCGACCTTGGTCGGCGCCAAGATCCTGCGCCAGGAGGGCAAGCTCGGCGTCGTCGCGCCCGGCGCCTTCGCCGACCTGATCCTGGTCGACGGCGATCCGCTGAAGAAGCTGGAGCTGTTCCTCGACCAGGGCGCGCATCTGCCGGTGATCATGAAGGCCGGCCAATTCCACAAGAACACGCTGAAGTGACGCGCAGTGTCATCCCGAGCGCAGCGAGGGATCTAGTCGATACAGTATAGATCCCTCGGCCTGCGGCCTCGGGATGACAGGGAGTAGAGAGAAGAACATGCTGCTGTTCAGGAATCTGCGCCTGCTCGATCCGCGCTGGACCGCGGCACGGGGCGGCTACGAGGTGCTGGTCGAGGGCGATCTCATCAAGGAAGTTTCGGCCAAGCCGATCAAGGCCGCGAACGCCAGCGTGATCGACTGCGGCGGGCGCACCCTGATGCCCGGCCTGATCGACTGCCACGTCCATACGCATCACAGCGAGGTCTACATCAACCGCATGGAGGCGGTGCCGCTGACCTTGATGATGGCGCGTTCGGCCGGGCGCCTGAAGCGCATGCTCGACCGCGGCTTCACCACCGTGCGCGATGCCGGCGGCGCCGACTGGGGCACCAAGACCGCCGTCGAGTCCGGCCTGATCCCCGGCCCGCGCCTGTTCATTTCCTGCCGCTCGATCGGGCCTACGGGCGGCCACAACGATCGCAACCGGCGCACCGATTTCGCCGGCCCGCCCTGCCTGTGCTGCAACGGCATGGTGTTCATCCGCTGCATCGCCGACGGCCCCGACGAAGTGCGCAAGGCGGCGCGCGAGCAGATGCGCCAGGGCGCCGACCAGGTGAAGCTGATGGTCTCCGGCGGCGTCGCCTCGCCCTACGATCCGCTGGAGTCGATCCAGTTCACCATCGAGGAGATCACCGCCGCGGTCGAGGAGGCGCATGCCTTCGGCCGCTACGTGCTGACCCACGCCTACACGCCCGAGGCGATCACGCGGGCGGTGAATTGCGGCGTGCGCACCATCGAGCACGGCAACCTGGTCGACGCCAAGACGGCGAAGCTGATGGCGAGCAAGGGCGTCTACATGATCCCCAACCTCGTCACCTACGACGCGATGAAGCGGCGCGCCAAGGAGCTCGGCATGCCCGACTCGATGCTGGAGAAGAACGACGAGGTGCTGAAGTACGGCTTCGCCGAGCTCGAGCATTGCCGCAAGGCCGGCGTGAAGATGGCCTACGGGTCGGATCTGCTGGGCGCGCTGGAAGACGAGCAGACCGGCGAGTTCCAGATCCGCGGCGAGGTGATGCCGGCGATCGACGTGATCCGCTCGGCGACCTTGATCGGCGCCGAGGTCGTGCGCCAGGAGGGCAAGCTCGGCGTGATCGAGCCCGGCGCCTTCGCCGACATGCTGGTGATCGACGGCGATCCGCTGAAGAACCTCGGCCTGTTCCAGGACGGCGGCCCCAACCTCGCGGCCATCGTCAAGGGCGGCCGCTTCCACAAGAACACGCTGTGATGGTGCCCGATTTTCTACCTTCCCCCGGAGGGGGAAGGTGCCCGACAGGGCGGATGGGGGATGTTGAAGACGGACTCCTGCGTTCGTCTTCAACATCCCCCATCCGTCGCGCTACGCGCGCCACCTTCCCCCTCCGGGGGAAGGTATGAGCACCGCGACCCTCATCCGCCGCCGCGCGCGGCGCTGGGCGCTGAACGGCGCGGCCGGCGTCGCGCTGCTCTATATCCTCACGCCGCTGATCTTCGTCACCTGGCTGGCGTTCTTCCGCCAGGAGATCCCCTCCTTCCCGCCGGAGGGCTACAGCCTGCGCTGGTTCGCCGCGATTCTCGACCAGCGCAAGTTCGTCGACGGCTTCTCGCTCAGCCTGCAGGTGGGCGTGCTGGCGACGTTCATCGGCCTGGCGCTGGGCGTGCCGGCGGCGCTCTGCCTGGCGCGCTTCGAGAACCGCCTGCGCGCGCCGCTGGCCAACCTGCTGCTGATGCCGCTGATCGTGCCCGGCGTCGTGCTGGGCACGGCGATGTACGTCTTCCATGTCGAGGTCGAGAACGGCCTCGACATGGACGTGATCGGCACGCTCTACGCCATGGTCGCGGGCCACGTGGTGATCGTGATCCCCTGGGTGGTGCGGCTGGTGACGACGAGCCTCGCCGGCATGGACCGCACCATCGAGGAGGCGGCGCAGAATCTCGGCGCCGGGCCGTGGACCACGTTCTGGCGCATCACCCTGCCGTCGATCCGGCCGGGCATCGTCGCCGGCGCGCTGTTCGGCTTTGTCACCTCCTTCGGCAATCTCGAGATGAGCCTCTTCCTCGTCGGCCCGGGCCGCACGACCCTGCCGATCGTCATCCTCCAGTACCTGGAGTGGAAGATCGACCCGACCATCGCCGCGGTCTCGGTGCTGCAGATCCTGCTGATCGGCATCGCCATGCTGATCACCGATCGCTACGTCAAGCTGACGCGGGTGGTGTGAAATGGCGCGTCTCGAACTCCAGGGGCTGGGCAAGCGGTACGGCGATTTCCACGCGGTGCGCGACGTCAACCTGCAGGTCGCCGACGGCGAGTTCCTGGTCCTGCTCGGGCCCTCGGGCTGCGGCAAGACCACGACCCTGCGCATGGTCGCGGGCTTCATCGAGCCCACCGCGGGACACGTGAGGCTGGACGGCAACGACGTGACCGAGCTGCCGCCATGGCGGCGCAACGCCGGCATGGTGTTCCAGAGCTATGCGCTCTTCCCGCATCTGAGCGTGGCGCAGAACGTCGCCTTCGGCCTGGAGATGCGCAAGCTGCCGCGCGCCGATGTCGCCAAGCGGGTCGAGGAGGCGCTGGCGCTGGTGCGCCTGAGCGGCTTCGACGCGCGCCTGCCGCGCCAGCTTTCGGGCGGCCAGCAGCAGCGCGTGGCGCTGGCGCGCGCGCTGGCCATCCGGCCCGACGTGCTGCTGCTCGACGAGCCGCTGTCGAACCTCGACGCCAAATTGCGCCAGGAGGTGCGCGTCGAGATCCGCGAGCTGCAGCGCCAGCTCGGGCTCACCGCCGTCATGGTCACGCACGACCAGGAAGAGGCGCTCACCATGGCCGACCGGCTGGTGGTGATGAACGAGGGCTCGGTGTGCCAGGTCGGCACCCAGCGCGAGCTCTACGAGACGCCAGCCGATCGCTTCGTCGCCGGCTTCGTCGGCCGCAGCACCTTTCTGGCCGGCAGGATCGAGGCGCCCGGCCGCTTCCGCACCGAAGGCGGGCTGGCGCTGGCCTGCAGCGGCGGCACGCCGGGGCCGGCTTCGCTGGCGTTGCGGCCGGAGCGGCTGGAGATCGCCGCCGAATCGCTTTCGGGACTCGACAATCGCCTGCCGGGTACTGTGGAGTTCGTCTCGTATCTCGGCGCGCTGACGGACATCCACGTGCGCCTGTCGCCCGCCGATCGCGTCGTCGTGCAGATCGCCAACCGCGACAGCAGCTTCGCGCCGCAAGTCGGACAGCAGGTCCATGTCGGCTGGCCCGCCGCGGCCGGTCTCGTTTTCACAGAGTAGCGTCGAACATCACGGGAGAGACTTCATATGACGGACCGTCGCACACTTCATCGCCGCACCGTGCTGGGCGGCACCGCCGCGCTCGCCGGCGGCCTGGCGATGCCGGCCATCGCGCAGGACAACAAGCGCATCATCGTCGGCACCTGGGGCGGCGACTATTCGCGCCTCCTGGCCAAGAACATCGAGACGCCGCTGCTCGCGCCCAAGGGCTGGGACGTGGTCAAGGCCGAAGCCGGCGATCCGCCGCGCCGCGCCAAGGTGCTGGCCGAGAAGTCGCTGCGCCGCGGCACCTCGGATATCCAGGGCGTCTCGGCCGCCAACATGTACGAGATGAACGAGCAGGGCACGATCCTGCATCTCGACTACTCGCAGATTCCCAACGCCAAGAACCTCATCCCGGCGATGAAGTACCCCTACGGCGTCGGCCACATCTATTCGGGCAAGGTCGGCCTGTACAATCCCAAGATGATGGCCGAACCGGCCGGCTTTGCCGACATCCTCAACCCCAAGCACGGCGACAAGCTCGGCATCATCGACATCCAGTATCAGTACACCATGCTGTGCGCGAGCCTGGCGGCCGGCGGCAAGGTCGGCGATTTCGAGCCGGGCAAGCCGCTGCTGGTGGCCTGCAAGAAGGCCGGCGCGCGCATCTATCCCAGCAACGAGGCCTTCGCCCAGGCGCTGAAGACCGAGGAGATCGCCTGCGGCGTGATGTGGAAGGCGTGCGCCGTGCAGTGGCAGAACGCCGGCATCAACGTGCAGACCATCGCGCCCAAGGAAGGCGTGCCGATGTACGTGTCGGGCTTCGTCGTGCCGAAGAACGCACCCAACAAGCCGGGCGCCTACGCCTATCTCAACGCCATGCTCGAGGCATCGGCGCAGGAGGGCTTCGCCAAGGACATGGGCTACAACCCGACGGTGACCAACGCCAAGGTGGCCCCGGAGCTGCGCAAGCGCATCGGCTTCACCGACGAGGAGCAGAAGCGCCTGGTCGATCTCGACTACGGCTACATGGCCAAGAACGATTCCGCCTTCAAGGAATGGTGGGACAAGTCGTTCAAGGCGTGATCCTCAGGGCATGACCGACACGGCCACCACCATCGCCGCCGCTCCCGCCGCCGAAAGGCGGCGGGGCGAGGGCTGGACGGCAGCGAGCCTGGTGTCGCCGGCGACGATCTTCGTCGCGCTCTGCCTGCTCGGGCCGCTGGTCATCCTGTTCCGCTACAGCCTCAACGACTTCGTCGCCAGCAAGAAGATCATGGTCGAGGCGGTGACGATCGCCAACTACGTCAAGTTCTTCACCGACCCCTACTATACCGCGATCCTCGGCGTGACCGTGCGTGTCGCCGTCATGGTGACGGCCGCCTGCCTGGTGCTCGGCTTTCCGCTCGCCTATGTCGTGGCGCGCACGCAGAGCCGGTTCAAGAACCTGCTGATCATCGCCATCGTGCTGCCGCTGTTCGTCGGCAACTCGGTGCGCGCGGCGGGCTGGATGGTGGTCTTCGGCACCAAGGGCTTCGTCAACACCGCGCTGATGAGCCTGGGCATCATCGGCCAGCCGCTCGAGATCATGTTCAGCGAGACCGCGGTGATCATCGGCATCATCGCCGTGAACCTGCCCTTCATGGTGCTCAGCCTGCAGAGCGTGATCGAGAGCATCGACCGCTCGATCGAGGAAGCCGCCTTCAGCCTGGGCGCCGCGCCGGCCACGATGTTCCGCCGCGTGCTGTGGCCGCTGGCGCTGCCCGGCATCCTCGCCGGCACGATTCTGACCTTCATCCTGGCGATGAACGCCTACGCCACGCCGTTCCTGCTGGGCGGCCCGCTGTTCAAGATGATGGCGCCGCTGGTCTACAACCAGTTCACCCAGCAGACCAACTGGCCCTTCGGCGGCGCCATCGCCTTCATCCTGATGGCCGTGACCCTGCTGCTGACCATCGCCGCCAACCTCGTGGTGCAGCGCCGCTACCGGCGCTGACCCTCAGGCGCCGAAGGCCTCGCTGAGCCCCGCGAGCGCATTGAGCGCCGGCGCGAAGCCGCTGAGCGGCGCGGTCTGGATCACGGCCTCGATGACCTCGGCGCGGCTGAGCCCCATGTTGAGCGCCGACTGGCCGAACTTCTTCACCTGACCGTCGAGCTTCAGGGCCGTGAAGCCGGCGACCGCGACGAGCGCGCGCTGCCGCAGCTCGAGTCCCGGCCGGAACCAGATCTCGCCGTAGCCATACTGGATCGCCAGCGGATAGAGGGCACCGGTCACCGCATTGCCCGGCACGGCATAGCCCTGCGTCGCCCGATCGCCGTGCAGCTGCCGCATCAGCGCCGCGCCGCGTTCGGCCAGCGTCTCCAGCGAGTCCTCGCGCGGCGTGTCCTCGGGCATGGCCACGCCCCGTTCGGCAAACGCGGCGGCGGCCGCCTCGACCGCCTCCTCCGACGCGGCGAAGCCGGCGTAGATGCCGATCTGGATGAGCACCTCGAGGATTGCGCGCGGCGACAGCCCGAGGTCGAGCGCAGCGCCGACGTGACGGCGCAGCTTGGCCAGATGCTGCACGGCGCCGAGCGCCGCCAGCGCGCACACCATCCGGTCCTCGATCGCGAGGCCGGGCCGGCTCCAGATCGCGCCATAGAGCGCCTCGTCGTTCACGGTGCGCAGGTACGCGGGCGCGCCGTCGTCGTCGCCGAACAGACGCCGGCGCATCGCCTCGCCCTGCCGCCGCAGGGAATCGCGCGTGGTCACGGCTGCACCGCCTTCCTTCGATGCAGTCACAGTGCGCTCCGTACGGATTGTCGTCCAGCAAGGGCGGGCCTAGGCTCGGCGCACAAGAATGACGCGGAGGAAACGCGATGGGCTTGAGCATCACGCCGCTGTCGCCGCATACCGGCGCGGAGGTCCACGGCATCGACCTGACCGGCGGCGTCGACGAGGCGACGCGCGCGCAATTGAACCGCGCCTTCGTCGAGCGTTCGGTCCTGGTGATCCGCGACCAGACGCTCTCGCCGAGCCAGATGCTCGATGCCGTGCGCCTGTTCGGCGAGGTGTTCGAGCAGCACAACACAAAGTTCTCGCTGCCGGACTGTCCGCTGGTCCACTACATCTCGAACAAGGATTTCTTCCCCGACGGACGGCGCTACATCCCGGGCGAGGGCTATCACACCGACCATTCGAACGCCGCCGAGCCGCCCAAGGCCACCGTGCTGCATGCCATCGAGCTGCCCGACACCGGCGGCGACACGCAGTTCGTCAACATGCATGTCGCCTATGAGACCCTGCCCGATGCGATCCGATCGCGCATCGACCAGCTGAAGGCGGTGCACATCTACCAGAGCCGGCACAGTGCGCGGAAGCTGATGGGCCTCGCACCGACGCGGCGCGAACAGGTGCCCGCGTCGGTGATCCACCCCATCGTGCGCACCCATCCCGAGAGCGGCCGCAAGTCGATCTACATCAACCCGATCCGTATCGACGCCGTCGTCGACATGGACGAGCCCGAGGCGCTCGCCCTGCTCGACGAACTGCTGACGCACGCGACGCAGCCCGGCCACGAGTACCGCCACCAATGGCGGCCCGGCGATCTGGTGATCTGGGACAACTGCTGCCTGCTGCACAAGGCGAACGGCGACTACGACATGGACCAGACGCGCTATCTCTATCGCGTCATGCTGCGCGGTGACGTGCCGGTCTAGGCGGCGACTGCCCTAGATGTAGACCGCCTTCATCTGCGCATCGGCGTAGCGGCCGCCGGCGGCGGCGCCCGGCGGGATGGCGGCCGAGAGCGACGACACGTCGGCAGGCGACAAGGTCACGTCGAGCGCGGCCATGTTCTCGTCGAGCCGCTGGGCGCGCTTGGTGCCGGGGATCGGCACGATGTCCGGCCCCTGCGCCAGCAGCCAGGCCAGCGCCACCTGCCCGGGCGTGCAGCCCTTGGCGCGCGCGACACCCTCGATGGTGCCGACCAAAGTAAGGTTGCGCGCGAGGTTGTCGGCGGCGAAACGCGGATGGCGGCCGCGGCCGTCGCCCTCGGGAATGTCCTGGGGCGCGTGCACGCTGCCGGTCAGCAGGCTGCGGCCCAACGGCGAATAGGCGACGTAGGAGATGCCCAGTTCGCGCGTCGTCTTCAGCGTCTCCTCGGCGTCGACGCGATAGAGCAGCGAGTATTCGCTCTGCACCGCGGCGATGGGATGCGTGGCGTGCGCGCGGCGGATGGTGGCGGGCGCGGCCTCGCTCAGGCCCAGCGCGCGCACCTTGCCCTGCTTCACCAGCTCGCCCATGGCGCCGACCGTGTCCTCGATCGGCACGGCGGGATCGACGCGATGCTGGTAGTACAGATCGATCACGTCGATGCCCAATCGCTTCAGGCTCGCCTCGCAGGCCGCCCTTACGTGCGCGGGCGTTCCGTCGACGCCGTTGGCGCCGCCGGGCCGCTGCACCTGGCCGAACTTGGTGGCGACCACCACGCCGCCACGCCGCGATCCCGCCAGCGCCTTGCCCAGCAGCGTCTCGTTGTGGCCCCAGCCATACATGTCGGAGCTGTCGAGCATGGTGACGCCGCGATCCAGCGCGTGATGGATCAGCGCGATGCCCTCGGCGTCGTCGGCCTTGCCGTAGGCGCCCGACAGCGACATGCAGCCCAGGCTGATCGCCGACACGTCGAGGTCGCTGGAACCCAGCCTTCGCTTCGCTACCGCCATGGTCTTCTCCTAGGTCGTGCCCCAGACGCGCCGCGCCGTGTCGGCGATCAGCGCCATCTTGGCCCATTGCTGGTCTTCGCCCATCAGGTTGCCGCCGGCGACGCTGGCGAAGCCGCATTGTGAGCTCAGCGACAGCCGGTCGAGCGTGACGTGCACCGAAGCCTCGTCGATGCGCCGGCGCAGGTCGTCGACGTTCTCCAGCTCGGGAGATTTCGATGAGACAAGGCCGAGCACGACATGCCGGTCGTCCGGCACGTGGCGCAACGGCGCGAAATCGCCGGCGCGCTGGCTGTCGTATTCGAGGAAATAGACGTCGACCGGAAAGTCGTTGAAGAGCTTGCGCGCCACCGGCTCGTAGCCGCCGGACGCCATCCAGCGCCCGCGGAAATTGCCGCGGCACAGATGCATGCCGACGGTGACGCCGGACGGACGGCCTTCCAGGATGCGGCGGATCACCGAGATGTAGAGATCGAGCAGCGCGTCGGGGTCGCCGCCCTGGGCCTGCGTCTGCTCGCGCACCAGCGGATCGCACAGCATCGCCACGGGCACCTCGTCCATCTGCACGTAGCGGCAGCCGGCCTTCACCAGCTCGTCCAGCTCGCTGCGGTAGATCGCGACGAGGTCGTCGAAATAGTCTGATGCGTCGGCATAGGCCTGGGGGTCGAAGGCCGCGGTGAAGCGGAAGAAGTGGAAGGCGCTGGGCGTCGGCAGGGTTGCCTTGGGCAGCGCCGTCCTCACCAGCCGCTTCACCCGTTCATACTCGGCCAAGGTGATCGGCGCACGCCGCCTGAGCTTTTGCGCGGCGACGCAGGTCGGCCATTCGTAGCTGCCGCCGTCGGCGTCGCGGAAACGGAACTGCGAGGGCGCGAGACGGATGCCGTCGAGGCCCTCGAAAAAGAAGCCGAACCACGAGGTACGGCCGAGCTCGCCGTCGGTGACGACCCGGAAGCCCAGCTCCTCCTGCTTCGCCACGACACGCGCGATCTCGCGTTCGAGCGCGGCGGCGTGACTCTCGGCACCTGCGGCGGCCGCATCCTTGAGCGAACGCGGGCGCAACAGGCTGCCGATCACCTCGGCGCGGAACGGCGGCTGGGTGGCGTCAATGCGCGACATGCCGCCAAGCAAAGCATGGCTGTTCGACTGGCACCAGCCGCAGCTATCGCAGCCGGTAAACCCGACACCCCCAGCTCCAGTTCGAGTGGGTCAATGCCACCCGGGCAAGTGTCGGCGCAAACGGCACGGGCGGAGACGTCGTGATGTCTTCGCCCACTCGGCCGAGCAGCTTAGGCGTAGCCGGGACGAAGTCGGGTCGCCGGCCCATGGCGCATCCGACCAGCGCGGTGATCTCCTTGGACGCCCGCTGGCCGGCAGAGAGATAGGAAAGGCTTATCAGCCGGGGGAAATGCGGCTTGTACAGAAAATATGCGGCTGCCGGATCCAGTACAGTGATACCGGCTGTGACATCCACCGATTGGCCGAGGGTCTCGCGCAGCTGCCGACTGGCGCTCTCGTAGTTGTCGCGCGCACCAATCCTCGGGATCATATCGAGGAGCGTGGTGGCACCCGCGATTCCCAGCGTGAAGATTGCGAAGACCAGCAGCACCGGGCCGCCGCTCGCGGGCAGCCCGAAGATCCTCGGCGAGAGCGCAACCAGCACAAATAAGCTGATCGCCGCCAACCGCATGTAGTTGTTCTGCGCCGGAAACACAAGAATGGGCACAAGGACGAACGACGCGACAAGCAGAATTGCGCTGGTCTTCCTCAAGAAAGCCGCATCGGACGTGACGCGGATCACCGCCACGACGGACAGAATCGACGCACCGACATAGGCAGATACCAGCAGAATCGAACCGATGCCGGCCGAGAAGAGGGCGTGGGAAAGATAGGTTGCATAGCCATCGGAAAACTTGATCCCCGAGTCGCCGCCGGCCGCATGCGAGAGGAATCGTTTGAATCCGCCGCCGTCGAGCGCGGCATAGACGGCGACGGTGACGAGCAGCGGCATGACAGTGATGGCAGCGATGCGCCCGCCCAGTCGCAGCAGCGACCTTAGCTGCGTCGGATCGCGCAGCGAGGGACGCTCGGGCAGCGCCCGCACCAGGCCGGCGGCACCGATAGTGAAGGCCGCGAAGATACCGACCAGCGGGTGCACGAGCGAGGCCATGCCCGCCATCAGTGCACCGACTTTGAGGCCGGCATTCGTGGCCCGCGACGCCGCAAAGCAGCTTGCCTGAAAGAAGAAGAGCGCCAGGACTTCCGGCCGGTCGCCGTGGCCTACAAGACCCAGAGGACCGACCAGGCCGATGATGAAGCCGCCGACAACACGATAGCGACTGTCGTGGAAGACCCGCTGGACGATGCCGGCGAAGACGGCGCTCGTGAGCACGCCGACGGCCAGGTTGAACCAGGTATTGGTTTCGGCCGTACATCCGAAGAGCCAAGCATACAAGCCAAACACCAGCGGCAGCCCCGGTACATAACTTGCGTAGAGCGTCGGTTCGAATCCGGGTGAGCCGGGTATGGCGAACGCATCAAAGCCTCGCCCCATGGCAAGATTGCAGCCGGCATCCTTGAAGATGAAGACGTCCGTTCCGCCGATGCTGGGGCCCATCTGCGATGTAATCAGGGCCAGGCAAACGACGCCCGCTGCAAACGCCAGATAGAAACCGGCCCTCGGCGCCGAAGCTGCTTCGCCGGACGCTAGCCGTTGCTCCATAGTCGCGCAGTGTAGGCGCCGTCGATGCCGGCGTCGATCTGCTTGGCCATCGCCTCGTCGCCGCCCATCTTGGGCGCGATGATCTTGCCGAAGGAGACGCGGCCCGGCGCCGGCCAGGCCGTCGGATCCCACAATTTGGCGCGCAGGATCGAGCGGGCGCAGTGGAAGTAGCAGTGCTTGATGCGGATGCGCGTGGCCAGCAGCGCCGGCTTGCCCAGGGAGCTCATCGAGGCCACCAGCTCGGCATCGTCGTGGATCTCCGCCGTGCCGGATACGCGCAGGGTCTCGCCGGTCGCCGGCACCAGCGCGATCAGGCCGATCCTGCCGTTGTTGAGGATGTTGGTGAGGCCGAAAGCCAGATTGTTGCCGGCCCGCTCGGGGATCAGCAGGGTGCGCGGATCCTCGACGCGGATGAAGCCCGGCTCGTCGCCCTTGGGCGAAACCTCGACCGTGCCGTCCTCGCTCACCGTGCTGACCAGCGCGAAGGGGCAGCGCCCGAGGAAGGCAATGGCCTGCTCGTCGAGCTCCGGCGTGATCTTGGTGAAGGTACGCGGGTTCGGCGGCTTGACGATATCGCGCAGGGCGTCGACGGAAGTGAGGCGCGCCATGAATCTCGGCTCCACAAATTGCGAACTGTTATCATCTCGGACTTGCCGTGGAGTTTCAACCTCGCTGCGCGCAGGGGCTTGTTCCCACAGCGACATCGGGCCGACCCTCGGCCACCTTTCCCCTGACTGGTCGGAGGAGCGTGAATGGCAAAGCCCAGGAAGCCGACGGCAAAGAGCCGCCGTGATGTCGATGCCTCGGTAAGCGTCGAGTTCGACTACGACGAAGCATCGCTGCTCGTCGTTGCCGCCAATGTTTTGTTTGGCGCTATGCCGGATCGAGAAGCGCAGCGGAGCCTGGAGGGGCTGCTCGGGAAGCTCTACAAGGCCGAACCGCGGCTCAAGTCCGATGCCCGGCGGATCGAATCGGAGATGCGCAGCGTCCTCGCGCCTGGTGGCCTGGACGAAACCGACGACGGCGACGTCGATGACGAGTTTCAGCCCCTCGCCGGTGCTCAGTACCTGGAGCTGGTCGCAATCGCCATGGACGAGGGTCGCCCTGTCTCGCTCTTGCGCAAGGATGGCGTCATCGCCCTGATGCCGACAGGCATGGGTCAGA
Source organism: Reyranellaceae bacterium (assembly GCA_050183765.1). Taxonomy (GTDB): domain Bacteria; phylum Pseudomonadota; class Alphaproteobacteria; order Reyranellales; family Reyranellaceae; genus JAFAZJ01. The sequence continues at coordinate 3,466 of JBFXAZ010000070.1, read as the reverse complement.
TCGGCACGGTTGCCGTCGCCATCGGCTGGAGCGCCGCTCACGAGGACTACGCCATCGTCCGGCTGGACGAAGTTCTCGGAGCCGGTCCGCAGGATCCATCAGTGCGGCCGCCGGCGAGCGACCCGGTGGAGGCGACCCTCGAGCGGCTATGCCGCAAGCCGCCCGTCCGCGGCAGCCTCATCTAGCCCCGCAGCCCGTCCATGTTGGCGTAGAGCGTGCGCAGGAGGCGCTTGAGCGTCGCCACGTCGCGCGCCGACAGGCCGGTGATCGCGACGCGCTCGTAGCGCTCGGCGATCGGGATCACGCGCCGTGTCATCGTGCGGCCCGCCGCGGTCAGGCGCAGGGTCACGACGCGGCCGTCCGCTTCCGCGCGCTTGCGCTCGACGAGCTTGCGGCGCTGCAGGCCATCGAGCACGCGCGAGAGCGTCGAGATCTCGATGCTGGTGCGGCCCGACAGCTCGCCCACGGTCTGGCCGTCGCGATCGGTCAACGCCGCCAGCGCGCGCCACATCGGCAGGGTGATGCCGAAGTGCCGCACCTCCTCGCTGAACGACGCCGCGATGCGCGCACCGGCCCTGTTCAGCAGGTAGGGAACGTAGTCGTCGAGCGGCAGCACGCTATTCGGCCGCCCTCAGGCTGAGCTTCGTGTGGGATCCCTCGAAGGCCGGCGCGACCTCCTGCATGAAGCGCTGCATCTGTTCCTTCACCAGCGCGTGCGGCTTGGCGCCGTAGTTGAAGTACAGGATCACCTCGGCGATGCCGGCGGCCTCGACGGTCTTGAGGTCCTCGATGATCTTGCCCGGCGGGCCGACCAGGATCGACTTGCTGGTGAGCTTCTCCGGCCGCATGTCGCGCAGCAGGTTCACGATCTCGACGAAGTACTTGTAGGTCGGCGGCACCTTCTCGCCCGACGACGAGGGGAACGCCGCGATCAGCGCGTCGTGGAAGTAGCGGATCAGCGACTCGCGGCCATAGGCCTCCTCCTGCGGCGTCGAGGCGATGTGCACGAAGTAGGAGCACATGGCGCGCCGCGCCGGCCGCTTGTGCGTCTGCTCGCAGGTCTCCCGATAGACCCGCACCGCGTCGGCCAGCGAACCGTAGACCATGGCCGCGGCGAAGGGCGCGTAGATGATGTTCCAGTCGTGGCGCGCGGCAAGTTCCATCGAGGGCCGCGAGAAGCAGGCCACGTAGGGCCGCAGCGGCGACTGGGCCGGCTTGGGCCGCACCTCGATGTCGTCGAACTGGAAGAAGCGGCCCTTGTGCGACCACTTCCCGGTCTCGGTCCAGGCACGCCACACCACCTCCAGCCCCTCGGCGAAGAGCTCGGCGGAGTCCTCGAAGCTGGCCTGGAACGGGCCGTACTCCAGGCGGTCGTAGCCGCGGCCGGCGGCGAAGTCGACACGGCCGCCGGACAGCAGGTCGAGCGTCGCCCATTCCTCGGCGACGTGCAGCGGATGGTGGACCGGCAGCAGCGTCACCGCCGGCGCCAGCCGGATGCGCTTCGTCGCCCCGGCGATCTGCGCCAGGATCGCCAGCGGGCTGGCGTTGACGCCCAGCAGGTTGAAATGATGCTCGCCGATCCAGGCCGAGTTCATCCCCACCGCCTCGGCCCACAGCGCCTCGGCGTAGATGTCCTTGATGAAGGACTCGGCGCTGCGCGGGTTGTCCTTGTAGCGGTTGTCGCTCAGCGTGAAATAGCCGAAATCCAGCGCCATCGCGGCCTCCCTTGCGTTATTGGCACGATCCTGCGCCCTCGCGACGATATTTGCAAATGCAAATATTTGCCTGGACGCCCGGCCGCCCTAGGCTCGCGGCCGCAGCCCGAACCGAGGAGATCCCGATGGCCCGCGTCCGCTATGTCGCCCCCGAGGAATTGTCGCCGCAGGACAAGGACGTGATCTGGCGCGACCGGCCGATCTACCGCGCGCTGGCCAACAGCCTGGACGGGGCGCGCGCCTTCAACGGCATCGCGCGGTGGATCCGTTTCAACAGCAAGCTCGACGCACGCCTGCGCGAGCTGGTGATCCTGCAGATCGGCTACGTCGCGTCCTCGCCCTACGAATGGGCGCACCATATCGAGCTTGGCCGCGAGTTCGGCGTGAAGGACGAGGATATCGACGCGTTGATCCTCGAATCGAAGGGCGGCACCAGCGCGCTGCCCGACTTCGAGCGCGCCCTGCTGGCGGCGGCGCGTGAGATGGAGGGTGCCCGGCGCGTCTCCGACGCCACCTTCGCCGCGCTCAAGGCGAAGCTCGACGACGAGATGATCGTCGAGTTCACCCTGTTCGCCAGCTTCTACTGCGCCGTGGTGCGCGTGCTGGCGACCCTGGAGATCGACCTCGAGCCGGAGCTGCTGCCGCTGCTCAAGCGGTTTCCGCTGCCGTGACCTTCCCGTGCCCCGGGTAGTCGTCGTCGAGCACGAAGGGATAGGGCCCGGCGAAGGCGCCGACATAGGCGGTGTGGCTGATCAGCCCCGCCGCCTCGTTCCAGACATGCAGCTGGTACGCCGGCGGCTCCATGGTGAAGGTCGACGGCTCGTCGCCGGGCGCGAGGTGCAAGGTCACCTGGTGCGCCGTGCTGGGCGCCACCGAGCCGATGGTGCCGGCCCAGCGCGTCACGATCGGCCGATGATGATGGCCGCAGACCACGCGCTCGACGTGGTTGTAGCGACCGATCACCTCGGCCATCCGCCCGCCGTCGCGGCAGTTGATGTCGTCCATCGCCGCCAGGCCGGTGGAGAACGGCGGGTGATGCATGAAGACCAGGGTCGGCCGATCGCGCTCCTCGGCCAGGCGCTCGTCGAGCCAGCGCAGGCGGGCCTCGCACATGCGGCCGTGACCGGCGCCCGGCACGACGCTGTCGAGACCGATCAGGCGCACGTCGTTGTCCTCGACGACGTAGTGCAGGAACGAGCCGTCGTCGGGGAGATAGCCATCGGCGCCGAAAGCCTCGAACAGCTCGGCGCGCCGGTCGTGATTGCCGGGCACGAGGTAGACCGGCATCTCCAGCGCCGACAGGATGCGGCGCAGCTCGGCGTACTCCGAGGGCAGGCCGCAATCGGTCAGATCGCCGGTGGCGATCACCACGTCCGGCAGACGCGGCAGGCCGTTGATGGCCTCGACCGTGGCCGCCAGCATGTCGTTGCTCTCGACCACGCCATACGCCCGCTTGCCCGGCGGACGGATGTGCAGGTCGGTGATCTGGGCGATCATCATGATGGGAACTCCTGTTGGTCCTGGCCTTACCTTCCCCCGCTGGCGGGGGAAGGTGGCGCGCAGCGCCGGATGGGGGTGGCAGGTGCGACAACTCCAATCGTCGTGACCGACCGCGAAGCCGACACCCCCATCCGCCCTACGGGCACCTTACCCCGCAGGGCGGCTACTGGATGCACACATCTCAAAAAGTGGCCTTCTGGCATCCCGTTCGGTTCCCACCGCGCAGATCTCAGATTCCGAAAAGAATCGCT
>JBFXAZ010000069.1:0-29281 GCA_050183765.1 Reyranellaceae bacterium | reverse complement strand
AAATGATGGTGGCGCGTGGCCCACTACCTTCCCCCGCCTTGCGGGGGAAGGTGCCCGAAGGGCGGATGGGGGTGTCGGCATCGCGGTCAGTCGCGATAAAGGGAGTGTGCTGCGGCAGCCACCCCCATCCGGCGCTGCGCGCCACCTTCCCCCGCCAGCGGGGGAAGGTAGAGGTTGTTCCATGGACCTGACCTACGGCCTGATCGGCTTCACCATCGCCCACCTGCTGGCGGTGGCCAGTCCCGGGCCGAGCTTCGTGCTGGTGGCCCAGGTGGCGGCCTCGCGCTCGCGTGGCGCCGCCCTGGTCGCGACGGCGGCGCTGAGCGTCGGCGCGACCCTGTGGGCGGCCGCCGCGCTGTTCGGCTTGCAGTCGCTCTTCAGGCATGCCGACTGGCTTTATCTGGCGCTGCGCATCGGCGGCGGGCTGTACCTGGTCTGGCTGGGCTACCAGCTGATCCGCCACGCCGGACGCGGTGAGCTCGCCCTATCAGGTGGCGGCGAGCAGGCTGCGGCCGACATGCGCGGCGTCTTCGGGAAGGCGCTGCTGGTGCAGCTCTCCAACCCGAAGGTGATCGTCTTCTTCAGCGGCATCATGGCGGCGCTGCTGCCGCGCGATCTGTCGCCGCAGCACGGCGTGATCGTGGTGATGATCGTCGCCTTCAACGAGTTCGTCTGGTACGCGCTCGTTTCGCTGCTGTTCTCCGGCGGCCGCGCGCAGCGGGTCTACCGCGCCGCGCGGGCCTGGATCGAACGGCTCACCGGTGGCGTGCTCACCATCCTTGGATTACGGCTGGCGCTCGACCGGTAGCGCCGCCTCATTGCTTTGAGAGATACCGGAACGGAGGGGAAAATGCGGGTCTATTACGATCGCGACGCGGATGTGAACCTGATCAAGGGCAAGAAGGTTCTGGTCGTCGGCTACGGCAGCCAGGGCCACGCCCACGCGATGAATCTGCGCGACAGCGGCGTCAAGGACGTGCGCATCGCGCTCAAGAAGGGTTCGGCCACGGTCAAGAAGGCCGAGGGCGCCGGCTTCACGGTGATGACCCCGGCCGACGGCGCGAAGTGGGCCGACGTGGTGATGGTCCTGACGCCCGACGAGCTGCAGTCCGACATCTACAACGCCGATCTCGGCCCCAACATGCGCGAGGGCACGGCGCTCGCCTTCGCCCACGGTCTCAACGTGCACTTCAACCTGCTCAGCCCGCGCAGCGATCTCGACGTGTTCATGATCGCGCCCAAGGGCCCGGGCCACACCGTGCGCTCGGAGTACACGCGCGGCGGCGGCGTGCCCTGCCTGGTGGCGGTGGCGCAGAACTCGTCGGGCAACGCGCTGGAGATCGCGCTCTCCTATTCCTCGGCGATCGGCGGCGGCCGCGCCGGCACGATCGAGACCTCGTTCAAGGAGGAATGCGAGACCGACCTGTTCGGCGAGCAGGTCGTGCTCTGCGGTGGCCTCGTCGAGCTGATCAAGGCCGGCTACGAGACCCTGGTCGAGGCGGGCTACGCGCCGGAGATGGCCTACTTCGAGTGCCTGCACGAGGTGAAGCTGATCGTCGACCTGATCTACGAGGGCGGCATCGCCAACATGAACTACTCGATCTCCAACACCGCGGAATACGGTGAGTACCGCTCCGGCCCGCGCATCGTCACCGAGGAGACGAAGAAGGAGATGAAGCGCGTGCTCGACGACATCCAGTCCGGCCGCTTCGCGCGGGACTGGATGCTGGAGAACCGCGTCAACCAGGCCTCGTTCAAGGCCATGCGCAAGAAGATGTCGGAGCATCCGATCGAGGAGATCGGCGCGAAGCTGCGCGCCATGATGCCCTGGATCAAGGAGAAGGCGCTGGTCGACAAGGCCCGCAACTAGCCGCACGCCAACGCCCCGCCGCGCGACGAGCGCGCGGCGGGACATCTCGTGTCTTCAGGCGGCCGCCTGGGTGGTGGGCGGTGCCGCGCTTCCGGGCAGCGAGGCGCCGGAGTGCGACAGCGCCTCCTGCAGACGGCGCTCCTGGTCGGGCGACAGGGACGAGCGGATCACGCGTCCGGTGAAGCCGCCGAGCTCGGCCAGCACCTTCTCGGGCTGGACCTTGCGCACCAGCACGAACAGCGCCGAGCTGTTGGGCGTCAGCGTCCGGCCCACCGAGCGGATGAAGTCGTCGTTGATTCCATAGTCGGAAAGCTTGCCGGAGAGCGCGCCGGAGCCGGCACCGAGCGCCGCGCCCGTCACCAGGCCGATCAGCGGGTTGAGGAAAAGCAGGCCGACGAACGTGCCGAACATGCCGCCCCACAGCGCGCCGCTGGCGGCGCCCGCGGTCACGAGATTCACGCTCTGCTTGAGCTTCAGCGTGCCGTCGGGGCCGCGGATCGCGACGACGGCGTCCTCCAGATCGACGAGATATTCGCGCTGCAGGCGCCCGAGCTCCGTGAGGGCGCGGTCGGCATCGTGCGGATTGTCGAAACCGACGACGACGAGTTCGGCCATGGTGTCCTCGCATATTTTGCTGCGGTTGCGTCGAGTGGTGGCACGATTCCAACATCGCGTGCTGCACTGCACGCCGTGTCGCGCCATCGATGATCAAACATCGCTGCGGGGCGGAGGGTTTCCCGCTGAGACAAAAAGACCACCGCGATAAAGTGAGGCTTCGCTCGCGCATTAGGCCGCATTTTCTATGGACGAATGTTTATTCTCGCGTCAGGGTAACGCTCGATTTTCGAGAAATTCACGCGGGGCGAAGAACGAGATAAAGGGAGGCTTCCGCGTCGAACGCCCGGGTCGCGAGACCCGGGCGTTCTGCTTTTGCGAGGATTGCGGCGGCAGCGATCCCATGCGAACGTTCGTTAAGTTCGCAGGGAGGACGCCATGACCCGCTTCGACCGCGTGATCCGCAACGGCATGATCGTCGATGGCAGCCGCGCTCCGCGCTATCGCGGCGACATCGGCATCAGGGACGGCGTGATCGCCGAGATCGGTCGCATCGATCCGTCCGAAGCGCGCGAAATGATCGATGCGCAGGGCCTGATCGTGGCGCCGGGCTTCATCGACCTGCACACGCACTACGACGCGCAGCTCTTCTGGGATCCCTACTGCACGCTGTCGGGCTGGCACGGCATCACCTCGGTGGTGATCGGCAATTGCGGCTTCGGCTTCGCGCCGGTGCGGCCGGAGATGCGCGAGCGCTCGATGATGACCATGACGCGCGTCGAGGCGATCCCCATGCCCTCGATGCAACAGGGCATGCCGTGGGACTGGGTGACCTTCCCCGAGTTCCTCGACAGCGTCGAGCGCACGCCCAAGGCGATCAACATCCTGCCCTACGTGCCGATCAGCCCGCTGCTGATCTGGGTCATGGGCTTCGAGGCGGCCAAGGCGGGCAAGCGCCCCAGCGATGCCGAGCATCGCGAGCTCTGCCGGCTGCTCGAGGAGGCGATGGACGCCGGCGGCTGCGGCTGGTCGGCGCAGCGCATGCTGCCCTCGGGGCCGGCCTGCGTGCAGCGCGACTTCGACGGCTCGCCGATGCCGACCGACGTGATGCACGACGACACCTGCCGCGAGCTCGCCAGGGTGCTGCGCCGGCGCAACGACGGCTTCATGCAGATGCTGCTGGTCTCGGGCGACAATGCCAAGGACCAGGCGTTCTACGAGGAGATGGCCGAGCTGAGCGGCCGGCCGATGATCATGAACGTCGTGCAGGCCTTCGATCACCGTCCCGAGATCCACCGTCGCGTGCTGGCCTGGCTGAAGAGCTGCCGCGAGCGCGGCATCCGCGTCGTCGGCCAGGGCCTGACCACGGATGCCGGCTTCACCTTCACCTTCGAGAACTGGAACCTGTTCGACGATTCGCAGGCCTGGTGCGAGGCGACGACGGGCACGCTGGAGGAGCGCAAGGCCAAGCTCGCCGATCTGGCGCGCCGCGCGGCGCTGAAGGAGAAGATGCCGCGCACCGCCACCGGCCCGCTGCCCGACATCGTGATCGTCGGCCCGCAGCTCGAGAAGAACAAGGCGTGGCTCGACCACACCCTGGCTTACGCTGGGCAGAAGATGGGCAAGCATCCGGTCGACGTCATGCTGGACATGGCTGTCGAGGAGGATCTGAAGACCGAGTTCTTCGCAGCACCACCCAACGGCAACATCGAGCATCTGCGCGAGATCGTGAACGACCCCTACGTGCTGTTCGGCGTCTCCGACGGCGGCGCGCATACCAAGTTCCTCACCGCCGGGCGCTATCCCACCGAGACGATCTGCAAGGTGGTGCGCGAGCACGCGATGATCTCGCTCGAGGAAGCGCATTGGCGCCTCTCGGCCCTGCCGGCCGAGGTCGCGGGCTTCACCGGCCGCGGCGTGCTACGCAAGGGCGCGCCGGCCGACATCGTGGTCTACGACTACGACAATCTCGCCGTGCTGCCCGACGAGATCGTCCACGATCTGCCGGGCGGCGAGTGGCGCCGCATCCAGCGCGCCCGCGGCTATCGCTACGTGCTGGTCAACGGCGAGGTCACCATCCGCGACGACCGGCAGACCGGCACGCACTCCGGCATGCTGCTGCGCCACGGCGTCGGGCGCCGCCTGCCGCGGGCGATGGCGGCGGAGTAGGGGAGTGGGCTCTCCGGCCGCCCTGAGGAGCCGCCCGTCGGCCGAGGCCGACGGCGCCGACGCGATGCTGCGCGTGGCGCTCTCGCTGTTCGTCGAGCAGGGCTATCACGGCACCTCGATGCGCGACATCGCGGCGCGTGCCGGGGTCAGCGTCTCGGCGGCGTACCACTACTTCCCGTCCAAGGCCGACATGCTGCGCACGATCATGGTGCGGGTGACCGAGGACCTGATCGCCGATCTCCAGGCGGCGTGCGAGGAGGCCGGTCCCGACCCGGCGGACCGGCTGGCGGCCGTCGTGCGCGTCCATGTCCTGCTGCATACGCGGCGGCAGGACGAGTCCTTCGTCGCCAACAGCGAGCTGCGCAGCCTGTCGCCGGCCGATCGCCGCAAGGTCGTGGCGCTGCGCGACCGGGTCGGCCAGGTGTTCAAGGACGTCGTCGCCGAGGGGTGCCGCGGCGGCGCGTTCAGTCAGCCCTATTCAGCCGAGACGGTGCGCGCCATCCTGACCATGTGCACCGCGGTGGCCGGCTGGTACCGTGCCGGCGGACCGGATCGGCCCGAGACCATCGCGGGGCGCTATGCCGCACTGGCGCTGCGGATCGTGGGCCGTGACCTGCGCCCCCGTGCCGCACAAGGAGGCGTCCGCCGGGCCTCTCCCCGGTTCGGAACGCTTGCCGGGTCGGCGAGGGCGGTCTAAGACGACGCCCGTTCGGGACGCGGGCGGGGTGAGAGCAGTCGGCGTCGCGGCCTCGTCTATTCTCCACGCAGGATTGGAAGACCGCGCGCATGTTTTCGCGTCTGATGGGCCTGTTCTCCGCCGACATGGGCATCGACCTCGGCACCGCCAACACGCTGGTCTACGTGAAGGGCCGCGGCATCGTGCTCAATGAGCCCTCGGTGGTGGCGCTGACCAGCTCGTCCGGCAAGAAGGCGGTACTGGCGGTCGGCGAGGAAGCCAAGCTGATGCTCGGCCGCACGCCCGGCAACATCCAGGCCATCCGCCCCCTGCGCGACGGCGTGATCGCCGATTTCGAAGTCGCCGAGGAGATGATCAAGCACTTCATCGGCAAGGTTCACAACCGGCGCTCCTTCGCCCATCCGCAGATCGTCGTCTGCGTGCCGTCGGGCTCGACCGCGGTCGAGCGCCGCGCCATCCAGGAATCGGCGGAGAACGCCGGCGCGCGCAAGGTGTGGCTGATCGAGGCGCCGATGGCCGCGGCGATCGGCGCCGGGCTGCCGGTGACCGAGCCGACCGGCTCGATGGTGGTCGATATCGGCGGCGGCACGACCGAGGTCGCGGTGCTTTCGCTGGGCGGCATCGTCTACCCGCGCTCGGTGCGCGTCGGCGGCGACAAGATGGACGAGGCGATCATCGCCTATATCCGCCGCAACCATAACCTCCTGGTGGGCGAATCCTCCTCCGAGCGCATCAAGAAGGAGATCGGTTCGGCCATGGTCCCCGAGGACGGCGAGGGCCGCACCATGGAGATCAAGGGCCGCGACCTGATGAACGGCGTGCCCAAGGAACTGGTGATCAGCGAACGCCAGATCGCCGAGAGCCTCGCCGAGCCGGTCAGCGCCATCGTCGAGGCGGTCAAGGTGGCGCTCGAGCACACGGCGCCCGAGCTGGCCGCCGACATCGTCGACAAGGGCATCGTGCTGACCGGCGGCGGCGCGCTGCTGTCGAACCTCGACAAGGTCCTGCAGCAGGCCACGGGCCTGCCGGTCTCGGTCGCCGAGGAGCCGCTGCTTTGTGTCGCGCTGGGCACCGGCCACGCCGTCGAGAACATCGATCGCCTCAGAGGCGTTCTGTCCACGATGTACTGAGTGCCCTGCGAGCGCGGATGGCGTAAGCTGCGCCACCTGCGGATTGCGAGCCGGGGGGATTGATCGGCGCGATGGCCTTGGGCGAGACCTTCACCCATACGGCGGTGTCGTTGCGCGCTGCCGTGCAACGGTTTTCGCTGGGCCTGCTCGTGCTCGCCGCCGTGGGGGCCATGCTGATCGGCAAGGCCGACACCGTGCTGGTCGAGCGCGTGCGCTCCGCCGTCGCCGACCTGGTGACGCCGGTGCTCGACGCCGTCGCCAAGCCGGTGGCGGCGGTGAACGATTTCGTCGCCCAGGTCGAGGACGTCGCCAATCTGCGCGCCGAGAACGCCCGGCTGCGGGAGGAGAATGCGCGGCTGCTGGCCTGGCAGAGCGTCGCGCGCCGGCTCGATGCCGAGAACGCCGAGTTGCGCGGTCTGGCGAACTTCCGGGAAGGCCCGCAGGCGCGTTACATCACCGCGCGCGTCGTGGGCGATTCGGGCAGCGCCTTCATGCGCAGCATGCTGCTCAATGTCGGCCGGCGGGTCGGCGTGGCGCCGGGCCAGGCGGTGATCACCGCCGAGGGCATGATCGGGCGCATCACCGATGCCGGCGAGCACTCCGCGCGCGTGCTGCTGGTCACCGACATCAGCTTCCGCCTGCCGGTCATGATCGAGCGCACGCGCGAGCGCGCCATCCTCGCCGGCGACAATTCCAACCGCCTGAAGCTGAATTTCATGCAGTCGGTGGGCGGCATCCAGCAGGGCGACCGCATCATCACCTCCGGGCATGGCGGCAGCTTTCCGATCGGCCTGCCGGTCGGCGTCGTGACCTCGGTCGGCGAGGACGGCATCCGCATCCGCCCGGTGGGCGACCTGTCGCGGCTCGAGCTGGTGCGCGTGGTCGATTACGGGGTGACCGGCCTGGTGACCAATCCGCCGCCGCCGCCGCCGCCGCTGCATCCGGTGCGGGGGCGCTGACCATGGGGTTCCTGCAGCGAATCGACCGCTGGGCCTATGCCGTGGCGCCCGCGTTCGTGATCCTGCTGCTGATGCTGGCCAGCCTGATCCCGCTGCGCCTGCCGTTCGTGCCCTCGGTCGCCACCCTGCTGCCGCTGATGGCGGTGTTCCATTTCAGCCTGCATCGGCCGACCGCGGTGCCGCCGCCGGCTCTGCTGCTCTTCGGCTTGCTGTTCGACCTGCTGCAGTATGGTCCGGGCGCGCCGCTGGGCGTTTCGGCGCTGCAGTTCCTGCTGGTCTGGCGCGCCGTGTCGTCGAGCCGGAAGTACCTGCTCGAGGTGTCCTTCGCCTTCATCTGGGTGCTCTACGCGCTGGTCGTCGGCGCCGCGATGGCGCTGGCCTGGCTGCTGACCTCCCTGCTGTCGGCCAGCCTGATCGATCCGTGGCCCGCGCTGCTGCAATACGTCGTGTCGCTGTTCCTGTACCCTATCCTCGGCTGGCTGCTGGGTCGCAACCGCGTGGTGGAGGCATCGACGTGAGGCGCGACCGCGACAACGACCGCCACGCGCGCTTCACCCGCCGAGCCCTGCTGCTGGGCGTCGGCCAGGCGGCGCTGCTGGGCGGGCTGGGCGCGCGGCAGTACTGGCTGACCATGGTCGAGGGCAGCAAATACAAGGTCCTGGCCGACGACAACCGCATCGGCATGCGCCTGCAGGCGCCCTCGCGCGGCCTGATCTTCGACCGCACCGGCGAGTCGCTGGCCGCCAACCGCAACAACTACCGTGTGGTGATGACGGCGGAGAAGCTGCGCCAGGCCGAGGAATCGCTCGAGCGCCTCGACAGGATCCTCGGACTGGGCGAGGTCGAGCGCAAACGCCTGCTGAGCCAGTTCCGCCGCTTCGCGCCGATCACCGTGAAGGAGAATCTGAGCTGGGAGCAGGTGGCGCAGATCGAGTTCAACGGCCCGGAGCTGCCCGGCGTCGCCATCGAGCTGGGCCAGACGCGCGACTATCTCCACGCCGAGCTGATGAGCCACGTGGTGGGCTATGTCGGCCGGGTCGACCGCAGGGACCTCGGCGAGGACGACGACCCGCTGCTGCAGCTGCCCGGGATGCGCATCGGCAAGAAGGGCATCGAGAAGCGCTACGACGAGCAGCTGCGCGGCAAGGCCGGCGCGGTGCAGATGGAGGTCAACGCGGTGGGCCGCGTCGTGCGCGAGCTCGATCGGTCCGAGGGCGAGCCGGGCGCCAACCTGCTGCTGACCATCGATCTCGAGCTGCAGCGCTGGGTCACCGAGCGGCTCAAGAACGAGAGCGCCGCCGCCGTGGTGATGGACGTGGTCACCGGGGACATCCTTTCCCTGGTGTCGGTGCCGGGCTTCGACAGCAACGCCTTCGCCCGCGGCATCACGCAGAGCGAGTGGAACGAGCTGCTCAATCATCCGATGAAGCCGCTGTTCAACAAGGCGGTGGCCGGCGCCTATCCGCCGGGCTCGACCTACAAGATCGTCACGGCGCTCGCCGCGCTCGAGGCGGGCGTCATCGACGCGTGGACCCCGCTGCCCTGCGTCGGCTCGATCGACCTGCCGGGCAAGGACCAGAAAAAGTACTGCTGGATCCATCCCGGCGGCCATGGCTGGCTCAACGTGCAGGGTGCCCTGGCGCAGTCCTGCGACTGCTTCTTCTACGAGGCGGCCAAGCGCGCCGGCGTCGAGCGCATCTCCGACATGGCCTTCAAGCTCGGGTTGGGCCGGACCACCGGCGCCGGCCTGCCCGAGGAGTCCGCCGCCCTGCAGCCGACCCGCGCCTGGAAGCAGGAGAGCCAGAGCAAGGCCTGGAACATCGGCGATACCTACAATCTCGGCATCGGCCAGGGCGACATGCTGGCCACGCCGCTGCAGCTCGCGGTGATGACCGCGCGGGTCGCCAATGGCGGCTACGACGTCAAGCCGCGCCTGGTGGCCTCGGTGGCGCGTGCGCGCGACCAGCTGACGGCGCCGCCGGTGCAGACCGCGCCCGACGCGCCCAGCCTGCGGCTCAAGCCGCAGAACATCGCCGCGGTGAAGCAGGGCCTGGTGGCGGTGGTCAACAGCGAGCATGGCACCGCCTGGGCCTCGCGCATCACCCAGAGAGACATGGCGATGGCCGGCAAGACCGGCACGTCGCAGGTCAAGCGCATCACCGAATCGGAGCGCGACCGCAGGATGAGCCAGATGGAACTGCCCTGGCACCTGCGCCACCACGCGCTTTTCGTCGGCTACGCGCCGATCGACAATCCGCGCTACGCCTGCGCCCTGATCGTCGAGCACGGCATGGGCGGATCGGCCACCGCCGCACCGATCACCCGCGACATCCTTCTCCAGACGCAGAAGCTCGACCCGTCGCGCAAGCCCGGCCGCTTCAAGACCGCCACGGTGCACGGCGTGCCCGATGCCGCGAGCGTGGCGGAGCGCAAGTGACCCTGGCCGCCGCCGCCACGCCGGAACTGACGCTCGGCGACAAGATCTGGCGCATCCGCTGGGGGCTGGTGCTGCTTCTGATCATGATCGCCGGCGTCGGCACGCTGGCGCTCTATTCGGCCGGCGGCATGAGGCCAGAGCCCTGGGCGGCCAAGCACGCGATCCGCTTCAGCGTCGCGCTGCTGATGGCGCTGCTGGTGGCGCTGGTCGACATCCGTGTCTGGATGCGGCTCGCCTACCCCTTTTTCATCGTCTCGGTGCTGATGCTGGTGGCGGTCGACGTGATCGGCAAGGGCGCCATGGGCGCGCAACGCTGGCTCGACTTCAAGGTGATCCAGATCCAGCCCTCCGAGCTGATGAAGATCGCCCTGGTGATGGCGCTGGCGCGCTATTACCACCACCTCTCGCGCGAGCAGGTCGAGCGCATCGTCTATGTCGTGCCGCCGCTGCTGGCGATCCTGGTGCCGGTGGCGCTGGTGATGGTGCAGCCCGATCTCGGCACCGCGCTGGTGCTGCTCTTCGCCGGCTCGGCGGTGATGTTCGTGGCCGGCGTGAAGCTGTGGAAGTTCCTGCTCGCCGGCCTGCTCTCGGTCGCGGCCCTGCCGGTGGCCTGGAGCATGATGCGCGACTACCAGCGCGGCCGCGTGCTGACCTTCCTCGATCCCGACCGCGACCCGCTGGGCGCCGGCTATCACATCACCCAGTCGAAGATCGCCATCGGCTCGGGCGGCCTGTTCGGCAAGGGCTTCGGCCAGGGCACCCAGTCGGCGCTGAACTTCCTGCCCGAGAAGCACACCGACTTCATTTTCACCATGTGGACCGAGGAGACCGGTCTGCTGGGTGGCGCGCTGATCCTGGCGCTGTTCGCGCTGCTGCTGGCCTACGGCTTGGTGATCGCTCGCTCCAGCCGCAACCATTTCGGCCGTGTCGTGGCGATGGGCGTGACCATCAACGTCTTCCTCTACGTCTTCATCAACGTTGCCATGGTGATGGGCCTGATCCCGGTGGTCGGCGTGCCGCTGCCGCTGGTTTCCTATGGCGGCACCGCCATGCTCACCGTGCTGTTCGCCTGCGGCCTGCTGCTCGGGGTCAGCATCCACCGCGACGTGCTGATTCCCCGCAATTCCTGAAGCTTGCGTCGAGGGGAGGCCGCTGCTATATCGCGCGCCGCTTCGGGTTGGAGAGCCCGACAGCGCTTCCGGAATGGGCGCATAGCTCAGTTGGTAGAGCAGCTGACTCTTAATCAGCGGGTCCCAGGTTCGAGCCCTGGTGCGCCCACCATTCCGGCCCCGATCTAGGTGCGCGATTCCAGCGCGGCCATCAGCCGCTGGCGCACCAGGTCCGGCCGCTCCATCGGCAGGAAATGTGTCGTGCCGGGCACCATCTCGATCGTCCGGCGCGCCGAGGTGCGCGACGCGGCATCGTCCGCGGCGCCCGAGACGCTGCCTTTTTCGCCGACCAGGATCGTCGCCGGCGCCTTGACGCGCGCCAAGAGGTCGGCGCCGTTGTGGCGCGAGCTGGCGAAGGTCGCGGCTTCCCATGCGGCGCTGCAGGTCAGCGTGACGCCATCGCCGTCGGGCATGGGCGCGAAGCCGTCCTCGACGTAGTCCTCGAGGAAGCGTCCGACCCAGCTCGCGAAGGCGCCGCGGCCGCGATAGGCGTCGATCGCCTCGCGCTTGTTCGCGAACCAGGCGCGCCGGCGGCGTGCGCCGCGCGCGATCGGCAATCCCTCGATGCGCGCGTCCAGATCGGGCGACGCGAGGAGCCTGGCGGCCCATTCCGCCGTGGGCATCACCGGGTCGAGCAGCACCAGCGAGGCGACGCGGTCGGCGCGCTGCTCGGCGGCCATCATCGACACCGCGCCACCCATCGAGTGGCCCGCGAGGACGACGGGCGGGCCCTCGCCCAGCGCGTCGAAGACGGCCAGCATGTCGCGGCCGTAGAGCTCCCACCCGGGCATCGTCTCGGCTACCGCGGGCAGGCGCGACAGGCCATGGCCACGCTGGTCGAGCGCCACCACGCGGAACCGCTCGCCCAGCGGCTCGAGGAGCTCGCGATAGGTCAGCGCATTGAAGCCCGTGGCGTGCAGGAACACCAGGTCGGGCGGACCATCGGCGCCGAAGCGGATGCCCGCCATCGCGCCGTCGGGCAGCGCCAGGGTGAAGCGACGCATGCTCAGCGCTTGCCCTCGATGGCCACCTCGATGAGATGCGGCTTCTTGGTCGCGAAGGCGGCGCGCACGGCGCCGGCGAGGTCGGCGCCCTTGGTGACCAGGGTGCCGGCGAGGCCCATGCCGCGCGCCATGTCGAGAAAGCCCAGCGGCGGGCCGCCGAGATCCATGTGGGGATAGCCCTGGTTCGACAGCGCCTCGAAGCGCTGGCGATAGGTGTCGAGATTGTGCTTCAGCACGCGGTACTCGCGGTTGGCCAGGATGACGAAGACGATCGGCAGATCGTGATGCGCCGCCGTCCACAGCGCCTGGATGCTGTACATCGAGGAACCGTCGCCGGAGATGCAGACCACCGGCCGGTCGGGATGCGCCACCTGCGTGCCCAGCGCGCCGGCCAGGCCCTGGCCGATGCCGCCGCCGCGGCCGCTGTAGTAGTCGCCCGGCGTGCTGAACTCGAAGGTGCGCGCGAGGTCGATGTTCGCCGTGATCGATTCGTCGACGACGATGGCGTTGGGCGGCAGCCCGTCGCGGATCTCCGCCATGGCGCGCGCCATCGAGATCGGCGTGCGGTCCCAGCTCTTGCGCGTGCGTTCCGCCTGCGCGGCGGTCTCGGAATCCTTCAGCGCCTTGAGCGCGGCATTGCGACGCTGCGCGGCGCCCTTGAACTCCGTTGGCGCGGCCGCCTCGATCGCCTGGCGGAGCGCCGCCAGGCTGGCGCGCACGTCGCCGACGATGCCGGCATCGGCGGTGTAGTTGTAGGCCAGCCGCTGGAGCGAGGCCTCGACATGGGCCACGGCGCAGTCCGCCGGGAAGGGCAGGCCGGGCGCGTACCACACCTCCTCGAAGAACGGGCCGCCGACCATCAGCACGGCATCGGCGCCATCGAATGCCTTGCGCAGCGCGCCGGCGTCGAACGGTACGGCGCCGCGCGCGCTGGGGTGACGGTTGGGGAAGTTGGTGTGGTGGCGCAGGCCCTCGACCCACACCGCGGCGCCCAGCGCCTCGGCGAGAGCCACGATCTCGCCGACCGCGCCGGCGCGGCCGATGTCGTCGCCGGCGACGATCACCGGGTTGCGCTTCGACAGCAGCAGCCCGGCGAGCGCCTGCACGGCCGCGGGATCGGGCTGCGCGGCCCGGTACAGCGCGCCGGGCCCCTGCACGCCGACATCGGTCTCCTGCTCCATGACATTGATCGGCAGCGCCACGAAAACCGGGCCGGCTGGCGGATCGTTGGCGATCTTGAAGGCGCGGCGCAGGATGGGCGCCATCTCGTCGGCGCGCTCGACCTGCACGCTCCACTTGGTCACCGGTGCCGCGATCGAGGCGAGGTCGTGGCCCAGCAGCGGATCGCGCAGGCGCATGCGCGTGTCCTGCGCGCCGGCGGTGACGATCATCGGCGAGTTGGCCTTCAGCCCGCCGTAGATCGCGCCCACGGCGTTGCCCAGTCCCGGCGCGACGTGCAGGTTGACGATCGCCGTCCTGCCCGTCGCCTGCGCGTAGAAGCTGGCCGCGCCGGTGGCGACGCCTTCGTGCAGCGCGACGATGTAGCGGATCTGCCTGTAGTCGAGCAGCGAGTCGATCAGCGGGCTTTCGGTCGTGCCGGGATTGCCGAAGATCGTGTCGGCGCCGTGCGCCAGCAGGCTCTCCATGAACACCTGACGTCCGCGCATGTCTCCTCCCCGCGTTTTCCGGCGCCGACCTTATCGGAAGTGGCCTCGGTGCTGTCGTCTTTTGTCGGTCCTCGTCCTAACATCGCTGCCATTCGCGCAGGAGGGGATCGATGCTGAAGCTGCCGTATCACGGGCGCTACGACTACTCGGCGATCGTCAAGCGGCCGGTCTACGACTGGCCCGACGGCAAGCGCCTGGCGGTCTGCGTCGCGCTCAACATCGAGCACTTCGCCTATGCCGGGGGGCTGGGTCATTCGCTGTCGCACGAGCTGCCGCAGCCCGATGCGCGCACTTTCGCATGGCGGGACTACGGCAATCGGGTCGGCGTCTGGCGCCTGCTCGACGCGCTCGACGAATTCTCGCTGCCGGCCTGTCACCTGATGAACACGACGGTGTTCGACTACGCGCCCGAGATCGCGCCGGCGATCGTGGCGCGCGGCGACGAATTCGTCGGCCACGGCCGCACCAACGCCGAGCGCCAGGGCCAGATGTGGGAGGACGACGAGCGCCGCCTGATCGAGACGGTGCGCGACACCATCGCCCAGCGCACCGGCAAGCCGCCGCGCGGCTGGATGGGGCCGTGGATGTCGTCGAGCGCGCACACGCCCGACCTGCTGCAGGAGGCCGGCTTCACCTACGTGATGGAATGGCCGACCGACGACCAGCCGATCTGGATGAAGACGCGCGGCGGGCGCATCATGCTGGTGCCCTACTCGCTGGAGATCAACGACAGCCCGCAGATCCTGGTGCGCCACCACACGCCCGAGCAGTTCCGCGATTTCGTCATCGGCCAGTTCGAGGAAATGCTGCGTCTCTCCGAGAAGCAGCCGCTGGTCTGCGCCATCGAGCTGCACACCATGATCTTCGGCCACCCCTACCGGCTGCGCTGCCTGCGCCAGGCGCTCAAGCACATCGCCGAGCATCCGCAGCGCGACCGCGTGTGGTTCACCCGACCGGGCGCGGTCTACGATCATTGCGCCGCGCTGCCGGCCGGCGTCGTGCCGGGCGGCTGAGGCGTCCACCGAGCCCCTCGCACCGGCCGCATCGCTTGGTCTTGTGAGCGCGCTGCCGTGGCGCGTACACTGTCGAAAACCAACACCGGCACCGCCGACGGGGCTCATGTCGACATCGCCAGTCAAGCGCAGGCTCGCCGCGATCATGTCAATCGACGTGGTGAGCTATTCGGCGATGATGGGCGCCGACGAGGAGGGCACGTTGCGCCTGCTGCGGGCGCATCGCACCTACACGGACAACGCCATCCGCAATCGCGGCGGGCGCATCGCCAACACGGCCGGCGACAGCATCCTGGCGGAATTCTCCAGCCCGGTGGAGGCGGTGCGCTGCGCCGTCGAGATCCAGACCGGCGTCGCCGACATGAACGCCAAGCTGCCGGCCGACCGGCACATGCGCTTCCGCATCGGCGTGCATCTCGACGACGTCATCGTCCAGGAAAACGGCGACCTGATCGGCGAGGGCGTCAACATCGCCGCGCGCCTGCAGGCCGCGGGCGATCCCGACGGTGTCATGGTGTCGGGCGAGGTCGCCTCGCAGGCGCGTGCCAAGCTGCCCGATCTGGGCTTCGCGCCGGTGGGCGATTCGGTCTTCAAGAACATCCTGCGCACCGTCGAGGCGTTCCGCATCGTGACCGGCGTGGCGGCGCGCGACGTCGCCCGCGCGCCGTTGTCGTCGACCGCCGGCCTGCAATCGCGCCAGCCCAAGGCCCAGGCCGCCGGGCGCGGCGCCATGCCGGTGATCCTGATCGCCGCCGGCGGCCTGGCGCTCGTCGTCGCCGCCGCGCTGGTCTGGCTGTTCGTGTTGCGCGGGCCGTCGGAGTCGCCGGCCGAGGCGGCGGCGTGGGATGCCGCCAGGCAGTCGACGCGCAGCGCCGACGTCGCGGCCTTCCTGGAGAAGTACCCCAAGAGCGCGCACGTCGAGGAGGCCCGGGCCCGGCTCGCCACCCTGCGCGCCGAGGAGGAACGGCGCGCCGCCGCCGAAGCCGAGGAGCGCCGCCGGCGCGAGGAGGCGGCGCGGGCCGAGGCGGCACGGGCGGAGGCGGCGCGCAAGGCGGCCGCGCAGGAGGCGGCGCGGCGGCTCGAGGCGCGCATGGCGGCGACCCGGCACCTCGACTGGAAGGACATACCCTGCAGCCGTTCTCGCCTGGCGACGGTCGCGGGCATGTCGTGCAACGCCACCTCGCCATATGAAGGCCAAGATGGACGTGGACGCTTCCAGCGATCGGCGGCCGGCATGCATGTCGCCGGAACATCGACCTACCTGCTGCTGATCGAGGCCGCCGATGCCACCTCCGTGCACGAGCCGCTCAATCCCGACGACGAGGACGATTTCATCATCGAGATCAGCAATTTCACCCGCAACAACGCGCGCGGCTGGTCATCGCTGGTCGGCTATGCCGGCGGGTACTACGCGACCTTCACCGCCGTCGACGGCCGCAGCTGCGTGGGGTTCGTCAAGCCCGGACCGCCGCGTGGCACGGGGCTGGAATGGGTGATCCGCGGCTATCATTGCGTGCCGGCCGGGCGTACCCTGACCGCCGATCAGATCCGCGCGGTGATGGACGCGCAGCGGCCACGCTGACGGGCCGGCGACAGAGCGTACGCTCACCTTTTCCCTTGTTCTTGCATGCCTCCCTCGCGCACAATTCAGCGGCGATTTTTCCGGCGGTAGAGACGGGATCGTTTGTCGCATGGCTGTGATCAGGTGAGGCCGCCGCATGGGGACGAATAACCGCGTCGTCTGGGGGGAGGGCATGTTCCTCCGCCCTCAGCATTTCCAGCAGCAGACGCGCTACGTCGAACGCATCCTGCATCAGCGCGTGCAGCCGGTGCGTTCCTTCGGCTGGGGGCTGAGCTCGTACCAGATCGATCGCGCGGCGCTGTCCATCGGCAAGTTCGGCATCACCTCGGCGATCGGCGTGCAGGAAGATGGCACGCCCTTCGCGATGCCCGAGGACGTCGAGCCGCCACCGCCGGTCGACGTGCCGGAGACGACGCGCAACCAGCGCATCTGCCTGGTCCTGCCGCTGGCGCGCGCCGGCACGCCCGACACGGTGCTGCGCGACCGCGACGACGTCGCGGCACGCTACGCCGCAGTCGACTACGAGGCGCAGGACGCCAATGTCGGCAGCGACATCGCCACGCCGGTCACCGTGGGCAAGCCGCGGCTGCGCTTCGCCATCGAAGGCTTCGGCGATCTCGGCGGCTTCTCGTCGATTCCGCTCGCCCGCATCATCGAGGTGCGCGGCGATTCGCGCCAGGTGGTGATCGACGACCAGTACATCCCACCCTGCCTGTCGATCGGCGCGGTGCAGCCGCTGTCGGCCTTCGCCATCGAGCTGCAGGGCCTGCTGCACAACCGGGCCGAGACGCTGGCGGCGCGCCTGAACCAGCCCGGTGCGCGCGGCGCGGCCGAGATGGCCAACCTGCTGCTCTTGCAGCTGGCCAACCGCTATGCGCCGATCTGCGCCCACATCGCCCAGACGCCGACGCCTCATCCCCAGGACTGGTTCGCCTTCCTGGTCGGCATGGCCGGCGAGCTGTCGACCTTCACCACGCAGCGGCGGCGCCCGCCCGAGTTCCCGGCCTATCGCCACGATGACCTGCAGAAGGTCTACGAGCCGGTGATCGCGGCGCTGCGCCAGTTCCTCTCGGCGGTGCTGGAGACCGGCGCGGTGCAGATCCCGCTGCAGGAGCGCCGCTACAACGTCCATGTCGGCGTCATCCAGGACAAGACGCTGCTGCGCAACGCCGCCTTCGTGCTGACCGCGAAGGCCGAGGTGTCGCCCGACAACATGCGCCGCATGTTCCCGGCCAGCGTCAAGATCGGCCCGGTCGAGCAGATCGCGCAGCTGGTCAACGTGGCGCTGCCCGGCATCAAGGTGGCGCCGCTGCCGGTGGCGCCGCCGCAGCTGCCCTTCAATGCCAACACGGTGTATTTCGAGCTCGACCGGTCCAGCGAGTATTTCCGCGGCCTGGCGAACTCGGGCGGTATCGCGGTGCATGTCGGCGACCAGTGGCCCAAGCTCCAGATGGAGCTGTGGGCCATCCGGACGCAAGGCTAGCCCGCGGCGACGGAGGATGGGATGACCCCGGCGGCCAACAGCGACGATCCCTTCGCCGAACCATCGGCGGGCGAACGCACGGTAATCGCGGGCGTGACGCCGCGGCCCAGGGCGCCGGCCGGCCCGGCGGCGCCACCGCCGCAGCAACCGCAGCAGTCGGCGGCCAACCTCGCCCAGACCATGGCGCGCGGCCCCGGCGCGGCGCCGATCGACATGAACGACCTGATGCGCGGCATGGGCTCGGCGCTGGCCGCCGCGGCCGTGCCGCTGCTCGGTCTGGTCGCGCGTCTGCGCAACACCGCGGGCAACGTCAACGTCGCGCAGGTGCGCGAGCGGGTCTATCGCGAGCTGCATACCTTCGCCCGCGCCGGCCGTGAGGCCGGCGTGCCGGCCGAGCAGCTACGCGCGGCGCACTACGGACTGTCGGCGACGGTCGACGACGTGGTGATGAACACGCCATGGGGCGCGCACAGCGACTGGCGCAACAACACCATGGTCAACCAGTTCCACAAGGACACCGAAGGCGGCGAGCGCTTCTACGCCTATCTCGCCAAGCTGATGGAAGCGCCGGGGGCGAACCGCAACATCCTGCTGATGTTCTACGAGTGCCTGTCGCTGGGCTTCGAGGGCCGCTACCGCGTGCGCCAGCGCGGTCACTCCGAGCACGCCACGGTGCGCGAGAAGGTCTGGCAGACCCTGCGCGGCGTGCTGGGCCCGCTGGAGCGCGAGCTGTCGCCGGAATGGAAGGGCGCCAACGCCCCGGCGCGCGGCCAGAAGCGCCAGATCCCGGTGTGGCTGGTGGCCGCCGCGGCGGCACTGCTGGGCTTCATGGTCTTCATGGGCCTGCTGTTCATGCTGTCGCTGCGCGCCGAGCCGACCGGGGCCAAGACGACCGGGCTGGTACCCAAGCAGCCGATCAACTTGCCGATCAGCGCGCGCCAGCCGCCGCCGCCACCGCCGCCGCCGCAGGCCAAGCCCAGCGCCGTCGACAAGTTCCGCATCTTCCTCGAGAAGGAGATCGCGGCGAAGAAGGTGTTCGTCGACGAAGTCGGCCGCGAACTGCGCATCACCATCAACTTTGCCGAGATGTTCGCGCCGGCCTCGGCCACCATCCGACCGGAGCTGATCGATCTGCTGCGGCGCATCGGCGTCGAGCTGAAGACCGAGTTGGCGGAGAACCCCGGCGAGTCGGTGCGCATTGTCGGCCACACCGACGCCGACCCCATCTTCACGGCTCAATTCAGGAACAATCTCCAGCTGTCGAAGGCGCGTGCGGACGCCGCCACCGCCATCCTGAGCGCGGCGATCGGCGATTCCTCGAAGCTGACGTCGATCGGCAAGGCGGATTCCGAGCCGGTCGCCGACAACAAGACGGTCGAAGGCAAGGCGCGCAACCGGCGCGTCGAGGTCATCCTGGTGCGGCCGGAGTAGGGCTGCGAAGCCCTCGATCGCGAAGGTACGGGAGTTGGGACGATGATTTCGCGAGTGCTCCTGAGCCGCTGGTTCCTGTGGCCCCTGGGCGGGCTGATCCTGTCGGCATTGGTGTGGTTCGCCGCGCCGTTCATCGGCTTCGGCCTCGAGACGCTGTTGGTCAGGCTGATCATCATCGGCGTGATCTGGCTGATCATCGGCATAGTCCTGCTGGTCGGCACGCTGCGCCGCCGCGGCAAGGAGAAGAAGCTCGCCGCCAACATCGCCGGTGCGGATCCCAGGGATCCGACCGCCGAAGCGATCGACGCGCAGCAGCAGCAGCTCCAGGAGCGGCTGAAGGCGGCGATCGCCGACATGAACAAGATGCAGGCGGCCAAGGGCGGCATGACGCTCTACGAGCTGCCCTGGTACACCATCATCGGCCCGCCGGGCGCCGGCAAGACCACCGCGCTGCTGAACTCCGGCCTGCGTTTCCCGCTCGCCGAGCGGCACGGCGCCCAGGCGCTGCAGGGCGTCGGCGGCACGCGCAACTGCGACTGGTGGTTCACCGAGCGCGCGGTGATCCTCGATACCGCCGGCCGCTACACCACGCAGGACAGCGACTCCGCCGTCGACCAGGCCGGCTGGAAGCACTTCCTCACCATGCTCAAGCAGACGCGCGAGCGCCAGCCGCTCAACGGCGTGCTGGTGGTGTTCGGCGTGCGCGAGCTGCTCGAATCCTCGCGCGACCAGCGCATCGCCCATGGCCGCGCGGTGCGCGCGCGGCTGCTGGAGCTGCAGGAGGCCTTCGGCCTGTCGCTGCCGGTCTATTTCGTGCTGACCAAGCTCGACATGATCGCCGGCTTCACCGAGTTCTACGACGATCTCGACAACGAGGGCCGCGAGCAGGTTCTGGGCCTGACCTTTCCGCTCGCCGCGGCCGATGGCGGCGACCTGCCGCAGACGCAGTTCGCGCCGATGTTCGATCGCCTGATCGAGCGCCAGCGCACCCGCGTGCTCGACCGGCTGCAGGACGAGCGCGACCTGGCGCGCCGCACACTGATCTTCGGCTTCCCGCCGCAGCTCGCTTCGCTGGGCCAGCCGGTCGACGAGTTGCTGAAGGAAGTGTTCAACGATTCGCGCTTCGCGAAGCGCCTGTCGCTGCGCGGCGTGTACCTGACCTCGGCGACGCAGACCGGCAGCCCGATCGACCGGCTGATGGGCGTGATCTCGCAGAAATTCGGCGTCTCCCAGCCGCCGCCGCCGCCGCAAGTCGGCAAGGGTCGCGGCTTCTTCCTGCGCCGTCTGTTCGATGACCTGATCTTCAACGAGGCTGGTCTGGTCGGTACCGACCCGAAGGTTGAACAGCGGATGAAGCTCATCCGCATCGGGTCCTTCTCGGCGATCGCGCTTTTTCTGGTCGCGGCGATCGGCTTGTGGGCGGTGAGCTATTTCGACAACGTCAGCCTGATCAGTCGCGTCAATGCCGCGGTGGACCAGATCGAACCGGCGATCCGCCAGGCTGAGCGTGCGCCGCTGGGCGAGGGCCAGCTGGACGTGGTCCTGCCGGTGCTCGACGCGTTGCGCAGTCTGCCGACGGGCTACGAGGCCACAAAAGCCGGCAAGAGCGAGTCGATTGGCCTGGGACTGAGCGTACAGGACCAGGTCTCGCTGCACACCAATGCGCTCTATCACCGGGCGCTGTACCGGCTCCTGCTGCCGCGCCTTCTGATGCGCACGCAGCGCCAGCTCGCCCTGCGCATCGGCGACCCGGACTATGCCTTCGGCGCGCTCAAGGCGTACCTCATGCTGGGGGACTCCGCGCGCTTCGATCTCAAGTTCGTCGACCGCTGGCTCGACGAGGACTACGCCGGGGCCGGCCTGTCGGAAGCCGCCCGCACCGCGCTTTCCGGACATCTCAAGGCGCTTTCCGAAGAGTCCTGGGCCGCGGTGAAGCTCGACGGCAACCTGATCGAGGAGGCGCGCAAGCGCATTCGCACGTTGTCGTTCGCCGAACGCGCCTTGAGCGCCTTCGAGGAAAAGCAGGAGGTGAAGGATTTGCCGCCGTGGCGGCTCATCGACAATGTGGGGCCGCAGCTGGAGATCGCCCGACGCGTCGTTCTGCGTCGCTCGGGTCGCGAACTGGTGGAGGGGGTCCCCGGCCTGTACACCCGAAATGGGTACTACCTCACATTCTTGCCGGCGATTCCCGGCATTCTGGTGGAGTCGAAACGCGATGCCTGGGTGCTTGGCCCCGAGTCCGAAGCGCGGGCCGCGACCGGCCAACCGAAAGCGGACCTGATCAGGCTCTATACCAGCAAGTACATCAATCTGTGGAACGACCTGCTGGACGACATCACGTTCACGCAGCTCACGGACGTCCGCCAGGCAGCGGAAATCCTCGGCATCCTCTCCGATGAGAGTTCGCCTTTGCGCATGATTTATCAGGGCGTTTCAATTCAGACGCGACTCACCGCGCTTCCCGTGCCGAAGGGCGCGGTTTCGGTGACCGGCGCCGCTTTGGAGAAATACATCGATCAGCAGCACAGGCTCATGAGGGATGCGTCCAAGGCGGCCGGCGACGGACGCGACCCGGCTTTGGCCATCGAGAAGGCTTTTGAAACATTGCATCGCTGGACCGGCGCCGAAAACGCTGCGTCGCCTCCTCTGGTCGCGTTCCTCAAGCAACTCGAGCAACTGGCCAAGAAGGCGGGCGATGCGGTGCCGGTAGGCGGCTCGACGACAGGTGGCGGTGCCGCCGGAACCGCCGGCCTCAACCTCGCGCAAGTGGCGACCACGTTGTCGACCTACCTCATAAGGTTGCCGCTTCCGGTCAATCGGGCACTGAAGGGGTTGACGGAAAGCGTCACCATCACCGGCCGGCGCGCGGCCTGGGAAGAATTGCAGCAGGCCTGGAGAACGGATGTCCTGACTTTCTGCGAGCAAGCCACGAGAGGGCGGTACCCTGTCGTGCGAGGCGCTGGCAGCGAGATCCCGTTGGGAGATTTTGGCAAGCTGTTCGGGCCGACGGGCTTGATCGACACCTTCTTCCAGAACAACCTCAAGAATTATATCGACACCTCCAAGAAGCCTTGGAAGGCCAATGGGCCCTTCGATATCTCGCCTGTAGCGCTGGCCATGCTGGAGAAGGCCGCCGACATCAAGGAGGGCTTCTTCTCCGGTGGCCCGATACCCGGTGTCGGGTTCTCGATCGCGCCCTTGCAGGTCGACACAAAGGGCGCCGGCATCGAGATCGATGGGCAGGTCATGCAGCTCGACCCCGCCAACATGGCGCCGGCGCCGATGCAGTGGCCGCGCGGCGCCGGCGGCGCGAAGATCATCTTCGACGGCAACGCGCCGCAGGAATACACCGGCGCCTGGGCATTCCTCAGGCTATTCGATGCCGCCACTCTGGTCCGGCGCACGGACGACCGATGGGAGACGTTCCTGCCCAACGGCGCGCGCCTGGAGATTCAGTGGAAGAGCCTGAAGAACCCGCTTTCCTCGCGCTCGGCGCTGACCAACTTCAAATGTGTCCCGCTCTAGGTGCCGCCAGCGGCGGTGAATTGCGCGCGGCCGATGCCGGGCGGGTGGGATTCTTCGGCAAGATGCCTGGTCGCGGCGATTTCGTGCGCCGCGACCTGCCCAACGCGTTCGTCGACACCTGGGACGACTGGCTCACCGAGTGCATCGCACGCAGTCGCGCCGCGCTGGGCCATCGCTGGACCGATGCCTGGCTTTGCGCGCCGGTGTGGCGCTTCGCGCTGGGCGGCGGCTTGTGCGGGCCGACAGCCTGGGCGGGCGTGATGATGCCCAGCGTCGACTCGGCGGGGCGTTACTTTCCACTGACCCTCGCGGCTTCGGTCGCCGGCAGCGAAATCCCGACATCGCTGCTGATCGGCGGCTGGATCGACGCGCTCGAGAACGCGGCGATTTCGGCGCTCGACGACGCGACGGGCTTCGACGGCTTCGCCGGCGCGGTGTCGGCGCTGCCGTCGCCCGCGCCGCCGATTGATCCGACCTACGACGGCGCGCGCTCGCCCGGCAACGCGCTCGATCCGATGGGCTTCGCCGGCCTGCTGGCCGCCAGCGGCTCGCTGCGCGGCGGCCGCGCGCTCTTCGTGACACGCGGCGGCGAGCGTGTGGCGCCGGTATCGATCCTGTTCCCCGGATTGCCGTCGCCGGGCCGCTTCGCGGCGCTGATCGAGGATGGCGATACCGACAACGTCATCGCCAACGCGCTGCCCCAGGCGCCGGTCGCCGCCCAGATCATCCCGGCCGACGAGTTCCAGAACCTCGGCGCCGATTTGCCCGCCGCGGCGCCAGGCGATACGCTGTTCGACGATGCCGCGTTTCGTGCCTTGGCGGCCGACGCCACGCCGCCCGGCGGCGGCGCCTTTGACGACGGCGATGACGGCGTGTTGCCGGCGACGCCGCCCGGCGGCGGCGCATTCGACGAGGGTGACGACGGCATGGCGCCGCGTGAGCCGCCGGCGCATGGTGCGGATCAGGCCGCGCCGCCGCCGGGCGGGACGCTGTTCGACGACGCCGCCTTCGGCGAGCAGGCGGCCAGCGAGGCCCTGCCTTCGGGCGGCGACTTCGCCGACGGCGATGCGACGATCAATCCGGCCGCTCGGCCGACAGTGAGAGGCGAGCAGGTGGCGTCGGGCGACGAAGACCTGTTTGGGGGCGAGCAACACCCCGCCATGGACAATCTGTTCGGCGACGAAGACGCGACAGCGGCGCCTGATGGCGATACCTTCAAACCGCCGAGGGAGGCCCCGCGATGACGGAGGATCAGACGGCCAGGCTACCGGATTCCGGCGACCCCGAGGCCACGACGGTCAACCCGTTTGCGGCGGCGGCGGCGGCGCGTCCCCGGTTGCGTGGCTTCGGGGCGACGCACCAGGGCAACGTGCGCAGCCACAACGAAGACTCGATGCTGACTCGCGACCAGGCGGGCATCTGGATGATCGCCGACGGCGTCGGCGGCGCCTCGGCCGGCGACTGGGCCAGCGCCCAGGTGGTCGACGTGCTGCACGAGATGCGGGTCGCCGAGCGCGCGCCCGACTTCCTGGTCGAGGCGATCGACCGGCTGTACGAGGCCAACACGCGCATGCTCGACCGCGCGTCGCAGCGCGGCGGCGGCATGATCGCGACGACGGTCGTGCTGCTGCTCGCGCACGGTTGGCATTACACCTGCATTTGGGCCGGCGACAGCCGCGGTTACCTGCTGCGCGACGGCAAGATGGAGCAGATCACCCACGACCATAGCGAAGTGCAGGAGCTGCTCGATGCCGGCGCCCTGACGCCGGAAGAGGCAGAACGCTATCCCCGCGCCAACGTGATCACCCGCGCGCTGGGTATCTCCGCCGAGGTCGATCTCGACCGCGTCGCCGGCAGGCTGCAGGCAGGCGACCGCTTCCTGATCTGCACCGACGGGCTGACCAAGATGGTGCCTGAATCGCAGATCGCCGCTGTGCTGGCGGAGGAGGATCCCTCGCGCAGCGCGCAGATCCTGCTGCAAATGGCGCTCGATGCCGGCGGCCTCGACAACGTCACGATCGTGGTCGTGCAATGCGACGGCCCGGCGGGTCACGGCAACGGTTCCGCGACCCGCGGAGAGTCATGATGGCTGACAACAACGAAGACAACGATCCGTTCGGCGCCTCCTCCCAGGCCACAGTCGTGCGATCGGTGCCGCCGGCGCAGCAATCGACATCGATGCGGCCGCGCCCGACCACCGGGTCGGACATGTTCGGCGGCGGTCCCGCCGCCGGTGGGCCGCTGGCGCCCGGCACCGTGCTGAGCAGCACCTTCGAGATCGAGGAGCTGGTGGCGCGCGGCGGCATGGGCGAGGTCTATCGCGCGCGCCATCGCATCACCGGCGACGCCATCGCCATCAAGACGATCCGTCCTGAGCTCGCCGGCGATCCGAAGGTCGCCGAGCTGTTCAAGCGAGAGGCGCAGGCGCTGCGCAACCTGCGTCATCCCGCGATCGTGTCCTATGAAGGCGTGTTCGACGACGGCACCGGCTCGCTGTTTCTCGCGATGGAGTATGTCGACGGCCCCTCGCTGTCGAAGCTGATGCACAACGGCGCGGTGCCGCCCGCCGAGCTCGCGCGTCTGCGCGACCGTCTCGCCGGCGGTCTCGCCGCGGCGCACGCCCAGGGCGTCGTCCACCGCGACCTGTCGCCCGACAACGTCATTCTGCCCGGCGGGCGCATCGACGACGCCAAGCTGATCGATTTCGGCATCGCCAAGCAGACCGAAGGTTCCAAGGCGACCATCATCGGCACGGACTTCGCCGGCAAGTACGCCTTCGCCGCGCCTGAGCAGCTCGGCATGCACGGCGGCGACGTCGGGCCGCGGGCCGACATCTACAGCCTCGGGCTGGTGCTCGCGGCGGCGGCGCTGGGCGGGCCGCTCGACATGGGCAATTCGCCCGGTACCGCGGTGCAGGCGCGGCTGAAGGTGCCGGATCTGACCAAGGTGCCGGCGGACCTGCGCGCCAGCCTGAGCCGCATGCTGCAGCCCGATCCGGCGCAGCGGCCGGCCAGCATGGCCGAGCTGATTTCGCCAACCGGTGCGCGCCGGCCGACCACGACCCAAGCCAAGGCCTCGGGCGGCGGGGGCAAGGGCGCGGTGATCGCCATCGCGTCGGTGCTGGTGCTGCTGGTCGGCGGCGCGGGCGGCGCGTATGTCTTCCGCGACAAAATCCCGTTCGTCGCCGAGCTCCTGAACGGCAAGCCGGACGAGCCGAAGACCGGCGAACCGAAGACCGCAGGCGATCCCAAGAGCGAGCCCAAGGTCGCGGTGACGGATCCGAAGCCGCCGGTGAGCGATCCCAAACCGCCGGTTGTCGACGTCAAGCCGCCGGTGAGCGACCCCAAGCCGCCGGTCGTCGACGTCAAGCCGCCGGTGACGGACCCCAAACCGCCGCTGACGGATCCCAAGCCGCCGGTTGTCGATGTCAAGCCGCCCGTGACGGATCCCAAGCCGCCGGTCGTCGATGTCAAACCGCCGGTGACCGACCCGAAGCCGCCGGTGCGCGATCCCAAGCCGCCCACCGTGGCGACGGCAGCGGTCGACAGCGCGCGCCTGCGCACGCTGATGGACGCCGAGTTCGCGAAATACTCCTGCGCCGGCTTGAGCGGTCGGGTCGATCCCGACGGATCGCTGCGCATCGATGGCTATGTCGGCAGCGAAAGCGACCGCACGGCGCTGCTGAACGGGTTGCGCCAGTTGCCCGGCAGCCCGCTGGTGCAGTCGCGTGTCTCGGTACAGCCCTGGCCGATGTGCGAGCTCTTCCGGGTCGCCGGCTCACTCGCCAATCCGGCGTTCCGGCTGATCCCCAACAAGCCCGACCAGGCCTACAAGATCGGTGTCGACCGGCTGTCGTTCCGGGTGACTGCGCCACCCGGCCGCGGCGGTCTGCTCAACGTTGTTGTCATCAATTCGGACGGTACCGTCGCGCAACCCGCTTTCTGGTCGAAGATGCCGATCAAGCCGGGCGAAGCGATCCCCTTCGGCGAACGCGAAGCGGGCGGCGGTTTCCCCCTCGATCCGCCGCCGGGCAAGATGGTCCTGATCGCGGTCTTCACCAGCCAGCCCCTCTACAGCAGCCCGCGGCCGGAGGAAGAGGCCACCGCAAGCTACCTGACGGCCCTATCGTCGGCCCTCGCCCGTCACAGCGATGCGATCGTGTCGTTCGTCGCGATCGACACCGTAAACTGACGTCCATTCTCACCATTCAAGTCGTTGAAATTGCGGCGAAAGGGATTGCCATGCCTGTGGCAATCGGGCTGCGAATAAGCGATACTGCTGTAGAAACCGCGGCTCAGTTCCCGGGGGAGTGATGACGCAACGCACGCTGACGGCAGCCAGCCCAGCCCGGGGCGGCCTGCGTGCGTTCGCATCGTGGGTAGTAGGCGCCGCCACTCTTGCGCTCACGATATTGAGTGTCGCACCCGATGCGCCGGCACAGACGCCGCAGCCGCCGGTGCTGCAGGCGCCACCGCCCCTCGCGCCGCCGCCGCGTCCGCCCGAGCCGGGCGCCGTCACGACGCCGGCCGGCCCTGCGGCGCCTGGTGCGCCGCCCGGCGCCGAAAGCGTGACGTTCACGCCGGTCGACATCCAGGTCGAAGGCAACACGGTCTATCCGCAGAGCGAACTGGACGCGCTGATCCGCCCCTTGGTCGGGCGCAGTGTCCCGGCCAGCGAGGTCTTCAAGCTTGCCGAGGCGATCCAGCGCAAGTATCGCGACGATGGCTACTTCCTCGCGACTGTCACCGTGCCGCCGCAACGCGTCGCCGATGGCCGTGTGCGTCTGGTGGTGACTGAGGGATACATCTCGAGCGTCGGGGTGGAAGGCGATGTCGGCCCCGTCTCGCAGAAGGCCAAGGACTTCCTCGAGAATCTCGTCGGCAAGAAGCCGGTCAACATCAGCGACCTGGAGCGCTATCTGCTGCTGACCGAGGACTTGCCGGGCGTCAAGGTCAAGGCGGTGATGCGGCCGGGCCGTGAGCCGGGCTCCTCGGAGCTGATCGCGCAGCTGACCCGCGAGTGGTGGGACCTGTTCAACCAGACCGACAATCGCGGCTCCAACTTCACCGGCCCCGTGCAGAGCCTGTTCACCGGCGGCATCAATTCCTTCACCTCGATCGGCGAACGCATCGAGCTCAGCTATTTCACGACGCTCGACAGCGAAAACAACTTCCTGCAGGGCGCCTATAGCGGCCATATCGGTTCGGAAGGCTTCCGCTTCCGTCTGTATGGCGGCTACGGCCGGATCAAGCCAGGCCCGCCGATCAGCGAGACCGGCTACTTTGGCCAGGTCACGATCGCCGGCCTGCAGCTCTACCATCCCCTGATCCGCTCGCGCCGGCTCAACGTCTCGCTCAACGGGAGCTTCGACTACTACCGTTCGATCGTCGACGTCACGGGCGGCATCCGGCTCAGCGAGATCGACCTGCGCTCGGTGCGCGCCGGCATCGACGCCAGCTATCGCGATCCGTTCAACGGCGTGACCTACGGCACCGTCCGGCTCAGCAAGGGCATCAGCGTGCTGGGTGCCAGCAGGGCGGGCGACCAGCTGCTGCCGCGCCAGGGCTCCGATCCGAACTATTTCAAGATCAGCGGCGAGATCTCGCGTCTGCAGGGCCTGTACGCCGACGAGGATTTCACACTGAACCTGTTCGTGACGGGCGCCGGCCAGTATAGCAACGACATCCTGCCGCCGAGCGAGAAGTTCTTCCTCGGCGGCGATCGCTTCGGCCGCGGCTATTATGCCGGCCAGGTCACCGGCGACCGCGCGATCGCCGCCTCGATCGAGCTGCAGCTGTCTTTCGCCATACCCTACGGCGACGTGCAGCCGAGCTCGTCGCCCGTCAGTGTCGCAGGGCGCGTGCGTGGCCTTCCGTTGCAGCTCTATGCGTTCTATGACTACGGTAAGGCTTGGAACTTGGCGACGTTCGAGACGCAGACGATTGTTTCGAGATCGTTCGGGTTTGGCGTGCGGGCCAATGTGGGAGACACGCTGACCGTCGAGGCTGAGGCCTTGCGTCGCCTTGATTTGGACGTTGATGGCGCGGCGGCGCCACGCCTGAAACCCTGGGGAGCCTATTTCCGCGCGACCACCCGATTTTAGGCGGTCCGCGGTAGGGGAGTGTGCCGGTGGAGCGGGGAAGGGAAGCCCCGATCCACCAGCGAGGAGCGAAGGTCATGTCAGAACGACAGGTGATCGTACGGTCACGGCGGCTGCGCGCGCGCGCCGCCACCGTCTCGTCGATCGTCCGGGCGCATGCGCCTGCTGCCGATCACGTCGGGCGCGGTGCGCTGCTCTCGGGCACGGCCTTCGCGGCGCTGGTCGCCTGCGGCCTGTTCGGCTTCAACGACCGCGCCCTGGCGCAGCCTTCCGTCCAGCTGCCGACCGACCCCAACGTGGTGGCGGGCAGCGCGACGGTCACGCAGACCGGCACCAGCCAGCTCACCGTCACCCAGACCACCGACCGCGGCGTCATCGACTGGCGCTCGTTCAGCATCGGATCGGGCGCCCGGGTCGACTTCATCCAGCCCGGCCGCACCTCGGTGACCCTGAACCGGGTGACCGGCCCGGATCCCTCGATCATCGCCGG
>JBFXAZ010000068.1:0-29293 GCA_050183765.1 Reyranellaceae bacterium | reverse complement strand
GCCCTTCATGTGCTTCACGCCGTCCTTGTCGACGAAGCCGTCCTCGAACGACTTCTTGGCGTTGTCCCAGGCGCCGCCGCCGGCGGTCATCGAGATCGCCACGAACAGGCCGGTGACGATCACGCCCAGCAGCATCGCGCCCAGCGCCGCGAAGGCGTCGGCCGGACCGGCGATCCAGCGCACGACGAAGAACAGCACGATCGGCGAGAGCACCGGCAGCAGCGAGGGGATGATCATCTCCTTGATCGCCGCCTTGGTGAGCATGTCGACGAGACGGCCGTACTCCGGCTTCACGCCTTCCTTGCCTTCGCGAAGGCCGGGAATCGACTTCAGCTGCCGGCGCACCTCCTCGACCACCGAGCCGGCGGCCTTGCCGACCGCGGTCATGCCCATGGCGCCGAACAGATAGGGCAGCAGGCCGCCCAGGAGCAGGCCGACGACCACGTAGGGGCTGGTCAACGAGAAGGTCACCGCCTTCACGCCCAGCTTGCCCTGGGCGATGAAGTACTCGAGGTCCGAGGTGTAGGCGGCGAACAGCACCAGCGCGCCGAGGCCGGCCGAGCCGATCGCATAGCCCTTGGTGACCGCCTTGGTGGTGTTGCCCACGGCGTCGAGCGCGTCGGTGTTCTTGCGCACCTCCTTGGGCAGGCCCGACATCTCGGCGATGCCGCCGGCGTTGTCGGTGACCGGACCGTAGGCGTCGAGCGCCACGATCATGCCGGCCAGCGACAGCATCGCCGTGGTCGCGATGGCGATGCCGAACAGGCCCGCCAGCACGTAGCAGATGATGATGCCGGCGCAGATGATCAGCGCCGGCAGCGCCGTCGCCTCCATCGAGACGGCGAGGCCCTGGATCACGTTGGTGCCATGGCCGCTGACCGAGGCCTGCGCCACCGACTTCACCGGCTTGTAGTCGGTGCCGGTGTAGTACTCGGTGACCCAGACGATCAGGCCGGTGACGACCAGGCCGACCAGGGCGCACCAGAACAGGC
Source organism: Reyranellaceae bacterium (assembly GCA_050183765.1). Lineage (GTDB taxonomy): Bacteria > Pseudomonadota > Alphaproteobacteria > Reyranellales > Reyranellaceae > JAFAZJ01. The sequence goes on along the minus strand of JBFXAZ010000068.1, from coordinate 28,301 downwards.
TCATGCCGGTGAAGCTCTGCGTACCGACCGTGAGCACCTTGTCCATGCCGCCCAGCATGTAGCTGGTGACCGGGTAGATCGCGATCGCCGACAGCACGGCGGTGACGATCACGCCCTTGTACATCGCCCACATGATGCGATTGTCGGAACCGAGCTTCACGAAGTAGGTGGCGATGATCGAGGTGATGATGCCGACGCCGCCGATGGCCAATGGGTACATCATCAGGGCCAGAGCCTGCTCGCCCTTGAAGAAGATCGACGCCAGAACCATCGTCGCGACCGTGGTCACGGCATAGGTCTCGAACAGGTCCGCCGCCATGCCGGCACAGTCGCCGACGTTGTCGCCGACGTTGTCGGCAATGGTCGCGGGATTGCGCGGATCGTCTTCCGGGAAATCCTCCTCGACCTTGCCGACGAGGTCGGCGCCGACATCGGCGCCCTTGGTGAAGATGCCGCCGCCGAGACGGGCGAAGATCGAGATCAGCGAGGCGCCGAAGCCCAGCGCGACCAGCGAGTCGATCAGCACGCGCGGATCGACCTTGGCCGTCACCAGCACATAGTAATAGACGGCGACACCAAGCAGCGCGAGGCCGGCGACCAGCATGCCGGTGATCGCGCCGGCCTTGAACGCGAGGTCGAGGCCGGCGCCGAGGCTCTTCTGCGCCGCGACCGCCGTGCGCACGTTGGCGCGCACCGAGACGTTCATGCCGATGAAGCCCGCGGCGCCCGACAGCACGGCACCGAGCAGGAAGCCGATCGCCGGCCAGATGCCGAGCGCCACCGCGAGCACGACCAGCACGACGACGCCGACGACGGCGATGGTCGTGTACTGGCGCTTGAGATAGGCGCTGGCGCCTTCCTGGACCGCCAGCGAGATCTCCTGCATGCGCTTGGTGCCGGCATCCGCCGCCATCACGGCGCGCCCGGTGACGAGGCCGTACAGCACGGCGAGCACGCCGCAGCCGATCACGGCCCAGAGGATATTGGACATGGTCTTTCCCGTAGTTTTGAGGCGCTCCGGACGGCGCCCGTTGAACGATCACTGCGCCGACGAGGACCGCACTGGAGCCGCAGCCGGTCTGTGACGCCGCTGTCCCCCCGGATCGACGGCGGGCGATACATGCCAGACGAATCCCGGCTGCGCAATCGATTCGCTCACGATTTCAAGGTGATGAGGGCGCGCTCGCATCGCTTGCCGGACGTTTTGCCGGCGCACCCACCGGCTTCCGCCAGCGCGCGCCGGCAGAGCTGAGATTCTAGATTACTAAATTCAGATAATTATCTGATAAATCATCAAATCCCAGATCGACTAGCAGCCGAACCCCAGCGCAGCCAGAGAATCGCCGCCAGCGCCACGCCGACCAGCGGCACGGCGAGGTAGTTCAGCGCCGTCCAGCCCCAGGCCTGCTGCAGGATGCCCGCCATCAGGCTCGAGCTTGCGGTCGTCCCGAACACCAGGAAGTCGTTGAGCGCCTGTGCCTTGCCCTTCTCCGCCGGGCGGTAGGTCGTGGTCACCAGGGTTGTGGCGCCGACGTACATGAAAGCCCAGCCGACGCCCAGCACCGTCGAGCCGATATTGAAGTTCCAGATGGTGAGGCCCGCCACCGAGATCGCGATCGACAGCGCCAGCAGCGCCGTGCCGGCCAGCATGATCCGGGTCACGCCGAAGCGCGTGATCAGGTGGCCGGTGAAGAAGGCCGGCACGAACATGCCCATCACGTGCCAGAAGATGGTGACCGGCGCGAGCCTGGCGTCCAGCCCGCAGGCGACGATGGCCAACGGCGTGGCGGTCATCAGGAAGGACATCACGCCGAAGGCGATCATCGAGGCCGTCACCGCCACGATATAGGCCGGCTGCAAGGCGATCGCCGCCAGCGGCCGCTGCGGGCCGCTGACCTGCTCGACCTTGACCGGCGGAAACTCGATCAGCCGCAGCACCAGGAAGGCCATCGCGTGCAGCACGATCAGCGCCATGTAGGTGGCAAGGAACTGGTGCGGCAGCAGCTCGGGCGTCAGGCGTGCGATGGCCGGGCCGATGATCGCGGCGGCGACGCCGCTCGAGGTGACGTAGGAGATCGCCTTGGCGCGATCGGCCGGCGCCACCAGCTCGGTGGCGGCAAAGCGGTAGAGCTGCATGTTGGCCACCGCGTAGCCCAGCACCAGGCCGCCGACGCACAGCAGCGGGAAGTAGCCAAGATAGATCGCCAGGCTCGACAGGCCGCCGCCCAGCATGCCGACCAGCGAGCCCAGCCCGAAACCCATCGGCCGGCCGTAGCGCTGGCCCATCATCGCCGCCGGGAAGACCGACAGCATGACGCCCAAGTGCTGCATCGTGACCGGCAGGGTCGTCCAGTGGAAGTCGTTGCCGGCGATGGTCCTGGCGGCCAGTGCCGTGGTCGAGATCACCAGGATATTGCCGCTTTGGGCGAGCGCCTGGCAGACGACAAGCAACAGGACGTTGCGCACGGCGCGCGTGGGGGCGCTGCCGGCGGACACGGCTTCAGTCATGGTGTGCGGACATTAGGCACCGGTGATCCGGGCACAAGCGCGATATTGTTCGCCTGCCACAGCCGAGCGAATCCATCCTGCCAACTGCGCGGTGCATACATTCGCAGTCTCTGCACTTTTTTGTTGCATGCATCTGTCAGGAACCTCATCGTTCCCTAACTGTTGAGTGAGTACGAAAAGCAACAAATCGCTCACAGGAATCCCCGCGCGCTGGAGCTGCCGGTGAGCGTGTCTCGTCAGCTCGGTTTCTGGATGGTCGGACTGGTGCTGGTAACGGCGGCAGCCGTCGGTCTGGTATCCTATCTCAGCATCGAGGACAGCCTGTCGGCCGGCGAGGTCGAGGAGCTGCGCGGCGACGTTCGGCTGGTCGCGGCACGGCTCGAAGCGGCGATGGATGGGGCGCGCGGCGACATCGCGACCTTCGCCGATCTGCCATCCGTCGAGGACTTGATCCGCACGGCCGACAATCCGGCGGAAGCGGCTCGCGCCCGGTCAAGGGTCACGGGCTACATCGCCGCCCTGCTGGCCGCCAAACCCCAGTACGCGAAGCTGCGCGTCATCGATGTCCGAGGCCGCGAGATTGTTCGCGTCGATCGCGGCGGAACAGGCGGCAGCGTTCGTGCGGTGCCGCCGCCCGACCTGCGCGACACCAGCGGCCGCGATTTCATGGCCGCATCCACCATGACGATGGGCGACATCTTCGTCTCTCAACCCAATCTCAACGTGGAGAACGGCGCGATCGAGTCGCCCCGCGTACCGACGGTGCGGCTGGCGACGCCGCTGTTCGACGAGCGCGGTCGGCGCTTCGGGATCGTGGTCCTGCATGTCGATCTGCGGCCAGCCTTCGCCGAGGTGCGTGCCGCAGGCACGCCGCCGACCCAGCTGCACGTGGTCAACGAAGCCGGCGACTATCTCGTCCATCCCGATCCGGCGATGGAATTCGCCTTCCAGAGCGGCACGCCGCGTCGCGTGCAGGACCGCTTCCCCGGGCTTGCCCGGGTGCTGCGCGAGCGCACCGCCATCGCACAGCTGATCGACGACGATACCGGGCAGCCCGTGGCGCTCGCGGCGGGGCCCGCGCGCCTGGCCGGCGGACCGTACATCTTCGTCGTCGCCACCGTGCCGCAAGCCGACCTCGTCGCGCCCGCACGGGTGGTGCGCAACACCGCGCTGTTGGCGGGTATGGCGGCGGCCCTCGCCGCCGCCCTGCTGGCGTTGTGGCTGGCACGTTCGCTCGCCACGCCGCTCAAGCAGATGACCGCGGCGGTCTCCGCCTTCGTGCCGGGCAGCGCGATGTCCCTGCCGACGCAGAGCGGCGGAGAGTTCGGGGTTCTGGCGCGCGCCTTCGAGCGCATGGCGCTGGACGTGTCGCGCAAGACCGCGGCGCTGCGCGAGGAGATCGCCAGCCACCTGCGCACCGAGGATCAACGCGCGGCACTGGACGAGCGCGACCGGCTGATGAGCGCCGCCGTCCAGTCGTCCAACGACGCCATTGTCACCGCCACGCTCGACAGCACCATCACCAGCTGGAATCCCGCGGCCGAGCGGACATATGGGTACAGGGCCGAGGAGGTCATCGGCAAGAATGGCGGCTTCCTCGTGCCGCCGGAGATCGAGCCGCTGAAGCAGGAGATCTACGCCCGCATCCGGCGCGGCGAGGCGATCGAGCCCTTCGAGACCGTGCTGCTGCGCCAGGACGGCAAGCGCATCAACATCTCGTTCAGCCCCTCGCCCATCCGCGACGACTCCGGCACCGTGGTCGGCGTCTGCATCACCTCGCGCGACATCACCGAGGCGCAGGCGACGCGCGAGCGCCTGAAGCACGCCGAGAAGCTCGACGCCGTCGGGCAGCTCACCGGCGGCGTCGCGCACGATTTCAACAATCTGCTGACCGTGATCCAGGGCAGCGCGGAACTGCTCACCGACGGCGTCGCCGACCGGGCCGATCTGGCCGGGCTGGTGCAGACCATCGACACGGCGGCGGATCGCGGTGCGACCCTGACCCGCCAGCTTCTCGCCTTCGCCCGCCGGCAGCCGCTCGATCCGCGCCGGACAAACGTCAACGCGCTGGTCGATGAAACAGTGAGGCTGCTGAAGCCGACGCTGGGCGAGCACGTCGAGATGGCGACGTCGCTGGAGCGCGACGCCTGGATGGCGCTGGTCGATCCGGCACAGCTTTCGACCGCGCTGATCAATCTCGCCGTCAACGCGCGCGACGCCATGGGCGACGGCGGCAAGCTGACGCTGGAGACCGGCAACGTGATCCTCGACGAGTCCTACGCCGCGCAGCATGCCGAGGTGACCGCGGGTCCCTATGTGATGATCGCGGTCAGCGACACCGGCACGGGCATCGCGCCGGAAATCCTCGGCCGCATCTTCGAGCCCTTCTACACCACCAAGGAGGCCGGCAAGGGGACCGGGCTGGGGCTCAGCATGGTCTATGGCTTCGCCAAGCAGTCGAACGGCCACATCAAGGTCTACAGCGAGGTCGGCCACGGCACGACCATCAAGCTCTACCTGCCGCGCAGCGCCGATGACGATGCGGCCATCCCCGACGGCACCGCAACCACCGACCTGCCGCGCGGCAACGAGCGCGTCCTCGTGGTCGAGGATGACGATCTGGTGCGCCAGCACGTCGTGACGCTGCTGCGCGCGCTGGGCTATGCCACCATCACCGCATCGGTTGCGCGCGAGGCGCTGTCGATGATCGAGCGCGTCGGCGAGGTCGAGTTCGATCTGCTGTTCACCGACGTGATCATGCCCGGCGGGATGAACGGCGGGCAGCTCGCCGAGCACGCGATCTTCCTGCGACCCGGCCTGCGCGTGCTCTACACCTCCGGCTACACGGAGAACGCCGTCGTGCACCACGGCCGCCTGCAGGCGGGCATCGTGCTGCTCAACAAGCCCTATCGCCGCGCCGATCTCGCGCGCAAGATCCGCGAAGTGCTCGACGCCCCCGGAGCCTGAGCTTCAGTCCTGCGGGCGCCCGTCGCGGATCACCTGAAGGATGATTCGGGCCGAGACGACCTCGCAGCGCGCGGTCAGCTCCTCGATGCGATGGGCCGGCATGTCGTAGTGCGGCCAGCGGCCGTCGTGGAACCAGCCGCGCGACAGGCCGAGGTCGCGCGCCATCGCGTGCAGGTTCTCGATGCTGTAGGGCAGGCACACGATGTGGCGGGAGCGGTCGCAAAGATAGCGCAACTCGATCATGCCCTGGCCTAGCGATGGCGGTAGCTGGCTCGCTCGAGGGCCAGCTTTTCGCCGTCCCGCAGGACGGTGACGCCCTCGCCCGCCTCGATGCGGCCGATCTCCGCGATCGGCACGCCGATCTCGCGCGACAGCTCGGCGATGCTCTCCCGCCCGGCGGCCGGCGCCGTGAACAGCAGCTCGTAGTCGTCGCCGCCGGTGATCGCGACCTCGAGCAACGCGGCGTCGCGCTCGATGGCCCGACGCGCCGGATCCGACAGCGGCACCCGCTCGACGTCGATCGCCGCCGCGACCGACGAACGCGCGCAGATATGGCCGAGATCGCCGATCAGCCCATCGGAGACATCCATGCAGGCGCCGGCGATCCCGCGCAGGCGCGAGCCCAGCACCACGCGGGGCTGCGGCAGCAGGTAGCGTGCCGCGAGGGCGGCGACATCCGCGCCGCCGGCGCCTGCGAGTTCGCCCTTGCTGGCGCGCAGGCCCAGCGCGCCGTCGCCGATCGTGCCGCTCACGAACACCGCATCGCCGGGCTTCGCGCCGGCGCGGCGCAGCGACTGGCCCGCGGGCACCACGCCCAGCGCCGTCACCACGATGGTCAGCGGCCCCGGTGTCGAGACCGTGTCGCCGCCGCACAGATCGATGCCGTATTCGCGCTGGTCGAAGGCGAGGCCGTCGCAGAACGCGGCCAGCCAGGCGTCGTCGATGTCGTCCGACAGCGCCAGTGCCAGCTGGTAGGTCCAGGGCCGGCTGCCGGCGGCGGCGAGATCGGAGACGTTGACCCTGAGCGCCTTGCGCGCGATCAGGTCGGGCGGATGATGCGCGAGGAAATGCACGCCGCAGACCAGCGCATCGCTGGTCACGACGATCTCGTGGCCGGCGGGCGGCGCCAGATGCGCGGTGTCGTCGCCCAGCCCCTCGGCGCCGGGCAGACCGGCGGCCAGCGGCCGCAACAGGCGCGCGATGAACTCGAATTCGCCCAGCCGCTCGCGGGGCATGGTCGTTAGGCTCCGCCCGGCGCCGCGTTGTCCCTGGGCGCGGCGAATTCTGAGCCCCTCAGCTCTCGCGCGATGCGATCGAGCGTGACGTTGACGAAGGCCGGCTCGCCGCCGGAGAAGAATTGCTGCGCCACATCGACATACTGGGCGATCACCACCCGCGCCGGCACGTCGCGGCGGCGGTCGAGCTCGTAGATGCCGGCGAGCAGGATGGCGCGCATCAGCTTGTCGATGCGCTCCAGCGTCCAGTCCTCGCGCAGATTGGCGACGATGGTCTTGTCGTACTCCTCGCCGCGCTTGGAGGCGCCGGCCACCACTTCCTGGAAGAAGCTGCGGTCGGCGTCCTGCGGCATGCCGCCCTCGCCTTCCTCGCGGCTGCGGAAGCGCAGGAACTGCGTCACCACCTCGCGCGGCTCGTCGTTGCCCTGCAGCCACTGGAACAGCGCCTGCACGGCCGCGACGCGCGCCAGGCCGCGCCGGCGCGCCATGTCGTCCGACAGCTTGTGCGTGGCCATCAGGCCTCGCCGTATTTGTGACGCAGTCCGATCATCGCGATGCAGGCATAGGCGACATCGCCGCCCTTGTCCTGCTCGTTCCGCCGCGCGCGCGCCCAGGCCTGCTCCTCGTTCTCGACGGTGAGCACGCCATAGCCGACGGCCAGCCTGTGCCGCACCGTGAGATCCATCAGGCCGCGCGCGCTCTCGCCGCAGACATAGTCGTAGTGCGTGGTCTCGCCGCGGATCACGCAGCCCAGGGCGACGTAGCCGTCGTAGCGCCGCCCGCCGGCGCCGGGGCGGCCGGCGGCGATGGCGATCGCGCCGGGCAGCTCGAAGGCGCCGGGCACGGCGATGCGCTCCCAAGTGCCGCCATGGTCGCGGATCACGGCGATGGCGCCCTCGGCCAGCTCGTCGGCGAGATCGGCGTAGAAGCGCGCCTCGACGATCAGGACGTGGGGCGGTCGCGGCAGCGCGATGCGCGGGCGGACGACGCCGTCGCGGGCGGCCATGTCAGTCTCCCTCGCCCTTGGTCGGCAACGGCCGCTGGCCGACGACCTCCAGGCCGAAGCCCTCGAGGCCGACGATGTTGCGCGTGGTGTTGGTCAGCAGCGTCATCTGGCTGATGCCGAGATCGAGCAGGATCTGCGCGCCCACGCCGTAGTCGCGCAGTTCGCCGATCGGCGGTTCGACCTTCTCGCCGGCGCGGCGGCGGTTGAGCGCGAGCTGCACGCCGATGGGCTCGCGGATCAGCACCAGCACGCCGCGTCCTTCCTCGGCGATGATGCGCATCGTCGCCTCGATCTCGCCGCCGCGGCCGGTGGCCTTCTCGCCGAGGATGTCGGTGAACAGGTTCATCGCGTGCACGCGCGCCAGAACCGGCCCGCCCGAGGCGACGTCGCCCTTCACCAGCGCGACGTGCTGCGCCAGGGTCGCCTTGTTTACGTAGACGATGACCCTGAACTCGCCGCCGATATGGCTGTCGAGCGTCGTCTCGGTGACGCGCTTGACGATCGAGTCGTACTTGCGGCGATAGGCGATCAGGTCGGAGATCGTGCCGATCTTCAGGCCGTGCATCTGCGCGAAGCGGATCAGGTCGTCGCGGCGCGCCATCGTGCCGTCGTCGTTCATGATCTCGCAGATCACGCCGGCCGGCTGCAGGCCGGCGAGCCGCGCCAGGTCGACCGCGGCCTCGGTGTGGCCGGTGCGCTCCAGCACGCCGCCTTCGCGCGCCAGCAGCGGGAAGACATGGCCGGGCGTGACGATGTCGCGCGGCCCGCAGCTGGGGTCGATGGCGACGGCGACGGTGCGCGCGCGATCGGCGGCGGAGATGCCCGTCGTGACGCCCTCGCGCGCCTCGATCGACACGGTGAAGGCGGTCTGGTGGCGGGTGCCGTTGTTCTGCGCCATCAGCGGCAGGCCGAGCTCCTCGACGCGCTTGGCGGTGAGCGCCAGGCAGATCAGGCCGCGGCCGTAGCGCGCCATGAAGTTGATCGCCTCGGGCGTGGCCATCTGGGCGGGGATCACGAGGTCGCCCTCGTTCTCGCGGTCCTCGTCGTCGACGAGGATGAACATGCGCCCGCGCCTCGCCTCCTCGATGATCTCGTCGGCCGGCGCCTTCATCTCCGAGAAGGTGACGCGCCACGGCTCCTTGCCGATCATCGTCATGACGATCTCCCCTCGAGCTGGCGCGCAACGTATCGCGCCAGCATGTCGACCTCAAGATTCACCGCGTCTCCCGCACGAGCCGTGCCAAAGGTCGTCTCGCGCTGGGTGTGCGGAATGATGTTGATGCCGAAGCGCGCGCCATCGACCTCGTTGACGGTCAGCGACACACCGTCGATCGCCACGGATCCCTTCGAGGCGATGAACGCCGACAGCGCCTTCGGTGCGTCGAAGACATAGCGCAGGCTGCCGCCCTCGGGCGTGATCGAAGCGATGTGCGCGACGCCGTCGACATGGCCGTAGACCAGATGTCCGCCCAGCTCGTCGCCGAACTTCAGCGAGCGTTCCAGGTTGATGCGGCGGCCGACCGCCCAGGTGCCCAGCGTGGTCTTGGACAGCGACTCGGCCGATACGTCGACCGTGAACCAGCCGCGCCCGCCCTCCTTGCCCTTGGTCGTCACCGTCAGGCAGCAGCCCGAGCAGGCGATCGAGGCGCCCAGATCGACGGTATCCATGTCGAAGCGCGTGGCGACGGTGAAGCGCTGGTCGCCCGTCTGGCTGCCCGGCACGACGGCGACGATCTCGCCCACATCGGTGATGATGCCCGTGAACATGGCGCGAACCTACTGAGCCCGAGCCCAGGTTTCCAGCGCGTCGGCGCCGATTTCCTGTAGCGATTGCCGCATGTACCGCCGTGCGAGATCGAGCTTTTCCAAGCCATAGCCGGCCACCGCCGCCAGCCCGTCGCCACCGATCACCAGCCCGGCGCGGAAGACCGCCAGCCGGTCGACCAGGTCGGCGGCCACGAGCGACGCCGCCAGCCTGCCGCCGCCCTCGACGAGAACCCGCGTCAGCCCGCGCGCGCCAAGCGCCGCCAGCGCCGCGACGATGTCCACCGTGCCGGTCGGCGACGCCTGCACCTTGATGATTTCAACGCCGGCTGCGGCGAGCGCCGAGGTGTCGGTCGCCTCGACGCAGACCAGCCACACCGGCACCTGTTTCGCGCCGGTGACCAGCTTGCTGGCGCGATCGAGTCGCGCCCGGCTGTCGATCACGATGCGAACCGGCGAGCGGTCGCCGAGGCCGGGCAGCCGGCAGGTCAGCTCGGGATCGTCCGCCGCCGCGGTGCCGATGCCGATCATGATGGCGTCGTGCTCGGCGCGCAGGAGCTGACCCCGCGCGCGCGCATCGACTCCGGTAATCCACTTGCTCTGCCCGCTCACGGTCGCGATGCGCCCGTCGAGCGACGTTGCCAGCTTCAAGGTTACCAGCGGCCGGCCGTCGCGGACGCGCTTGAAGAAGCCGGCGTTGATCTCGTCCGCCTCGGCGCGCCGCACGCCTTCGACGACCTCGATGCCCGCTTCGCGCAGGCGTTTCAGCCCATTGCCGCCGACGCGCGGATCGGGATCGCCGGTCGCGACGACGACACGCGCGACCTTCGCCTCGACCAGGGCATCGGCGCAGGGCGGCGTGCGGCCGTGATGCGAGCAGGGCTCCAGGCTGACATAGGCGGTGGTGCCGGCGAGATCGCGGCCGGCGTCGCGCGCCGCGGCGATCGCCGCGGCCTCGCCATGGGGCCGTCCGCCGCGCGCCGTGCGGCCGCGCGCGAGGACCCTGCCCTTGTCGACGAAGACGCAGCCCACCGTCGGGTTGGGCCAGGTCTCGCCCATGCCGCGCCGCGCCAGCGCCAGCGCATTGCCCATGAAGGCATCATCGTCGTTCATGGCGTTGCTATACTGCATCGGCGACGCAGGGAGAGACAGCGATGGCGACGCAAGCGGGATTGCCGGTGGGTTCCGGCCGGCTCGATCTGGCAGGCGTCGCGCCGGATGGCGCGTCGATGCCGATGTGGTTCCACCGGCCGACGGGCTGGAGCGCCGACCGGCCGGTCGTGGTCGTGCTGCATGGCCTCAACCGCGACGCCGACAACTACCGCGACAACTGGGTGGCGCTGAGCGACGAACACGGCCTGCTGATCCTGACGCCCGAATTCAGCCAGACGCAGTTCCCCGGCTCGGAAACCTACAATTTCGGCAACATGATCGACGAGCGCGGCTCGGTGCTCGATCGCGCGCAATGGTCGTTCGGCGTCATCGATCGCGTGTTCGACGCCGCGCGCGCGATGGGCGGCATCCGGCGCAGCGGCTACGTGATCTTCGGCCACTCCGCCGGCGCGCAGTTCACCCATCGCGCCCTGCTGTTCGGCGCGCTGCGGCGGGCCGAGCTGGTGATCGCGGCCAATGCCGGCGCCTATATCCGGCTCGATCCGTCGATCGCTTTCCCGGGCGGGCTGAAAGGCGCGCCGATCGACGAGGACGGCGAGCGCCGCGCGCTCCAGCAGCGCGCCGTCATCATGCTCGGCGACGCCGACAACGATCCCGATCATCCCAACCTGCCGCGCGGGCGCTTCGAGCTCGACGAGCAGGGACCGCATCGCTTCGCGCGCGGGCAGTTCTTCGTCCGCAGCGCCGAAGCGCGCGCGGCGACGCTGGGCGTGAAGCTGGCATGGAAGCAGAAGATCGTGCCCGGCGTGGCGCACGACAATGCGGGCATGGCCAAGGCGGCCGCGCCGCTGATCGCCACCGAGGTGGCATAGGTGCGCGTGGCTCAATCCTTCTCGATCTCGTTGAGGTCGCTGACGAAATCCTCGAAATCCTTGGCCTCGCGGAAATTCTTGTAGACCGAGGCGAAGCGCACATAGGCCACCGGATCGAGCGCGCGCAACGCGTCCATCACCAGCTCGCCAATCTGCGTCGAGGCGATCTCGCTCTCGCCCGAGCTCTCCAGACGGCGCACGATGCCGTTGACCACGCGCTCGATGCGCTCGGGATCGACCGGCCGCTTGCGGCAGGCGGTGACGATCGAGCGCGCGAGCTTGTCGCGGTCGAAGGCGACGCGCTGGCCGTTCTTCTTGATCACGGTGAGCTCGCGCAGCTGCACGCGCTCGAAGGTCGTGAAGCGCGAGCCGCAGGCCGGGCAATAGCGCCGCCGGCGAATCGCCGAATTGTCCTCGGTGGGACGCGAGTCCTTCACCTGGGTGTCGTCATTGCCGCAGAACGGACAACGCATTGGGTTCCCCCGTTAAGCCTCGATGCCTGGCGCTCTTGTGATGGTCGCTCAGGCGCCCCCATAGATCGGAAAACGTCGGCACAGATCGAGCGCCTTGGCACGCACCTCCTGCTCGACGAGGCGATTGCCTTCGACGCTGTTGGCCGCGAGCCCGTCGAGCACATCGGCGATCAGGTTGCCGATCTGGCGGAACTCCGCCGGGCCGAAGCCGCGCGTCGTGCCGGCCGGCGAGCCCAGCCTGATTCCCGAGGTCACCGTCGGCTTCTCGGGATCGTTGGGAATGCCGTTCTTGTTGGTGGTGATGCCGGCGCGGTCGAGCGCCTTCTCGGCCACCGTGCCGGTCGTGCGCTTGGGCCGCAGGTCGACCAGCATGACGTGGCTGTCGGTGCCGCCCGACACGATCGCCAGGCCGCGTTCGATCAGCGACGCCGCCAGCGCGCGCGCGTTCTCGATCGTGCGGTGGCCGTAGACCTTGAACTCGGGCCGCAGCGCCTCGCCGAAGGACACCGCCTTGGCGGCGATGACATGCATCAGCGGCCCGCCCTGCAGGCCGGGGAAGACGGCGGAGTTGATCTTCTTGCCCAGCTCGGCGTCCTTCGAGAGGATCATGCCGCCACGCGGGCCGCGCAGGGTCTTGTGCGTCGTCGTGGTGACGACATGGGCGTGCGGCAACGGGCTGGGATAGGCGCCCGCGGCCACCAGGCCGGCATAGTGCGCCATGTCGACCATGAAGAAGGCGCCGATCTCGTCGGCCACCTTGCGGAAGCGCTCAAAGTCGATCTGGCGCGAATAGGCCGAGGCGCCGGCCAGGATCAGTTTAGGCCGGTGCTGGCGTGCCAGCGACTCCATCTGCTCGTAGTCGATCAGCTGGGTGTCGGGTTTCACGCCGTAGGACACGACGTTGAACCACTTGCCCGACTGGTTGACCGGCGAGCCGTGGGTGAGGTGGCCGCCCTCGTTGAGCGACATGCCGAGGAAGGTGTCGCCCGGCTTCATCAGCGCGAAGAACACCGCCTGGTTGGCCTGCGCGCCGGAGTGCGGCTGGACGTTGGCGAAGGCACAGTCGAACAGCCGGCAGGCGCGCTCGATCGCCAGCGCCTCGACCTTGTCGACCTCCTCGCAGCCGCCGTAATAGCGCCGGCCGGGATAGCCCTCGGCGTACTTGTTGGTCAGCACCGAGCCCTGCGCCTCGAGCACCGCCTTCGAGACGATGTTCTCCGAGGCGATCAACTCGATCCAGTCGCGCTGGCGATTGAGCTCGCCGTCGAGCGCGTGCTTGACCTCGGGATCGGAGGCGGCGAGGTCGGCGGAAAAGAATCGGCTGTCGAGGATCGTGGCGTTCATCACGCGCTCCGTGAAAGCTTGGCGACGCGGCCGGTGTGGCGGCCGCCGTCGAAGGGGGTATCGAGGAAGACGCGCAGGCAGTCGCGGGCGACCTCCGTGCCGATCAGCCGGGCCCCCAGGGCCATGACGTTGGCGTCATTGTGCTGGCGGGTCAGGCGGGCGCTGGTGGCGTCGTGAACGACGGCGGCGCGTACCGCGGGCTCGCGATTGGCGGCGATGGCGATGCCGATGCCGGTGCCGCAGACCAGCACGCCACGGCCCGCCCTGCCGTCGCGGATCGCCTCAGCCAGCGCCCGGCCGTAGTCGGGATAGTCGACCGAGGCCGTCGAGGCGACCCCGAGATCGAGCACATCGTGGCCCGCCGCCTGGAGGTCGCCCTTCAGCAGTTCCTTCAATTCGTAGCCGGCGTGATCCGACGCCATCACTATGGTTTGCGCGGCCATCGGCGCGAACGACCCATTACTGTACCCGGAACGGCACCGATACCATATCTCGCGCGGCCCCGCCAACCTCGCACAAGCACTTGTTGGGCGGCAGTTAATCCATTGAAAACACGTGCAAAACAGAACGGCCCGGCGATCGCCCGCCGGGCCGCTCCACAGACTATTGCTGGTGGGCTACCCGCCCTGGCGGGTCACTTGGTCGTGGGATACGACTTGCCGTCCTTCCAGACGTAGATGTCGTAGACCGGGTTCTTGATGTCGCCCTTGGCGTCGAAGTCCAGCGGGCCGACCGCCGAGTCCCACTTCTGCGAGCGCAGCGCGGCGGCCACCGCCGCGGCGTCGGTCGACTTCGCCTTGTTGGCGGCGTCGGCCCACACCTTCACGGCGGCGTAGCTGAACAGCGTGTAGCCTTCCGGGTTGTACTTGGCGTCGCGGAACTTCTTGACCAGCGCGGCATTGGCCGGGAAGTCCTCGGCCTTGGGCGGGAACGACATCAGCACGCCGTTGGTCGCGGCGCCGCCGAGCTGGGCGAACTCCGCCGTCTCCAGCGAGTCGAAGCCGATCATCTGCGCCGCCAGGCCCTGCTCGCGCGACTGCTTGATGATCAGCGCGCCCGCGGTGTGGTAGCCGCCGAGCACGATGATGTCGATCTTCGCCTGCTTCATCTTGTTGATGAGCGCGGTGAAGTCCTTGTCGGTCTCGTTGTAGGCCTCGTACATCGTCTCGCGCATGCCACCCTTGTTGATGGCCTTCTTGGTCTCGTCGGCGACGCCTTTGCCGTAGGCCGACTTGTCGTGCAGGATCGCGACGCGCTTGGTCTTGTGGAACTTGAGGATGTAGCCGCCGACCGTCACGCCCTGCACGTCGTCACGACCGCAGGTGCGGAAAATGCTCTTGTTGCCCTCCTTCACCGCGTCGTCGGTGAGCTTCGGGTTGGTCGAGGCCGGCGTGATCTGCAGGATGTGCCCTTCCTTGTAGATCTTCGATGCCGGGATCGAGGAGCCGGAGCAGAAATGGCCGGCAATGAACACAACCTTGTCCGACACCATCTTGTTGGCGACCGCGGTGGCCTGCTTGGGGTCGCAGGCGTCGTCGCCGATCGTCAGCTCGAGCTTCTTGCCGTTGACGCCGCCGGCGGCGTTGATGTCGGCGACCGCCATCTGCGCGCCGCGCTTGAGCTGCTCGCCGAAGGCGGCGTACTGACCGGTCATCGGACCCGCCGAGCCGATCTTGATCTGTGCCCAGGCGCTGCCGCCCAGCGCGACGGCGATCGCCGTCGCCGTGCCCAATGTGATGAACCAGCGCTTCATCGATTTGTCTCCCTCTCCACTCCCAGCCCTGACGGGCGACTGGTGAAACCTTAGTTCGCCTTGCGCGCGTCGCCAAGCGCGGACCGGGCTCAGCCCCCCGCCTTGTCGCGCCAGCCGAAGAGGCCGGTGCGCTCGTGCAGCCAGGGATATTGCGCCACCATCATCGCCGCGCGCGTGGCACGGTGCATGGCCAGCCCGGCCGTCGCCAGCACCACCCAGGCGAGCAGAAAGCCGATCGGCACCCATAGATCGCCATTGGACAGGGCGTAGTCGGCGAAGCGATGCACCGCCGCCAGCAATCCCGTGTAGAGCGCGACCTGCCAGCCCGGCCGCCAGGTGATCGCCACGCTGCGCCCGGTGGCCAGCGCCGCCGGCAGCGCCAGCAGCACCAGGGTCAGCAACCAGCTCGAGGGCGTATTGCCGAGCCAGGGCAGAAACTCGTCCATCGCGCGCCCCTCAATGCCCGCCGAGGTACGCCGCGCGCACCTCGTCGTTGGCCAGCAGCTCGCGACCGCGGCCGCTCAGGGTGATACGGCCGTTGACCAGGACATAGCCGCGGTCCGCCAGGTTCAGCGCGCGATGCGCGTTCTGCTCGACGAGGAACACCGTGACGCCTTCCTCGCGGGCGATCGAGCCGATGGTGTCGAAGATCTGCTTGACGATCAGCGGCGCGAGGCCGAGCGACGGCTCGTCGAGCAGCAGCAGGCGCGGCCGGCTCATCAGGGCGCGGCCGATCGCCAGCATCTGCTGCTCGCCGCCCGACAGGGTGCCGCCGCGCTGGTCGCGCCGCTCCTTCAGCCGCGGGAAGAGCGCGAAGACGCGCTCGATGTCCTGATCGAAATGCGCCGGATCGCCGAAGGTCGCGCCCATCTGCAGATTCTCGTAGACGCTCATGCGCGCGAAGATGCGGCGGCCTTCCGGCACCTGGGCCACGCCGGCGCGCACGATCTCGTGCGTCGGCAGGTCGGTGATGTCGCGGTCCTCGAAGCGGATGCGCCCGGAGCGCGCGCGCGGCGAGCCGCAGATGGTCATCAGAAGCGTCGACTTGCCCGCGCCATTGGCGCCGATCAGGGTGACGATCTCGCCGCGCCGCACCTCGATGTCGACGCCATGCAGCGCCTGGATGGCGCCGTAGAATGTCTCGACGCCTTCGACGCGCAACATCGCCTCAGGCATGCTCCGCCTCCTCCTCGCCGAGATAGGCGCGGATGACGGCGGGGTCGGCGCGCACCTCGGCGGGCGGACCGGCGGCGATGCGACGGCCGTAGTCGAGCACCACGACATAGTCGGAAATCGTCATGACGACGCTCATGTCGTGCTCGATCAGCAGCACGCCCACGCCGTCCTGGTCGCGGATCGATACCAGCAGCGCGTTGAGCTCCGCCGATTCGCGCGCATTGAGGCCCGCGGCCGGCTCGTCGAGGCAGAGCAGCGCCGGATCGGTGCACATCGCGCGCGCGATCTCGAGGCGCCGCTGGCTGCCATAGGGCAGCTCGCCGGCCGGCCGGTCCGCGTCCTGCACCAGGCCGATGCGCTCGAGCCAGCCGCGCGCCTTCTCGACCGCCGCACGCTCGGCGGCGGCGTAGCCGCCGATGCCGAAGACGCCGAGCACGGTGTAGCCCGAGGCGCGCATCAGCCTGTTGTGCTGCGCCACCAGGAGGTTCTCCAGCACGCTCATGGCCGGAAACAGGCGGATGTTCTGGAAGGTGCGCGCCACGCGGGCGCGGCGACCGATCTCGTGGCCCGGCATGCGCTCGAGCAGGAACTCGCCGCCCTCGTGCGTCAGGGCAAGCCGGCCCACCGTCGGGCGGTAGAAGCCGGTGATGCAGTTGAAGACCGTGGTCTTGCCCGCGCCGTTGGGGCCGATGATGGCGGTGATCTGGCGCGGCTGGGCCTCGAACGACACGTCGCCCACCGCCACCAGCCCGCCGAAGCGCATGGTGAGATGCTCGACGCGGATCAGCGGAACGCTCACCGCCCGCCTCCGCCCGGATCGAGGCGCACCGTGGGATCGCGATGGGCGATCAGGCCGCGCGGGCGGAACACCATGATCAGCACCATGGCCAGACCGAAGGCGAGCATGCGGTACTGGCCGAGATCGCGGAACCACTCCGGCAGGCCGATCAGCAGCACCGAGGCGAGCACCACGCCGAGCTGGCTGCCCATGCCGCCCAGCACGACGATGGCGAGGATGATCGCCGACTCGATGAAGACGAAGCTCTCGGGGCTGATGAAGCGCTGCTTGGTGGCGAAGAAGGTGCCGGCGATGCCGGCGAACATCGCGCCGATGGCGAAGGCGGTGAGCTTGGTGTTGGTGGGGTTGATGCCCAGCGCCTTGCAGGCGATCTCGTCCTCGCGCAGCGCCTCCCAGGCGCGTCCCACCGGCAGGCGGCGCAGGCGCAGGGTGACGAAGTTGGTGATCAGCGCCAACGCCAGAATGACGAAGTAGAGAAACACCAGGCGATGATTGGCGTTGAACGGAATGCCCACCCACTGGTGGAACGGCGTCATGCCCTCGGGCGCGTTCTCGGCGAAGGGATGGCCCAGCAGCGTTGCGCCGGGGATGCCGCCGATGCCCGCCGGCCCCTCGGTAAGATCGACCCAGTTGATCAGGACCAGGCGCACGATCTCGCCGAAGCCCAAAGTGACGATGGCGAGATAATCGCCGCGCAGGCGCAGCACCGGGAACCCCAGCAAGACGCCGAAGAACGCGGCCATGATCCCGGCGGCCGGCAGGCAGATCCAGAAGCTCAGGCCGTGCTGCGTCGCCAGCAGCGCATAGGCATAGGCGCCGACGGCGTAGAAGGCGACGTAGCCCAGGTCGAGCAGCCCGGCGAGGCCGACGACGATGTTCAGGCCCCAGCCCAGCATCACGTAGGTCAGGATCAGGATCGCCAGGTCCATCACCTTCTGATCGGCGAAGGGCATGAAGGGCAGGACGACCGCGATCACGAACAGCACGGCGCCGAGCCACGGAAAGGCGCGTTTCAGCGAACCCTGCACCAGCTCGCCGCCGCGCGCGATCTCCCGCGCCCCGCCCCGCGTGCCGCGCAGCAGGTTCCAGCCGCCGCGCAGCACCAGCATGAGGCCGGCGCCGACGAACACGACGGCGAGGAAATCCGACGGTGTCGGCACGAACAGGCCCAGCAGCAGCGACGCGGCACCCAGGCCGATCGTCGCCAGCGGCACGGTGGACGCGAGGCCGAGCCCCAGGCGCCCGACGAAGATCGCGACGCAGGCGATCAGCACGTCGACGACCTGGTAGTCGAACTGCAGACCGGCGGCGCCCCGGTCGGCAGTGCGGAAGCCGGTGACGAAGATGCCCAGAGCCAGGGCGACGCCCGCGGTGATCGCGGAGTCCTTCAAGGCCGCAGACACGCCCCGCATCTCAGACTTTCTCGATCTCGGGTTTGCCGAGCAGACCGGTCGGCCGGAAGATCAGCACCAGGACCAGCACGACGAAGACGGCGACGTCCTTGTACTCGCTCGAGAAGTAGCCGGCCCAGAAGACCTCGATCAGCCCGATCAGCAGCCCGCCGAGCATGGCGCCGGGCAGCGAGCCGATGCCGCCCAGCACGGCGGCGGTGAAGGCCTTGATGCCGGCGAGGAAGCCCACGAAGAAGTCGGTCACGCCGTAGTACATCAGGAACATCATGCCGGCGACGGCGGCGAGCGCCGCGCCCATGACGAAGGTCAGCGAGATCGTGCGGTCGACATCGACGCCCAGCAGCGCGGCCATCCTCATGTCCTGCTCGCAGGCGCGCTGCTGGCGGCCGAGCGCCGTGCGGTTGATCAGCATCGTGAATCCGGCCATCAGCGCGACGGTGACCAGCACGATCATGATCTGCAGCCACGAGACGCGCACGTCGAAGCCGTTGCCGCTCATCATGACGAAGCCGCCATGCACCATCGAGACCTGCGGCTTGGGCCGCGCGCCCTGCACCAGCTGCACGTAGTTCTGCAGCGCGATCGACACGCCGATGGCCGAGATCAGCGGCGCCAGCCGGAACGAGCCGCGCAGCGGCCGGTATGCCAGCCGCTCGATCGCCCAGCCGTAGATCGCGGTGAAGACCATCGCCAGCAGCAGCACGAGGACGACGGCCACGGGCGCCCAGCTGATGCCGAGCGTGGCGCAGATGATGAAGCCGATCAGGGTGATGAAACTGCCGATCATGAACACTTCGCCATGCGCGAAGTTGATCATGCCGATGATGCCGTAGACCATCGTGTAGCCGATGGCGATCAGGCCATAGATCGCGCCCAGGGTCAGGGCGTTCACGAGCTGCTGTAGGAAATACTCCATGCTCCCCCGGGTCTTGGTTGTATCGATATAAGCCCGAAGCTCCGTCGTCGGGCAAGCGGCGGCGATCTAGGGGTGGTGGGAATCGACCTCGTGAAGCTCCAGTTCCTCCCCGTCGTCCGTGTGGTGGAGCCGGCTCACTTCTTGTCCGGCGCAGGCGGCTGCGGCGCCGCGGCGGCGCCGGCATAGGTCACCACGAGGCCCAGTGCCTTCATCGCGTCCTCGGCCTTGTTGATGGCGCCGAGCTCGCCGAACGTCACGCCGCCGCCCGGCTTCAGCACGATGCTCAGCGGGCCGCGCGGACGCTGCCAGTCGCGCAGGAACGCCGCCACGGTCTGCGCCGCCGATTGCGTCACCGGCCCTTCGCCGCTCACCATCATCAGCACCGTCTGGACCAGCGTATCGGCCTGCTGCTCGGGCGACACGCCCTCGTCCTCGGCGAGCGCCCGGATCAACCGCGCCGCCAGCGAGGCATCGTCGATCGTCAGCGACGCGCTGCGCAGGCTGGCGGCGCCGGCGTTGCTTGGCGCATCGATCGCGTCCGGCGCCACCCCGTCGATGGTCAGCGCCAGCGTCAGCCGCGTCAGGCCACGCAGGTTGATTTCGAGCTGCGTCAGCTCGAAGACCCGGCTGGCCGCATCGAGACGGTAGGCGATGGAGACGTCGGCCATCGCGAGGTCGGCGCCGAGATACTTGCGCATGACGCCGTCGGGTGCCGCCTTGCCGTCGAGCGCGATCCCCTCGAGGCGCGCGCGCACGAACAGCGGCGGCTTGTCGCGCGCGATGCTGTCGAAGTCGATCGTCTCGACGGTGACGCGCTCGATGCGCGTCGGCATCGGCTTCACCGGCACCTTGCCCGGCTCGATCATGTCCTCGGGGGGCGTGACGACGACGTTCTCGAGCACGAAGCCGTCCGGCCCCAGCGAGGATCCGCTGCCGAAGCGGATCATGTCCGCCTTGCCCCTGGCCAGCAGCAGGTCCTGGAAGCGACTGAAACCATCCGCCCAGGCTGCCGGCGCGCCGACGAGGATCAGCAGGAAGAGAATGGTCGATCGAACGAGCCGCATCGCGAACCCCCGGAGGATCGGACATCCTAGCATCAAACATGCCGCCCCTGTCGCGCCGTGCCGGCGTCTGTTAAGAGGGCCGCTGAGCACCACCCCAACCGCAGCACACGAGCGAGATCCGTCATGTCGTCCGCCATCGCCAGCGCCGTGAAGGCCGCCAGTTCCAAGGGCATCAAGGAAGGCGCCGCGCCCTTCGACTGGCAGGACCCGTTCTTCCTCGACGATCAGCTCAACGAGGAGGAGCGCGCCATCCGCGACGCCGCGCGCGACTACTGCCAGGACAGGCTGATGAGCCGGGTGATCGAGGCCAACCGGCACGAGAAGTTCCACCGCGAGATCATGAACGAGATGGGCGCGCTCGGCCTGCTCGGCAGCACCTTGCCCGAGAAGTACGGCTGCGCCGGCTCGAGCTACACCGTCTATGGCCTGGTGGCGCGCGAGGTCGAGCGCGTCGATTCCGGCTACCGCTCGGCGATGAGCGTGCAGTCCTCGCTGGTGATGCACCCGATCTACGCCTACGGCACCGAAGAGCAGCGCATGAAGTACCTGCCCAAGCTGGCGACGGGCGAATGGGTCGGCTGCTTCGGCCTGACCGAGCCCGATCACGGCTCCGACCCGGGCGGCATGATCACCAAGGCGGCCAAGGTGCCGGGCGGCTACAAGCTCAACGGCGCGAAGATGTGGATCACCAACAGCCCGATCGCCGACGTCGCCGTCGTCTGGGCCAAGACCGAGGACGGCGTGATCCGCGGCTTCATCCTCGAGCGCGGCATGAAGGGCTTCGAGACGCCCAAGATCGAGGGCAAGTTCAGCCTGCGCGCCTCGGTCACCGGCGGCATCATGCTGAGCGACGTGATGGTGCCGGAAGAGAACCTGCTGCCCAACGTTTCCGGCCTCGGCGGCCCGTTCGGCTGCCTCAACAACGCGCGCTACGGCATCGCCTGGGGCGCCATGGGCGCGGCCGAGTTCTGCTGGATGCGCGCGCGCGACTACACCATGGAGCGCAAGCAGTTCGGTCGGCCGCTGGCCGCCAACCAGCTGATCCAGAAGAAGCTGGCCGACATGCAGACCGAGATCGCGCTGGGTCTTCAGGCCTGCCTGCGGGTCGGCCGGCTGAAGGACGAGGGCCGCGCCCAGCCGGAGATGATCTCGCTCATCAAGCGCAACAATTGCGGCAAGGCGCTCGACATCGCCCGCCAGGCGCGCGACATGCACGGCGGCAACGGCGTGTCTGACGAGTACCACGTCATCCGCCACGTCATGAATCTCGAGGCGGTCAACACCTACGAGGGCACGCACGACGTGCACGCCCTGATCCTCGGCCGCGCGATGACCGGGATGCAGTCCTTCACCGGCCGATAGGACCCCGGCGTCACAGCGATGGCCCTGCTCGACGCGGCGGTTCGCGGCGGGGCCGTCGCGCTGTTCCTGCTGCTGGCGTCCCTGCTGTGGCGCGACGGCAGGCGCTTTCATTCCGCCTGGGCCGGCTGCCTGCTGGCGCTCAGCGCCGCGGCCTATGTCGTCGTGTCGGCCCAGCCGGTCGCGGTGCTCGACCTCGCCACGGCGCCATGGGTCGCGCCGCTGCGCGTTATTTCAATGTCGACGCCGGCGCTGTTCTGGCTGTTCTCCGCTGCCTGCTTCGACGACGAGTTCCAGTCGTCCTGGTGGCTGGCCTTGCCGTGGCTGGGGACGGCCGTGCTGGCGGCGCTGTGCCTGTCCATCGATATGAAGATCCTGTGGTGGATCTACAGCGCCCTGTCGCTTTTCTATGTCGCCATGGCCGTGTGGCAGGCTGCGATCGGCCGCAGCACCGATTTGATCGAGCCGCGCCGTCGATTCCGATTGGTGCTGATCGGGCTTGTGGCGCTGTACGTCGTCGTCCTTGTGGTTGGCAACCTGCGTCAGATCCGGATCGACAGCCCCTTCGGCCAGGCCGCCGAATCCTACGGACTTCTGCTCCTGGCGGCGATCTTGACCCGTGCCCGGTTGACCTTGCGCAGCACGGCTCAGATGGCAGCGCTCGGCGTCTCGACCGGCGCGACAGAGGGACCGCCGCCCCTGCTACCGGCGCCGGCGCCCGTCGACCCGCCCGCGCCTGAGCCCGCCGACACGGCCCTGCTGGCCCAGCTCACCCGCCTGATGGAACGCGAGCGGTGCTATCGGGAGGATGGGTTCAGTATCGCAACCCTGGCCGGGAAGATGGCCATCCCCGAGTACCGGCTGCGTCGCCTGATCAACCAGGAGCTCGGCCACCGCAACTTCACCGCGTTCGTCAACGGCTACCGGCTGGCCGAGGCGGAGGCTGCATTGGCCGACCCGGCGCAGGACGAGGTGCCGATCCTGACCATCGCGCTCGACGCCGGCTTCCAGTCGGTCGGCCCCTTCAATCGCGCCTTCAAGGCCCGAACCGGCCTCACGCCGACCGAATTCCGACGCGCCCGGGGCCGGCCCGCCCCCTGAATCTCTGGCCGATTTCGGAATCGGCCAGCCTCGGACCGAAACCGGCGAGAAGAGCCGGCGGCGTCGGCCTAGGGAGGGAGCGGCTACCAACGGCCCTGAAGGATCGTCATGCCTGCCGAATTTCAGACCTTCGCCCGTCTGCTGATCTACGCCATCCCCATCCTGATCCTCATCGCCGCGATCGAAGCCGTCGTCCTGGCCCGGGTCCGCAAGGAGGCCTACGACTGGCGTGCCGCCCTGGCATCGCTGGCCGACTTCCTGCTGCGCGAGTTCGTGGTCCGTCGCCTCCTGCCACTCAGCCTGGCGGCGCCGGCGATCGCCTGGGCGTGGCAACACCGGCTGACCACCGTGCAGCTCGACACCGTGAGCGCTTTCGTCCTGCTCTTCCTCGGCCAGGAGTTCTGTTACTACTGGTTCCACCGCGCCAGCCACCGCGTCCGCTGGTTCTGGGCGACCCATGCGGTGCACCACTCGCCCGAGCAGCTGAACCTCGCCGGCTCCTACCGGTTTGGCCTGACCGGGCGGCTGAGCGGCACCGCGCTCTTCTACGTCCCGTTGATCTGGCTGGGCTTCCCGCCGGCCGCGGTGTTCCTCACCTTGTCGCTGAACCTGCTGTACCAGTACTGGCTACACACGACGTGGATCCCCAAGCTGGGCTGGCTCGAGTACGTCTTCAACACGCCCTCGCACCATCGCGTGCACCACGCGTCGAATCCCGAGTACCTCGACGCAAACTACGGCGGCGTGCTGATCATCTTCGACCGGTTGTTCGGCACCTTCATCGAGGAGCGTGCCGACCTGCCCTGCCGCTACGGCCTGGTGAAGCCGCTGAAATCCTATAACCCGATCTGGATCGCATTCCATGACTGGGTGGCGATGGCGCGTGACGTGTGGCAGGCGCCGACGTGGCGGGCGCGCGTCATGCACATGTTCGGCCCGCCGGGCTGGCGCGCCGACGGCTCCGGGGCGACGACGGAGAATCTGCGCCGTCATCTCGCAGGCGCCGCCACGGGCGACTGAGGGCGAAGCGGCCCCGCCGCTGGTCGGTATCAGCCGGCAGCCGGTCGCCGTCGGGCGATCAGGTGCCAGCCATAGGCGCCGGCGATGATGGCCAGACCGACCAGATCGGTCTCCATCCCCGGCTTGAGCAGCCCGGCGGCGCCGATCAGCAACGGCGCGCGCGTCGACCAGCCGATCCGGCCGACGCCGTAGAGCCAGCCCTCGAGCCCCGCCGCCAGCATCCACACCGCGATGACGGCCGTGGTGACGTCGTGGGCGATGTCGACGGGCGAGCCGGTCAGGATCAGGGTCGGATTGAGCACGAAGAGGAACGGCAGCACGAAGTTGATCATGCCCAGCCGCATCGCCCAGATGCCGGTCTTCCAGGCGTCGGCCTTGGCGATGCTGGCCGCGGCGATGGCGGCCAGGGCGACCGGCGGCGTGATGAAGCTGATCAGGCCCCAGTAGAGGATGAAGAGATGCGCGGCGATCGGATTGAGGCCGCCGCCGATCAGGGCCGGCCCCAGCGTGATGGCCAGGAAGATATAGCAGGCGCTCGACGTCATCCCCATGCCGAGCACGAAGCTCGTGATCGCGCCGAACACCAGCAGCAGATAGATGTTGCCGCCGGCGAATTGCAGCAGCTCGCGCGAGAAGGCGCCGCCGACGCCGGTATAGGACAGCGCGCCGACGATGAAGCCGACGCCGGCGAGGATCGCGACGATGTTCACGATGTTGCGCGTCGTATCGATCATCAGGTCGCGCAGCATGGCGAGCCCGAAGCGGCGCTCGCCGAACAGCGCGGTCGTGCCGAGCAGCGCGGCCGTGGCGATGTAGGGCGCCAGCGCCTCGCGCTTCATGACCAGCAGGAGATAGGTCAGCAGCACGAGCGCGAAGACGAAGTGCCATCCCCGCTTCAGGACCGGGCCGAGCCTGGGAATCTCCTCGGCCGACTGGCCGCGCAGGCCGTTGCGGGCGGCGAAGTGATCCGCCTGCAGCAGCAGCGCGCCGTAGTACAGCAGCGCCGGCACGACCGCCGCGATCATCACCGTGCTGTAGGGCTCGTTGAGGAACTCGGCCATGATGAAGGCCACGGCGCCCATCACCGGCGGCATCAGCGCGCCGCCGGTCGACGCGCAGGCTTCGACCGCGCCGGCGTAGTGGGCCGGATAGCCGGTCCGCTTCATCGTCGGGATGGTGATCTGCCCGGTGGTGACGACGTTGGAGATGACGCTGCCGGACAGCGAGCCGAAGAAGCCGCTGGAGAGCACCGCGACCTTGGCCGGACCGCCACGGCTGCGGCCCATGAGCGCCACCGCCAGGGCCATGAAGAAATCGCCGCCGCCGGTCACGACCAGGGCCGAGCCGAAGATCAGGAACCCGACGAGCAGCGACGCCACGGTGCGCATCGGCACGCCGATGATGCTCTCCACGCCCATCGCATGGGCGCTGATCGTCTCGGCGAGGCTGGTGGCCGGCCCCCAGAGAAAGCCCGGCATGATGTCGGCGTAGGTCGGAAAGAACGCGAACAGCGCGCACAGTCCGAAGAGCACGGGCCCGCCCGCCCGGCGCACCGCCTCCAGCGCGAGCACGCAGATCACGCCGGCCACGACGACCGCCTCCGTCGGGGCCCGCAAATCCCATCCTTCACCGATGATCCGCGCGCCGTTCCACGCCAGGAAGCCGGTGGCGAGGATCGACAGGCCGAACAGCGCCCAATCGTACCAGGGAATAGCGTCGCGCTGCCGCTTGAGCGCGGGATAGGCCAGAAACGCAAGCGACAGGAAAAGACCCAGCAGGATGTAGTAGAACGACGTGTCGATGATCGGCTCGCCGAAGGCGTGGAGATTGAACGTCTGGTTGATCGTCATGGCGACGCCGACGGTGCCCATGACGAGCGCGATCCAGAACGCCGGACCGCTCAGGCGGTCGCGGCCTCCGTCTTCCGGCGCGAGATCTGGTATGACCTCGACCGCCGCACCTTGCGCCGACATCGCGAGCCTCCCGTTCATTTCATTGCGGCCTTGTTGCCGCAAATCACCCGCCTCAGTCGAGAGGAAACCCGCGCTCGATCCGCAGTCAGGAATTTGACCTCGCGGACGGTTCCTGCGAGGTTCGGGCAACAGATCGAGCTACCAGGGAGGAAATGATGAAGAGGCGTAGGCTCATGGTCGCCGGTGCGTCGGCGGTCGGACTGGCGGGATTCGCGCCGGCGGCGCTGGGTCAGAAGCTGCCCAGCACGTCGGTATGGACCTCATACGATCTCGGCTCGTCGGGCTACGCCGAAGCGTCCGGCATCGCCGATTCGCTGATGAAGAAGCACGCCATGCGCGTGCGCATCGTGCCGTCGGGCACGTCGATCGGGCGCCTGCTGCCGATCACGCAGGGCAAGGCGGCCTACGGATTTCTCGCCAACGAACTGTACTTCGCGGCCGAAGGCACCTTCGACTTCGCCGTGCCGGCCTGGGGGCCGCAGGACGTGCGCGTCGTGCTGGCGCGGCCGGCCAGCGTCGGCATGGCGGTCGCCAAGGACACCGGCGTCAAGGAGATGAAGGACCTGCGCGGCAAGCGCATCGGCTACGTCAAAGGCAATCCGTCGGTCAACGTCAAGAACGACGCCTACCTCGCCTTCGGCGGCTTGAAGCGCAAGGATGTCGAGGTCGTCTGGTTCGGCAGCTACAACGCGATGAAGACGGCGATCATCAACAATCAGCTCGACGCCATGGGCAGCGTCACGACCTCGGCCAACATGCGCGAGATCGAGGCTAGCCCGCGCGGGCTGACCTGGCCGCCCTTCCCGGCCGCCGACAAGGCGGGCTGGGAGCGGATCCGCAAGGTCGCCGATTTCTTCGAGCCGTTCGTCGAGACCGTCGGCGCCGGCGTGTCGAAGGACAAGCCGGTGGAGCTCGTCGGCTACCGCTATCCGATCATGGCGACCTACGCCAAGACGAGCGCCGACGAAGTCTACGCGATGGTCTCCGCCATCGATGCGTCGATGGACACGATCAAGGGGATCACCGGCAGCGCGATCAACTGGCAGCCGAAGCGCTCCGGAAGGCCGCCGGCCGACGCGCCCTGGCACGAAGGCACCATCCGCTACATGAAGGAAAAGGGCTGGTGGACCGCCGAGGACCAGGCCTGGCACGACCAGCGCCTTGCGCGCCTGAAGAAGCTGCAGGCCGGCTGGAAGGACGCCCAGGAGAAGTTCAAGGCCCATGTCGCGGAGCAGGCCAAGAAGGGCGTCAAGGTCGAGGGCGACGAAGCCTGGGTCAAGTTCTGGGACGAATACCGGGAGAAGACGCTCGGCTTCGAAAGCTGACGACGCGCGGCCACTGAGCCCCGGGGAATAGGAAATGGCGACGGCACCAGGTTCTGGTGCCGTTCGTTCGAGGATGACGGCCGCGCGTGCTTCCGTAGGCGCGGCGGAATTGGCTGAATTCTGATCCGGCGCCGCCCGACTTTCCGGCACTGCGCCCCGCCGCAAGGCGATCCGCCGCTTTTTTCCTCTGGCACAGCAATTGCTCCCTTCCCCATCGGGGATGCGCCCATCAGCGGGCGCAACAAGGGGGCGCATGTCGACTTTCGACGATCCTTTCAACGCGGAAGCCGGCCTGTCGCGCTTCGGCTGCTCATGCGGTCAACATGCCTCGGCCGCCGAGCACGACGCGGCCATGGTGCGCGCGTCCGAGGACGACCGGTGGTCGCGCGTGGTCGACGCCGCCGTCGTGCGCGCCCTTTTCCCAAGGGACGCCACCAGGCGCGCCTTCCTGCGCAGCGTCGGCGCATCGACCGCGATGGCGGCGATCGCCGGCCTCTTCCCGCTCGCCACCGCGCGCGACGTCTTCGCGCAGGGCGGCGGCGCGCCGGAGAAGAAGAATCTCAAGGTCGGATTCATCCCCATCACCTGCGCGACGCCGATCATCATGGCGCACCCGATGGGCTTCTATTCCAAGCAGGGCCTCAACGTCGAAGTGGTGAAGACGGCCGGCTGGGCCGTCGTGCGCGACAAGACGCTGAACAAGGAATACGACGCCGCGCACATGCTCTCGCCGATGCCGCTGGCGATCACCATCGGCGCCGGCTCGGCGGCGCAGCCCTACACCATGCCGGCGGTCGAGAACATCAACGGCCAGGCCATCACCCTGGCGATGCGGCACAAGGACAAGCGCGATCCCAAGAGCTGGAAGGGCTTCAAGTTCGCCGTGCCCTTCGATTACTCGATGCACAACTACCTGCTGCGCTACTACGTGGCCGAGCACGGCATCGATCCCGACACGGACATCCAGATCCGTGCCGTGCCGCCACCGGAGATGGTCGCCAACCTGCGCGCCGACAACATCGACGGCTTCCTTGCGCCCGATCCGGTGAACCAGCGCGCGGTGTTCGACGGCGTCGGCTTTATCCACACGCTGTCGAAGGAGATCTGGGACGGCCATCCCT
>JBFXAZ010000067.1:0-29788 GCA_050183765.1 Reyranellaceae bacterium | reverse complement strand
CCCTAGGTGTTCGGTCCCGGGGTGTGGTGTAACGGATTGAGGGTGAATCGGGCGGGCTGTTTTGTCCAGACACCGCAGACGAACTCATAGGGGGTGAGGCCACGCAGCGTCTTGAGCCGGCGAGCGTGATTGTAGGCATCTACGAAGAGCTGCAGATGCCGCTCAAGCTGTTCGTGGGTGTCGTAGTGGTAACGTTTGACGGTGGCTTCTTTGAGCGTGCGGTTCATGCGTTCGACTTGGCCGTTGGTCCAGGGGTGGTTTGGCTTCGTCAGGCGATGGTCGATGCCATGCTCGGCGCAAACGCGATCGAAGAGGTGGCGGCTGTAGCGGGCCGTGGGTCCGTCGCGGTAGCGCGGGGCATGACAGAACTGCACGCCGTTGTCGGTCAGGACGGTGTGAATCCTGTAGGGCACCGCCGCGATCAGCGCGCGCAGGAAGTCGGCCGCAGTGTGAATGTTGGCAGCCACGTGCAAGCGAGCGAAGACCAGCTTCGACGTCCGATCAATGGCGACAAACAGGTACAGCTTGCCCTCGCCGGTGCGCAACTCGGCGATATCGATGTGGAAGTATCCGATGGGGTAGCTGGCGAACGGCTGGCGGGCGGGCTTGTCGCCGGCGGTTTCGGGTAGCCGGCTGATGCCATGGCGTTGCAAGCAGCGATGCAGGCTCGAGCGGGTCAGGTGTGGAATGGTCGGCTGCAGGGCATAGAGGCAATCGTCGAGTGGCAACAGCGTATGGCGACGGAAAGCGACAACCATCGCCTCTTCATCACTGGTCAGCGTCGTCGAACGAGCCTCCTTCGGTCCCATCCTGGCGTCCGCCACGGTCGAGCGTCGTCGCCACTTCTGCACGGTCGTCGGGCTGATGCCATAGCGCTCGGCGAGGGCTCTTACGCTCGCTTCACTCCGCTGAAGTGCTCGACGAACCGCCTCCGTCGTGGTGGCGCAGCCGTGTAGAACCTGGCCCATAGTTCGTCCCTCCAAGCGTGGCGACCTACTGTGTCACCACACCCCGGGACCGAACACCTAGGCGCCGATTGCCTATCGCCGCGGCCCGATTGGCACGCTGCTGCGCGCCGATCTAGCATCGCCGCAGGATAGCGCACATCGGAGCCGAGCCATGCCCCGCAAACCTCAACCCATCCGCTCCGACATCGCCTGGAGCAACCGCACGCGCATTGTTGTGCGCGGCAAGAGCCTGCCCGACGAGGTGATCGGCACGCTGAACCTCGGCGATTTCTCCTACTTCCAGCTCACCGGCCGGATGCCGAGCCCCGAGCAGTCGCGCGTGTTCAACGCCATCCTCGTCACGCTGGTCGAGCACGGGCTGACGCCCAGTGCGATCGCCGCGCGCATGACCTATGCCGGCGCGCCGGAGTCGATGCAGGCCGCCGTCGCCGCCGGACTGTGCGGCCTGGGCACGGTGTTCGTCGGCAGCATGGAGAACGCCGCGCGCATGCTCTACGAGGCGCTGCCCGATGGACCCGCCGGCGTCGACCTGGCGGCCAAGGCACGCGAGGTCGCCGCCGCCTATGCCGCGCAGAAGCGCATCGTGCCGGGCATGGGCCATCCGATCCACAAGCCGGTCGATCCGCGTGCGCCGCGTCTGTTCCAGGTCGCGCGCGAGTGTGGGTTGGCGGGCGGCTATGTCCAACTCGTGCAGCTGATCGCGGCCGAGGCCGAGCGGCTGAGCGGCAAGTCGCTGCCGGTCAACGCCACCGGCGCCATCGGTGCGCTGTGCTGCGAGCTGGGCTTTCCGTGGAAGGTGGTGCGCGGCTTCGGCGTGATGGCTCGCGCCGTCGGCCTGGTCGGCCACATCATGGAGGAAGCCGAGCGGCCGATCGCCACCGAGATCTGGCTGCGCACCGAAGAAGAAGCCGCCGCGCATGCGCGGCAGCCGGACTGATCGCCTGCTCTACCGCTTCCTGCGATCGCCGTCGGCGGGATTCTCGAGCCGGTCGGCCTCGCGGTCCCAGTCGTCCGCCAGCTTGGCGTAGAACTCGAGATCGTCGGGGTCGCTGACCTGGGCGGCGAGGTGGCGCGCGCGGCGGGCTTCCGTGCGCAGCCGCAGCACCTTCGCGGCGCGATCGCGATCGCGGGCCACCGCTCAGCGCACCGTGGCGAAGAACCGGCGGATTTCGGCGACGAAGGAAGCCGGCTGCTCGAAGGCGGCGAAATGGCCGCCCTTCTCCATCTCGCGCCAGTGCGTGATGTTGGCGAAGCTGCCGGCCTCCATCCACTTGCGCACGGGGGGGACGATCTCCTTCGGGAACACCGCGACGCCGGTCGGCACCTTCACCGTGACCGCGGGGCGGCTGCCCGGCCGGAAGCTCTCCCAGTAGAGCCGCGCCGAGGAGGTCGCGGTCGCCGTCGTCCAGTACAGCATGACGTTGTCGAGCAGCTCGTCGCGGCCGAGGACGTTTTCGGGATGGCCATCGCAATCGGTCCAGGCCCAGAACTTCTCGAGGATCCACGCCGCCTGGCCGGCGGGCGAATCGGTGAGCCCGTAGCCCAGCGTCTGCGGCCGCGTCGATTGCTGCTTGGCGTAGCCCGAATCCCAGTCGGCGTAGTGCTGGATGCCCTTGAGCGCGCGCGCCTCCTCGGGCGTCGGCTCGCCCTCGACCTTGGGCTGCGTGCCCATCGCCAGGGTGATGTGGATGGAGGCGCAATGATCGGGATCGAGCGCGCCCAGCGCCGTGGTCACCGCCGAGCCCCAGTCGCCGCCCTGCGCGCCGTAGCGCGTGTAGCCCAGCCGCGCCATCAGCCCGGCCCAGGCCCGGGCGATGCGTCCGACGCCCCAGCCGGTGGTCGCCGGCTTGTCGGAGAAGGCGAAGCCGGGCAGCGACGGGCAGACGAGGTGGAAGGCATCCTCGGCCCGGCCGCCGTGCTTCGTCGGATCGGTGAGCGGCTCGATCACCTTGTGGAACTCGACGAACGAGCCCGGCCAGCCATGGGTGATCACCAGCGGCAGCGCGTTCGCGTGCGGCGAGCGCACGTGCAGGAAATGGACGTCGAGCCCGTCGATCGCGGTCTTGAACTGCGCGAACCGATTGAGCGCCACCTCGCGCGCGCGCCAGTCGTAGGTCTCGGCCCAGTAGCGGCAGATGTCCTGGATCCAGTCGAGCGGCGCGCCCTGGCTCCAGTCCGGGACCGGCTCGGCCTCCGGCCAGCGCGTGTTGCGCAGGCGCGCCTTGAGGTCGGCGAGCACGGCGTCGGGGATCGCGATGGTGAAGGGTCGAATCTCGCGGGTCGTCATGAGTCGATCCTATGCCGTTCGCGACACGCGGCTCCAGCGGTGGTTCGTGAGGGCTACTGCAGCGGCGAGACCCGTAGTGCGGAATTTCGTTGCCTCGGTCCATCGCTGCCCGTAACGTCGCCGGCAAGGTCCCATGAGGACCATCGCTCCGCGGCAAAGCGGGCGACAGACGACAGGGAAGCGGCCGATGATCACGCGAAAGGATCCAACGCCGTCCTAGACGGCACACAGGAGCAGTAGAACACCCAGTCCGCAGCGGCCGTGGGCGTGCGCCGTCGTGGCGACGCCATACCCTCGAGTGCGAGCGCGTAGTCCCCGAGTGCTTTGTCAACGGGAGGCGACGATGGCGAGACAGACTCGAAGCGGTTCGTTCGAGAAGCATGACAACACGCGTGCCGGCGGCAGCGCGCCGGAGGAAATCACCCGCCGTGGGATGATGGCGCTGTCGGCGCTGGGCATCGCGACCATGGGCCAGCGCACGGCGATGGCCGCCGGCCCCGACGGCCAGCTCACATGGGCGGTGCACGTATCGCTGGCACCGACCTGGTTCGATCCGGCCGAGACGCCGGGGATCATCACACCCTTCCTGCTGATGTATGCGCTGCACGACGCCATGGTGAAGCCGATGCCGGGCAACGGCGCGGCGCCCTGCCTGGCCGAGAGCTGGCAGGCGGCGGAGGACGGGCTGAGCTACACCTTCACCGTGCGCGCCGGCGCCAAGTTCCACAACGGCGATCCGGTGACGGCGGAGGACGTGAAGTTCTCCTTCGAGCGCTATCGCGGCACCTCCGCGGCGATGATGAAGGCGCGCGTGAAGGCGGTTGAGGCGACCGACGCGCGCACCGTGCGCTTCGTGCTCAAGGAGCCGTGGCCGGACTTCCTCACGTTCTACAGCTCGGCCACCGGCGCGGGCTGGATCGTGCCCAAGAAGTACGTCGAGAAGGTCGGCGACGAGGAATTCAAGAAGGCGCCGGTCGGCGCCGGGCCGTTCAAGTTCGTGTCCTTCACCGCCGGCGTCGAGCTCGTGCTCGAGGCCTTCGACGGCTACTGGCGCAAGAAGCCGAGCGTCAAGCGCATCGTCTTCAAGGTGATCCCGGAAGAGGCGACGCGGCTGGCGGCGCTGACGCGCGGCGAGGTCGACCTCGCCTACTCGATCCGCGGCGAGCTGGCGGAGAGGCTGCGCAAGACGCCGGGGCTGAGCCTGAAGGCGGTGGTGATCCAGGCGCCGTTCTGGCTCTACTTCGCCGACCAGTGGGATCCGAAATCGCCGTGGCACGACAAGCGCGTGCGCGAGGCGGCGCGCCTGGCGATCGACTACAAGGCGGTGTCCGAGGCGCTGACGCTCGGCTACTCGCCGATCACCAACAGCATCATCCCCAACAACTTCCAGTACTTCTGGCAGCCGCCGCCGGCGGTCTACGACCCCAAGAAGGCCAAGGCGCTGCTGGCCGCGGCGGGGCACGCAAGCGGCTTCGACGCCGGCGACTACTACTGCGACAGCTCCTACGCCAACGTCGCCGAGGCGCTGATCAACTATCTCCAGCAGGCCGGCATCCGCGTGAAGCTGCGGCCGCTCGAGCGCGCCGCGTTCTTCAGCTCGTACTCGCAGAAGAAGCTGAAGAACCTCATCCAGGGCGCCTCCGGCGCCTTCGGCAACGCCGCGACCCGGCTGGCGGCCTTCGCCGTCAAGGGCGGCGCCTATGCCTACGGCAACTATCCGGAGATCGACGAGCTGTTCGCCAAGCAGGCGGCCGAGATCGACGTCGCCAAGCGCACCGCGCTGCTGCAGAAGGCGCAGCAGTTCATCCACGAGAACAGCGTCTACGCGCCGATCTGGCAGCTCGCCTTCCTCAATGGCTACGGCAAGCGCGTGGGCGAGTCCGGGCTCGGCCTGATCAAGGGCCATGCCTATTCGGCGCCATACGAGGACGTGACGATCAAGACGTAAGCCCACGCAGGAACAGCTCGCCATGAAGCACTACATCGTTCGCCGCGTCGGCTATTCCCTGTTGTCGCTGTTCCTGCTGTCGCTGACGATCTTCCTGTTCGTGCGGCTGACCGGCGACCCGGCCAGCCTGCTGGTGGAGCCGGGCGCCAGCCAGGCCGACATCGACAATCTGCGCCGTCAGTTCGGCCTCGATCAGCCGCTGACGGTGCAGTACTGGCTGTTCGTCAGGAGCTTCTTCACCGGCGATCTCGGCCTGTCGTTCTATTACCGCGTGCCGGTGCTCGACCTCTATTTCGAGCGCCTGCCCAACTCGCTGCTGCTGGCCGCGGTGGCGATGGCGATGTCGCTGGTGATCGGCATCCCCAGCGGCGTGCTCGCGGCGGTGCGCGTCGGCGGCTTCTGGGACAGCGCCGGCAAGCTCTTCACCCTGCTCGGCCTGTCGCTGCCCTCGTTCTTCATCGGGCTGCTGCTGATCCTGGTCTTCACCGTCTATCTCGGCTGGCTGCCCTCCTCCGGTTCCGGCACGGCGGCGCATCTGCTGATGCCCGCCTTCACGCTCGGCTGGTACTTCGCGGCGGCACACATGCGGCTGACGCGCTCCTCCATGCTCGAGGTGCTCGGCTCGGAATACGTCAAGCTGGCCCGGCTGAAGGGGCTGCCGGAAGCCCTGGTCATCGGCAAGCACGCGTTCAAGAACGCGCTGATCCCGGTGATCACGCTGGCCGGCATCAACCTCATCGTGATGATCAATGTCGCGGTCGTGGTCGAGACCATCTTCGCCTGGCCCGGCATCGGCCGGCTGCTCTACGAGGGCGTCACCTTCCGCGACTTCCCCATCGTCCAGGCCGTGGTCGTGCTCGGCGGCAGCATGATCATCCTGGTCAACCTGCTGGTCGACATCCTCTACGCGCTGATCGATCCGCGCATCCGCCTGGAGAGCTGAGATCCATGGCCGTCACCTCGCCCCCGATCCCCGCCGCGACGCTGCCCGCGCGCCTGAACCTCAGGTGGCTGGACGGCTTTCCGGCGATCCCGGTGCTGATCCTGACGATCATCGCCCTGGTCGCGATCTTCGCCGACGTGCTGGCGCCCTATGATCCGCAGATCGGCAGCCTGTCGCAGCGCTTCCGCCCGCCGGCCTGGCAGGACGGCGGCAGCATGGCCCACGTGCTCGGTACCGACCATGTCGGCCGCGATGAGCTGTCGCGGCTGATCTTCGGGGCGCGCGTGTCGATGATCGTCGGCATCACCGCGGTGCTGTTCGCCGGCGCAGTGGGCACGCTGCTCGGCATCCTGTCGGGCTATCTCGGCGGCTGGGTCGACCAGGTGATCATGCGGGTCTCGGACGCCTGGCTGGCACTGCCCGCGCTGACCTTCGCCATCTTCCTTGCCGCCATCGTCGGCCCCAGCGAGATGAACATCGTCATCATCCTGGGGCTGGTCTACTGGACGCGCTACGCCCGCGTCATCCGTGGCGAGGTGCTGTCGCTCAAGCAGCGCGAGTTCGTGCGCCTGGCCATCGTCGCCGGCATGCCCAGCCACCGCATCATGTGGCGCCACATCCTGCCCAACGTCGTCAATTCCGCGGTCGTGCTGGGCACCCTCATGCTCGGCGTCGTGATCGTCACCGAGGCGGCGCTGTCCTTCCTCGGCGTCGGCGTGCCGCCGCCGAAACCCGCCTGGGGGCTGATGATGGCGGACGGCAAGCAGGGGCTGATGGTGGGCCACTGGTGGCTCACCGTGCTGCCGGGCATCTGCATCATGCTGATGGTGCTGTCGGCCAACCTGCTGGGCGACTGGCTGCGGGTGAAGCTCGACCCGCAATTGCGCCAGCTGTGATCGCCGCCATGTCGCGCGAACCGCTGCTGTCGCTCGAGGGCCTGTCCGCCCACTACGTCTCCCAGCAGGGCACGCGCGTGGTGCGTGCCGTCGACGACGTCACGCTGAGCCTGGGCGCGGGAGAGACGCTGGGCATCGTCGGCGAGTCGGGCTCGGGCAAGAGCACGCTGGCGCTGACCATCATGCGCCTGCTCCCGCCGGCGGCGCGCATCGTCAGCGGGCGGATGATGTTCGAGGGCGAGAACCTGCTCGACAAGTCGGATGCCGAGATGCGCCGGGTGCGCGGCAAGCGCATCGCCATGATCCTGCAGGACCCGATGGCCTCGCTCAATCCGCTGTTCTCCATCGGCAACCAGGTCGGCGAGCCGGTCCGCGTCCACGAGCGCGCCAGCGCCACCAGCGCCTGGCAGCGCGCGATCGACCTGCTCAAGGCCGTGCGCATCGCCTCGCCCGCGACCCGCGTGACGCAATTCCCGCACGAGATGTCGGGCGGCATGCGCCAGCGCATCGTCGGCGCGATCGGCATCTCCTGCGAGCCGCGCCTGCTGATCGCCGACGAGCCGACCACCAGCCTCGATCTCACCATCCAGGCGCAGTACCTCGCCTTGCTGCGCGACCTGCAGCGCGAGCACGGGCTGGCGCTGATCTTCATCACCCACAATCTCGGCATCGTCGCCAAGATGTGCGACCAGCTCGCCGTGATGTACGCCGGACAGATCGTCGAGAAGGGGCCGGTGTCGCGCGTGTTCTCGGCGCCGGCGCATCCCTACACCAGGGCGCTGCTCGGCTCGATCCCGCGGATGACCGACAGCCGCGCGCAGCTCACCGCCATCGACGGCCAGCCGCCCGATCTGTCCGCGCTGCCGCCGGGCTGCGCCTTCGCCCCGCGCTGCCCCGCGGCGATCGGCCGTTGCCGCGCCGAGGCGCCGCCGGAATTCGCCGTCGGCGACGCGCACAGCGCGCGCTGCTGGCTGGCGGCGCCCGCCGCCGAGGTCAACGCGCCAATCGCGGCGACGTCGAGGAGCGTGGCATGAGCGCCGTCCTCGAAGCCGCCGGCCTGTCCAAGTTCTTTCCGGCACGGCGCGGCATCTTCGGCGGCGGCCGCGGCACGGTGCGCGCCGTCGACGGCATCTCCTTCGCCATCGAGCAGGGCCATACGCTGGGCGTGGTGGGCGAATCCGGTTGCGGCAAGACGACCACGGCCAAGCTGGTGCTCGGGCTGGAAGCGCCCACCGACGGCAGCATCCTCTTCGAGGGGCGCGATCTGGGCACGCTCGACAAGACCGGCCGCCGCCACTACCGCAAATCCGTCCAGGCGGTGTTCCAGGACCCCTACGCCTCGCTGAGCCCGCGCATGCGCGTCGGCGCCATCATCGCCGAGCCGCTGACCACCAACGAGACGGTCGGCGCGGCCGAGGTCCGCCGCCGCACGCTGGAGCTGCTCGACCTGGTCGGCCTGCCGGCGCGTTCGGCCGATCTCTTCCCGCACGAGTTCTCCGGCGGCCAGCGCCAGCGCATCGCCATCGCCCGCGCGCTGGTCCTGTCGCCTCGGCTGGTCGTGCTCGACGAGCC
Source organism: Reyranellaceae bacterium (assembly GCA_050183765.1). GTDB lineage: Bacteria > Pseudomonadota > Alphaproteobacteria > Reyranellales > Reyranellaceae > JAFAZJ01. Next base: position 21,174 of record JBFXAZ010000067.1, on the reverse strand, counting down.
GGTGTCGGCGCTCGATGTCTCGATCCGCGCCCAGATCCTCAACCTGCTGCGCGAGCTGCAGGCGCGGCTCGGGCTTTCCTACCTTTTCATCGCCCACGATCTCGCCGCCGTCGCGCACATGAGCCACGAGATCATCGTGATGTACCTGGGCAAGATCGTCGAAAGCGGCGATGCGCGGGCGCTCGCCCGCAACGCGCTGCATCCCTATACCCAAGCTCTGTTCGCGGCCGCCCTGCCGAGCCATCCGGACGAGCGGCAGGAGGACGCGGTGCTCCAGGGCGAGGTGCCGAGCCCGTTGCAGCCGCCCTCCGGCTGTCATTTCCATCCCCGCTGCCCGCATGCCACACCGCGTTGCGCGGCCGAGGCACCGCCGCTGGTCCAGGTCGAGGACCGCCTGGTCGCCTGCCATCTGTTCGGCTAGCGGGACATCACGCGGCGATGGGAATGGTCACGAGCGGCGCAGCACCGCCGTGCGCGGCGACTGGCACGATATGCTCCGCTCGTTCTGGGTGATCTGCAATTGATCGCCGGTGATGCGGCCGATCCAGCGGATCTGCTGCAACCGGGCGTCGGGCGTGTTGCCGCGATGCAGGGTCTCGAAGGTGACGTTCGCGCCGTCGCGTCGGCCCGTGACCTGCCAGTGGATCTGGCCGCGCCCGCCCGGCGAGACGGCCGTGCCGCCGACGGTGGCGCCATCGACGGTGATGTCGAAGGTGAGCGCGCCGCAGCGGCCGCCGCCGGCGTCCTGGGCCGTCGTGGTGCCCGTCCAGCGCTCCGCCGCCAGCGCAGGCGCGCCACACAAGGTCATGCCGATCACCAGGAATGATGCTGTCACGAGCCCGCGCATCAGGATCTCCCCACGAGTGCCTCGCCGGAGCTTACATCACGCGCCGGGGTCGCGATGCCCGATGCCGGCCGGCCAACGCGCGCCTGTGCCGATTGCGCGGACGATCCAACGGCGGGGAGTTGGCGGAAGAGAGTGGGAGTCGAACCCACGAAGAACCGTCCGACGGCCCTTACCGGGTTTGAAGTCCGGCCGCCCCACCGGGAGCGTTTCCCTTCCATCGCGTGAGATCAAAGATTTAGGCCAGCCCCGCGCCAAGCGAAACCGGAAAATGGCTCCCGATTGGCACCCGGCGCTCCGGCGGCGGAGCAGGCCCTTCGTTTGCGCCAACACATCTATCTGCAGCTGCATGAACCTATTCGATACGCGTTCTTGTTGCGCCTCGCTGCCGAGAGCAGAATCGCATCATGCGCATCTACGCGGTCGAGTTCTTGTTCGATCTCGGCGATCCGCGCTCCGTCTCGCCTGCCCTCAACATGGCGAAGAAGACCACCGACGACGAGCGTCGCTACGAGCTGATCTTCGTCGTCAGCAACTCTATCGCGCGTTGCCGGCGGCTGAACGCCCCCCGGCGAGCGAGGCTCTTCGCGCTCTGTCGAGCCAGCCGAACACCGGGCCGAAGGCCAAAGTGCTGATCGAGCGGATTCTGAAGGGGTGACGAGAGACACCCAATGGGGCGGCCTCGTCTTGGTGGTCTCCAGGTGGTTCCCGAGCTCCGCCTCTACCGCCGGCGATTGACGCTACGAGATTGACGATATCGGCGCGCCCGGCCGGATTCGAGCCAGCGACCTGCCGCATGGAAGGCGATTGGCGCCCGAGTTGGCGTCGGGCGCACGAGGATAGGAAGGCGCGGTGCGAGGAGGCCATCTCCGGGTCGAGAGTCCGGCAGCCCTACCGGGAGCGTTTCCCTTCCCCGCGATCGTGTTGCGCACCGGACTACGCTGCCGTCGGCCGGTTGATCCAGCGCTCGATGCCCGTGGTCCCGCCGCAGGTCCTGCGTTCGACGCGGGTACGTCGCCGCTACGTGTCGCAGGCCGCGTCGCCCTTGCGCTTCTTGGCCTTCAGCGGCGGCAGGTTGAACCGCCTGAACACGTCGCTGTTGAACGGGATGCCGGGCTTCTGGGCGATGCGCCCGACATGCGAGAGCCGGCTTCGCGTCGTGGGGGCGGCGCGACATCCGGCAGCGCCGGCGTCGCTCACCTCGACGCGCGGCACCGCGGCGTGGGAACTGGTGGCGCCCGCCGCGGCCGGAAGCGCCAGGCAGCCGAGCGCCGCCGCCATGATGAATGCAGCTCTGAACATCACAAACCTCCCCTCCCCGAAGAAACCCGACCACCGATCGCCGGCGAATATCGCCGCAGAGTGCGGCGTTTGCCGCGCCATCACAAGGGCCGCGCGGGATCCCCGCCCTACGATGCCGCGACGCGGCTGACGAAACGCTCCAGCTTCACCCTGTTGATGGTGCGGCGCTCGTTCTTGAGCGACGTGAGCCCGGCGCGATCGAAGAACTCGAGGATCTGGATCGCCACCTTGCGGCCGCCGCCGATGCGATCGCGGAACTCCGCCGCCTTGAAGGTGCCGTCGGGCGCCGTCGTCGCCAGCTCCTCGACGATGCGCGCCATCTCGGCCACGGCGTCGCGCAGGAAGAAATGGTCGGGCGCCACCTGCCAGACCACGGCCATGCGGCTCAACCGGCGCATCATGTCGCGCACCTGGGGCTCGGCGAAGTCGAACTCCTGGGCGAAGTCGCGCACGCGCGGCGGGCCGAAGCGCGCCGATTGCAGCACCGGCTGGATGCGCGCCCACAGGCGCTCGTCCTGCGGTGAGAGCCGCACGCTATGGCCCGGCAGGCGCAGCCACGGTCCGTCGGCCTCGACCTTCTTGTTCCGCAGCAGCGCGGTGCAGATCGCGCTGAACGGCGCCGGCGGCACGCGGCTCGGCAGCGCCAGCCTCAGCTTCTGCGGCTCCATGCCGGCGCTGTTGGGGTTCTTCTCGTGATGCGCCTTCAGCGTCGCGAGCGCGGCGGCCTCGAGCTCGGCGACGCGTTCCGTCGCGAAGCCGAACGGGCCGCCCTCGACGCCCGGTGCCGGCAGCGACAGCGCGCCGGCATGCGCCACGACATCGTCGAGCGCCTCGCGCTTGAGGTTGCGCGCGACGCCGAACAGGCCGAGGTCGACGAAGTGCGGCGGCAATCCGGTCAGCGCCTTCAGCGCCGTCACCGGATCGATGTCGGCCTGCGCGTTCAGGGCATCGAGCCGCTCGGGCCGACGGCGATAGCGCGCCGGTCCCCAGGGATCGAGCACCATGCCGCCGGCCATGGTGCGCCGCGCCGACTGGTCGCGCAGGATCAGGCGGTCGCCGTGCAGCGCGCCGATCGGCGCCTCGAGCACGAGCTGCACCAGCGCGCGCTGGCCGGGCTCGATCGCCTCGACATCGAGCGGCACGACGCGCGCCATGGCGTGCGCGGCGCCCAGATGCAGATGCACCGGCGTCCACGAGCGCAGGGCGCGCGGCTCGTCCCTGAGCAGGCGGATGCGCGCGTCGATACGATCGGTCGGCTTGCGCAGCGCCGCCGCCAGCAGCCAGTCGCCGCGATGGATCGAGTCCTTGGCGATCTGCGGGCCGGCGATGTTGATGGCGCAACGCTGGCCGGCGACGCCGATTTCGGCCGCGCGGTTCTGCGCATGCAGCGAGCGCACGCGCGCGGCGGCGCCGCTGGAGGCGACCACCAGCTGGTCGCCCTCGCGCACCTCGCCGGCGAAGACGGTGCCCGTCACCACCGTGCCGGCGCCGCTCAAGGTGAAGCAGCGATCGATCGGCAGGCGGAAGCGGCCCGAGATGGCGCGCTCCTGCGTCGTCTCGGCCTCCAGCTCCAGCCGCGCGCGCAGATCGTCGAGCCCCTGCCCGCTCTGCGCCGAGACCACGGCGATCTCCGCCTCGGCCAGGCTGGTGTCGGCGAGCAGCAGGCGGATCTCGTCCTCCAGCGTCGCCAGCCGTTCGGCGGACGCGAGGTCGGCCTTGGTGATCACCACGGCGCCGCGCGCGACGCCCAGCAGGTCGAGGATCGCCAGATGCTCGCGCGTCTGCGGCATCACGCCATCATCTGCCGCGACCACGAGCAGCGCGAAGTCGATGCCGCCGACGCCGGCCAGCATGTTGTGGATGAAGCGCTCGTGGCCCGGCACGTCGACGAAGCCGACGGTGCGGCCGTCGCTCAGCGGCAGGTAGGCGAAACCGAGATCGATGGTGATGCCGCGTGCCTTTTCCTCCGGCAGACGATCGGTGTCGACGCCGGTCAGCGCGCGCACCAGCGTCGTCTTGCCGTGGTCGATGTGACCGGCGGTGCCGACGATCATGGCGCCCCTCCCTTCCCCCGGAGGGGGAAGGTGCCCGAAGGGCGGATGGGGGATGTCGAAGCCGAACGCAGGAGTCCGTCTTCGACATCCCCCTTCCGTCGCTGCGCGCCACCTTCCCCCTCCGGGGGAAGGTAATGATCAGGAACGCCGCTCATTTCAGCGCCGCAAGCTGCGCGGTGAAGCCGGCCTCGTCCTCGAGGCAGCGCAGGTCGAGCTTGAGCGCGCCGTCCTCGACGTGGCCGATGACCGGCACCGGCAGCGCGCGGAAGGCGGCGGCGAGCTTGTCGACCGCACCGCCGCTCAGCTTGCCGCCGGCCGGCGCGAGCGGCGTCAGCGACAGCGCGACGCTGGCGAGGCGATCGACGGGCAGCGAGCCGCTGCCGATCTGGCTGCGGCAGGGCTCGACGCTCACCGTCGCGCGACCGGCGAGCGAGCCGGACACGACCGGCAGGAGGCGCCGCGCGAGCGCTTCGATGTCCGCCGTGGCGCGCGTCAGCAGGCGCAATGTCGGCAGCTTCTGCGGCAATCGATCGGGATCGGCATAGAGCCGCAGCGTCGCTTCGAGCGCGGCGAGCCGACCCTTGTCGAGACGCAGCGCGCGCTTCAGCGGGTTCTTCGCCAGCCTGCGCACCAGCTCGCTCCTGCCGACGACGATGCCGCATTGCGGGCCGCCCAGCAGCTTGTCGCCGCTGAAGGTCACGAGGTCGGCGCCCTGCTCGATCGCCTCGCGCACCGTGGGCTCGTGCGGCAGGCCCCAGCGCTCGAGATCGACCAGCTGGCCGCTGCCCAGATCGTTGACGAAGGGCAGGCCCCTCGATCGCGCCAGCGCGGCGATCTCCTTCTCCGGCACGACGTTGGTGAAGCCCACGACCGCGTAGTTCGAGGGATGCACCTTCATCAGCATCGCCGTCCGCTCGCCGATCGCGCCCTCGTAGTCGCGCAGATGCGTGCGGTTGGTCGTGCCGATCTCGACCAGCGTGCAGCCGGCGCGCGCCATGATGTCGGGCATGCGGAAGGCGCCGCCGATCTCGATCAGCTCGCCGCGCGACACCGGCACTTCCTTGCCCAATGCGAGGGTGTTGAGCACCAGCACGACGGCGGCGGCGTTGTTGTTGACGATCACCGCGTCCTCGGCGCCGGTGAGCTTGCGCAGCCAGCCCAGCACATGATCGTCGCGCTCGCCGCGCGCGCCCTTCTCGACGACATATTCGAGGTTCGACGGCGCGCCCAGCACCGCATCGCTGGCCGCGAGCGCCTCGCGCGCCAGCACGGCGCGGCCGAGGTTGGTGTGCAGCACCGTGCCGGTGAGGTTGAAGACGCGGCGCTGCGAAGGCGCCATCTCGGCCGCCAGCCGCCTCGCGGCCAGCGCGGCCACGCCGGCCTCGTCTGCCACGGCCCTGGCGGCGCGCAGATCGGCCAACGCCGCGCGTACCGCCTCGGTGGCCGGCAGCCGGCCATGCCGCTCGATCAGCGGCGCGGTCTCGGCATGGCGCAGGACGCGGTCAACGGCGGGAAGGCGGGAGGCAGGCTGGCTGGTCAATGACGGAGCTCGCACGCGAGACGGGCGAACTCCCTAGCGCCTCCGCCGGTACGCGGCAACAGGCCCTCAGGGTGTGTCGGGCAGCAGCAACTCGACGGTAACTCGCTCACCGGTTTGGGCGGTTCGCGTGCCGCACCCTCTGGCCTTGCCCCAGGCCTCGACCGCGGAGCCGGGCTGGGATGCCGGCAGCGGCGCCGGACCGGAGACTGCGAGCGCGGCGGGCGCGCCATCCTCGCCGTCGAGATACTCGATGCGCACGCCGGCCTTGGCGTCCCCGCCGGGCCGTTCGCGATCACCCCAGGCGGTGATCAGCTCGATCATCGCCAGCTGCAGGAGCCATTCGTCGATGACACCGCAGCGCCGATCATCGGCAGCGACGACCTCGAGTTCGACGCCCAGCAGCCGGGCTTCCTTGGCGAACAGGCGCTGGAAGCGATCCATCAAATGGGTGACGTCGCTGGGGCCCGGCGTGTAGTCCGCCTGCGCCGGCCCGAATGTGCGAAAGCCGCGGATGATCTCGGCCGCCAGCTGCACCTGATCGGCGATCTGCTCGAGCCGCTGGGTCAGCGACAGCACCTGTGTCTCGCGGTCGCCCGTGCCGAAATCGTTGAGCTCGTCCAAGACGTTATCGGCGAGCAGCGAAATTGCGTTCAACGGCTGGTTGAGCTCGTGTGCAGATGCAGCAATGACGCGCCGCAGCGAATTCATCACCCCGGTATGCGCGGGCGACGTCTCGGTCATGTCAGCCACTCCCATTCGGCCGATTCCGGTTGCGCCGCAGCGCAACACCCCATCACTTGTGGCCCAACAATATACACGCGGCACGCCAAATAGTGTTCAGAATGGACATAACTGAACCCGAATCTGACGTGTCGTGGTAAGTTCGCAATCCCAGTATCAGTGTACGCCGGGCGCGACGAAGATGGCGGAGCCTAACACGGCCGATCACACTCGTCCCATCGCGATCGTGGTGGACGACGACGAAACGGCAGCACGGGCGCTGGCCGACGTGATGGGTCGGTCAGGTCTGCCGGCGCTGCACTTTACGCGCGTGGCGCCGGCACTGGCGACGCTCGATCGACAGCCCTCGATCAAGGTCGTGGTGTCGGACGTCGCCATGCCGGAACTCAGCGGCCTGGACCTCGCGGCGGCGATCCGGCAGCGCGAGGGCGACGCGCCGCACGTGCTGTTCATTTCGGGCCGCTCCGAGATGGCGATGCCGGTCGCGGCGCTCGGCCTGGGGGTGGTCGATTTCTTTCCCAAGCCGGTGCGCACCGCGCAGCTGGTGGCGCGCGTGCGCACGCTGCTGGGCATGGAGGCGCCGGCCAAGGCCGAGGCGGCACAGGACAGCTGGAAGCGGCGCGACGCGGATCTGCGCAACCGCATCTGGCTGCAGAAGGAACGGATGGCGCTGTCGCTGCGGCGCAAGGTGATGCCCGGCCTGCTCGATCCCGACGCCGCCTGGGTGATGCTGGTGGAGCTGCTGCACGCCGAGCAGCAGAAGCGACCGTATCACGTGTCGGCGCTGTGCGCCGCCTCGGGCGCGCCGACGAGCACCGCGCTTCGCCGCCTGTCCGAGCTGGTCGACCAGGGGCTGGTGCAGCGGGTCGCCGACGGTGCCGACGCACGGCGATCCTGGGTAAGCCTGACCGAGAAGGGCCAGGACGTGTTGCGCGCCTGCATGGATGGCGGCGAGCAGAATTTGAGCGGCAAGGGAAACTAGGGCGGCGGGGGCCGCCCCTGAGGAGCACGACGGATGAACGCACAAGTATAGGATGCGTCCAAGCCGCTGATCCTCGTCGTCGACGACGAGGAACTGGTGCGGCGCATCGCCTGCCAGGGCCTGCAGCGCCTTGGCTACGATGTGATCGACGCGCATGACGGCGATTCGGCGCTCAAGCTGCTGGAAACCGATTCGCGCAAGGTCGACCTGCTGTTCGCCGATGTGCGCATGCCCGGGCGGCTCAGCGGGCCGGCGCTGGCCGACATCGCGCTGCGCCAGCGGCCGGGGATGAAGGTGTTGCTGACCTCGGGCCACGCCCGCACCGAGGACTTCGCCAGCGTCGGCAGCTCCTATCCCGTGCTGCCCAAACCCTATCGCCGCGCCGAGCTGGCCGAAGCGGTCGCCTCGGCGCTGTCGCGCCCGTAAGGATCGCACGCTCTTGAACATCGCCGCCGAGAACACCGACCCGTTCGAGCGTCTCGCCGAGCTGGCGACGACGGTCAACGCCGCGGTCGACCCGGCGCGGGCGCTGCCGCTGGTGGCGCGCTTCGCCGCCGGGCTCAGTGGCGCCGCGGGAGCCGTGATCGTGCCGCGCCAGCCCTGGCCGGGCGAGCGCCCGCCGCGCGAGACGAGCTGGAGCGACGATCGCCTCGTCTTCTCGCCGGCCGACGCCCAGCACATCCTCGCGGCCATCGGCCCGCAGCCCGCACTCGCCCAGCTGACGCGCGACGCGCGCGCCGATATCGACGCCGCGTTGTGGCCGCCGGGCACCGTCGCCGTCACCGTGCTGGCGGGCGATCCGCTCCTCGACATCGTCTGCTTCCATGCCGAGGCGCCGCCGGCGCGTCCGGCGCGCGACGCGCTGCGCCACGCAGCACCGCTGGCCGCCGGCCTGGTCGAGCGCATGCACCGCCGCGGCGTGGCCAGCGCCGCGCTGCGCCGCTTCCGCGACTTCGCCGAGATCTCGGGCGACTGGTTGTGGGAGACCGACGCGGAGCACCGCTTCACCTATCTCGAGAACCTCAGCAACGGCTCGCGCTCGGAGCGGCCCGACCAGCTGCTGGGCATGACGCGCTGGCAGCTTGCCGGCTCCTCGCTCGAGGATCCCCGCTGGCGCGAGCACAAGGCCGACCTCGACGCGCACCGTCCGTTCTCCGGCCTCGAGTACACCTCGGGCCGCGCCGGCAAGGGCCGCGTATTCGAATCCAACGGCCGGCCGCGCTTCGCCGCCGACGGCACGTTCCTGGGCTATCGCGGAGTCTCGCGGGACATCTCCGCCCTGCGCGCCGCCGAAACCCGCGCCGCGCGCCAGGAAGGCCGCTTCCGCTCGATCGTGCGCACCACGGCCGAGGGCGTCGTCGTCCTCGATGCCGAGGGCTGCATCGGCTATGCCAACCAGCGCTTCGCCGAGATGCTGGGACGCACCATCGAGGAGCTCGGTGGCGTCGCCATGGCGCCCTTCGTCAGCGACGGCACCGCCTTCGTGGCGATGATCGCCGAGCCGCCGCTGCGGCCGGTCGAGCTCGAGCTGTCGCGCGCCGACGGCACCGCCTTGTCGGTCATGGTCAGCATGCGGCCGATGCGGGCGGAAGGCTACGACACCGACGGCACGCTGGTGATGGTGAGCGACATCTCGGCCCACAAGCAGGCCCAGGCCAGCCTCAGCGAAACGCGCGACAACCTGCGCTACCTGTTCGCCAACAACCCCAACCCGATGTGGGTGGTCGACGAGGAGAGCCTGCGCTTCGTCTCGGTCAACGCCGCGGCGATCGCCGCCTATGGCTACGGTCGCGAGGAATTCTTCGGCATGCGGCTTTCCGACATTCGCCCGCCGGAGGATGTCGCGCGCGTTGTCGACGCCATCTCGGCCGGCCGCGCGCCGCGCGGCGGCATCGAGCTGTGGCGCCATCGCACCAAGGCCGGCGACATCCGCGATGTCGAGGTGACCCCCTACCGCATCGTCTATGAGGGCAAGCCGGCCTGGCTGTCGCTGGTGCGCGACGTCACCGAGAAGCGCCGCGCTGAGGCGCGTCTGGCCGAGACCGAGGAAAAGCTGCGCCGCGCCCAGCGGCTCGAAGCGATCGGCCAGCTGGCCGACGGCATCGCGCACGAGTTCAACAACGCGCTCGCCGTGATCCTCGGCAATACCGAGATCCTGGTCGAGGAGGTCGGCACCGTGCCGGCCGCGCGCGAGCCGCTGGCGGCGATCGGCGAGGCCGGCGAGCGCGGCGCCGAGCTGATCTCGCACCTGCTGGCGTTCTCGCGCAGCGCCTCGTCGGCGCCGCGCACCCTGCCGGTGAGCGCGGCGATGGCGGCGATCGAGCCGATCCTGCGCCGCTTCCTGCCCAAGAACATCGAGCTCGAGCTGTCGAGCGCCGACGACGCCTGGCCGATCCACGTCGACCAGAGCCAGCTCGAGACGGCGATGCTCAACCTGGTGTCGAACGCGCGCGACGCCATGCCCGAGGGCGGCCACGTCCTGATCGACATCGACAACCACGGGCCCGGCGAGGCCGCCGCCGCCGAGTACGACACGCCGGTGGTCGGCGACCACGTGCGCATCCGCGTCACCGACACCGGCTGCGGCATGACCCCCGATGTCCTGCGCCGCGCCTTCGAGCCGTTCTTCACGACCAAGCGCGTCGGCCGCGGCAGCGGCCTGGGGCTGAGCATGGTCTACGGCTTCGCCCGCCAGTCGGGCGGCTCGATCGATATCGCCAGCAGTCCCGACACCGGCACCACCGTGACCCTGCTGCTGCCGCGCGCGCGTCCCGCCCGTGCCAGCACCGTCCAGGCGGCCTGATTCAGTCCGTCTGCAACGCTCCGACCCGGATTGATCGCCCCGCCGGACCATCCAGGACGGACCGGTCGCAAATGGTCCCGCGGCCGGCCACCGGCTACATCTGAACCATGAAGTTCGAGAGGTTCACGATGGATCGGGATGCGGTTCTGGTGGTTGACGACGACGCGCTGGGCGAGAGGCAGATCGCCCATTGGCTCGGCGCGCAGGACGTCTTCCCCTACCTGTCGTCGGAAACGTCGTTGGCGGCGCTGAGCGGCGAGAAGGTGCCGCGCATCGTCATCTGCAAGCCCGGCTCCAGCGGTGTCGCGGTGTTCCACTGGCTGCAGGGGCTGAAGGACCAGCCGATCGTCCTGATCCTCAGCGACGAGCCCGCGCAGCCCGGCAAGGTGCATGGCGACGGCAAGTCGCTCACCGCCGTGATGCACGCCCCGGTCGACGGCAACGGCATGGCCCGCCTGGTCAAGCTGCTGCTCGACGTCAGCGCCCGCATCACCCAGGCGCCCGCCGAGGATGAGCCCCAGCTCGACCGCCCGCGCCACGTCAGCCTCGACGACATGCCGCCCGCCGGCCGGGCGTAGTCGCTCTCCCATTGCTCCCACTGGACAAGGCCGCGCCGATGCGCGGCCTTCGGCGTTCTGGAAGCCGTCGCCCTACGCGGCGGCAGGCACCCGAACCAGGCGGTGAGGGCGTCGGCAAGGCGGAACTGGCAGCCACGGACTCGGCCGGCTGAAGCCTGAAGGGCCGGTGCGGATCGTGCTGACCGAGCGGCGGTTGGAATCAGCGGACGAACCCGGCCTGCGCGACCTCAGCGAGGCGCTCATCGCGGTGTATGGCATCGACTACGGCGTCCACAATCCCACATGGACCTCGAGGTTCACCGATACGACGCGGCAGGCGGTGGCGTACCGCGATCGACGGGTGTTGCTGGCCGGCGACGCCGCTCACATCCACCCGCCGGTGGGTGGGCAGGGTCTCAACATCGGCGTGCAGGATGCGGTGAATCTGGATGGAAGCTGGCCCAGGCGGTCAAGCGGGCGTCGCCGTCGTCGCTTCTCGACAGCTACCATGCCGAGCGCCACCCGGTTGCCGCCCGCGTGCTGCGCACCACGATGGCGCAAATGGCGCTTCGCCGTCCCGTGGCTCATGCCGGTCCGCGGCTCCTCGAGACGATCCGCCCGCACGCAGGAGCCGTCGGACATCTGGACATCGACGCGAGTGTCGTCCTGCGTGAAGCCGATCACGTCATGGGCGCGATGGATCGGCACGCCCAGCTCCCCGACCCGGTCGGCGAGGATCCGCTCGATACGGTTGTGCCACAGTGCGAGTCCATGGCGGTGCCGGGTGGGAAAGTCGCTGATGTCGAGAGCGATCATGTGGAAGTGCGCGACCTGGGCCACCTGTCCCTGCGCGAGGAACCGATCGGCGATACCGCGTTGGTCGAGGACCTCGATCGTGCGTGCATGCAGACCGCCGGCGCGCCGCTCGAAAATGGCAACCTCGATGCCCGCCCGCGCCAGCTCACCGGCGAGCATCAGCCCCGTTGGTCCTGCTCCGGCGATCGCGACCGCATGCTCGGCCATCGCCACGCGGTCCTAACCTTCCGTCGTTGCCGCCTTGACCGACCACATGGTCGCTTCCTCGATGCGCGTGACGGCGATGTCGGCGCAACGCGCGGCCTCGCCGCCCGCCTTGCGGTGCGGCTCCATCGCGGTGATCGCGGCGGCGAACAGGATCTTCAGCACGTCGGGATGGGCGAGACCGCCGGGACGATACCGGGGGCGCACCATCGCCAGGGCTTCGGCGCTGATCGGCAGGCTGATGGTCGTTCCGTCATTGAGGCCGTGGATCTCGACGTGCATCCGCTGAACTCCCTCGTCGTCGCGCGTCGTCATATAGGTGCCATGCGCGCAAAGAAAAAGCGCCGGCCCAGGGGCCGGCGCGTTGAGTTGGTCTAGGCGGGGAAACGAAAGACGCTCAGTGCACCGCGCGCGAGGTCGCGACGGTCGGCTCGGGAAGACGGTTGCCGCGGCGGGCGGCCGTGGGCCGGCGCGTGCGCTTGCGGCCGAGGTCGAGGCGGGCGGAGGCGCTCAGCGCCGTGTCGATGAAGCGCGCCAGCGCGCCGGTCTCGACCAGGGCGCCGACGACGGCGACCACCGCGCGGCCGTCGAAGTAGACGTGCTCCTCGGTCGCCGGATCGTCGGAGACGACGACGAACATCGGCGGCTCGGGCAGCTCGCGCAGCGAATGGCAGAGGGAGATGCCGACCGGATCGTGGCGGCAGACGACGAGACGCGGGGTGAGCTCGCGGCCGAGGCCTTCGGCGTCGTGATCGGACGCGGCGATCGCGCTGACATCCTGCGCGCCGAGCCATGCCATCAGGCGATCGCGGCGGATCGTGTCGGCGTCGGCTACGAGAACTGAATTCCTGCGCATCGCTTGCGTCTCCCGTTGATGCACCATTGGTTTAGTGGCGCCGGCAATGACTCTCAATGCGTGAAGGGTCCAAGTTGAACGGATCACTGATGTCCTTGCATTTCACGTGTGCTGAAAAAAGAGGGCCCGGCGCGCGGGGCTGCCGCGGGCCGGGCCAGGTGAACCATGCGTGGGGCGCCGGAGACGGGGGATGATCCTGCGCGGCGGCGCCCCGGCGCCGCGAGGAGATAGGTGGAGCCGATCAGCGGCCCGGCAGACGAAGCTGGGCGACGTTGCGGCCGAAGGAGGCCTGCGGATCGGACGGGCTGACGCCCAGCCACGCCTCGCGCTCGGCGGCGCAGGCACGGGCGCGGGCGAACACATCGGCCCAGGTCGTGGCGCCTTCGTTCATCGCCTTCAGGATGCAGCGGTCGAAGTTGACATGACGCTCGCTCATCTTGGCGCCGTAGGAGACGCGGCCACGCGAGGAGGCGGTGATGACGATGCGGTTGGGCGCCGTGAGCCTCGAGGTGACGTAGGTGCCGCTGTGGCAGCCCGAGAGGATCAGCACCGTCGGCGCATCGCCGCACTCGGCGTCGACCATCCTGTCGAGCTCGCTGGGGCTCAGCGTGCGGCCGCCTTCGGTCTGGAACTGCAGGCCGCGGGTATTGCCGTGCGAGGTGACGAACACCAGGCAGGCCTCGCCGGGCTGGCGGCCGAGGCCGCGCAGCGCGCCGCGGATGTTGTCGCGCCGTGCGCTGCCGTTGCCGGCGTGCAGCACCGAGACGCGCGCGCCGGCCGCCTGCAGCTGGCCGGCCATGTCGGTGGCGGCGTTGTCGTACAGCGTCAGCGAGCGGTCGGCACCGACGGTGACCGCCTTCCAGGAGGTCGGCGCCAGCAACGACATCGACGGCACGTTCGCGGCCGAAGGCTGCCCCGCGTAGGCCATGGTGTCGAAGCGGCCGAGGGCCGAAGAGGGCTGGTCAGGCGTGTTATCGCAGGCACCGACCAGGAGGCCGAAACAAACCGAGATCAATCCGAACGCGCTACGCGCCTTGGCGAGAATCCGCATGGTAAAAATTCCTTTGTTTTGAAATTCAGACCGGTGCTCCTCGCCGCCGCAGCGCGAGGACGGACGCGGAAATTGCGTCTGCACCTCTTTCTGGAAGCCGGTGCGCGGCCGAATAATTGCCGCTCATCGCCTCCCGTTCGCGGCCGCCGGATATGGCGGCGACCGCGGGTTCACATCAGCGGCGCGCACCGCCGTTGAGCTTGATCTCGACCTGACGCACGACCGAGCCGCCGACATTGTGGCTGCTCTCGCGCAGGACGGAGTAGCCGTCGGCGTGCATCGCCGTGGCCAGCTTCTGCGCGTCGCTGAAGATCTTGGCGCGGTCGGCGCCGACCTTGCCGCTCACCGGCGTCGCGACGCTGTAGCGGAAGGTGTCGCCGCCGATCTGGGTGATGACGAGCTCGCCGGCGATCGCCGAGGTCGCGGCGAACGACAGGGCGATCGTGGTGGCGATGCGAAGAGCTGAGGACCTTAGTGACATCTGCTTGCGGCTCCGGGTGAATGGGCTGCCATCGATCTATGCCTCGACGCCCTCGCGCTCAATTCGAGTACGGTCCGACCCGGCGTGAAGCCGCTGCCAATGCGGACCGATCGCGCCGATCGCCGGCCGGGCGCGGGCCGCGATCGCCGATCGACCCGACCTTTGGACCGATCCATGGCGCTGCAGCGGCTGCGCAGAAAAGGCACATTAGGATTGGTCGATTCACTCAACGACTCCAAGTCGTTGCGACCTGTCGTTTGATTGCATTGCAGATGATTCGCGCGGCCTGCCGCAGCAACTTTCGCGAGTCGCGATCGCGCCGAATCGACGGTGAATCAAGGACTCGCGGGGGTCCGGTCCAGTTTGGACATTTCTCGCGTAGCGTGCAGCCGCATCTAAATCCATGTTTGCTTTGTCTAGTCGACATTCATTCTTGATCAGTGGGGCACAACATGTCGATGCACAGTACCGAAGCCGAGCCTGCCAATCCCGTCGCGCTGGTTCTCGACGACGATCCGACCTGCGCGCAGGAGCTGGCCCGTTATCTCACCCGCAACTTCATCCCGGCCGTGCCGGCGACCAGCATCGCCGCCGCGCGCGAGGCGCTGGATCGTCACGAGGGCATCAAGGTGCTCATCAGCGACATCCGGATGCCCGACATGTCCGGCATCGAATTCGCGATCGATCTCGCCAACTCGCACGCCGCCGGGCAGCCGCTGAAGGTGCTGTTCATGACCGGCCAGGCGACCATCGATCTCGCCGTCGCTGCGCTGCGCATCGGCGCCAGCGACTTCCTCACCAAGCCGGTGCGCCCGCGCCAGGTGGCCGAGCGGGTCACCAAGCTGCTGGCCGAGCCGGCGCCGGCGCGCGCCGTCGTTCCGGTCGCCACGCCGGAGCCCGAGGCGCCGGCCGCGACGGTCGCCTCCCAGGCCCATTGGCTGCTGCGCGAGCGCAAGGGCCGCATCGCGCGCGAGAAGATCATGGGCGAAGGCTTCAAGGACGAGCCGGGCTGGAACATGATCATGGAGCTGATGCATGCCCGCCTGAGCGGCCAGAAGGTGCCGGTCTCGGCGCTGTGCGCGGCCTCCGGCGTGCCGCAGACCACGGCGCTGCGCCGCCTGGGCGAGCTGATGGGCGACGGCTACATCGCCAAGGAACGCGACCCCAACGATGCGCGCCGCCTGTGGGTTCGGCCCACCGAGCGCACCGTCGACCTCGTGAGCAAGTACATGACGCACGAGGCATCGAGCCGGGTTGCCGCCTGATCAACCGGATTGTCCCAGTGATTTGCGGCCCGATCCCCCTCCGGGCACGCTGTTGACAAATTACAGAGCAAGCAAGCGCCTATATCGGCGCACCTGAGCGCGGAATGTAGAGACGCACCGTCGTGCCGCCGCCGACGGTGCTTTCGATTCGAATATGGCCGCCGGCCTGCCGGACGAAGCGCGCCACCATCGGAATGCCCAGCCCGGTTCCCTTGTCCGCCTTCGTGGTGAAGAACGGCTCGAAGATGCGGGCCTGCACCTCCGGCGACATGCCGTGGCCGGTGTCGGCGATCGCCACCACGACGTAGCTGCCGCCGCCCTCGCCACCGTCGCCGCGGAAGTCGGTGCCGGTCAGCGACGTCGCCCGGGTCGACAGCGTCAGCGTGCCGCCACCGGGCATCGCGTCGCGCGCGTTGATCGCCAGGTTGATGATCGCATTCTCGAACTGCCGCGCATCGGCCTCGACCGACCAGCCGTCGGCGGCGAGGTCGTGACGCAGTGCGATCTCGCCGCCCAAGGTGTGGTTGAGCAACGGCAGCAGCCCCATCACCAGCGCATCGGGCGCGAGGATGGCCACCGCAGCCCGTTCATCCCGTGCCAAGCTCAGCAGACGCCGCGTCAACGCCGCGCCGCGATCGACGATCGTGCCGATCTCCTCGAGGATCGGTGCGTTCAGCGCATCGTCGCCGAGACTGTCGTTCAGCAGATCGACGTTGCCCTGGATCACGGTCAGGAGATTGTTGAAGTCGTGCGCGAGACCGCCGGTGAGCTGGCCGATCGTCTCGAGCCGCTCGAGCTGCAACAGGCGAGCCATCGTCTCGTGCTTGGTCGTGACATCGACCAGCACGCCGATCACGCGGCGGGGTGCATCCACGCTGTCCAGCAGCCGGCCGCTCCAGCGCTGCCAGCCATACGACCCATCGGGACGGCGCAGGCGGAGCTCGACCTGGCGCGCGTTGCCGCAACCGTCGATCACCGCCGAGACGAAGCCATCGAACGCCGATCTGTCCTCGGGATGGGCAAGGCCGCGCCAGCCGCTCAGCGAATCTGGCGCGACATGCCGGCCGACATAGCCAAACGATCGCGCCCAGTCGTCCGAGACGCGGAACCGGCCGGTCGGCAGATCCCATTCCCACGCGCCGATCTCGGCCGCCTGCAGCGCAAGCGCAAGCCAGCTGCGCAGGCATGGCGCCATCGCCATATTCGGCGCGCAGGACATTGTTTCATCCGTTCCGTCCGCCGATGCCCGCGGAGCGACCGTCGTGCTAGCGTTGGCCGGTGATGTCACAAAAATGGCATCGAGATCACTGTTCTGGAGCGGCTGAACCCCCTTCATCAGGCACCTCCCTCCATCGAAAGTATCGATGCGTTACAACCCACAATAGATTTCAATGTGCATGGCACTGGATAGTTCCAAGGGGTCCCCCCATTAATCACGCGGTAGTGACGGAGAATTGCCGATTGCAGGGAGTGAGCAGGCCGTGGTCCCGGCGACGGCAATCGCCTACGGTTCAGTGAGATGACGATTCCAGACAGTGCTGACGCGAGACTGGCGCGCCGCGATGTCGTTCTGGTCGGTGGCGGGCATGCGCATGTCGAGGTGCTGCGCCGCGCGGCGATGAAGCGGCCGACGGACGTGCGCCTGACCCTGATCGCGCGCGAGCTCGATACGCCCTACTCGGGCATGCTGCCCGGCCTGGTCGCCGGCCACTATCGCTTCGAGGACGCGCATATCGATCTGCGCCCGCTGTGCCGCGCCGCGGGCGCCCGCCTCTACCACGACGCCGCTATCGGGCTCGACCTCGCGGCGCAGCGCGTGATCTGCGCCGATCGCCCGCCGGTCGCCTTCGATCTCGTCGCGCTCGACATCGGCTCGACGCCGGCCACGCTCGGCATTCCCGGCGCCGATCGCCACGCCCTGCCCGTGAAGCCGGTACCGGCGTTCCTCGCGCGCTGGTCCGCCCTGCGCAAAGGTGCGAACCGCCCGGCGAGCATCGTCGTGGTCGGCGCCGGCGCCGGCGGCGTCGAGCTTTGCCTGTCGATGCAGGCGGCGCTGATGCGCGACGGCGGCCCGCAGCCGCGCTTCACCCTCGTCTCCGCCGACACCGAGATCCTGTCGACCCATCCGCCCGCCGTGCGGCGCGCCTTCATGCGCACGCTGAAGGCGCGCGGCGTCGACATCGTTCTGGGCACGCCGGTCGCCGAGGTCGCCGCCGACGCGGTGACATTGCAGGGCGGCGCGGCGATCCGCAGTGCGTTGACCGTCTGGGTGACCCAGGCCGCGCCGGCGGGCTGGCTCGCCGAGACCGGCCTGGCGCTCGACGAGCGGGGTTTCGTGCGAGTCAACCGGCACCTGCAATCGGTGTCGCATGCCAACGTCTTCGCCACCGGCGACGTCGCCGCCTTCGACGCCGCGCCGCTGGCCAAGGCCGGTGTCTTCGCCGTGCGCGAAGGACCGGTCCTGGCGGACAACCTGCTGGCGCCCGAAGACGTGCCGCTGAAACCCTACGTGCCGCAGCGGCGCTTCCTCAGCCTGATCACCACCGGCGACAGGCACGCCGTGGCCTCGCGCGGCGGCTTCTCCCTCGAGGGCGACTGGGTGTGGCGCTGGAAGCGGCGCATCGACACGCGCTGGATGGCCATGTACCAGCGCCTGCGGCCGGGCGGGCGTATGGCCGCGCAGGGCGATCTGCCGGAGACGACAAGGCCCGACATGGCGGCGATGGCGGCGCCGATGCTGATGCGCTGCGCCGGCTGCGGCGCCAAGATCGGCGCCGAGACCCTGCGGCGCGCGCTCGACGGCCTCGACATTCCCGCGCGCCACGACATCCCGCTGGGGGTGCGCGACGGCGAGGATACCAGCGCCATCCTCGTGCCGCCGGGCCGCGCCCTGCTGCAGAGCGTCGATCATTTTCCGGCGCTGTTCGACGATCCCTGGCGGCTGGGCCGCGTCGCCACGCTGCATGCGCTGTCGGATCTCTTCGCCAAGGGCGCCCAGCCGCACAGCGCGCTGATGACCGCGGTGATCCCCTACGCGCGCGGCGCGCTGCAGGAGCGCGATCTCGGCGCGCTGCTGCGCGGCGTGGTCGAAGAGCTCAACCGCGCCGGCGCCGTGCTGATCGGCGGCCACACCATCGAAGGCCCCGACATGGCGGTCGGCCTGACGGTCAACGGCACCGCCGAGATCACGTCGCTGATGCGCAAGGGCGGCCTGCGCGAAGGAGACGCGCTGATCCTGACCAAGCCGGTCGGCACCGGCGTGCTGTTCGCCGCCGACATGACCGGCGACGCGCGCGGCGTCGATATCGAGGCGGCGATCCGCTCGATGCTGGTGTCCAACGCCCGCGCCGCCGCCAGCGCGCGCGACGCCGCCGCGACGGCCTGCACCGACATCACCGGCTTCGGCCTCGGCGGGCACCTGATCGAGATGCTGCGCGCCTCGGGCCTCGACGCCGAGCTGTCGCTGCCGGCCATCCCGGCGCTGCCGGGCACGCTTGCCGCCCTGGCGCGCGGCACGCGCAGCACGCTGGCGCCGGAGAACGTCGCCATGGTCGGCACCGTCGATCGTCGCGAGGCATCGGACAGCTACGACCTGCTGTTCGACCCGCAGACCTCCGGCGGCCTGCTGATCGGCATCGCCGCGGATCGCGCCGAAGCGTTCGTTGACCGATTGCGGGCCGCCGACGCCCCCGACGCGACGATCGTCGGCCGGGTCACGGCGCGCGCGCGCGGCGGCGATGTCGCCACGATCGTCACGGAGGCATGATGCGCCTGCTCGGAATCGTCGGCTGGAGCGGCAGCGGCAAGACCACGCTGGTCGAGAAGCTGCTGCCCCTGCTCGCCGCGCGCGGCCTGAAGGTCTCGACCATCAAGCGCTCCCACCACGGCTTCGACGTCGACAAGCCCGGCAAGGATTCGTGGCGTCACCGCAAGGCGGGCGCACGCGAGGTGCTGGTCGCCTCCGACCTGCGCTGGGCGCTGATGCGCGAGAACCGCGGCGCCGGCGAGATCACCCTCGACGAGCTGGTGGCGCGGCTCGAGCCCGTCGACCTCGTGCTGGTCGAGGGCTTCACCAATCACCCGCACGCCCGCATCGAAGTCTGGCGCGCCGCCGAGGGCAAGGCGCTGCGCTCGGGCGACGATCCCGGATTGCTCGCGATCGCCGCCCCGCGCGCCGACTGGAAGGAAGGCGACGGCCACCACTGGCTCGACCTCGACGACGCCGACGCCGTGGCGGCGTTCATCGCGCGGTGGGCGGCGGCTTCCCCGTCGTCCTGAGCGCAGCGAAGGACCTTGCGGCCGCGCGACCGGCCACGATGCATTTTTGCGGCCGCCATACCGCAAGGTCCTTCGCTGCGCTCAGGACGACGGCGGCTCAGCGACCGAACAGGCTGCGCGCGATGATGGTCTTCATCACCTCGATCGAGCCGCCGGCGATGCGGGCGTAGCGCGCGTCGACGAAGGCGCGGGCGATCGGGAACTCGGTCATGTAGCCGTAGCCGCCATGCAGCTGCAGGCATTCGTCGACGACGCGCGCCTGCAGTTCGGTCGTCGTCATCTTCGCCATCGCCGCGTCGACCGAATCGAACTCGCGCTTCAGGTGCAGCTCGATGCAGCGGTCGACCAGCACGCGCTGCGCCACGATCTCGGCCTTCAGCCCGGCGAGCTTGAACTGCGTGTTCTGGAAGGCGGCAATCGGCTTGCCGAAAGCCTGGCGCTGCTGCACGTAGTCGATGGTCCAGCGCAGCGCCGCTTCCGACGCGGTGATGGCGCGCACCGCCTGGGTCAGGCGCTCCTGCGACAGCTCGTTCATCAGCAGGGTGAAGCCCTGCCCCTCGCTGCCGAGGATGTTGGCCGCCGGCACGCGCACGTCCTCGAAGAACAGCTCGGACGTGTCCTGTGAGTGGATGCCAAGCTTCTTCAGCTGGCGGCCGCGGCGGAATCCTGGCCGGTCGCCTTCGACGACGATCAGGCTCATGCCCTTGGCGCCCTTGGTCGCGTCGGTTTTGCAGGCGACGATCACCAAATCGGCCTGCTGGCCGTTGGAGATGAAGACCTTCTGGCCGTTGATGACGTAGTCGTCGCCGTCGCGCCGCGCCGTGGTGCGGATCGCCTGCAGGTCGGAGCCGGCCGAGGGCTCGGTCATGGCGATGGCGCCGATCGCCTCGCCCGAGGCCATGCGCGTGAGCCACTGCTTCTTCTGCTGCGGCGAGCCATATTTGAGGATGTAGGGTGCCACGATGTCGGAATGCAGGCCGAAGAACACGCCGGTGGCGCCGGCATCGGCCAGCTCCTCCATCACCACGACGCTGTGCAGGAAATCGCCCCCGGGCCCGCCGTATTCCTCCGGTACCTCGCAGCACAGCAGCCCGGCCGCGCCGCCCTTGAGCCAGACCTCGCGCGGCACGCGCGCGTCATGCTCCCACTGCACATAGTGCGGCGTGATCTCCTCGGCGACGAAGCGGCGCACCGAGTCGCGGAAGATCTCGTAGTCGGCGGGGAAGAGCGTGCGCGGGATCATGGCGCGTTCCTGGAGCCTGGTTCAGCCTGTTGTCATCCCGAGCGCAGCGAGGGTGTGGATTCACATTCGAAGTGCAACACCCTGGCAAAGAAGACTTCGGCCGGGGATCGGAAGTGAAGGCATTTGCGCGGCGTGTTGTTGTAGGCGGCGATCCGGG
>JBFXAZ010000066.1:0-30522 GCA_050183765.1 Reyranellaceae bacterium | reverse complement strand
ACCGGCGCCGCGGCGCGCGCGCCGGTGCCGCCGATGCGCACCTGCGAGAAGCCGTTCATGGCGCGGAAGATCACCACCGTCTTGCACATGCCGGCCTCGATCAGGCCCATGGCCATGCCGACCAGCGCCTCGGTCGAGGAGCCGCCGCCGAAGACGTCCATGTAGAAGTTGAGCCGGATGCCGAGGTCGCCGGCGATGAACGGCCCGAAGGTCGAATCGCCTGACTGGTAGGACAGCATGCCGTCGATGTCGGAGGGCTTCAGGCCGGCGTCCTCGATCGCGTTGCGCACCGCCCAGGTGCCCAGCGCGCGCGTCGTGACGCCCGAGCCGCGCGTGTAGGTGGTCTCGCCGACGCCGACGATGGCGTATTTGTCGCGCAGGTATTTCGGCGTGGTGGTATCGACGTCGGCCGGCAGCGGCATGGGCGCTCTCCCTCGTTGGTTCTCAGGACAGTGTATCGCGCCCGGACGGACGCGCTAGGATCGAGGCAAGGAGTACCACGCATGGGAGGGGCGCAATGGACGCGGTGAAGATCGGCGACGCGACGGTGACGCGCATCGAGGAAACCTACGAGCCGAACTTCGACGCGAAGAAGTTCTTTTCCGACTGGCGAACCGAGATCGTCGAGAATCACTACGACTGGATGCTGCCGAACCACTTCGATCCCGCCAGCGGCATGATCAAGCTCAGCGTGCACAGCTGGCTGATTACCGTGGGCGGCAAGCGCATCCTGATTGACGGCTGCGTCGGCAACCACAAGCCGCGCCCGCTGCGCAAGATGTGGGACATGATGAACACGCCCTACCTGGAACGGCTGGCGGCGGCGGGCGTGAAGCCGGAGCAGGTCGACATCGTGATGTGCACGCATCTGCACATGGACCATGTCGGCTGGAACACGCGGCTGGAGAACGGCCGCTGGGTGCCGACCTTCCCCAACGCGAAGTATGTCTTCAGCCGTGCCGATTACGACCACTACCTCAAGCTCGACAGCGACCCGGCCACCGGGCCGGTCAACCAGAACTCGTTCCGCGACAGCGTGATCCCGATCGTCGAGGCGCGGCTGTCGCAGATGGTCGACGGCGCGCACATCGTCGACGAGCACCTCTCGCTCGAGCCCAGGCCGGGCCACACGCCGGGCACGGTGGCGATCAACCTCGCCTCGCGCGGGCACAAGGCGCTGTTCTGCGGCGACATCCTGCACCACGCCATCCAGGTCTATCACCCCGAATGGAACAGCTTCGCCTGCGCCGACCAAATCAACGCGCGCAAGAGCCGTCGCCAGGTGCTGGAGGATTGCGCCGGCTCGGGCGCGCTGCTCATGCCGGCGCATTTCGGCGCGCCGTTCGTGTGCCGCGTCGATTCCAGGGGCGTCGGCTTCGCGCCGCGCTTCGGCGCCTGATTCGTTGAAGCGCGCGGGGTGCGCCGCTACACTGCGCCAGAGACCTTTGCGCGTTTGACGGAACCCACAATGCGTCTGTACAGGGCCATCGCCTTCGCCGCGGCGTTGATGGTCGGCGCCGCGGCGCGCGCCGAACTGATCAACGACACGCAATTCCAGAGCGGCAACTGGAAAGGCGCCGCGTACACCAGCGACAGCACCGGCCGTTTCTCGCACTGTGCCATGAGCACGGCGTACCAGAGCGGCATCTCGATGTTCTTCGCGATCTCGCAGAACTACACTTGGCGCGTCGGCTGGAGCAACAAGGGCTGGAACCTCAACGTCAACCAGAACTACACGGTCTACCTGAGCATCGACGGCGTCAGCGCCGGCGCCTTGCAGGCCAAGGCCGTCAACCGGCAGTTCGCGGTGGCCGAGCTGCCGGCCCAGGGCACGCTGTTCGACCGGTTCCGACAGGGCAATCTGCTGACCATGGTGTCGGGCAACGACCGCTTCCAGTTCAGCCTGCTGGGCACGAACGCGGCGCTCACCGCGCTGATCAACTGCACGCGCGTGCAGATCGCCGCCGCGCCGCCGCAGCCCCAACCGACATCGCCGTCGCCCGCCGGGCCGCGGCCCGGCCCGCTGTCGCCGTCCGATCCCGTCGGGCCGCGCCCGTCGCAGCCCTCGGCGCAGCCGATACCGCCGCCGCCGCCGGCCAACCCGCGGCGACTGTGGCCGGAAAGCACCGCGCAGCAGCGCGTCGAGGCCGCGCGCGCCCTGTCGGCGATGCTCGCCCTGCCGTCGATGCAGGGTTTCCGGCCGATGAGCGAGCGCGAGGCGACCGCCCTCAACCTGATACAGTCGGTCCGCGCCGACCTTGCCTGGCGCTCCGACCTGCTGACCGGGACGCTCGACATCGTACCCGCGCAAAGCGGGTTCGACCCGCCGGCCATCTCCAGCACCATCATCGCCGCCGACCGTCGCGCCTGCGGCGGACGCTTCAACTCGGGCACGGCGCCGGATCAGCGCTCGCGCCAGGTCGCCCGCCTGTTCACGACCTGCGAGGCCTCTCTGCGCACGACGGAAGCACGCTACATGGTGGTGCCGATGGCCAACGGCGACGGACACTACGTCTTCGCCGTCGTCGGGCCGTCATACCAGAGCGGCGACGGGCGGACCGAGGTCGCCAAGGCGGCCGACGAGCTGCGTCAGGCGGTGGTCGAGATCGTACGCCGGTAGCCGGCGGTCGGGATCGGCCCGCCCTCGACGTCAGAGCGACACGGTCTTGCCGAGCTGGAAATCCGTGCCGCGCTGGCCATACTCGCTGACGGTGTAGCTGCTCGACGTCTTGTGCTGGCCCATGGCGAAGATCTTGGCGTTCACGCCCGACATGTAGAAGAACAGCGTGACGCTCTTCTGCATGTTGCCCGACGAGGCGTGCAGCACGGGCTGGCCGGCGAAGGTGTATGCGCCGGACGCCTTGCCGCGGCCGCCGAACACGTCGTTCAGCGACTGCTTGAGGTTGGAGATGCGGTCCGGCGTCAGCAGGTTGCCGAGGTATTTCTCGGCCTGCGGCTGCATCATGGCGGTGGTGTCGCCCTCGCCATCCTTCTTCACGATGATCGCCATGCTGGCCGGTGTGTGCGGCATGTGTGCTCCCCCTGTCGATCGGGGCGCGAAGTCCGCCAGCGTTGAGCCGCCGCGTCAAGCCACGGAAGCGTGACAGGGGCTGAAACAAGAGCGGACGCCGGTCGGGGGCCCGGCGTCCGCGTGTTGCCAACGAATCAGCGCGAGGAGAGTCGCGACCGCATCGAAAAGGCTCTGCATCGTGCCATGATATTGCACGGTTGCAACAAAAAGGTTTTCCACAAGCATCGCGAGAGTGGCGAACCGGGCAGTCTGAGGTTTCCGCCTCGTCTTCGCAACTGCGTTCGTGTCGCCTACGCGACTTTCACCGGCCGGGCGCGCTGGTTGTAGAGCAGCTTGGCGCGACGGGCCTGCTCCTCGGGCGGCAGCTTGGTGTTGTCGACCGAAAGGTCGGCGCCCACCGCCATGCCCCTCTGCACCGCCGGCCGCGCGCCCAGTTCCTCGAACCAGCGCTTGAAGTAGGGGAATTCCTCGATGTCCTGGCCCTGGAACTTCCAGTTGATGGTCCACGGATAGCAGATCATGTCGGCGATCGTGTACTGGTTGCCGGCGAGATACTTGTGCTTGTAGAGCTGGTTGTTGAGGACGCCGTAGAGGCGGTTCACCTCGTCGGTGAAGCGCCGGATGGCGTAGGTCTGGTCGCCGTCCTTGGCCTGGTCGACGCGGCGGAAGTGGCCGCATTCGCCGGATTTCGGGCCCTGGTTGGCCATCTGCCAGATCAGCCACTGGTTGACGTCGTAGCGCGTGCGGACGTCCTGCGGATAGAACTTCCCGGCCTTCTCGGCGATGTACATCATGATCGCGCCCGACTCGAAGACGGCGAGCGGCTTGCCGCCGTCCTTTGGTTCGTGGTCGACCATCACGGGCATGCGATGGTTGGGGTTCATCGCGAGGAACTCGTCGCTGAACTGATCGCCGCGGCCGATGTTCAGCGGCACGATCTTGTAGGGCAGGCCACATTCCTCGAGCAGGATCGTGACTTTCTTGCCGTTCGGCGTGGGCCAGTAATGCAGGTCGATCATGGTCGCTTCCTTCCGATCAGGAGGTGCACAGGCGCGGCCAGCATACGCGCCTGCCGCGCTGCCCGGGAAGCTCAGGACTTGTGAGCCGCCGCCAGCGGCGCCAGCTTGTCGAGCGCCGCGAGGATGCCGTCGCGATCAAGATCGGGAACGGCCAGCAGGGCGCGCTGGATTCCCTGCGACTCGTATTCCGCGAGAGCCCCGGCGTCGTTGGGCGCGCCGAAAACGGTGATCGACAGGCTCGAGGCGTCGCGGCCCATCTTGTCGGCCATGGATTTCAGCCGTGCGACGCCCTCCTTAGCGACGAAGCCGCGCGGCCGCGGGAACCAGCCGTCGCAGAACTCGACGACGCGGCGCAGGGTGTGATCGCTCTCGCCACCCAGCAGGATCGGCGGATGCGGCTTCTGCTTGGGCTTGGGGTAGGACCACAGCGGGTCGAGGTTCACCATCTCGCCGTGGAACGAGGCTTCCTCCTTGGTCCACATCTCCTTCATGGCCAGCACGCGTTCGCGCATCAGCTTGAAGCGCGTGGCGTGCTGCGCGCCGTGGTTCTCCATCTCGTCGACGTTCCAGCCGCCGCCGATGCCGAAGATGAAGCGGCCGCCCGACATCAGATCGAGGCTGGCGACGCTCTTGGCGGTGACGATCGGATCGCGCTGCGGCACCAGGCAGACGCCGGTGCCGAGCAGCAGCGTGCGGGTCGCTGCCGCGGCGAAGGACAGCGCGACGAAGGGGTCGTGCGTGTGGCTGTAGCGCCTGGGCAGCTCACCGCCGCCGGGGAAGGGCGTGCGGCGGCTGACCGGGATGTGCGTGTGCTCGCAGACGAACAGCGAGTCGAAGCCGCGATCCTCGAGCGCGCGCGCCAGCTCGGCGGTGTGGATGCCGTAGTCCGTGGGGAAATAGAAAACGCCGACGCGCATGGCGGGCCCTCCTCCGTGTTCGATCGGCGGACACTATAGGGCGCGGCCGGCGCTCTGTGTCAGTCAGGCACGCGACAGCGGCGAGGCGGACGAGTCCTCCGGGGACAGTGCCCTGCGGCAGGCGCGCATCAGGTCGGTCGGGGCGCAGGGCTTGCCGAGGAAGGTGCTGCGCGACACCATCCGCGCACTGTCGACGCTGTTGCCCGTGACGTAGACGACGGGAAGATCTGCAAAGCGGTCGCGAAAGCCCTGCGCGACATCCCAGCCGGTCAGCGCGCCGGCGAGCCGGATGTCGGTCACCACCAGGTCGATCTGGCCGACGGTGTCCGGCAGCGACAGCGCGGCTTCGCCCGTGCTGGCCTCAAGCACGCGCCAGCCTGCGTCGCGCATTTCCGAAGCCATCGCCTGGCGCAGCAGCCAATCATCCTCGACGACAAGGATCACCGCCGGATCGGTTCGTCCGTCGGGCGCTCGCATCGGGTCACGGGGTGCCATGAATGACATTCGGTTCCAGGAATATTGCCTAACCAAATCAACGCCATCGGGCAGGTGGCGTTCCCTCGCGGTCAGGCACGAATCGACCTGCTGTCGTTGACACTGGAACCCACCGGGCCTACGTGGCGTTAAGCGACTCTCTGACGGGAAATCCATGCAGAAACGAGTCGGCGGCGCTGCGGCGTCGACTGAGAGGATCGATGGCGGGCAAATGGGGGACGGGCTATTCCGGACCGTTCTCGATTGCCTGCCGACGGCTGTCTATACGACGGACAAGCAGGGGCGGATCACATACTACAACGAGGCGGCCGCGGCGCTGTGGGGGCATCGCCCCGATCTCGACAGCGCGGCCTGGTGCGGCTCGTGGAAGCTGCTCTGGCCCGACGGCCGCCCCATGGCGCACGAGGATTGCCCGATGGCGGTGGCGCTGCGCACGGGCGAGCCGGTTCGCGGCGTCGAGGTGCTCGCCGAGCGGCCCGACGGCAGCCGCGTGCTCCTGGCGCCTCATCCGACACCCTTGTTCGACGAGTCGGGCGGCCTCGTCGGCGGGGTCAACACGCTGGTGGACATCACCGATCGCCACGCCGCCGATGACGCGGTCCGGCGGCTCGCGTCGATCGTGGATTCGTCCGATGATGCCATTGTCAGCAAGGACCTCACCGGCACCATCCGGACATGGAACGCGGGTGCCGAGCGGCTGTTCGGCTACACCGCCGACGAGGCGATCGGCAAGCCGATCACCATCCTGATACCGCCCGAGCGCGTGGACGAGGAGCCTGGCATCCTCGGCCGGATCGTGCGTGGCGAACGCGTCGATCACTATGAGACGGTGCGTCGGCGCAAGGACGGCAGCCTGGTCGATATTTCCCTCACCGTGTCGCCGCTGAAGGGGCGCGACGGCAGGATCATCGGCGCCTCGAAGATCGCGCGCGACATCAGTGAGCGCAAGCGCGCGCAGGAACAGGCGCAGCTTCTTCTCAGCGAGATGAAGCACCGCCTGAAGAACAGCCTGTCGATCGTGCAGGCCATCGCGTCGCAGACCCTGGACAGCGTGACGCCCCAGGAGCAGGCGGCGTTCGCCGGACGGCTGCAGGCGCTGGCCGGCGCCCAGGATCTGCTGACGCTGAAGAACCTGAGAAGCGTTTCCCTGCGCGACCTCGTGCTGCGGGTGCTGGCGCCGTTCCAGGAGCGGCATGCCGAACGCATCGTGCTCGACGGTGCCGACGACATCTGGCTCGACGCGGGAAAGGTCACGCTGCTCAGCATGGGACTGCACGAATTGGCCACCAACGCCGCGAAATATGGTGCCCTGTCGAACGACGGCGGGACGGTGCATCTGACCTGGCGTGTCGTGCCGGCCCAGGGCGGACGCCGCGTGCATCTGACGTGGCAGGAAAGGGGTGGTCCGCCGGTGGATCCGCCGGCGCGCAAGGGCTTCGGCTCGTTGCTGCTCGAGCAGGCGCTGAAGGCGGAGCTCGGCAGTGCGTCGCTCGATTACCGCCGCGACGGTGTGGTGTGCTCGGTGGAGCTCGTCGTATAGGGCATCATTGAACAGCGTCGCCTCGCGCATCATCGGTGCGCGCAACCATCAGGCCCCGGTCAAGAAAAAGGGCTTCTCGGGGCGGACCGGAACCGGGGTTTGCGGCCGACGTTTTTCCATCACTTGGACGGTCCGCCGTTGGGCGACGGCCGCCGTGCAATTGAATGGAGATTCGTATCATGATGATGAAGGGTCGCATCTGGGCGGCGTCGCTGCTCGGAGTTCTTGTCGCCGGCACCGCGGGCGCACAGAGCAGCATGATGCCGTCGGGCTATCCGGAGTTCCGTGACCCGGTGACCGGCAAGGTCTGGACGCCGCAGAATGTGGGCAAGGACGGAACGCCCGTCCCCTTCGACGATCGCGCCTTCGAGCCGCGGGCCCAAAGCGCCGGCGTTGGGGGTGTGGTCGTCCAGGAGGTTCGTCCGCGCGTGCTGGGCACCGTGCCGATCACGTCGGGTCCGAACACCAACGTGCCGACCATGAACATGGACGTGTCGTCGCTGTTCGCCGATCCGGGTCACCGCTGGATGGCCGTGATGTACCTGACCAACAACAGCCCGATGGCGATCGAGCCCGCGGTGGACTGCAATTTCACCAACGGCGGTCAGGTCGTGATGGCGACGCGGGTGAAGACCGGACCGATCGGGCCGGGCGAGCGCGTCGGCGCCTTCGTGCGCGGGCCGCGCACCGATCTCTATGTCGACCGGACGAACTGCCACATCGTGATGCCCGGCTGACCGGCCTGGCGGCGTGCGGCGCAATCGGCCGCTCCGCCATCCATCTTGGATTGGAGAGGCGGCTCTAGTAGAATCCCCCTCATGGCCGCTCGGGCGGCCTGAGGGGGCAATGCGCAGCATTCTGCTGACGGAGGACGAGTTTCTCATCCGCACCGTCATGGTCGAGACCTTTACGCAAGCCGGGTTCAACTGCATCGAAGCGCCCACCGGCGCAGCCGCGATGAAGATCCTGGAGAGCACGCAGCCGCTCAATGCCATCGTCGTCGACATAGGATTGCCCGACATATCGGGCGACGAGGTCATCGCGGCGGCGCATCGGCTGCGGCCCGGCATCCCCGTCGTCCGCTGCTCGGGCGAGCGCGGCAATCCGGCGGCGATGCCTTCCGTGCACTTTTTCGACAAGCCATACCTGCCCGTCGAGCTCTGCCGATTCGTCACCTCGCTGGTCGACCCGAAAGCGGCCTAGTCAGCGGAGCCAATCCGCGCCCTGCGCGTTCTGCCGTGACCATTCGGAGTCCATGATGGCGACAGCTCGCTTCTCCGCGATGGTCGCGGAGACACATCATGACCGAATCCGCCGCCCAGGCGGAAACCCTGGCCGACCTCCCCGATGGCGTCGGAGATGAGGATGTCTCCGAGGGCCCGGAACGAACACGACGACAAGCCTTGATGGGCTTCTTCTGGCGGCGCGCGCGCGGCTTCTGGGGCGCGCGGGGAGACCGCTGGGCATGGTGGCTGACATTCGGCCTGCTCGCCGTCGTCCTGCTCACGCTGGCGGCGCAGTACGGCGTCAACCGCTGGAACAAGGCGATCTTCGACGCGCTCGAGAAGCGCGACGCGCCGATCGTCGCGCGGATGGCCATGCTGTTCGTGCCGCTCGCGATCGTCACCGTGGCGCTCGGCGTCATTGCCGTCATGCTGCGCATGACGACCCAGCGGCGCTGGCGCGCATGGCTGAACGAACAGGTGCTCGACGGCTGGCTCGCCAACGGACGCTACTATCAGCTCAACCTGGTGCGCGGCGAACACCAGAATCCGGAGTACCGGATCGCCGAGGATCTGCGTGTCGCGACAGACGCGCCCGTCGACTTCGCGGTCGGCGTGCTGTCGGCCTTTCTCTCGGCGGTCACCTTCATGGTCGTGCTGTGGAACATCGGCGGCACGATCAGCTTCGCGCTCGCCGGCACGACCGTCACGGTGCCCGGCTTCCTCGTGGTGGCCGCGATCATCTACGCCAGCGTCGCCAGCCTCTCCATGCTGGTCATCGGCCGTCGCTTCGTGCGTGTCTCCGAGGACAAGAACCAGGCCGAGGCCGAGTACCGCTATGCGCTGACCCGGGTACGCGAGAATGGCGAAAGCATCGCGCTGCTCGGCGGCGAGACGGAAGAGCGCGCCGGCCTGGACCGTCACTTCGGCACGGTGCTGCATCGATGGAAGCAACTGTGCGGTCAGCACATGCGCACCACCGTCGTGTCGCAGGGAAGCAACCTGGTCGCCGCCGTGGTGCCGATCCTGCTGGCCGCGCCGAAGTACCTGGACGGCTCGATGAGCCTGGGTACCGTGATGCAGGCGGCGTCGGCTTTCGTCATCGTGCAGAGCGCCTTCGGCTGGCTGGTCGACAACTACCCGCGACTGGCGGACTGGAGCGCCGGCGCGCGCCGCATCACCTCGCTGATGGTCGCCCTCGAGGCGCTGGAGCGCGCGGAAAAGGGCGACGGCGTGATCGGACGCGGCGTCGCCCGGGATGCCGCGCTTCGTCTGGCCGAGGTCAGCGTCACCCTCGACGACGGCACCATGGTCGTCGAGGAGGCGGAGGTCCTGATCGCACCGGGCGAGCGCGTGCTCTTCGCGGGCGAATCGGGAACCGGCAAGAGCACGCTGATCCGGGCCATCGCCGGGCTGTGGCCATGGGGCGGCGGCACCATCGAGATCGGCGATGGCCTGCGGCTCTTCCTTCTGCCGCAGCGGCCCTACGTGCCGACGGGCACCTTGCGCCGGGCTGCGGCATACCCGGCGCCGGCCGACCAGTGGCCCAACGAGCGGATGGCCGAAGCGCTCGACGCGGTGGGGCTTGGCCACCTCGCAGAGCGCCTCGACGAGGAGGCGCCCTGGGACCAGACGCTGTCGGGCGGCGAGAAGCAGCGTCTCGCCTTCGCGCGCGTGCTGCTGCACCAGCCCGATATCGTCGTGCTCGACGAGGCGACCTCGGCGCTGGATCCCGACAGCCAGGACTCGCTGATGGGCCTGATCTGCGATCGATTGAAGGAGGCGACAATCGTCAGCGTCGCTCATCGGCCGGAACTCGAGGTCTTTCACAACCGCAAGATCGTGCTCGCCCGCCGCGAGCGCGGTGCCCGCCTCGTGGCGGACATCCCGCTGGCGCGCTGGGCCAGCCGCTTCATGCTGATTCCGGGATGGTTCAGGCGGCGTGCCGGCGACGGCAAGCCGGGCGCCGATTCGCGGCGCGCTCATCTGCCATAGCGCGAAGCCGTCCGCTTTCCGCAACCGCGTTCACATGTCGACGTTCTCAGGCGTTGTCTGGGAGCACACAGCGTGATGACAGTGCGGCGGCGAGTGTTGTTGGCAGGTGCCGCGGCGTATGCGGCGTTTCCCGGTCCGGTGAGCGCGCAGGTAAGGCCGTTCTCGTTCGACCAGGTTCGCGCGCAGGCCAAGCGCCTCGCCGGCGAGCCTTACAAGCCGCCGCCGGCGCCGCCGGCGAGCGATCTCGGGCGCGTCGGCTATGACCAGTTCCTGCAGATTCGATTTCGGCCCGAAGCGATCCTCTGGCGCAGCGCGCCGAGCATGTTCCGCGCTGAATTCTTTCCCGCCGGCTTCATCTACAACACGCCGGTCGACATTCATGTCGTCTCGGACGGGGTCGCGGCCACCGTGGTGCCGGACCCGGCCATGTTCGATTTCAGCGACGCCAATCTGCGCGAACCGCCGGGTGCCGTGGCCTTCGCCGGTCTTCGCCTGACCTATCCGCTGCACGAGCCGGACAAGTTCGACGAGATCATCGCGTTCCTCGGTGCCAGCTACTTCCGGGCGATCGGCCGAGAGCAGACCTACGGTGCGTCGGCGCGCGGGCTGGCGATCGACACCGGCCTGCCGCGGCAGGAGGAATTCCCCGCCTTCCGCGCCTTCTGGCTCGTCATGCCGCCGAAGGGCGCACGCGAGATCACGCTGCATGCGCTGCTCGACAGTCCCGGCGCGGCGGGGGCGTTCACCTTTCTTGTGCGGCCGGGTCGGCGGACCACGGTGGACGTCACCGCGGCGCTGTTCGCGCGGCACGACATCTCGCTTCTCGGTATCGCGCCGCTCACCAGCATGTTCCTTGCCGGCAAGACGGAGAGCCGCCGATCGCCGGACTATCGGCCGGAGATCCACGATTCGGACGGACTGCTGATCGCCAGCGGTTCGGGCGAGTGGATCTGGCGGCCGCTGTCCAATTTTTCCAACCTCGCGGTATCGACTTTCCAGGACCGCGATCCGCGGGGCTTCGGTCTGCTGCAGCGCGAGCGCAGCTTCGCCCAGTACCGCGATCTCCAGGCGCGCTATCACGCGCGGCCGAGCCTGTGGGTCGAGCCGATGGGCGAGTGGGGCGAGGGCGAGATTCGCCTGGTCGAGATTCCCACCGACTCGGAAGTGCACGACAACATCGCGGCCTTCTGGGCAAGCCACACGCCGACGCGTCGGGGCCAGCAAGTCGAATTGCGCTACCGCCTCTCGGCGCTCAGGGACGAGGCGGCGTTGTCGCCGGGCGGCCGGGTCATCGGTGTGCGCGTTTTTCGGCCGCCCAGTGGAAAGTCCTGGCGGCTGGCGGTCGAATTCGGCGGCGGCGACATCGCCGGCCTGCGGCCGACGCAGCCCGTCGACGCCAAGGTCGCGGTGTCGTCCGGCCGCCTGATACAGGTCCGCAGCGAGCCGATCCCCGATGAATCGAGCTGGCGCGTGTTCATCGAGGTTCAGCCCGACGGCAAGAAACCGACCGACGTGCGCGCCTATCTGCGCCTGTACGGCGAAGTGCTGACGGAAACCATGTCGTACACGGTGCGGCCATGAGCGATTGGTGCCTCGATCGCTATGCCACGCGTGCCGGCTGGCGCCGGGTTCTCATCCTGGGATCGACGGCGCTGACGACGGTTGTCGGTACGATGCTGATGGCCGAGATCCTCGAGCCGGGCGGCATATCCCTGGTCGAGATCGCCCTTCTGCTGGCCTTCGTGCCCGGCTTCGCGATGATCTCGCTCTCATTCTGGTCGGCGATCGCGGGCTTTGTTCTCCAGGTCCTGGGATTGCATCCCGTGTCATTGCAGCGGACCGCTCCTTCGTCGGGCGCGGTTCCGGCGCTGCACACGCAAACGGCGATCCTCATGCCGATCTACAACGAGGACCCGGATGCCGTGATGGCACGCCTGGCCGCGACCTACGAGTCCCTGAAGGGCACGGGCAGGCTCGAATCGTTCGCCTTCCACGTCCTGAGCGACAGCACCGATGAGGCGATCGCGGCCGTCGAGCAGGCGCGGTTCGACGCGTTCAGGCGTGGCTGCGATGCCCAGGCGCGCGTGTCCTATCGTCGCCGTCCGAAGAACGTCGGTCGCAAGGCCGGCAACATCGCCGAATGGCTGGGTACCGCGGGTGCGCGCTTCGACTACATGATCATTCTCGATGCCGACAGCGTGATGAGCGGCGACACGATCGTGCGGCTGGCCGCGCTGATGGAGCACAACCCGCGCACCGGCCTGATCCAGACCCATACCGCGAGTGTCGGGCGCGAGACGCTGTTCGCTCGCGTCATGCAGTTCTCCAGCCGCCTCTACGGCCCGCTGCTCGCGAGCGGACAGAGCTTCTGGCAGGCCGGCGAGGCGAATTATTACGGCCACAACGCGATCATCCGCGTCGCGGCCTTCGCCGAGCACTGCCATCTGCCGGTGCTTCGCGGCAAGCCGCCGCTGGGCGGCGAGATTCTGAGCCACGACTTTGTCGAAGCGGCGCTGCTGCGGCGCGGCGGTTGGCACGTCTGGCAGCTGCCCGAGTTGGGCGGCAGCTTCGAGGAGATGCCGACGAACCTGCTGGACTATGCGGCGCGCGACCGGCGCTGGGTGCAGGGCAACCTGCAGCATGCGCGTCTGCTCGGCATGCCCGGGCTGCACTGGATGAGCCGGCTGCACCTGGCCATGGGGGTTCTCGCCTACGTCGCCTCGCCGCTGTGGCTGATGATGCTGTTGCTGACCGCCGCCCTCGTCCTCGACCAGGCGGTCATCGGCCATGTCTATTTCCCGGAAACCCGCAGCCTGTTTCCGCAGTGGCCCGAGTACAAGCCGCGGGAGATCCGGGGCCTGCTGACCATGACCGCCACCGTGCTGCTGCTGCCCAAGCTGCTGGCGATGATGCTGGCTTTGGCCCGCGGCGAGACGGCGCGCCGCTTCGGAGGCCGCGCGGCCTTGGTCGCCAGCGGCGTGCTCGAGGTCGCCTTCTCAACGTTGCTGGCGCCGGTCACGATGCTGTTCCACTCGGCCTTCATCGCCGCGATCCTGCTCGGTCGGCAGGTCGGTTGGCCGCCGCAGCCGCGCGAGGAACGTGGCGTGCGTTGGTCGGCTGCCCTCCAGCGTCATCTGTCGCACATGCTGGGGGGTGCGATTGCCACGGGTCTGATCTGGACGTTTGCGCCTGAGTATCTGATCTGGATCGCGCCGGTGTGCGCCGGCCTGCTGCTCGCGGCGCCGCTCAATGTGCTGTCGAGCTGCCAGCGATGCGGCCAGTTGGCCCGCGCAACGGGTCTCTTCCTGATTCCGGAAGAGGTGCGGGTACCGCGCGAGCTGAGCTTCGGGAGCCGCTAGCAGTCGTCTTTCGCTGGTGGCAGGGGCGTCGCGCTCTGCGCCGCCTCCCGCCGCGTGCGCGCGGCATCTTCGTCGATCAGCCGCACGAGGTCCGACGGCAGAGGCTCGTTCACGACCTCATCGAACATGGCGTGCAGCTGCTTGCGAAGCCATCTGTCGAACGGCTGCTCTTCGGCCCCGGGCCCTGCCGCGTGGCCCCCGGGGCGGGGTTTGTCGCCGTCTGCCATGGCTGGTGCGAAGGACTTTAGTCCCCTTCCTGCCCGATCGACAGGCACTGGCGGCCCGTCGATCGGCGATCCGGTTGCTCAAGGTGCGCAACGCGCGAGCAACCATATCAGGATCATGCGGAGAGTGAAGTGCGCGCGTCCTCGTCCTCGGACATCTCCCGCTGGTTGCGGGCGATGGTGCGCACGGCGGAGTCCACCGCCTCCTCGGAGTCCTCGGGATCGAGCAGCAGACGCGCCAGGCTGGCGCGGGCGCGCGATACGCGACTCTTGATCGTGCCGATCGAGACGCCGACCTGCTCGGCGATCACATCGTAGGGCTGACCCTCGACGACCGCGAGAACCAGCGCCTCGCGCTGGCCCGGCGAGAGCTGGGCGAAGGCGCGCAGGAATTCGCGCATCACCAGGCCATTCTCCTGCGTCGGTCGCTGCGTCAGCGAGTCGGCCACGGCGGTGTCGATCGGCACCGTCGGCTTCTGGCGCCGCAGGCTGGAGATGAATTCGTTGCGCTGGATGCGGAAGATCCAGCCGGAGAAGTTGGTGCCGGGCCGGAAGCTCGCGCGGCCGGCGAGCGCCTTGAGCACGGTCTCCTGGACGAGATCGTTGGCGCGGTCGCGGTCGTGGGTGAGAGAGAGGGCATAGAGGCGCAGACGCGGCAGGATCGCCTTCATCTGCTCGTGGAAATCATCCACTTCGTTCGCATTCGAGCGCACCGTGGCCATTAGCGTCCTCCTGCTGAACTACGCGATAGGTGGCATGTAGGCGGCGTGCGCCGATTGTCCAAGGGGTCAGGCGCATGGAAGCCATTCCCTTGATAACTATGGAAAATCCCGATGAGCAGGGAACCGGTCGAGGCGCGGGGCGTTAGGGCTTGTGGCGTCAGCGGTTAACGGTGATCACCGATGGATGCTCGGTTGACCGCCAAGGGGTCAAACACAAGGTTGTGATATCGGCAAGCGCCGGTTAACTGCCACGTCAAAGGCGGCATTCACGGGGGTTCGCTTGGAACAGGTCAAGACAGGTCTGCCGGATGCGGTCGCGTCGATGCTGCCGTTCCTGCGCCGCTATGCGCGCGCGCTGACGGGCTCGCAGAAGCGGGGCGACGAATGGGTGCGGCTGTGCGTCGAGGTGCTGCGCGAGCAGCCGATGGCCGCCGAGGAATACGATACCAAGCGCAAGATCTTCACTCTGTTCCATCGCCTGCGCCAACCCTTCGACGTGCTCGACGAGCGCGAGACGGCGGCCGACGGCGTGCCCGGCCGGCTGAAGGCCCAGCTCAGCGAGATCCCCGTGCTGCAGCGGCAGATGCTGCTGCTGACGGCGCTCGAGGGCTTCTCGGTCGAGGATGCCGCCGGCATCCTCAACGTCGGCCGGGAGGACGCCGAAGCGGCGCTGAAGGAGGCGCGCAACGAGTTGCGCCGGGTTGCGTCCGTCCGGGTCCTGGTGATCGAGGACGAGGCGGTGATCGCGCTGGACGTCGCCAAGATCGTGCAGAACGCCGGCCATCAGGTGGTGGGCATCGCCGCCACGGAGAAGAACGCGGTCGACCTCGCGCGCAAGCACTCGCCCCATCTCGTGCTCGCCGATATCCAGCTGAAGGGCGGCGACAACGGCATCGCCGCGGTGCGCGAGATCATGAAGGGGCTCGAAGTCCCGGTGATCTTCGTCACCGGTTTCCCGGAACGGCTGCTGACGGGCAGCGGCGTCGAGCCGGTCTTCGTCATCACCAAGCCGTTCGATCCCGACCTGCTGCGCACTGCGATGGCGCAGGCGCTGAACACGGTCGCGATCTGACCGTCCGGGGAGTGGGCGGCATGTCGGCGCGGCCACGCCGGTTCGGCGCCGCGACGTCGGTCCCGCGACTCTGTCTGACACGCAGGGCAGGCCGATGAATTCATGGCCGATGCGCACACGCTTCGTGGTCCTGCTCTGCGCGCTGCTGGTGCCCGTGATCGCGTTCTCGGCGTGGCGGGCCGTCGAGAAGCAGCACGATCTGCGCCGGGCGCGCGGCGAGCTCCTCGCCAGGGCCGTGGACGCCGCGGCGTTGCCCTGGCGCGAGACGGTGCAGGGTGCGCGCCGCGTGCTGTCGACCTTGCGCGAGGACGGCGACGTGTCGCGCTGGACCGGCGATGCGCTGCCGTCCGAAGAATTGCCGCGCTGCGAGGACTATTTGCGTCGACTGCTGCGCCAGCTCGGCGAGCGCTACGCCGTGATCGTCCTTGTCGATTCGCAGGGCGCGAGCCGATGCGCGAGCGCGCGTCAGCCGGGCATCGGCTTCGAAAGCCTGCTGGCCCGGATCCGCGAGCATGCCGAGCCCGTCGTCTCGAGCGAGCCGGCGATGCGAAGGGGCGACGGCTTCATCCTGCCGGCCGCGATCGGTCTGGCACGCAACGGGCAGTTCGCCGGCATGATCGGCATCGGCATCGCCTGGAGCAGTCCCGTCGCCACCGAGACCAGCCGGATGCTGCCGCCGATCAGCCTCACCTTGATCGACCTGAAAGGCAGACCCCTCGGTGGCGCGGATGTCCTGCCGCGGCCCGATCGCCTGCAACGGGCGATCGCCGATCACCAGGGCGGCTTTCGCGGCGAGGGCGTCGACGGGCGGACCTACGAGTTTCGCCTGCTTGCCTTCGGTCCCGACGTGCCCCTGATGCTCGCGGCGATTCCCGCGAGCGCGGCCGACACCGACCTGCGTGGTCCATGGATCGATTTCGCGCTGATCGTGCTGACCTCGCTGGTGGCGCTCGCCGCCCTGTGGTTCGGCACCAGCCGCTGGTGCCTGCAGCCGCTCGAGCCGATCCGGCGCTTCGCCGCCGCGATGGCGCGCGGCGAGGACGCACCGCAGCCCGGCAGCGCCGGACCGCCGGAGATGCGCTCGCTGGCGGCCGACATCGCCGTCATGGCCGGCGCCATCCGCGCGCGCGAGCAGGACCTGCGCGCCAGCCTCGACCAGCGCGACCACATGCTGAGAGAGATCCATCACCGGGTGAAGAACAACCTGCAGATGATCTCCAGCCTGCTCAGCCTGCAGAGCGACAGGATCCGCTCGCCGCGCGTTCGCCGCCACTTCTCCGATGCGCAGAACCGCGTGCTGGCGCTCTCCGTCCTGCACCGTCACCTGTACGAGCGCTCGAGCTGGGCGCTGGTCGACTTTCAGGCCTTCATCAACGATCTCGTGCGGCAGCTCGCGATGAATCGCGACAATCCCGCGCCGCAGAACATCCGGATGGATATCCGCGCGCCGGTGATGGCGGTGGGCCCCGACACGGCCATTCCGGTGGGCCTGATCGTCACCGAGGCGGTCGGCAACGCCTTCCGGCATGCCTTCGCCGGCGTCCAGGAGCCTTCGATCTCGATCCAGGCCACCGAGTCCGGCGGCACCGTGGAGTTCGTCGTCGAGGACAACGGCGTGGGAATTGGCGACAGAATTGTCACAGGCGAAGACCCCGGAAGTCTGGGATTAACGTTGGTCCGGGGATTGGCCATGCAACTGGGTGGCGAGGCCGAGATCCGGCGGAAATCCGGCGGCGGCACCACGGTGACCGTGCGGTTTCCGTTGCCGACCTGACCGCGGCCCGCCGCAACCCCGGTCGGCAAGAGCGCGTTGTCGTCGCAGCAGCAACGGAGCCTCGCATGTCGTCCCGACCGTCATCCATCCCGTCCCCCGCAGCGCAGCGCGACGACGTGGTGAAGGCATGGGAAGCCAACGACTACGTCGACTTCATGGGAGCGGTGCTTCTCGGCGTCGCGCTGACCATGTTGGCGCTGTCGGTGATGTGACGCCGTTCCCCTCGGCGATGCGAAATGAAAACGGGCGGCCCTTGGGCCGCCCGTTTCGCGTTCAATGAATCGTTTCAGAGCCAGTAGGTCGGCACGTTGTAGTACTTGTCGACCCGGCGGCCATAGTCGGGCGTCCAGGTGAAGTCGTCGCCCTCGTAGGTCGGCGCGCCCTCGAGCATCTTGCGGTCGATGTCGACGACGTAGCCGCCCTGCTTCTGGTCGTATTTCAGCGTCGACCACGGCAGCGGATGCTGCTTCTCGCCCATGCCGAGGAAGCCGCCGAACGACATGACGGCGTAGATCGCCTTGCCCGTCACCTTGTCGATCATGATGTCCTCGACGTGGCCGAGCTTGTCGCCCTTGAGGTTGTAGACATTCGTGCCGTTGACGCGTTCCGCGGCAATCAGGTTGCCGCTCGTCGACTGAGTAAGGTCAGCCATGCTCGATACCTCTCCATGATGTGCTGGTCGGGGGCCGGGTGCGCGAACGCCGCCCGTTCGCCCGCGCCCCCTAAACGGCCCCCTGGCGCAGGTGGTTGCGCGTCAACGTCGGGTGGAACCGCGCCTCGCGAGGCCACGTTCTGATCCGGGGCTGCGTCCCGCGTGGCCGTTCCAGCCATGGAGATCAGTTCATGCGTCACGTCGCCTTGGCGGTCGCCTTGACCCTTTCGGCCGTGGTGGTCGCGCCGAGCCTGGCACAGACCACGCCGCCGACCACGACCGCACCGTCGCCCTTCTGGGAGAAGATGAAGGGCAGCTGGGAGCAGACGAAGGGCGCGGTGAAGGAGCAATGGGGCAAGCTGACCGACGACGATCTGCTGCAGATCGAGGGCCGTCGCGAGCAGCTGATCGGCAGGCTGCAGACCCGCTACGGCATCACCCGCGAGGAAGCCGAACGCCAGGTCGGCAGCTTCGAGAAGTCCTATCGCCTGTAGCCGAGGCGCCGCCCATGGCCGTTGCGCGAGGTTGCCGGCGGTCAAGAAAACTTGAGGAGGCCCGATCGCGCACGGCGCGGGCAACGACAAGGGACGGGCGCCGTTGATGGTCCAGCCACGGAGGCACGATATGGACAGCTCCTCGAAGGTCGCCCAGTTCCACCTCGGCATGAGTGAAGACGGTCAGCGTTGCCTGATGGTCTTCATCGACGAGAAGCAGCACGCGATGGAATGCGTCGCGGATTTCGGCGAGTTCACCGCGTTCGTCTCCAGCCTGTGCGACGCGGCCAACGAGATGGCGAAGCGGCAGGGCACCGATCAGGCGCCCGACGGTGCGCCTGATCCCGACGCCGGCGCCGGCGAGTCGAAGACGATCCAGTGCCGGCCGATCGACGTTTCGTCGGCGGCCTTCCAGCTTCACCCGGGCGACGGCTCGGTCATGGGTGCGCTGGTCAGCAACGCCGGCGAGGTCGTCGGCGTGCGCATGCGCCCGGAGGTCGTCTGCCAGGTCGCCCGCGATCTGCTGCTCGCAGCGCCCGCGGCGCGCGCCTGAAACCAGGCCGTCAGCACCACCGTGGGAGCGCGTCGGCGGCGCAGCCAGCCTGCCGCGTCGCCAACCAGCCTTGCCTTTGGCTCACCACTTGTTCCTGAGCTCGCGCAGCTTCAGGAACACCGTCTTGCGGTCGGGATTGTCGGGCAGGTCGGAGAACGCCTCGCGCAGGCGCGCGATCACCGTCGGGCTGCTGAGCCGGAAGAAGGTGTTGATCTCGCGCTCCAGCTTCAGCGTCGTCACCAGCGGATTGTTGGGGTCCTGCTGCTGCATCGCCGGCAGCATCTCCTTCGCCCTGGCGTTGTCGGGCTCGCGGTCGAGGGTGAAGGCGAGATTGTTGGCGATGTAGTCGTGGCCGGGATAGATCAGCGTGTTCTCGGGCAGCTTGTCGAGCTGGTCGGCGAAGGTGCTGTAGAGCTCCGCGGGATGGCCGCCGTTGTGGCAGTTGCCCGCGCCGGCGTTGAACAGCGTGTCGCCGCAGAACAGCGCCGGCTTGTCGCCGTGCGCGCGCAGGCAGATGTGGCACATCGTGTGGCCGGGCGTGTCCATGCACTCGAGCTCGACCGTGCGGCCGACCGTGATCACGTCGCCGGCGCCCAGGCCGCGATCCATGCCGGGGATCCGGTTCTTGGCGTTCTTGTGCGCCAGCACCTTGGCGCCGGTGGCGGCGACCACCTGCTGGTTGCCGCCGGTGTGGTCGCCGTGCTCGTGGGTGTTGAGGATCTGGGTGATGCTCCAGCCCTTCTCCTTGGCGCGGGCCAGGCACTTCTGGTGGTCGAGCGGATCGATCGCCAGCGCCTCGCCGGTTTCCGGGCAGGCGATCAGGTAGTTGAAGTTGCGATAGGCGTTCGCAGTCCAGATCTGTTCGACGATCATCTTCGACCTCGCATGGTCCGCTGTGTCGGGATCGGAAGTCGATGCAATCCGGATCCGGTCCTGTCAATGGCCCCGCCCGATCGCGGACGCGACCGCTCCCGATCCTACACGATCGTCATCGCAACGACACCGCCGCCTGGGCCCGGCTTCGCGCCGGAGCGAGCCGCCGTCTCCAGGCTACTTCGAATCGAGGACCTCGCGCACACGCTCAGCCAGCTTTCGCCGGCGGAAGGGCTTCGCGATCCACGCATCGCCTTCTTTCGGCTCGCCATTGTCGCGCATGGCGCCCTCGCGATAGCCGGTGCAGAGCAGCACTTTCAGTCCCGGTCGCAGCATGCGGCTGTGCTGCGCCAGCTCGATGCCGCTCATCCCGGGCATCACGACATCCGTGAACAGAAGATCGACGACCGCATCGCTCTTCAGGATGTCCAGCGCGCCGCCGGCCTCCTCGGCGACGAGCGTGCGGTACCCGAGGCTGCCCAGCATCGCCACCGCGACATTGAGCACATCGGTCTGGTCCTCGACGATCAGGATCGTCTCCGTGCCCCTGGGCAGGGCCGCCGGGGCGGCGGCCGCCTGGACCGGCGCCTGGGCACGACTGCGCGGGAACATCAGGCTGAGCGTCGTGCCCTGGCCCACGGTGCTCGAGATGTCGAGATGACCGCCCGACTGCTTGACGAAGCCATAGACCATGCTCAGCCCCAGCCCCGTGCCCTTGCCGGGTCCCTTCGTCGTGAAGAAGGGCTCCAGGACCCGGTCGAGAATCTCCGGCGGCATGCCGGTGCCGGTGTCGCTGACGCTTACGGTCACGTAGTCGCCCGGCGGCACGCCAGCGGTGGCCGCCTCCGCGCCGATCGTGAGGTTGGCCGATTCGAGCGTCAGCGAGCCGCCGCCGGGCATGGCGTCGCGGGCATTGACGCACAGGTTGATGATCGCCGACTCGAACTGCGCCGGATCGACCCGCGAGACCCAAAGGCCGGGCTTCAGCTTCGTCGTGACCTCGACATGCTCGCCGAGGGTGCGCGCAAGCATGCTGGCGAGGTCCGAGATCACCGCGTTCATGTCGAGGTCGGCGGGCTCCAGCATCTGCTGGCGCGAGAAGGCCAGCAGCCGATGGGTGAGATCCGAGCCGCGCAGCGCGGCGCGCTGCACCACGGCAAGCGCCTCGCGCAGCGCCTCGTTCTCGCCGATGTCGTCCTCGATCAGCTCGATGTTGCCGAGGATCACCAGCAGCAGATTGTTGAAGTCGTGGGCGATGCCGCCGGTGAGCTGGCCGACGGCTTCCATCTTCTGGGATTGGCGCAGCTGGTGCTCGAGCGCCTTCTGCCCGCGCACGTCGATCACGACGCCGAGGATCTGGACGATCGCTCCGCTTTCGTCCCTTTCGGCGACCAGCGACAGCAGGGCGTCGATCGGCACGCCGCCATGGGCGAGGAGCTTGACCTCGACGTCGCGGACCTGCCCGCTCCTGGCGAGCTGAGGCAGAATCTCGTTCTTCCAGGCGAGTCGCGTGGCATCGAGCATGAATTCGGTCGCGTGCCGGCCGATCGCGTGCTCGCGGCTGTAGCCCAGCGTGGCGCACCACTGATCGCTCACCGTCGCCAGCCTGTGCATCGCGTCGGTCGAGAACATCATGACCGGCGCGCGATTGTAGAGCAGGCGGTGCTGTCGCTCGCTGTCGCTCAACGCCTTGCGTGCGGCCTCGCGCTCGGTCACGTCGCGGGCCAGGGCGATGACGCTGATGACCTCGTTGCGATCGTTGCGCACCGGCACGACGGTGCGCGAGAGCCAGCGCTCCTCGCCCTGGGAGCCGGAAATGCTGTCGACATGGTCGACGACAGGCTGCCCGGAGGCGGCCACCTGGCTTTCCATCGTCTCGGCGCGTCGGGCCTGATCCTTCGGCCAGTACAATGACAGGCGTTGGCCGACGGCGATCTGCGGGTCGGCGACGCCGATCAGGCGCGCCTTGGCCCTGTTGATCTTCACGAAGCGTCCGTCGAGATCCTTGAAGCTCACCGCATCGGGCAGGGAATCCATCAGGTCGCCCAGAAGCGCGCGTTCCTCGACCAGTGTGCGGGTGAGCTCGTAATGCTCGATCGCCTTGTGCACCATGATCGCGAGGTGGCTCGGATCCCATGGCTTGGAGATGTAGGCGAAGATCTTGCCGTCGTTGATGGCGCGGACGACGGCGTTGATGTCGGCGAAGCCGGTGATCAGCATGCGTGCCGCGGAGGAGACGGCCTGCGCCTTGGCGAGGAACTCGTCTCCGGTCATGCCCGGCATGCGCTGGTCGGAGATGATGAGGGCGATATCCGGCTCGTTGCGCAGCACGTCCAGCGCCTTGGCCGGCGAGGTCTGCGAGAACACCGTGTACTCGT
This sequence comes from Reyranellaceae bacterium, assembly GCA_050183765.1. Lineage (GTDB taxonomy): Bacteria > Pseudomonadota > Alphaproteobacteria > Reyranellales > Reyranellaceae > JAFAZJ01. The sequence continues at coordinate 8,201 of JBFXAZ010000066.1, read as the reverse complement.
CCTCGAGCTGGTCCCTGAGCGCCGTGAGGATCATCGGCTCGTCGTCGACCAGCAGCACTGAATTCGACGGGGGCTTCCTAGGCAGCATTGGAGGTCTCCTCCAAGTCCAGCGGCAGGGAGACGGTGAACTCCGCGCCGCCTCCGGCCCGGTCGCCGATCGTGATCCCGCCGCGATGCGACTGGATGATCCGATAGGCGATCGCCAGGCCCAGGCCGACGCCGACCCCGACCGGCTTCGTGGTGAAGAACGGCTCGAAGACGCGGTCCCGCAGACGGTCCGGCACGCCCGCGCCGTTGTCGGCGACGACGATGCGAAACGCATCCTCCGCGCGCTCGGTCCTGATCCAGACTGTGCCGCCGCCGCTGACGGCGTCGATGGCGTTGCTGACGAGATTCATGACGACCTGGTTCAGGGGAGCCGGATAGCACGCGATGAAGTTGTCGTCAGCATAGGCGACCTCGGTGTGCACCGCCCCCTGTCGCAGCCGGTGCCGAAGCATCGCGAGCACCGAGTCGATGCTTTCGCGAATGTCGACCCGCTTGAACTCGCCCTCGTCCAGCCGCGAGAACGTCCGCAGCTTCAGCACCAGGCTCTTGACCCGTTCCAGCCCCTCGCGCGCCTCGGCGAGCCGCGTGCGGGCCTTCTCCATGCCGGCCTGCGCCCGCTCGGGCATCGGCTGCGTGGTGTTGGCGACGATGTCGAGGTTGCGGCCGATCGTGTCGAGGTGGCTCATGACGAAGGCGATCGGGTTGTTGACTTCATGCGCGATGCCGGCAACCAGTTCGCCGAGCGACGCCATCTTGGCGGCCTGGATCAGCTGGGCCTGCGTTTCGCGCAACTCCCTGTTGCGGATTTCGAGCGCCACGGAGATCTCGGCGCGCCGTTCCGCGGCCTGCCGCTCCGCCCGCTCGCGCACGACCTCGAGCTCCTTGTTGTGGAACTCGCTGCCGATACGCTCATGCTCGTCGTGCTGCGCCTTGCGCCGCAGCAGCGAACGCACGCGGGCGCGCAGGATGGCGATGTCGCTCGACTTGCCGATGAAGTCGTCGACCCCGGCCTCGAAGGCCCGCATCATCTCGTCCTTGGAATCGCGGCTGGTCACCATCAGGATGGGGAACCATGCGCCGGTGCGCGCCCGATAGCGCTCGAGCTTCTGGCAGAGCTCGATGCCGTTCATCTCGGGCATCATCTGGTCGACGATCAGGCAATCGCAGCTCTCGCGCGTCAGGTGCGCCAACGCCTTCTGGGCGCCGTCGAAGGCGATGACATGGTAGCCATCGACCTCGATCTGGCTGCGGGCGAACTCCAGGTAGGTCGGGCTGTCGTCGACCACCACGACGCGATGGCGCTGGAAGAACTGGGCCGAGGGATGGGTCGGCGAGCGCGCCAGGCGCCGCTGATTGCGCAGCAGGGCCTGAATCCGGGCCATCAGCGCGTCGGTGTCGGTCGATTTCGGCAAATGATCGTCGGCGCCGCTCTCGAGGCCCTGGCGCTCGACGACGCCCTGGATGTCGTCGGTCAGGATCAGGACCATGATGTCGCTGGTCGCCGGATTCATCCGGATCTGCCGGCACAACTCGTCGCCGCGCATGCCGGGCAGATGGTAGTCGACGACGATCAGGTCGGGACGATTGCGGCTCAGATAGTCGAGCGCCTCCTCCGACGTCGCCGCGCGCGACGCCTGGACGCCCTCGCGCTCGAGCAGGAGCAGCATCTGCAGAGCCTGGGTATCGGAGTCCTCGACGACGAGGATCTGGGGAGGCGGGAGCGGGTTCATGGCACGATCCGCGATGAACCACCCAGGCGCAGCAGCCTGGGTCCGATCTCGTGCAGGGGAAGCTCTTCGCAGGCGGCGCCCAGCCGCACGGCGACGGCCGGCATGCCGTAGACCACGGCGGTCGACTCGTCCTCCGCGATGGTGTGGCCTCCGGCCGCGCGCACCGCGCCCAAGCCCGACGCCCCGTCGTCTCCCATGCCGGTGAGGACTACTCCCAGAGCATGCCGGCCATAGTTGCGCGCCAGGGACTGCAACAGGACCGTGCCCGACGGCTTCTGGCTGCTCACCGCCGGGCCCTGCACCAGCTTCAGCCGGCCGCCCTGCACTTCGAGATGCCGGTCGGCCGGCGCGACGTAGACCGTGCCGGCGATGGCGATGTCGCCATCCTCGGCGGCGACGACCTTGAGCGGCACCATCTCGTCGAGCCAGGAGACGAAGCCCGCCATGAACGACGGCGTGATGTGCTGCACCAGCACAACGGGCAACGGAAAGTCCGTGCCCAGCGCGCCCAGCAGCTTGACCAGGGCGCTTGGCCCGCCCGTCGAGGCGACAATGCCCAGGACCCGATAGTCGCCGCGCGGTTCGGCCGCGTAGTCCGGCGGCCGCGATTGCCCGCGCGCGGCGGTGGGGGCGGGGCCGGCGGTCGGCGCCGCGGCCATGCCGGCGCGGCCGTGGCGTTGGCGGATGACGTGCACGTCGCTCATGATCGCGAGCTGCCGGCACAGGCGCTCGGCCAGCGCCTCGTAGTCCTGCATCGTGGTCGCCACCGGCTTCTCGACGACGGTCACGGCGCCGGCGCTGAGCGCGTTCATCGAGATCTTGAAGTCGTCGCCATCGACATTGGCGGAGACGATCACGATGGGCGTCGGATGATCGCTCATGATGCGTCGCGTCGCATCGAGGCCGTTCATCCCCGGCAGCCTGACGTCGAGGGAGATCACGTCGGGGCGTACCGCCGGCATCACGCGCAGCGCCTCCTCGGCGGTGCCCACCGACGCGGCCACCTCGAGGCGGGGATCGTTGCCGATGACGTGCTCGAGCAGGGTGCGCACGGTCAGCGAGTCCTCGACGATCAAGACCTTCTTCTTTCGCACCGCGCCGCGTCCCGCCTAGAGGATCTGCTCGATGGCGGCGAGCAGGTCGCGCTGATCGAAGCGTTGCTTGATGATGTAGGCTTGGGCGCCCAGCGCCAGGCCCTTGTGACGGTCTTCGGGATCGGCCCGCGAGGTGACGAGGATCACCGGGATGCTCCTCAGCTGCGGATCGCCTCGCACCGCATGCAGCAGGCCGAAACCGTCCATGCGCGGCATCTCGATGTCGGCGATCACCAGGTCCGCCGGCCGCTGGCGCAGCTGCTCGAGCGCATCGACGCCGTCCGTGCTCAGCCGCACGCGATAGCCGGTGGCCTCGAGAATGCTCTTCTCCAGCGTGCGCGTGGTGATCGAATCGTCGACGACGAGGATGTCGGAGACGGCGCGGCGCGGGGCGGCAGGCGCCGGCTCGAACGTATCGTCCTGGTGTGCCTCGCCGGCCGCCCGGATCAGCTCGCGCGGGTTGAGCAGGAACGCGGCGGCGCCGTCGCGCAGCACCACGCTGCCGTCGGCGAGTCGCGGGCCGGCGACCGCCGGCTCGAGATCGTGCACGACGACATCGTCGACGCCGCCGAAGCCGTCGACGACGAGGGCCAGCCGCGCCTCGTCGATCCTCAGGCTCACGATCGGCACGGGTCCGCCGCCATCGTCGCTGCGCGGCGCGCCGACGCGGCCAAGCAGCCGGGCCAGATCGGACAGCGGCACCTTCTCGCCGTCGCCGACGGCGGCGATGAAGGGCGCGCCGGCGATCGTCGAGATCTCGCTGGCGGCGACGCGGCGGACGCGTTCGATGGCGTAGGCCGGCACGCAGTAGGTCTGCCCGTCGCACGAAACGGTCAGGACCCGCTCGCCGCTGATCGACAACGGGACGGTGATGGTCGCGACCGTGCCGTGCGGGGTGCGCGCCGCGATCTCGAAGGCGCCGCGCATGAGTCGCACGGCCTTGTCGACGATCGACAGCCCGATGCCGCGTCCGGAGATCTCGGTGAGATTCTCGGCGGTCGAGAAGCCGGGCTGCACGAGGACGTCCGCCAGGTCGCCCGAGGGCAGGCCGCGCCGCTCGGCCTCGGCGGCGATGCGCTCGCGGTCCAGCCCGCCGCCATCGTCCTCGACGATGATCGCCAGGCGGCCGCGATGGCTCGACAGCCGCAAGCCGACCCGGCCGGCGGCTTGCTTGCCGCCCGCGAGACGCTGCTGCGGTGTCTCGATGCCGTGGCTGATCGCGTTGCGCAGCAGGTGCAGGACGGGATCGCGCAGCCTCTGCAGGATGTTGCGATCGACCAGCATGTCGAGCCCGTCGACCTCGACGGCGACGTCCTTGCCGTTGTCGCGGGCGAGATCGCGGATCATCTTGCGGAAGCCGCCGAAGACGCTCTCGGCCGGCACGATGCGCAGGTCGCGCACGTCGTGGTGCAGCTGGCTGCCCAGCTTGCGCAGACGCCATGCGGCGTCGATCTGCACGTCGTTGAGCTCCTTGAGGCGGTCGAGGATGTCGTCGAGCGAATGGTCGCCGGCCGGGCCGGCCTGCGCCGCGGCCGCCCGCCGCGCGCCAAGCTCACGCCGCAGGCGACGCAGCTCATCGGCGATGCGCTCCTGACGGCTGGTCTCGCTGACGATCTCGCCCGACTGCCGCAGAACGGCGTCCAGGGCCTCGACGTTCACGCGGACGGTTTCCTCGACGTGGTCGACGCCGCGCCGCGCCGCCGGCGCCTCGGTGGCCTCCGCTGCTGGCGGCCCATCGGCTGTCGTCGCCGGCGCGACGTCCAGGACGCGGTCGAGCGCCGCCAGCCCGGCGTTGCCGGACGGCGTGGCGCTGCTGTCCGCCAGGGTCGCGGCCCAGTCCTCGATCTCGTCGAAGGCGCGCCCGATGGCGTCGGCAACCGTCGCGTCGAGGGTCAGTCCGCCGGTGTGGCAGCGCTCGACCACGGTCTCCAGGCGATGCGCCAGCCGCTCGATCGCCGGCAGGCCGACGGCGCGGGCCGCGCCCTTCAGGCTATGGACGCGGCGATAGGCCTCGACGAAGTCGAAGGCCCGGGCGTCGAAGCCGCGGCGCGCCACGTCGTCGAGCATGGCGCGCACCGCCTGCAGGTGCTCCCTGTGCTCCGCCTGGAAAGCGGCGGCCAATCGCTCCTGGATGTCCGTCACACGCGATACCTATCCACCGCCTTGACGAGCTGCTCGCTGAGCGCGGCGAGGTTGGTGGCCGCGGTGCCGACCTCGCGGCTGCCCGCGGCCATCTGCTCGCTCGACTCGCGGATGTTGTGGATCGACAGGGTCACCTGCTCGATGCCGACCTGCTGCTGGGCGGTGGCGGCGACGATCTGCTCGAAGGTGGCGACGCTCTGATCGACGCTGCGCGCCAGCTCGTTGATCGTCTGCTCGGTCTCGGCCGCCTGCAGCTTGCCGGAGTCGACGCGCTTGACCGCCTCCTCGGTCTGCATCACGGCGGTGCCGATGCGGTGCTGCACGTCGCTCAGGATCGAGCGCACCTCCGACGTCGCCTCCTTGGCCTGCACAGCCAGATTCTTGATCTCGTCGGCGACCACGGCGAAGCTGCGGCCGTGCTCGCCGGCGGCGGCCGCCTCGATGGCGGCGTTCAGCGCCAGCAGGTTGGAGCGTTCCGACAGGTCGTTGACCGTGGCGATGATGGTGCCGATCGACTGGGTGCGCTCGGTGAGCGCGACGATGTTGGTCGCGACCTTCTCGGCCTGCTCGCGGATCATGTCCATCGCGCGCGTGGTTTCGTTGACCGCGTGGATGCCGGCCTTGCTGGTCGAGGAGGCGGCCTCGGCGGCCTGCGCCACGCTCTTGGCCCTATCGGCGATCTGGGCGCCCGAGCGGGTGATCTCGCTCAGGGTGCTGGTGATCTGCTGCACGGCGGCGTTCTGCTCGGTCGTGCTGGCGGCCTGCTGCTGCACCGAGGCCTGCATCTCGGCGGTCGCCGCGTTGAGGTTCTCCGAGGCGCCGCGGATCTGCCGGGCGACGCCGTTGAGGCTGCTCACCATCTCGTTGAAATGGCCGCTCAGCTGCCCAAGCTCGTCGCGCCGCGAGTCGTCGAGCTTGCGCGTCAGATCGCCGCTGCCGATTCGCTCGGCGAAGCGCACGAAGTCCTGCACCGGTCCGGTGATCGAGCGGTAGATCGCGATGGCGATGGCGATGCCGACCAGCAGCACCACGACCAGCGCGATGATCGAGTTGAACCGTACGTCGTCGGTCAGGTCTCGGACGCCCTGCTCGGCGACGTTGCCCAGGCTGTCGATCAGCTCGGCGACCTTCTGTTCCTGGCCGCTCGCCTCGCGCTGCAGGCGGGCCAGCAGCTCGACGTTCGCGCGGTACTCCGACATGTCGTCGCGCCGGATCAGCTCGAGCAGGGCGTTGCCGGTTCCGGTGATCTCCCCCAGGGTGGTTTCCATCGCCTTGGCGGCGGAGTTGATCTGTGCCCAGAGCTGGGCCCGGGCCGGGATGACGCCCGTCTTCTGGCGTTGCTCGGCGATCGCCGCCAGGCGCTGGATCTGCGCACGGGCGCGCTCGGCGGCAAGCGCGCGCTCGCGCACGAAGAGCGAGGGGTCGTCGCCGGCGGCGCCCGCCTTGCGCAGCAGGTGGGCCGCCAACGCCCGATCGATCAGGGCGGACATCTCGCGCCGGCCATTGCCCTGCTGACGCAGCATCTCCAGGGCGTTGAGATCGCCGTCGATGGCCCGGGTGGCTACGTTCCGGGTGTGCTGGAGGTTGTCGAGCAGGTACCAGCCGAGACCGACGGTCAGTGCGATCAGCAGACCGAAACTGGCGATGAGCTTGTGACCGATCCTGAAGTCCATGGCGTCACGCGACCTCCGTGATGGCGGGATGAGCCCATAGGGCATCGATATCGACGAGGATGAGACCGTCGGGACCCAGCCCTTCGATGAGGCCGGCGGCCGACGAGAGGCCATCGTCGGGCAGCGCGCGCACGCCGGCACGCGACAGGCGCTTGATGTCGTCGGTCTGCTCGACCCTGAGCGCGATGCGGCGCGATGCGTGCCGCAGCAGCACGACATGCCCCGGTGTCGAGGCGCCTGAAGTCGTGGGGGTGGCCTGGATGCCGAGCAGGCCGGCCAGATCGACGACCGTCCAGATGTCGCCGCGCACGGTCATCAGGCCGAGGATCGCGGCGGGGCTGCGCGGCGCGGCGGCGCAGGCCGCCATGGGCGCCACGCCGGCCAGCCGATCGAGCCACAGCCCGTGCGCTTCGCCGCCAAGGCGCACGACCAGGGCGCGATCGGGTTCGGTCTCACGCTGCTCGCCGGCACCGCCCGCCGCCAGGCTTCGCGTGCGCTCCAGCATGATGGCTTCGACGCGCTGCGGGCTGGCGTCCAGCGCGGTGTCGAGCGCCTGGTTCGCCGCATCCAGGCGGGCCCTGATCGCCGTCCAGTTGATGACCTCGGCCATGGCTATTGTTCCCGCAAGGCCCTGGTCTGGATCAGCGTCAGCTCGCGCAACTCGCCCACCGTGAGGCCTTCGCCCTGCGCCATGGTGCTGCGCGGGTCCAGGCCATCGAGGATGCGCAGGACGTTCGCCAACGAACGCCCGGCGGCGCGGCGATCGCCGCGTCGCGCGCAGCACAGACCGGTGTGGAAATGCGCCAGCGCGAAATCCCGTTGCAGGTAGATCGCCCGCGCCAAGGACGCCTCGGCCGCTTCGGTGGCGCCAAGCTGCTCGTGGATCAAGCCCAGGACATAATGGATCGCCGCATCCATCGGCGTGCGGCGCAGCGCCTGGGCGCAAGCCTCGATGGCTGCGGACCATTCCCCGGCGTCGGCATGGCGGCGGATGGTGTCCAGTGCGCTGGGCGGGGGCGGCGCCGGCCCTGTTGTTGCACTGCGTTCGGCGCTCGCGCCGGGCCCGATCATGGGCGCATCGGCGCGCCAGCTGCCGGGTGAGGGCAGGTCCCAGGGCAGTGGTTCGGGCAGAGGTTCCTGCGGTTCGGCGAGCGGTTCCGGCCAGCGCCGCTGCGCGGCGACGGGCCCGTCGCTCTTGCGATAGAGCGTGACGCCTTCCAGCCGTACGGGCGCCAGCAGGTTGGCGATCTCGAAATAGGGCTCGGCGTGGCCGACGATCAGCCAGCCGCCCTCCGCCAGGCAGTCGCTGAACAGGCGGATCAGCCTGCGGGTGAGCGCCGCCGAGAAGTAGATCATCACGTTGCGGCAGAAGATGATGTCGAAGGCCCCGCTGTGGACGACGGCGAACCTCTCGATCTCTGTCACAAGATTCTGGCGGCGAAACTCGACCCGTTCGCGGTAGCCCGGGCGCAGATGCCAGCCATCGGCGTGACGGTCGAAGCAGGCATCCCTCA
>JBFXAZ010000065.1:0-30523 GCA_050183765.1 Reyranellaceae bacterium | reverse complement strand
GGCCTTGGCCGGCATCAGCGTCGGCTCCTCGACGCGACAGCGCTCGACCGCGTAGGGACAGCGTGTGTTGAAGTGGCAGCCCGTCGGCCGGTTCACCGGGCTGGGCACGTCGCCCTCGACCAGCCGCTTGTCGCGCTTGATCGTCGGATCGGGCACCGGCACCGCCGCCAGCAGCGCCTCCGTATAGGGATGCTGCGGCGAGGTGAAGATCGTCTTCTTCTCTGCGACCTCGACGATGCGGCCGAGGTACATCACCGCCACCCGGTGGCTGATGTGCTCGACCACCGCGAGGTTGTGCGAGATGAACAGGTAGGCGAGGTTCGAGCCGCGCTGCAAGTCCATCAGCAGGTTGATCACCTGCGCCTGGATCGACACGTCGAGGGCCGACACGGGCTCGTCGCCGACGATCACCTTGGGCCCCAGCGCGAGCGCGCGGGCGATGCAGATGCGCTGGCGCTGGCCGCCCGAGAACTCATGCGGAAAGTTCTTCATCTGCGCCGGCCGCAGACCGACGCGCTCGAACAGCTGGGCGACGCGCTCGGTGCGTTCCTTGCCGTGCGAAATGCCGTGCACCATGAACGGCTCGCCGACGATGTCGCCGGCGGACATGCGCGGATTGAGCGAAGAGAACGGATCCTGGAAGATGATCTGCATCTGCCGGCGATAGGGCCGCATCTCCGCCTTGCTCATGCGGCTGACATCGGCGCCATCGACCATGATGCTGCCGGCGCTGGGCTCGATCAGGCGCAGCAGGAGGCGGCCGACGGTCGACTTGCCGCAACCGCTCTCGCCCACCAGGCCCAGCGTCTCGCCCTCGTAGATCGCGAAGCTCACGCCATCGACCGCATGGACATGGCCGACCGTGCGGCGCATCAGGCCCTTCTTGACCGGGAAGTGCTTCTTGAGGTCGACAACCTCGACCGCGGGAACCCGCTGCTTCTGCGCCGCCTCAGCCACGGGTCTCTCCTTTCGTCTCGCCGGCGTGCCAGCAGGCAGCCCAGTGACCGGGCAGGTGTTCGGTATAGGACGGGTATTCGGCGCGGCAGCGATCGTCGGCGAGAGCGCAGCGGGGCGCGAAGTGGCAGCCCGGCGGCAGGTCGTTGAGCGGGGGCACGGTGCCGACGATCTCCTGCAGGCGCTCGCCGGTGATCGTCTCTTCGCCGCGCATCAGGCCCAGGCGCGGGATCGAGCCCATCAGGCCGCGCGTATAGGGGTGCAGCGGCTGCTTGAACAGCGCGTCGACCTCCGCCTCCTCGACCTTGCGGCCGGCATACATCACCACCACGCGCCGAGCCGTCTCGGCGACCACGCCCAGATCGTGGGTGATCAGGATCACGGCGGCGCCGAGGTCACGCTGCAGCTCGACGATCAGCTGGAGGATCTGCGCCTGGATGGTGACGTCGAGCGCCGTCGTCGGCTCGTCGGCGATCAGCACCTCGGGATTGCAGGCCAGCGCCATGGCGATCATCACGCGCTGGCGCATGCCGCCGGAGAGCTGGTGCGGGTATTCCTTGGCGCGCTGCTCGGCCTCCGGGATCTTCACCTTCTTCAGCATCTCGACGGCGCGCGCCATGGCGTCGGCCTTCGACAGATTCTGGTGCAGGCGCAGCGCCTCCGACACCTGCCGTCCCACGGTCATGACCGGGTTCAGCGAGGTCATCGGCTCCTGGAAGATCATCGAGATCTGGTTGCCGCGCACGTCGCGCATCGCCGCTTCGTCGAGCTGGATCAGATCGACGCCGTTGAGCTTGACGCTGCCCGCTATGATGCGTCCGGGCGGCGTCGGGATCAGGCGGATCACGGAAAGCGCCGTGATGCTCTTGCCGCAGCCCGACTCGCCCACGATCGCCAGCGTCTCGCCGCGGCGCACGTTGAAGGAGACGTTGTCGACCGCCTTGACGATGCCGCGGCGGGTGTAGAACCAGGTGGTCAGCCCGTCGACTTCGAGTGCGACCTCGTTGTTGGTCCTGGCGATCGTGTCGGCGCGATGGTCCGGCATTCTGCGTCAGCTCCGCTGGCGTGGGTCGAGGATGTCGCGCAGGGCATCGCCCAGCAGGTTGGTACCGAACACGATCAGGCTGATCGCCAGGCCGGGGAAGATCACCAGCCACGGCGCGCGGCGCACGTACTCCGCCGCCGACTCCGAGAGCATGCGGCCCCAGGACGGATACGGCTCGGGCACGCCCAGGCCGAGGAAGGAGAGCGACGCCTCGGTCAGGATCGCCGAGCCGAGCTGCGCCGTCGCCAGCACGATCAGCGGCGCGAGCGTGTTGGGCAGGACGTGGCGCAGGGCGATGCGGAACTCGCTCATGCCGACCGCGCGCGCCGCCTCGACGAACGGCATCTCGCGCAACGACAGCGTGTTGGAGCGCACGATGCGCGCGACGCTGGGTACCAGCGGAATGGCGATGGCGATGATCGTGTTCTCGAGAGACGGTCCGAGAGAGGCCGCCATCACCAGCGCCATGACCAGCAGCGGCAGCGCCTGCATGATATCGGCGAAGCGCTGCACGATCAGGTCGAACCAGCCGCCGATGTAGCCGGAGGCCAGGCCGACGATGACGCCGATGCCGCTGCCCAGCACCATGGCGCCGATGCCGACGGCGAGCGAAATCCGCGAGCCGTGCACGATGCGGGCGAACATGTCGCGGCCCATGAAGTCGGCACCCAGCCAATGGACGCTGTTGGGCATCGACAGCGACGCCTTGGAATCCGTCGACAGGGGATCCAGCGGCGTGATCCACGTCGCAAAGATCGCGCAGAAGACGAACACGGCGAAGATCACCGCGCCCGCGGCGCCCAGCGGATAGCGGCGGGCGAAGAACTTGATGTTGCCCCAGGTGGTGGAGATGTTGGCGCCGGCGCGGATCAGCTCGGCTTGATGGTCGATTGCGGCCATGTGCCCCTCCTCAGTCCGCGTACCGGATGCGTGGGTCGAGAACCATATAGGCCATGTCGACCAGGAAGTTCACGACGACCACGACCAGGGCGATGAACAGCACTAGGTTCTGCACGATCGGATAGTCGCGCCAGCGGATCGCCTCGACGAGGAAGCGGGCCACGCCGGGAATGTTGAACACCGTCTCGGTCACGATCAGGCCGCCCAGCAGGAAGGCGGCCTCGATGCCGATGATGGTGACGACCGGCAACACCGCGTTGCGCAGCGCGTGCCGGTAGTTCACCGACTGCTCGGTGGCGCCCTTCGAGCGCGCGGTGCGGATGTAGTCCTGGCGCAGCACCTCGAGCATGGACGATCGGGTCAGGCGCATGATCAGCGCAGAGGCGCGGAACCCGACCGCCGCGGCGGGCACGAGATAGAGCGCCAGCTCCGACAACAGGTCCTTGGGCGGCGAGGTGTAGATCGGGATGTCGCCGAACCAGCGCACCGCGGCCATCAGGATGAGCAGGCCGAGCCAGAAGGACGGCAGCGACAGGCCGCTCAGGCTGACGATGCGCAGGAAATAGTCGAGCCCTGTGTTCTGGCGCACGGCGCTGATCACGCCCAGCGGCACGCCGATCAGCGCCGAGAACACCAGCGCCAGGGCCGCGAGCTTGGCCGTGATCGGGATGCGCGGGGCGATCTCCTCCAGGGTCGACTTCTCCGAGACGTAGGAGTAGCCGAGATCGCCCTGGAACAGGCCGCCGATCCAGCTCGCATACTGCGACCACAGCGGCAGGTCCAGGCCGAGTTCCTTGGTGATCTTCGCCTTTTCCGCCGGATCGACCATGCCGGCGGACTCGAAGAGGATGTCGGCGATGTTGCCGGGCACGATGCGCAGCAACAGGAAGATGACGATCGACATCCCGAACAGGGTCAGCGCCATCAGCAGCAGGCGCCGCACGATATAGGAGCCCATGAGATCGGCCTACGCGCGTGAGGTTCCGGGAAACGCGACGATGACTACTTGTCGAGCCATACGGTCTCGAAACGCCAGTGATTATAGATCGTGTTGACGGCCAGGTTCAGCCCCTTCACGTAGGGCTGCCAGCACGTGCCGCCGCGGCCGTGCGCGATCACCGGACGCGCGCCGTCCTCCTGCAGCTTCTTGTCGATCTCCCACACCAGCTTGCGGCGCTTCTCGAAGTCGGTCATCTGCGACTGCTGATGGAAGAGCTTCTCCAGCTCGGGATTGCAGTAGTTCGTATAGTTCCGCTGCGAGCCGCAGGAGAAGGTCTCGAAGAACACCACGTCAGGATCGTCGATGCCGACGCCCTGCACGTTGAGCCCGATGCTGTAGTCCTTGCGCAGCATGCGGGCGTACCATACCGGCGTGTCGAGCGGCTCGAGCTCGCCCTCGACATAGACCTGCTTGAGATGGTCGATCAGGATCACCGCGGGATCGCGGTAGCTCGGGATGTTGCGGGTCGAGACCTTGAGCTTGAGCGTCTTGTCCGGCCCGTAGCCCAGCTCCTTCATGATCTTGCGCGCTTCCTCGCGCCGTCCGGCGACGTCTGTGCTGTAGCCCGGCACGGTGGCGAGCATCTCCGGCGGCATGCCCCAGATCCCCGCCGGCGGCGGCAGCATGCTGGCGCCGACCTCGCTGTTGCCCTCGCTGAGGATGTCGATGAACGCCTTGCGATCGAGCGTCAGCGACAGCACGCGGCGAATCTTGGGATCGTCGAAAGGCGGCTTCTCGCGGTTGACCAGAAGATTGGCCTGGGTGTTGGTCGGCAGCATCTCGCAGACCGCGTTGGGCGCCTGGGACTTCAGCTCCTTCATGACCGGGAACGACAGGTCGGCCGTGAAGGTCATGTCGAACTTGCCGGCGACGAAGGCCAGCACAGACGTCGAGCGGTTGGGGATGATCGTGAACTCGATGGCATCGAGGTACGGCAGGCCCGGCTTCCAGTAGTCCGGATTCTTCACCACCTTCATGCCCTCGTTCTGCCTGAACTCGACGAACTTGAAGGGACCGGTGCCGATCGGCTTGGTGCGCATCTGCGCGGCGTTCACGTGGCAGGGATAGACCGGCGAGAAGGCGCCGGCGAGCATGGTCAGGAGCGCGGGCTGCGGGTCCTTGAGGTGGAAGGTCACCTCATGGTCGCCCTGGACGGTGATGTCCTTGAGATTGAAATACCAGGCTTTGCGTGGATTTTTGCGCAGCCGCGCCTCGTTCTTGCCGATCACGCCTTCCCACGTGCACTTCACGTCGGCACTGGTGAACGGCTTGCCGTCGTGCCACTTCACGCCGGACCGCAGCTTGAAGGTCAGCGTCCTGCCGTTCTCGCCCCACGCCCACGAGGTCGCGAGGTCCGGCACGATCGCGTCGGGCCTGTTCTGCTTGGATTTCGGATCGAAGACCACGAGGTTGTTGAACACCGACATGAACGGCATGACGGTGGAGATCGTCGCCTCCTCGTGGATCGAGGCACTGGGCGGATTGTCCCGATGCGTGATGCGCAGCGTGCCACCGGACTTCTGAGCGAACGCCGGAGCGGTGGCCAGCGAAGCGATAGCGAGAACGATGGCGACTGCCATCCTCCCCAACGGACGGGACATCGTCGTTTCCTCCGCGCCAAACCGGGCGCCGTAGTCGTCGTCGTGACCCGACTCTTGCGGCCGGGGCGGATGCCGACGCGCCTTCCGCCGGCACGCCTCATCCGAAGCGGCTGCAGTAGATCACAGGCGGCGCGAATGACGAAACGATGAATCGTCGTTCATCGCTGGGAATCAGCCATGTCCCGCGCCTGCGAACTGCTATCACCACAGTGCGAACGCGAAAGCACCGCGTCGCGGAATGTCGTGCGCGCCGCGGGCCCGCGATGATCAAGGTGTGATCATGCGAGCGCGCGACGTGGCGACCAAGACGGGTCAGCGTCCGGGCTTGTGGCCGGTGATGCGGCTGAGCACGCCGGGAATGAATTCGTTGACCGTGATGTCGGTGAATCCGGCGCGTGCGAAGAAGCCCTTGACGTCGGATTCCGAGTGCGCCTGGCCCGTGCTGTTGAACACCGCCTCGTTCAGGCCCCAGAGCGTGGGATTGAGCGGTCCGTCGCGGCTGTCGCGCATGGTCTCGCCGATCAGATGCATCTCGCCGCCGGGCTCCAGCGCCGCAAAGGCCTTGCTGACCACGAGCTGGATCAGCTCGGGGCTGTACTGCGGCAGGTTGCTGGCCATGATCACGACATCGGCGCCCGAGGGAAACTCGGTCCTGGTGAAATCGCCGGCCATCGCCGTGACCCGATCGGACACGCCGTGCTGGGCGATGAACTCGCGCGCCACGACGGCGACCGGCGGCAGGTCGAAGACGATGGCCCGCAGGCCGGGCCAGGTCTGCGCCGCGACGATGCTGTAGGCGCCCGAGCCGCCGCCGAGATCCAGGATCAGCTTGCGGCCGGACAAGTCAACCTGGCGCACGAACCGACGTCCCGCGCCCATGCCGATGGAGTTGGTGGCGGTGTGGTAGCGCCTGGCGTCCTCGACGGTGAAGTTCTCGTAGTCGCCCAGCACCCGCTCGGTTTTCTGCCGCAGCGCCTCCGAGAGCTTTCCCCAGCGCTCCCAGCGCGGCTTGGTGAAGGTGATCCACGGACCGGCGTAGCGCGGCGATCCCTTGACCAGGAATCGTTCGACGTCGGGCGCGTTGGCGTAGGTGTCGCCGCTCTTGCTCAGGAGCTGCATGGCCGTCAGCGCGGTCAGCATGCGCTCGGCGTTGCGCCGCGTGATGTCGAGCCTCGCCGCGACGGCATCGATGGTGTTGGCACCCTGCGACACCGCCGTGAAGAGGTCGATCTCGACCGCCGCCATCAGCGCCGCGCTCTGCTGATAGGCCAATGCCATCGCCTGCAGGCGCGTGGTGTCCAGTCGTTCGCCCGTCGACATGCCGTTCCCTCCGTTTTGCCGGCATCGTAACCTCGTACCCCGCGGCCCACACAGACATACGGACGGTCATGCCCCTGCATATCGGAATTGCCGCCTGCTCCGCCGAAGGCGCGTCGCTCTGCTATCGGACGATCTGCACCGAGGCGCCGGCCCTGATGGGCGGCCACGCCCATCCCGAGGTGTCGATGCACACACCCTCGCTCGAGACCTATATGCAGCGCATCTACAAGGGCGACTGGCCGGGCGTGGCCGATTTGATGGTGGCCTCGGCCGAGAAGCTCAAGCGCATCGGCGCCGATTTCGTGATCTGTCCCGACAACACGATCCACCAGGCGCTGCCCTTCGTCGACGGCCGCTCGCCGCTGCCCTGGCTGCATATCGCGGAGTGCGTTGCCCTGGAAGCCAAGGCGCGCGGCTTCGGGCGCATCGCCATCACCGGCACGCGCTGGCTGGTCGACAGCGAGGTCTATCCGCAGAAGCTGCAGGCGCATGGCCTCGACTATCGGCGCCCCACGATCGAGGAACGCGACGAGGTCAACCGCATCATCATGGACGAGCTGGTGCGCGGCATCACCACGCCGTCGGGCGTCGCCGCCCTGCAGCGCATCATCGGCCGCCTCAAGGGCGAGGGCTGCGACGCCGTCGTGCTGGGCTGCACCGAGCTGCCGATCGTCATGGACGATTCGAACTCGCCGCTGCCGACCCTGGACTCGACCCGGCTGCTGGCGCGCGCGGCCCTGCGGCGGGCGCTCGCCTGATGCCCACGCCGGGCGAGGTGCGCAGGCTGGAGACGCTGAGCCGCGTGCGGCTGTCGGCCAATTTCTTCCTGCGCGACTTCCTCTACAGCGAGACGGCGCAGATCTACGGCATCGGCAACGTGCCCGACGACCCGTCTCTGGCGATCGAGGCCGGCTCGCGGCTGTGCGAGGAGTTGCTGGAGCCGCTGCAGGCGACGTTCGGGCGCCTGGCGATCCGTTCGGCCTATCGCTCGCCTGAGATGAACGCGCTGTGCAACCGGCTGAAGCTCGGCTGCGCGCGCAACGAATACAATTTCGCGCGCCACATCTGGGACCGCCGCGACGCGAAAGGCCATATCGGCGCCGCGGCATCGATCATCATCCCCTGGGTCGCCGACCGCTACGCCCAGGGCGGATCATGGCAGGCGATCGCCTGGTGGATCCACGACCACCTGCCCTACAGCGAGCTGCAGTTCTTCCCCAAGCTCGCCGCCTTCAATATCGGCTGGCACCAGACGCCGCGGCGCACGATCTACAGCTACATCCCGCCGCGCGGATATCTGACCAGGCCCGGCATGCCCGGCCACGACACCGATCATGCCGCCGACTATGTCGGTTATCCTGTATTGTCGACGGAACGACGAACACCTGGGAGGACGCCCGATGACGCCGCTTGACGCCGAGACCCCGCAGCCGGTGACGCAGATCGAGATCGATCAGCGCATCTTCGATCTCTACGATGAATACTGTCACGGCAGCATGGACCGCCGCGATTTCCTCTTGCGTGCCGCCGCCATCACGGTCGGCGGGCTGGCCATGGCGCAGGCGCTGCTGCCGCGCTATGTGCAGGCGCAGACCATCTCTTTCACCGATGCGCGCATCAAGGCGCGCTATGTCAACTATCCGTCGCCCGGCGGATCGTCGGGCCAGATGCGGGGCTACCTCGTGCAGCCGTCAGGCGCCGGCAAGTTCCCCGCCGTGCTCGTGGTGCACGAGAATCGCGGGCTGAACCCGTACATCGAGGACGTCGCGCGACGCCTCGCCACCCAGGGCTTCCTGGCGCTGGCGCCGGACGGGCTGTTCCCGGTTGGCGGCTATCCCGGCAACGACGACGACGGTCGCACGCTGCAGGCCAAGCTCGACCCGGCCAAGCTGCGTACCGACATGCTCAACAGCGCGCGCTTCGTGAAGGCGCACGAGCTTTCCGCCGGCAAGCTCGGCGTCACCGGCTTCTGCTGGGGCGGCGGCACGACCAACTATCTGGCGGCCACGCTGGGCGCGGACATGCAGGCCGCCGTGCCGTTCTACGGCGCGGCGCCCGACACGGCCTCGGTGGCGAACATCAAGGCGGCGCTGCTCATCAACTACGCCGAGAACGACGAGCGCATCAACGGCATGTGGCCGGCCTACGAGGCGGCGCTGAAGGCCGCCAAGGTCCCGTACGAGATGCACAAGTATCCGGGCACGCAGCACGGCTTCCACAACAACTCGACACCACGCTACAACGAGGCGCAGGCGAAGGCCGCGTGGGAACGCACCATCGCCCACTTCAAGAAGCACCTCGCCTGAGGGCTCGCGGCGCCGAGCTACTTGTTGCAGGCACCGACCGACTGGAGGGCGCAAACCCTCCCGTCGGTCCAGGTCGCGCCGGACAGGTTGACACCCTCCAGTCTGACGCCCTCGAGCTTCGCGCCCTTCAGGTTGGCCCTGGACAGCTTGGCGCCCCTGAGGAATGCGTCCTTGAGATTCGCGCCCTGCAGGTTGGCGCCGATCAGCGAGGCGTCGGCGAGCCTCGCCCCTTGCAGGTCGGCGCGCGGAAGGCTGGCTTCCTCCAGGATCGCGCCTTCAAGATTGGCGCCGCGCAGGTCGGCGCTGTCCAGCCTGGCATAGGTCAGATCGACGCCCTTGAGATTGGCCTCCGACAGCGTGGCCTCGCGAAAGTCGACGGTGGGCGACAGATCGGCACCGAGCAGGCTTGCCTTGTTCAGGTTGGCGCCGCGCAGGTTTGCCCGTCCCAGCTTGGCATCCGCCAGCAACACGCCTTGCAGGTTCGCGCCCTGCAGATCCTTGTCGCGCAGGTCCGCGTCGCGCTTGTTGCAGCGCTGCCAGTTGACCTTCGGCGCCGGCGGGTCTTCGCACCCGGCGGCCGCGATCCCGGGCAGGCCGGCGAGGAGCGCGGCCAGAACGCCGATCTGGACCGCGCGCGGTCTCACGACGCGCCAGCCACGGCGATGAACCGGTCGACGTGCGCCGGATCGGTGTCGAACGCCGTCACCAGGCGATAGGCCTGCTCGCCCGGCCGGTCGCTGGGCCACGGGTAGTACTTGAAGCCGGCCGCCTCGAGCGCGCGATTGGCCGCCGCCGGCAAGGCGATGAAGAGCTCGTTGGCCTCGACCGGATAGAGCAGGCGGGTGCTGTTGAGCCGGCCCAGGCCTTCGGCCAGGCGCCGGGCCATCGAATTGGCGTGGCGCGCATTGGCGAGCCACAGATCGTCGGCGAGATAGGCATCGAGCTGCGCCGACAGCGCGCGCATCTTGGAGAACAGATGCCCGGCGCGCTTGCGACGGAACTCGAATTCCTTCGCCAGCCCGGGCGTGAAGAACACCACCGCCTCGGCCGCCAGCGCGCCGTTCTTGGTGGCGCCGAAGCTCAGCACATCGACGCCGGCCTTCCATGTCACGTCGGCAGGCCGGCAGCCGAGATGGATCAGGGCATTGGCCAGCCGGGCGCCGTCCATGTGCAGCGACAGGCCGTGCTTCCTCGCCTGCGCCGAGACCGCACGAACCTCGTCGGGCGTATAGCTGGCGCCGCATTCCGTCGCCTGGGTGATCGAGATCGCCGCCGGCTGGGCGTGATGCACCACACCCTTCACATCGACCGCCAGCGCGCGCTCCAGCGTCGGCAAGTCGAGCTTGCCGGCCGGCCCGTCGACGCACTGCAGCTTGGCGCCGTTGCTGAAGAACTCCGGTGCGTTGGCCTCGTCGACGTTGACGTGAGCGGCGGGGTGGCAGAACACCACGCCCCAGGGCGGTGTCAGGCAGGCCAGCGACAGGGCATTGGCCGCAGTCCCGGTCGCGACCGGGAAGGCCACCAGCGAGTCGTGCTCGAAAGCCTGGCGCAGGCGTTGCGTGACGCGCGCGGTGATGTCGTCGGCGCCGTAGGACGACAGCGGCCCGGCGCGATAGGCCCGGGCCAGCGCCTCGACGATCGCGGGATGGGCGCCGACGACGTTGTCGCTGCGGAAATCCATGCTTACTCCTCGGGTCGGCGGGTCATCGCCTCGATGCGGTTGCCATCGGGATCGAGCACGAAGGCGGCATAGTAGGTCGCGCTGTAGATCTCGCGGATGCCCGGCGGACCGTCGTCGCGGCCGCCATGGGCCAGCGCCGCATCGTGGAAGGCGCGCACCGCGGCGCGGCTGGGCGCGCGAAAGCACCAATGGCGGTTGTCGGGCGCCAGCGTGCCGTTGCTGAGGTAGAGCGAGATGTAGCTGAGCGCCCCGCCGCGCTCGCCATAGCCGATGGCGCGCTCGCGCCGATTGACCCGCGGATAGCCCAGGGCACCGAGCACGGCGTCATAGAAGACCTGCGCGCGGTCGAGATCGCTGACCGTGATCGACAGATGATCGATCATCAGCGCTTGCCCTCGGGAAAGCGCACCACGCCGAGCAGCGCGCCGGATGCGGCATCGATGACATAGAGCGCGGCCGTTCCGTCGCGCAGGCGAACCAGGGCGACCGCGCGACCGTCTGCCGAGGTGACGCTCTCGACCCTGGCACCCTCGGGGATCGGCAGGCTCACCTCGCCGAAGCTGCGCGGCTTGACGACGGGTCCCCCCGGTGCGGTCGGCGCGCCGCCCTGTGGCGGTTCGCTGGCGGGCGGTCTAACAATGCGCCGGCCGAGCTCGACGAACACGACGATGAACCCGACGGCGATGACGACGCCCATGAAGATCACGAGCACCTTCAGCCAGCCGATATTCCGAGCGCCCGCCTGCTGCGCCATGCTCTCCCCGTGACTCAAACCGACGCGTCCCGATCCGACGGGCCTCAACCCGGCATCCATCGCCATGTCGCCGGCGGGGCCGATACCGGCAACCGCCTCGACCGGGCGATCGCCTCCTGGCTGCCGGGCCTGTCGCGCAGCCGTGCCAAGGCGCTGATCGAGGACGGCAGGGTATCGCTGCTCGCCGGCGAAAGGCGCGCGACCTTGGCGGACGCCTCCCGCAAGGTCAAGGCGGGCGAGATCCTCGAGATCGACGTGCCGCCCAGCGCGCCGGCCATCCCCGAAGCGCAGGCCATCGGCCTCACCATCCTGCACGAGGACGCCGACCTGATCGTGCTCGACAAGCCGGCCGGGCTGGTAGTGCACCCTGCTCCGGGCAACCCGGACCGCACCCTGGTCAATGCGCTGCTCGCCCATTGCGGCGACAGCCTGAGCGGCATCGGCGGCGTGCGCCGGCCGGGCATCGTCCACCGCCTCGACAAGGATACCTCGGGGGTGATGGTCGTGGCCAAGAACGACCGCGCCCACCATGCGCTTTCCGAGCAGTTCCAGGCCCACAGCATCCAGCGCGCCTACCGTGCCGTCGTGCACGGCGCGCCGACGCCGCCGGTCGGCATCATCGAAGGCAACATCGGCCGCCACCGGACAGACCGCAAACGCATGGCCGTGGTGAGCAGCGGCGGCAAGCCGGCAACCACCCGCTACCGGGTCCTGGAGCGCTTCGGCGACCCGTCGCGGCCGCACGCCAGCCTGGTTGAGGCCGAGCTGCTGACCGGGCGCACCCACCAGGTGCGCGTCCACCTCGCCCATCGCGGTCATCCGTTGATCGGCGATCCCGTCTACGGCCGGGGACGGGCCGCGCGTGGCGCCGCCATTCCGGCCTTCGGACGTCAGGCGCTCCACGCCTTCAGGCTGGGCTTTGTGCATCCGCGAGACGGCAGCGCACAAAAATTTGAAAGCCCCCTGCCGGCCGACATGGCTAGGCTGCTTCAAATTCTCCGCATTTGAGCCTTAGCAATTCTCGTGTGCTAAGTTAACAGCGTTAGGTTAGCATTCAACTGTCCCCAAGGGCGTTCGGGTCTGCCTTTGTATCGTCACAATCCCCGACCGGAATAGTCGGGTATTCTTGACTTGGACAAAAGCCCAGAGGATAATTGGCACTCTATCCGGCGGAGTGCCAAGGAACTGGGCTCAAGCCGGGCGTTTAGGACTCTATCGGATCGTCGGTGCCGCCCTGCGGGCCGCCGGTCAGAAGGAGGGAGATCATGGCTACTGCCGCCACTTTGCCAGCCCTCGCCGGCACCCTGTCGCCTGAAGGCAACCTCACCCGGTACCTCCAGGAAATCCGCAAGTTCCCGATGCTGGAGCATGACGAGGAGTTCATGCTCGCCAAGCGTTGGCGCGAGCATGAGGATTCCGACGCGGCGCATCGTCTGGTCACGTCACACCTTCGCCTCGTCGCCAAGATCGCCATGGGCTACCGCGGCTATGGCCTGCCGTTGGGCGAGCTGATCTCCGAGGGCAACCTCGGCATGATGCAGGCGGTCAAGCGCTTCGACCCCGACAAGGGCTTCCGCCTGGCGACCTACGCCATGTGGTGGATCCGCGCCTCGATCCAGGAATACATCCTGCACAGCTGGTCGCTGGTGAAGATGGGCACGACCGCGGCCCAGAAGAAGCTGTTCTTCAACCTGCGCCGCCTGAAGGGCCAGATGCAGGCGATCGAGGATGGCGACCTTCGCCCCGACCAGGTCAAGCAGATCGCCACCAAGCTCGGCGTCGCCGAGGACGAGGTGGTGAACATGAACCGCCGCCTGGTGCCCGATCAGTCGCTCAACGCGCCGATGCGCGCCGACGGTGAGTCGGAGTGGCAGGACTGGCTGGTTGACGACACCGACAACCAGGAGGTCCGCTTCGCCGAGTCGCAGGAGCTCGAGCAGCGCCGCGCGCTCCTGTCGGGCGCGATGAAGACGCTGTCGGAGCGCGAGCGTCACATTCTCACCGAGCGCCGTCTGGTCGACGAGCCCAAGACGCTCGAGGAACTCTCGGACAAGTACGGCATCAGCCGCGAGCGCGTGCGCCAGATCGAGGTGCGCGCCTTCGAGAAGCTGCAGCGGGCGATGAAGAGCGCGGTGGCCGCCGCGGCCAGTGCCCCGGCGCGCAGCCCGATGCCCGCCTGATCCGCATCCGATCCAACGACGACGGCCCCGCTCAGGCGGGGCCGTTTGCTTTTGGTTCCGAGAAGAGCAGCCGGTTGCCGAAAGGATCGAGCAGGGTCAGCGTGCGTGCGCCCCATGACGCATCCTCGAGCCCGGGCTTGAGGTAGCGGTACGGCCTGGCCGTGATCTCGCGGTGCGGCGCCTCGACCCGTCCGTCCCGACGAGGACCGCCGAGCCCGGCGTGGTGTCGCCGTGGTGCTCGCTCAGATGCAGCGACAGGCCGCCGCGCGAGAGACCTGCATGTAGAGCGGGAAATCCGGCCCGCGCAGGATGGGCACGGTACGCTTGAATGTGGTCGTCTTCGTCGCGACGATCCCGCCTCCCATCGGCCCTGTTCAAGGAGAGAGCGTGTCCCTGTTGTCGCTGCGCGCCGGCCGCCTGGCCCTCGACCTCGTCCCCGCCTGCGGCGGCGCGATCGCGCGCTTCGCCGTCGACGGCAAAGGCGACGTGCTGCGCCCGACGCCTCCCGAGGCGCTGGTTTCCGGCAAGGGCAACGACACCAGCTGCTACCCGCTGGTTCCCTACTCCAACCGGATCGCCGAGGGCCGCCTGGCCTTCGATGGCGAGGTCATCAAGCTCGCGGCCAACTGGCCGGGACTGCGCCATCCCATGCATGGCGACGGCTGGGCGCGCGCCTGGCAGGTCGAACGCGACGACATGCGCTCGGCCGAACTGGTCTACGAGCACGACGGCCTGCTCGGCTGGCCCTTCCGCTACCGCGCGCGCCAGTCGTTTCGCCTCGATGGCGACCACCTCGCCGTCACCATGAGCATCGAGAATTTGGAGCACCGCGCGGTGCCGGCCGGCCTGGGCCTTCATCCGTTCTTCGTGCGCGACGCCGACAGCGACCTGAGCTGCCTCACGACCGACGTGTGGCTGACCGACGCCGAAGTCATTCCAACCGAGCGCGTGCCGGTGCCGGCCTCCTGGAACTTCGCCCAACCGCGTCGCATCGACGATGTCGTGCTCGACAATTGCTTCGATGGCTGGGACGGACACGCGACCATCCGCTGGCCATCGCGCCGCCTCGCCGTCGATCTTTCGGCGACTCAGACCTTCCGCCACCTGGTGATCTTCACGCCGGCGCGCCGGCCGCATTTCTGCGTCGAGCCCGTGAGCCATGCCAACGGTGCCGTCGGCCGCACGCGCCTCCAGCCCGGCGCGACGCTCGCGGGCGAGATTGTCCTGACGCCAAGGGACCTTTGACTGCCTATCGCAGTCCCATGCGCCAGGCCGACAGCAGCAGAGGCAGCCGCACCCGCCAGCGCCACCATCGGCGCCAGTGGCCGCGCATGGTCGTGCCGTGCGATGCCGCCATCGCCCGAGCCCCCTTGGCGCGAAAACCGCTGGCGGCCTGCCGCAGGTCATCCATGTTCATCGCCGCCACTGAGCGAGCCTGCGCTTCGGACAAACCCGCGGCGCGTGCGACATCAATCGGCTGCGCGACGAATCGATCGAGAAAGCCGGCGTCGGTATAGAGGCGCGCCAGGAACGCCTCAAGCCGCGCGTCGTCCATCGTCGGCCTCCCGCCGTCCCGTCGCCAACGCCGCGCGCGCGAGCCTCAGCTCGGCGAGCAGTTCCTCGAATGGCGGATAGGCGCCGTCGCGCTCCAGCACCACGGTCAGAGGCTGGCGGGCGCGCGCCGCGAGCCGCGCCAGAAGGTTGAACACGGCCTGCGGCGTGGCGTGCAGGTGATCGTCCAGCCAGCGGCGCGGCTCCCTGGTCCACCTGCCGCCGGCGATGTGCACGACCGCCACCCGCTCGAGCGGTAGGCGATCGAGCCAATCCGCCGGGTCCGCACCCGCGTTCGTCGCGTTGGCGTAGAGATTGTGCAGGTCGAGCAGCATCGGCGCATCCGACGCCGCGAACACGGCGCGCAGCCAATCGGCTTCCTCCATGGTCGAACATGGCGGCGCCACCAGCGTGGCGACGTTCTCCATCGCCGGCGCCGCGCCCACGACGCGTCGGGCGTGGGCGATGTTGCGCGCGGCGTGATCGACCGTGGCGGCATTGCGCGGCGGTGCCGCCAGATGATGCAGCTCGACGCCGGCGGCGCGCACGAACGCGAGGTGCTCCGACCAGCATTGCGGCCGCACCAGGTCGACCAGCCGCGCCATCGCGTCGAGACGAAGACGATCGGGCGCCTCTGCGGAGGCGAGACCCAACCCGACGCCGTGCAGCATGACAGGCACCGCGTCGGCAAGACGCCGCAGCATGGCGATACCGGCGCGTCCGGCGGAAAAGTAGTTGTCAGCGATCAACTCGACGACGTCGATCTCGTCCAGATGAGCGAACACCGAGCCGGCAAGCGCCGGACGCCAGCCGATGCCAATACGGTCAGTCACTCGCCGCCACCACCGCAACCGCCGCCACAGCCACCACCGCCATCGCCACCGCCGCCACTGTCGCCGCTTCCACAGCTCTGGAAGCCGCACGAGCTGCCTCCGGCGGAGTCGCTGTTGCTGTTGGATCGGCGCTTACGCTCCTCCTCTGAGAAATGGGCTGCGGCTGGGTATTCGAGTGCCGGGAGGCTGGCGAGGCCAAAGGCCGCGCCGCAGAACACGGCATCGCTGCTCATCCGCCCGCGCCGCAACTCGGCCGCGCGGACAGCCAGTCCGGCAAACAGGTCCGTCAGCTCCTTGAGTATCGCCTTGCCGCGCTCGTCGCGTTTGGCACGCGCGATGGCTCCGGTCATCAGTAGGACGGACAGGCCCAGCACGACGTGAAAAATCGAAACGTGCTTTGGCAACACCACGCGCAGGATCACGACGACGGCGACCGGCAGCAAGCACAGCACAAGGATAGCGCGCCGACGGGAAGCTGCGGCCTCGTCGAGTTTCAGGCCCAGAGCGATCAACCGCTTTGCGTACGCCTCAGCGGCGGCCTTTACCTCGACCGCGCTCAGTACATGGCGAATCGCGGTCTTCGACGCGGCGCAGGCCAGCAGCGCCCGCTCGACGTCGTTGCCGGCGAACTCGACAGCGTCCTCACGGCTGGCTTTGATATGAGCCTTGTCGTCGAACCTTGCGTCGTCGGGCTGCAGCAGGCCTCGATCCAGCAGGGCGACGATGGCCAGCTCGATCACCGCCCGTGGCCCACCACGCAATGCCGCGATCAGATAGGGGTCCCGGTAGTCGAAGGGCGGAGCATTGGGCGCGGGCGCCGCGCCAACCCCCATCAACCGTTGCGCGACGAAAAAGCCGGCCACGGCAAGCAGCACCAGGATCAGGAAGTAGTAGTCGACGAGCAGCTTGATCATGGGCCGTCGGTCCCACGTCAATCGCCGATTCGTTTGCGCATCCAGGCGACGATATCGTGCAGGTCATCCACCGCTGAAAGCATGGACTGCCGCGACACGGGGAGGTTCTGGCGCACCTCGGAGATCGTGCGGGCGGTACGCAGCCAATGCTTTTCGCCGGACTGCAGCAGTTGCTCCAGGGCCTCGCGCGGTGCCAGGCCGGGCGCGCCCTCCAGCCACAGGATGGCAGCCGCCGCCACGCGCACCGCTGCGGAGACCTCGAAGATCAACGCCTCGAACTGCTCGGGAGCGGCGCTATGGAAGATCGTGCGCTCGCGCAGACGCAGCGTGAGGTTCAACAGGTCCTCGCGCACCCGGCGGCGCATATCGTCCGCCGACATCTCGATTCCGGCGAACGGATCGTTGCCAAAAAGGATCCGCCGTCGATTGGCGATATCCTCGAACTTCACCGCGAAGGACCGGTAGGCGGCCGGAATCTCGTCGAGCCGGATGAACATGCAGGAGATTCGCCCGGCGGCATGGGCGGCGCGATAGTCGTGGCTCAGCCGGCCAAAAATGGTGCGATCGACACTGGTCAGCACCGTCATCAGGTTGACGTCGGAGTGCTGCCGCATGCGGCCTTCGGCCGCCGAACCGAACAGGGTGATCGAGTGGAGGGCCTGCCCGAAGGCCGCTCGCTGCGCCGAGACGAAACCGCCCAAGGCGCGTTTGATCGCGGGCGTGACGTCGAGCGTGTCAATGACATCGGGAGCGGCGACCGTGCTCATCCGGCGAGCCTAGCACGGCGCGGCGACCGAACAAGCCGCCGCGCCGATCCGGTATTGCACTAGGCCGCGGCGACGGCGCCGGCGGCCTCGCGCGTGGCCTTCACCGCCGCCTTGGCCGCCTGCGACAGCAGGCCGGCATCGTTGGCGATGGTGACGAGGCGGAAGCCCATGCCGATCATGCGCGCGGCGTAGGCCGGGCTGCCGTTGTGCAGGCCGGCGAACTGGCCGCGCTTGGACGTGGCCGCCAGCAGCTTCTCGTAGATGCCGAGGATCTGCGGCTCCTCGCGGTCGAGACGCGGCGCGAGGCCGAGCGAGAGCCCGAGATCGCTGGGGCCGATATAGATGCCGCTGATGCCCGGCACGTCGAGGATGGCGTCGATGTTGTCGATCGCCTCCTGCGTCTCGATCATCGGGATCACCAGCACCTCGTCGTTGGCGGTCGCCTGGTAGGGCGTCGCCTCGCCGTAGGCACCGGCGCGGATCGGGCCGTTGCTGCGCTTGCCCCTGGGCGGATACAGGCAGTACGAGACCAGCGCCTTGGCCTCCGCGGCGTTGTTGACCATCGGGCAGATCACGCCCCAGGCGCCGCCGTCGAGGACCTTGCCGCAGATGCCCGGCTCGTTCCATGGCACGCGCACCAGCGGCGTGATCGGGTGCCGGTCCATCGCCTGGAAACACCGCACCATCGACATGTAGTCCTGCACGCCGTGCTGCATGTCGACGGTGACGCTGTCCCAGCCGCACTGCGCCATGGTCTCGGCCGAGAAGCCGTCGGGAATCGCCAGCCAGCCGTTGACGCAGGCCTTGCCGGCCGCGAGCCGGCGCTTGAGGATGTTGGGCATTCGTTCCTCTCCCCTCCTTGGAATGGTGCCGTTCAGTCCTTGAACGGATCGGTCATCAGGATCGTGTCCTCGCGCTCGGGCGACGTCGACAGCAGCGCCACCGGGCAGCCGATCAGCTCCTCGACGCGGCGCACGTACTTCACCGCGTTGGCCGGCAGCTGCACCCAGGAGCGCGCGCCCCTGGTGCTCTCGGTCCAGCCCTCGAAGGTCTCGTAGACCGGCTTGATGCGCGCCTGCGCGCCCATGGTGAAGGGAAAGCGCTCGATGCGCTTGCCGTCGAGCTCGTAGCCGACGCAGACCTTCAGCTCGTCCATGCCGTCGAGCACGTCGAGCTTGGTGAGCGCGATGCCGTCGATGCCGTTGATCTTCACCGCCTGACGCACCATCACGGCGTCGAACCAGCCGCAGCGCCGCGTCCGCCCGGTGTTGACGCCGACCTCCATGCCGCGCTTTTGCAAGCCATCGCCGATGGCGTCGAACAGCTCGGTCGGAAACGGCCCCTCGCCGACGCGCGTGGTATAGGCCTTGGCGATGCCCAGCACATAGCCGACCGCGCCGTTGCCCAGGCCGCTGCCGATCATCGCCTGTGCCGCCACGGTGTTCGACGAGGTGACGAACGGATAGGTGCCGTGGTCGACATCGAGCATGGTGGCCTGCGCGCCCTCGAACAGGATGCGCTTGCCTTCGCCGCGCAACATGTCGAGCCGCTCCCAGACATCCTCGGCATAGGGCAGGATCTGCGGCGCCAGCGCGCGCAGCTGCGCGAGCAACTCGACCGGATCGACCAGCGGCTTGCCCAGCCCGGCGCGCAGTGCGTTGTGGTGTGTGAGCAGCGTGTTGACCTTGCGCTCCAGGATGTCGTCCTCGCCAAGATCGCCGACGCGGATGGCGCGGCGGCCGACCTTGTCCTCGTAGGCCGGCGCAA
The DNA here is from genome assembly GCA_050183765.1 of Reyranellaceae bacterium. Lineage (GTDB taxonomy): Bacteria > Pseudomonadota > Alphaproteobacteria > Reyranellales > Reyranellaceae > JAFAZJ01. Next base: position 10,950 of record JBFXAZ010000065.1, on the reverse strand, counting down.
TGCCGCGCCGCGTCGTGCCGATCTTGATCGTGCCCGGTACGTCCTCGCGCCAGCCGTCGAGGTCGCGATGCAGCGGCAGGATCAGCACGGCGTGGTTGGCGATCTTCAGGGTCGCAGGCGTGACCGAGACGCCCTGCCCGTTCACGCGCTTGACCTCTTCGAGAAAGTGCCAGGGATCGACGACCACGCCGTTGCCGATCACCGACAGCTTGCCCGGGCGCACCACGCCCGATGGCAGCAGCGCGAGCTTGTAGGTCTGGTTGCCGATGACGAGGGTATGGCCGGCGTTATGGCCGCCCTGGAAGCGCACCACCACCTCGGCGCGCTCGCTGAGCCAGTCCACGATCTTGCCCTTGCCCTCGTCGCCCCACTGGGCGCCGACGACCGCCACGTTCGCCATGTCGATCCCCGCACACGAAAAACGCCCCTCCGGGCCATGGACCTGAAGGGGCGTGGCCGTACCTAGCACGCGTCGCCCGGCATGGGGAGGGGGATAACGCCGCAGACCGGAAATCGGCTGATCCCGGGCAGGGGTGAGGGATGGTGAGGGATTGTCCCATATAGACCGTCCGCGCGCGTGACGGCGATAACCCGACGAAGGTTCACCATCCCTCACCCCCCGGGGCTGTTCGCTTGTCCTAGAGGACGACGGGCTCGCCGTTGATCAAGGCGTAGGCACACGCCAGGCGCACGGCCTCTGCGCGCACATCCGCGACGGGGCTCAGCCCGTGCACGGTATGGAAGCCCTTGCCGCGCCAGCGAGCCAGCTCCGCCCAGGCCACGTCGGCCGGCACGTAGAGACGCTTGCTGGGCGGCTCGACCGTCGCGGCGCCCAGCACGGTGTCCATGTAGAGCGTGAAGCCGGTCGCGGGCTCGCTGACGGTACCCTCATCCTCGCTGAAGCCCGCGCGATAGCGGCCGCCGCGCCCCAGCTCACCGCGCCCGACCTCGCCCAGCGCGCCGCGTGCGTAGAGTGTGAAGCTCACGCCGTCCTGGTACTCAAGGCCGCGATACTCGACGGGATCGATGGTGAGATGCAGCGTCGGCGCCGCTTCACGCAGCAGCGCGACGACGTCGGCCAGGCGATCGGCCTCGGCGCGCGCGGCCGGCGGCAGGGCCAGCGTCTTCAGCTTCGCGACACCTTCCTCGGCCGGACCGACGGCGCGCAGCAGGCCCACGAACACATCGCGCACCGCATCGCCGGCGGCCGCAACGCCCTTGGCCCGCTCGTCGGCGACGATGCGCGCCATCGCCGATTCCTCCTTGCGCTCCAGCGCGCGGCGCAGGCGGCGCACCATGGCTTCAGGCAGTTGCAGCGCGGCGCACAGCGCCGTCACCAGGGTCGGCAGGTTGAGATCGACCGACAGCGCCGGCACGCCCACTTCGAGCAGCGCGTCGGCTGCCAGCAGCACGGCCTCGGCATCGGCCGTCGCGGCGTCCGAGCCGATCAGCTCGGCACCGACCTGCGCGAACTGGCGCTGCGGGCGCAACTGCGAGCCCTTCATGCGCAGCACGTTGCCGGCATAAGACAGGCGCAGCGGCCGCGGCGCGTCCTTCAGGCGGGTGGTGGCGATACGCGCGACCTGCAGGGTCATGTCGGCACGCACGCCCATCATGCGCTGCGACACCGGATCCATCAGCCGGAAGCTGTGCGCGGCCATCGCCACACCGGCGCCGCCGAAGAGCGAGTCCTCGAACTCGACCAGAGGCGGCTTGACGCGCTGGTAGCCCTGGCCGGCGAAGCGCTCCATCAGCCGGCCCATGACATGCGCCTCGAGCTCGGCCTCCGGCGGCAGCATGTCGCCCAGCCCGGGCGGCAGCAGGCCGCGATGGGAATTGTCGTTGGCGCTCAAGGCTGGCTCCTCATGGCGCCGTGGATTTAGCCGGCATAGGATAGGCGCGCCAGCCCTCTTTGCCGGAGCCAGCCATGGATACCAGCGCCTTCGAAGCCGAACTGCGCCGCGAGGGATATCAGGAGATCCTGACGCGCAGCGCCAAGCCCGGGCCGACGCCGGTCCACACGCATCCGTTCGACGCCTACGCCATCGTCCTCGCCGGCGAGATGACCGTGGCCTGGGAGGGCGGCAGCGTGACCTGCAAGGTCGGCGACACGTTCCAGCTCGATGCCGGGCGCGAGCACACCGAGACCTACGGCCCCGAGGGCGCCACCTACCTCGTGGGCCGCCGCACCCGCGAGACCAAAGCCGCCTAGGAGTCGGAACCCGATAAAGCGTGGTCGTCCACTTCCGCTTTCGCGCCGACTCCAGATATTTGCCACGCCGAGCGGTCCGTCAGATACGTGCCGATGGCCACATCGGTCCGCCATGTCGGCCGCATCATTGCCCCGCCGGCCCGGCCCTTCTACGATCCGGGTCGGGGAAGCGGCGGATTTCCATTGTGTCGCGAGCGCCGAAGACTGGCGGCGATTGCAGCCGCAGACGTTGTCGGCGACTCCCGCCTGATGGGGCGAGACGAGAGCGGCACACTCGCTCGCCCGCAGGAACATCGGCGGCGGTGCCTTCTATGAAGCGGCGTGAGTTTAACACCCTTCTCGGTGGCACGGCGGTGGGGAGGCATCAATGACGGAGACACTAACTGGCGGCTGTAGTTGCGGGAAAGTCCGCTATGAATGCAGCGCGCAGCCGATCGTTCAACTCATCTGCCACTGCAGAGATTGCCAACAGGCCAGCGGCAGCGCCTATGCTGCGGTCATATTCGTGCCCGGAGACCGCCTCAGGTTAACGGAAGCGGAGCCGAAATATCACGAGGTGAAGGGCGCTAGCGGCCGTAGAATCGAGCGAGGTTTTTGCGGCGAATGCGGCTCTCCTGTTTTGGCCCGATGGCCGGAGAATTCGCTCTACCAGGTGCTGCAGGCAAGCAGTCTCGATGACCCGTCGCTATTCAAGCCGAGCTCGGAGATTTGGCTATCGCGGGCACACAGTTGGCACACGCCTCATCCCAACACGGTCAAGTTCGACAATGGGCCGTCGGCCGAAGCCGTTCGAGCACCAATGGAGGCCTACTTCGCGGCGAGGAAGTAAAAAGACGGTGGTGACATTCATGGAGCCGCCATGTCCGTTGCGGGTCAAACTCTGACAAAGTGTCCCGCGTGGCCAATGTCTGGGATCGGCCCGAAAGCAGAAGCCGACAACCACACGTCAATCGGGTTTTGACCCTAGCCGATCAGGCGCGGCAGCTCGCGCATGTGACGGAACGGCTCGCCGCCGGCCGCCACCAGCGCGCCGGCGTCGTTGTGCTGCGCGCAATAGGCCAGCACGCGCATGCCGGCGGCGCGCGCGCCCAGGATGCCGGGGACGGAGTCCTCGATCACGACGCAGTCCTGCGGCTTCGCACCCATGCGTTCGGCGGCGAGCAGGAACAGGTCAGGCGCCGGCTTGCCGTGCTTGACCATGGCGGCGACGAATAAACGCTCGACGCCGAAATGCGGCAGCAGGCCGGTGCTCGCGAGGTTGTCGCGCACATCCTCGAACAGGCCCGACGAGGCGACGCATTTGGGCTGCGGCAGCGCGACCAGCGCTTCGTCGATGCCGTCCGTCTTTTTGAGCCCTTCGCTGGCGAAGAGTCGATCGGTCTCGGCGAAGACCCCCGGCAGGAAGTCGTCGGGCACGGCGCGGCCCAGCGCCTGTCCCACCAGGTCGAGGCAATCGGGGATCGGCCGGCCCATCAGCCGGCGCGCGACATCCATCGGCGCCCAGTCGAGGCCGAGCAGCGCCAGCCGGCTCGCCCAGGCGCGGTTGTAGAGGCGTTCGCTGTCGATCAGCGTGCCGTCGCAATCGAAGATCAGCAGCGCCGGGCTCATGCGGCCACGCCCAGCAGCGCCGGCAATGCGTGCATGTCCTCGAACACCCTCGCCCCGGCATCGGCCAGCCCCGCCCGGTCGGTGTGCGGCGCGCCGACATAGCCATAGGCGCGCATGCCCGCGGCGCGCGCCGCCTGCGCGCCGGCCGAGGAGTCCTCGATCACCACGCAGTCGGTCGGCGGCGCGCCCATGCGTTCAGCGGCGAACAGGAACAGGTCCGGCGCCGGCTTGCCGCGCGCCACCTGGGTCGAGCTGAAGATGCGGCCGTCGAAGCGGTCCCACAGCCCGGCACCGCCCAGGGTGATGCGCATCTTGCCGTGCTCGCCCGACGAGGCGACGCAGGTGCGATGCCCCGCGCCCTCCACGGCATCCAGCGCGGCGGCAACGCCGGGCACGGCGCGCACGCCCTCGTCACGGAAGCGCGCGAAGGTGCGCTCCTGCAGGCGCTCGACGAAATCGCCCGGCACCTTGCGGCCCAGCTCGGCCTCGACGATCTCGATGCAGCTCTTCATCGAGCGGCCCATCAGCCGGCGCATCGTCTCGGCGACGTCCCAGTCCAGGCCTTCGCGGTTGAGCGCCTCGGAGAAGCAGCGGTTGGACAGCGGCTCGGTATCGACCAGCACGCCGTCGCAGTCGAAGATCACCAGCACGAACTCACGTCTCCTCGCCGGCCAACAGACCGTACATCAGCACGCTGCGGTAGACATCGCCGGCACGCCAGCGATCACGGATGGGACCGCCCTCGAGGCGAAAACCCAGCGCGTCCGCGAGCCGAATGGAGGCCGTGTTCTCCGGCACGATCATCGCCTCGATGCGGTGCGTGCCCAATCGATCGAAGCAATAGCGGATGACGGCCGCCGTCGCCTCGCGCGCGTAGCCCCTGCCTTGATGGCGCGGCGCCAGGATCCAGCCCAGCTCCAGCCGCCGGTTGGCGGCCTCGCGATGGTGATAGTTGATCATGCCGATGCAGCGATCGTCGCGCCGCCGCGCGATCGCCCAGGGCTGCCACCATTGCGGCTGGCTGGCCTTGGCCATGATCCGCACCAGACGCTCGGACTCGGCCCGCGTCTTGAACGGCGGCGAGCTCCAGAAGCGCATCGCCCTGGCGCTGCCGAATGCGGCGTGCACGCCATCGACGTCTCGGGCTGCGAACCGGCGCAGACGCAAGCGCTCGGTCTCGAGCACGGGGAATTTGACTCGACTCATGCGTCGCCGACCGCCTGATGCGCGCGGATCGCCTCGAGGAAGGTGTTTCCGTGGCGCGCCAGCTTGGCCTCGCCGACGCCGTGGCAGGCCAGCATCGCCTCGGGCGTCGACGGCTTGAGGCGCGCGAAATCCAGCAGGGTGCGGTCGGGGAACACCATGTAGGCCGCCATGCCCATGGCGCGCGCGATGCGCGTGCGCAGCGCCTTGAGCGCATCCAGCAGCGTCTCGTCGACATCCGCCATCGCCTGCTCGCCGACCGCCGCGCGCGCCTTGCGCGCCGCCGCGTCCTTCTTCGACGGACGGGCCGCGGCACGCACGTCGCGCATCTCGACCCGCTCCTTGCCGCGCAGCACCGCCCAGCCGCGTTCGCCCACGACCCAGCGGCCGTATTCGGAGATGTCCATGCTCGCCAGCCCGAGCGCGTTGAGCTGGCGCAGCACCGCGCGCCATTCGCGCTTGTCGCGATCCTTGCCGACGCCGAAGGTCGGCAGCCGGTCGTGACGGAAGCGCTGGATCGCCTCGGTGCCCTCGCCGACCAGCAGCGAGACGAGATGCTCGGTGCCGAAGCGCTCGCCCGTGCGCACCATCGCCGACAGCGCCTTCTGCGCCTCGGTCGTGCCGTCGATCACCGCAATGCCTTCGAGGCAGAGATCGCAGTTGCCGCAGGGCCCGACGCTTTCGCCGAAATAGGCCAGCAGGGTCTGGCGCCGGCAGCGCGGCGCCTCGCACAGGGACACGAGCGCATTGAGCCGCTGGCGCTGCGCACGCTTCTGCTCCTCGGCCGCCTCGCTTTCGTCGATCTGCAGGCGCCGCACGCGGATGTCGTCGAGGCCGTAGAGGGTCAGCGTATCGGCCGGCAGCCCGTCGCGGCCGGCGCGGCCGATCTCCTGGTAGTAGCTCTCGATGTCCTTGGGCAGGTCGCCGTGGCAGACGAAACGCACGTCGGGCTTGTCGATGCCCATGCCGAAGGCGATCGTGGCGACGACGATCACGCCGTCCTCGCGCTGGAACAGGTCCTGATTGCGCGTGCGATCGGCCGCCTCCATGCCGGCGTGGTAGGGCACGGCGCGGAAGCCCTCCTCGTTCAGCATCGCCGCGGTGTCCTCGGTCTTCTTGCGCGAGGCGCGGTAGACGATGCCGCTCTGGCCGCGATGGTCCTTGAGGAAGGAGAGCAACTGACGGCGCGCATTCTCCTTGGCCGCCATCGCCAGGCGCAGGTTCGGTCGGTCGAAGCCGTGGACGAAGACGGTCGGCGCGCGCCTGAACAGGCGCTCGGCGATCTCCTGGCGCGTCGCGGCATCGGCGGTGGCGGTGAAGGCGACGGTCTGCGGCTCGCCCAGCGCGGCGCGCGCCTCGCCGAGGTTGAGGTAGTCGGCGCGAAAATCGTGGCCCCACTTGGACACGCAATGCGCCTCGTCGACCGCCAGCAATCCCACGCCGGCGGCCGCCAGCGCATTGCGCGTGTCGGCCAGCGCCAGGCGCTCGGGCGCGCAATAGAGCAGCGACAGACGCTGCTCGCGCAGCATCTCGAAGGTGCGCGCGTTGCCCGCCGTGCCGTTGGCCGAGTTCAGCGACGCAGCCCCGATGCCCAGCGCGCGCAACGCCTCGACCTGGTCGCGCATCAGCGCGATCAGCGGCGAAACCACCACCGTGACGCCATCGCGCACCAGCGCCGGCAGCTGGTAGCACAGCGACTTGCCGGCGCCGGTGGGCATGACCGCCAGAACGTCCTGACCGGCGACGATGGCCTCCAGGATCTCGCGCTGGCCGGGCCGGAAATCGGCGAACCCGAAGACGCGATGCAGCTTCTCCTCGGCGGCGGCAAGATCGGGCGATGCTTCGCTCACAACGGGACGCGTCGCTTTTCGATCGCCGCCCGGAACTCGGGGTCGAGCGCATCCCAGTCGACGACATCGACCGTGATCGGCAGATCACTTTCGGAGAACGCCTCTTTCAGCTCGCTCAGTCGCCGCCACGGGACGCCGCCTTCCATCTCCACGGCGATGTCCAGATCGCTGAAACGGCGGGCCTTGCCGGTCGCGCGCGATCCAAAGCACCAGGCGCGGGCCCCGGGCAGATGAGTGCCGAGCAACCGACGCACTTCCTCGAGATGGTCCGCTTCAAGCTGAATGTTCATTGCGCCTCTCCAGCTCGGCAATCAGCGTCTCGACGGCAGGCAGAAAGATCTCGGCCACCGCGACAACCTCCAAAGCGGTGGCCTCGTTGTAGGTATGGCTCACGAGGTTTCGCGCTCGCGTGAAGTCGAACCATGCCAGCGGGTCATCGATCAAGCGCGCCTTCGCCGCCTCGCGGAACAGATCCCGACGAGTGAGAGCGTTCGTCTCGACGCCCTGGGCGATCAACCTGCGCCGCACAAACTTCCACGCCAGTTCGTAGGTGTATTCGAAGCGCTGCACGATGGCATCCCGCACGAACTCATCGCGCGGACGCGCAACGATCGCTCGCCGCAGGGTCGAGGCGGCGTTTACGATGGGCGTGAGGATCAGTTCGTCGTCGGCCATAAATCCAGTTTAGCACGCAGTCGACGATCCGGCATTCTGCCCCGTCCGGCGGACCGGCCGCCAACGGAGTTTCATCCGGGAATCGCCCACAGGAGCGAAGCTTGAACGAAGACAGCAAGGCTCGAATTCAGCGCACCGCGCACGCCGCGTTCGCGCAGCACCGCGCGCTCGACCGTGTGCCGGCGATGGCCGCTGGCGTGGTGATCGATGGCGAGCTCGCCGCCTTCAGCGGCTTCGATGCCGGCCCGGACTCGATCTTCCGCATCGCCTCGATGACCAAGAGCTTCACCGCGGCGGCGGCCCTGATCCTGCGCGACGAGGGCCAGCTCGATCTCGATGCGCCGGTCGCCCGCTACGCACCCGAATTCGCCGGCCTCAAGGGGCCGACCGGAGATTCGCCAACGATCACGACTCGGCATCTGCTGTCGATGCAGAGCGGCCTGGCAACCGACGATCCCTGGGGCGACCGGCATCTCGACATCACCGACTCCGAGCTCGACGAGATCGTGCGCGCCGGCCCGCTCTTCGCCTGCGTTCCCGGCACCGCCTTCGAGTATTCGAACCTCGGCTACGCGCTGATCGGCCGGGTGATGCACCATGTCTCGGGCCAACGGCCGCAGGCCTTCATCACCGAGCGCCTGCTGAAGCCGCTGGGCATGACCCGCACGGTCTGGGAATCGAAGGACACACCAGCGGGTTCCGACATCATCGTCGGCCTGCGCGCCGACAACGGCTCACCGGAGCCGACGCCGCTCGACGGCGGGCTGGCGCCGATGGGCGGGCTGTGGTCGACCGTCGCCGATCTGGCGAAGTGGGTCGATTTCCTCGCCGACGCCTGGCCGCCGCGCGACGGTGCCGACAGCGCACCGCTCAGCCGCGCCTCGCGTCGCGAGATGCAGCGCATCGAGACGGCGATCGAGCCGTTCGAGGCCCGCTCGGCCGACGGCACCATCTGGCCCTTCAGCGGCGGCTACGGCCTGGGCCTGCAGATCGGCCACGACCGCGACCTCGGCGAGGTGGTCGAACATTCCGGCGGCCTGCCGGGCTACGGCTCCAACATGCGCTGGGTGAAGAACACCCGAACCGGCCTGATCGCGCTGGGCAACGCGACCTACGCGCCGATGCGCTTCGCCACGCGTCGCGCCCTGGCGGCGCTGGCGGCGGCCGGCGTCGTGCGGCGTCCCCGCACGCCGTCGCCGACGTCCCTTCTCGAAGCCGGCCGCGCGCTCTTCGAGCTGCTCGCCAATTGGGACGACGCGCGCGCCGCATCCGTGTTCGCCGACAACGTCGCGCCCGACGAGCCGCTGGCCGCACGCCAGCGCGCCGCGGCGGCGCTGGTGGCGCGTCACGGTGCCTTGAAGCTGGCCCGCATCGATGCCGAGGATCGCTCATCGGGACGCATCGTCGCGCATTCAGCGACGGGCGAGGTCACCATCGCCTTCCAGCTCGCGCCGGTCGGCGGCGTGCAGAAATACGATCTGCCGCGCTGACCACTATCATCCCGAGCGAAGCGAGGGATCCAGAACCCACCGGGATCCCTCGCTGCGCTCGGGATGACACAGGGATTCAGTTCCTGCCTTCGATCAGTCCGCGACACACCACCTGCGCCTGGATCTCCGCGGCGCCCTCGAAGATGTTGAGGATGCGCGCGTCGCACAGCACGCGGCTGATCGGGTACTCCATGGCGTAGCCGTTGCCGCCGTGGATCTGCAGCGCGTTGTCGGCGTTGCTCCAGGCGACGCGCGCGGCCAGCAGCTTGGCCATGCCGGCCTCGATGTCGCAGCGCCGGTCGCCGTCCTTCTCGCGCGCCGCGAAGTAGGTGAGCTGGCGCGCGATCATGGTCTCGACCGCCATCCAGGCGATCTTGCCCGCGACGCGCGGGAAATTGACGATCGGCTTGGCGAACTGCACGCGGTCCTTGGCGTAGCGCAGGCCCAGCTCCATGGCGCATTGCGCCACGCCCACGGCGCGCGCCGCGGTCTGGATGCGCGCGCCCTCGAAGGTCGCCATCAGCTGCTTGAAGCCGTTGCCCTCGGCCTCGCCGAGCAGGTTCGCGGCCGGCACCTCGAAGCCGTCGAAGCCCAGCTCGTATTCCTTCATGCCGCGATAGCCCAGCACCCGGATCTCGCCGCCGGTCATGCCCTTGGCCGGGAACGGATCGGTCTCGCTGCCGCGCGGCTTCTCGGCCAGCAGCATCGAGAGGCCCTGATAGCCCGGCTTGTCGGGATTGGTGCGCACCAGCATGGTCATGATGTCGGCGCGCGCGGCATGGGTGATCCAGGTCTTGTTGCCGTAGACCTTGTAGGTGTCGCCTTCGCGCACCGCGCGGGTGCGCAAGGAGGCAAGGTCGGAGCCGGTGTTGGGTTCGGTGAAAACCGCCGTGGGCAGGATCTCGCCCGATGCGATCGCCGCGAGATATTTCTGCTTCTGCGCCTCGGTGCCGCCGGCGCGGATCAATTCGCCGGCGATCTCCGAGCGCGTGCCGAGCGAGCCGACGCCGATATAGCCGCGCGACAGCTCCTCGGTGACGACGCACATCGCCAGCTTGCCCATGCCCAGTCCGCCCCACTCCTCGGGGATGGTGAGGCCGAAGACGCCGAGCTCGCCCATCTTCTGCACCACCGGCAGCGGGATCAGCTCGTCCTTCATGTGCCAGTCGTGGGCGAAGGGCAGCACCTCGTCGTTGACGAAGCGGCGGAACTGATCGCGCACCATCGACAGCGCCTCGTCGTCGAGGCCCAGCGCGCCGAAATCGCCGGTGTCCAGCGCGTCGGCCAGCAGCTCGGCGATGCGCGCGCGCACGGCCGAGGTGTTGCCCGAGGCACGCAAGGTGCGCGCCGCACCGGAGTCGAGCGGACGCAGGGCCGCTTCGTCGATGCCGAGATCGCCCGGCCGCACCACCTCGACCTGGCTGATGGCGATGCCGCCCGAGAGCTGATTGAGGTACTCGCCGAAGGCCGATTGCAGGATCAGCTGCTCGAGCTCGCCGAAGGCACCGTCCGTCTTCAGCGCCTCGCCCCAGCGCCGCATCTGGCGCAGGCCGGCGACGTAGGTGGCGATCCAGGCGTAGCCATGCGCGGCGAACTGCTCGCGCTCCAGCAACTTCGCGTCGACCCGGCCCGACGGCGCGATCAGCTTGCGCACCGCGTTCTTGGCGGCGATGTCGAAGGACTCGGCCGTCGCCTCGGCCTCGACGCACAGCGGCAGCAGGCGGTCGAGCACCAGCGACGGCTGCGCGAGATTCTCCGCAATAGACATCCCATTCCCTTCCGTCGTCCTGAGCGCAGCGAAGGACCTCGCGGTCGGACGAACACTCGCGACAGGTCGCTATACCGCCAGGTCCTTCGCTGCGCTCAGGACGACGGCGGGCGGTACTCCTCGAGCGCGTCTTCCAGGGTGCGC
>JBFXAZ010000064.1:0-30805 GCA_050183765.1 Reyranellaceae bacterium | reverse complement strand
GAGGGGACGTCCCCGGCCGAAAGGCGGCGGACCATAGGGACGAGGCCCTATCAAGTCAAGAAACGCCGGGCGCCTGCCGAGGAGCCATTTTCCCCAGTTCGCCCGGGCAACATCATCGTTTCACCTGCCGTTCATGTGAATATTCGCTCCCGTCGGGATCTGGATCGATTTTTCCCGTCGGCGTTGGACCGATGAGGGAATCCGCATGGCCTCGCGGTACTTCGCGACCGTGCGCCGGGCGATGTCGACGCCCTCGCCGCGCAGGACCTCGACGATGCGGTCGTCGGACAGGGTGTCGCTCGGCGGTTCGGCGGCGATCAGGCCGCGGATGCGCGAGCGCACCGATTCGGCCGAGACCGACTCGGCGCCGCCGCGCGAGGGGATCGCCGCGGTGAAGAAGTACTTCAGCTCGAAGGTGCCGCGCGGCGTGGCCATGTACTTGTGCGAGGTCACGCGGCTGACCGTGCTCTCGTGCATCTCCACGGCGATGGCGATGTCGCGCAGCACCAGCGGACGCAGCGCCGAGACGCCCTTGCGGAAGAAGCCCACCTGCTGGCGCACGATCTCGCGGGCCACCTTGAGGATCGTCGTCGCGCGCTGGTCGAGCGCCTTGACCAGCCAGTTGGCCGACTGCAGGCGCTCGGCGACGAATTCCTTGGACTCCTTGTCGCGCGCCGCGCGCGAAAGCGTCGTGGCGTAGCGGCGGTCGACCAGCACCTTGGGCAGGACGTCGCTGTTGAGCTCGATCTCCCACACCTCGCCCTGCTCGGGATGGCGCGCCGGACGCAGGAAGAGGTCGGGGATGACCGTGGCGCTGTCCGCCGAATCGAACCGGAGACCAGGCTTGGGGTCGAGCGTACGCAGCTCGACGATCATGTCGGCGAGGTCCTCGCCGTCGACCCCGCAGCGGCGCTGCAGGCCGGCGAGGTCGCGCCGCGCGAGAAGGTCGAGATTGTCGAGCAGCGCCGCCATCGCCGGGTCGAGGCGGTTGCGATCGGCAAGCTGCGCGCCGAGACATTCGGCCAGCGTGCGGCTGAACAGGCCGGGCGGATCCATGCGCCGCAGCCGCGCGAGGATCGATTCGAAGGCCTCGCGCGACATCTCCAGCGCCTGACGCGCCGCCTCGGCCTCGTCGGCACCCAGCCAGCCCGAGGGCTCGAGCAGATCGGCCAGATGCGCGGCGGCCAGGCGTTCGCCGGGATCGGTGAATTCCAGCGAGATCTGGCGCAGCGTGTGGCGCACCAGCGACTCGTCCTCGTCGGGCAGCCGCGACAGCGGATCGGTCCAGTCTTCGCCGCCCTGCCCGCCGCCGCCGACGCCCGACCAGATCGAGCCGTCGCCGCCCAGGTCGCGGTACTCCTCGCCGTCGTGCGCCGAAGGCGTATCGGTCAGCGCCGCGTTGCCGTCGCGCAGCATCGTCGCCGAATCGGTCGAGGGCATCGCTTCGACCGGCGCCGGCGCCTCGGGCTCCGGCGCGTCCGACGGCGCCGAGCCATTGAGCTCGGTGAGCAGCGGATTGCGCTCCAGCTCGCCCTCGACATAGGTGGCGAGCTCGATCTGCGAGAGCTGCAGCAGCTTGATCGCCTGCTGCAGCTGCGGCGTCATCACCAGCGACTGGCGCTGGCCCAGCTCCAGGCGCGGCCCGAGCGCCATGCGTGCGAAGCCGCTCATAGCCGGAAACCCCTGCCGAGGTAGGTTTCGATCACGCGCTCGTCGGCGACCAGATCGCCGGGCGGGCCGGACGCCAGCACGGCGCCCTCGTGCATGACATAGGCGCGGTCGACCAGCTCCAGCGTCTCACGCACCTTGTGGTCGGTGATCAGCACGCCGATGCCGCGCTCGCTCAGCGCACCGATCAGGCCGCGCATCTCGGCGACGGCGATCGGATCGACTCCGGCCAGCGGCTCGTCGAGCAGCATGAAGTGCGGTCGCGCCGCCAGCGCCCGCGCGATCTCGATGCGGCGCCGCTCGCCGCCCGAGAGCGCCGCCGCCGGCGTGTCGCTCAGCCGCTCGAGGTCGAACTCCTCGAGCAGCGCGTCGATCATCGCCTCGCGCTCGGCCCGGTCGGGCTCTGTGAGCTCGAGCACGGCGCGCAGGTTGTCGACCACGCTCAGGCCGCGGAACACCGAGGATTCCTGCGGCAGGTAGCCGATACCCAGCCGCGCGCGGCGGAACATCGGCAGGCGGGTGATGTCGCGCCCGTCGAGCAGCACCGCGCCGGAATCGGCGGAGATCAGGCCGCAGAGAATATGGAACGTGGTCGTCTTGCCGGCGCCGTTGGGGCCGAGCAGGCCCACCACCTCGCCGCGCCGCACGGTGAGCGACAGATCGCGCACGACGGGACGGCGGTTGTAGCGCTTGTCGAGGCGCACCGCCTCGAGCCCGCTATCCGCCGATACCGCCCGCAGCGCCGGTTCACCCGGCGAACCGGCTTTCTTTCGCTTGCGCCACAACATCACCACGCCCCCAACACCACAGATTTCCCCGTCTTCTTCATCGGCAGGGCGCGCCCCGGGGCGCCCCGTCGTTCTTCTTCAGCACCACCGCGACACGTCCACGCGGCGCGGAGGTCACACGCATCGAGCCGTCCTTGGTATTGATTTCGGCTTCCGCGCCTTCGAGCCGGTCGTTGCCGCGTGTCAGCTTCACGTTGCCCGAAAGCTGCGCGTCGCCGCTCTGCGGATCGTAGATGATGCGATCGGCCTGAACCGTGCCGGCGCATGACACGACACGAACATCGCCCTGTGCCTCGACGCGCGCCAGTTGCGTGCGGCCGCGACGGCCGGTCTCGACCGGCTCGAAGTGCAGGGTCAGGGTGGTCGCACGCAGTTCCTCGCCGGGACGCATCAAGCGCACGCCGCCGCGCGCCACCACGACGCGCCGATCCTCGTACATCTCGATGGCGTCGGTTGCGGTGAGCCGCGCATCGCCGCTGCTCGCGGCGAGCCCGGCACCGGTCAGGCGGCCAAGATGCTTGTCCGTGTCGTAGGTGCCGTGCGCGCCGGTGGCCACGAGATCGCCGCGCGTGATGCGTACGTCGGTCTCCGCCTCTACCCGATAGACCTGGCCGCGCATCGTGCCGTCGTCGCGATACCAGGCGCGCAGCACGCCGGCGGCGATCGAGGTCCGGCCGCGGGTGAGCCGCGCGTTGCCGCGCGCGATGTACAGCTTGCGCGTCTTGTCCCATTCGAGGCCCTGGTCGGCGGTGACCTCGATCGCGCGGTCGGCCGCCTGCGCAGCGACGGTACCGGGCAGCAGCGCGACCATCAGGGCGAAGGCAGCGGCGCGCATCTCAGCGCTGCCGCTCGGCCGGCTGCAGCAGGAGGCGCACGCGGCCGGTGAAGATCACGCGCTCGCCATTGCCGCGCACCTCGAGGCCTTCGGCATCGACCTCGCCGTCCGGCCCGGCGCCGCGGATCGGCCGGTCGCTGGTCATGCTGCCGGCGCGCGGATCGACGCGCAGGCGCTCGGCCACCATGGTGTTGCCCCGGCTGTCGCGCGCCGTGACATGGCCCTGGAAATCCATGTAGCGCTCGGTGCGGTCGAAGCGGCCGGTGTCGGCGGACACTTCGATGCGCCGCCCGTTGCGTGCCGTCATCTCGATGCGCGGTGCCTTGAGGTCGATCACGGTGTCGTCGCGGCCGCGTTGGATGGCGCGCTCGGCAGCCAGTGAATAGGGACGATCGGCCCGGTCGAGACCGCTCAGGCGCGGCCGTTCGAGGCTGGCATAGTCTGTGCGATGGCTGGTGATGGGCGCGCGGCCCACAGGCATGCGGACCACCTCGCCATCGAGGAGGGGCCAGACTAGGCCGGCCATGACGATGGTCAGGGCCAGGAAGGGCAGCGCGATCTGGATGTGGGTGCTGTAGCGCACCAGATGGGGAAGGGGAGCCGCCGGCCGCGCGGCGAAGCGCTGACGCCGCTCGTCCCGGCGATCGGCCTGCTGCCGCATAATGTCTGGGGCGCCCGTCCCGCTCATGCGAGCATCTAGGGGACGGTGTCAGTTCAATGTCAAAGCAATTTTCGCGCCAAGTTGTCCCGGGCAGGGGCGATTTTTCTTTACTAATGGGCGAAAATATCGATCTCCGCCCAGCCATCGAGGTCGAGCTGCGCGCGCGTCGGCAGGAATCGGAACGCCCCCTCGGCCAGGTGCATCCGCTCTTCGCGTTGCAACATAGCGTCGAGTTTCGCCTTTAGTTTGTGCAGGTGCAGCACGTCGGCTGCGGCGTAAGCAATCTGCTCGTCGGTGAGCGTGTCGGCGCCCCAGTCGGAGGATTGCTGCTGCTTGGAGATCTCGACGCCCAGCAGCTCGCGGCACAGATCCTTCAGACCGTAGCGGTCGGTATAGGTGCGCACGAGGCGGGCGGCGATCTTGGTGCAATAGACCGGCTGGGTGACGACGCCGAGATAGAGCCGCATCACCGCGATGTCGAAGCGTGCGAAGTGGAACAGCTTCAGCCGCTTGGGATCGGTCAGCAGGGCGGCGAGGTTGGGCGCGTTGTACTGGCCACGGGCGAACTGCACGAGATGGGCATCGCCGTTGCCGGCGGACAGCTGCACCACGCACAGCCGGTCGCGATGCGGGTTGAGCCCCATGGTCTCGGAATCGATGGCGACGACCGGGCCCAGGTCGAGGCCGTCAGGAAGATCACCGCGATGGAGATGGTTCGTCATGTCGGTCGGTGGTGCCCTGGAGAAGACTCGAACTTCCACGCCTCGCGGCACTAGTACCTGAAACTAGCGCGTCTACCAATTCCGCCACCAGGGCACGGACCGCCGACAGGGCGCATCGGTTAATGGCCGGGCCGCGCGATGTCAACCATTCATCGATCTCTCGTCCCACAGGCGAACGGCGTAGCCGTCGGGATCGAGCACCTCCGCGCCGAAGCCCCAGAACACCTTCTTCGGCGGATGGCCCTCGCGCGCGCCCTTGGCCGCCATCGCCGGCCAGGCGGCGTGCACGTCGTCGACCTGGAAGTAGAGCGCGAAGGCTTCGGGATGCGCCGGCACCGGCCCCTCGGCGAGAAAGATGGTGAAATCGTGCTCGTCGCGCACCGCCACGGAGCGGCGGTCGGGCATCTCGAACTCGACCGCGAGGCCCAGCACCTCGACGTACCAGCGGCGCGAGGCCTGCCAGTCGGACACCGCCAGGGTCAGGTGATCGAACTTCAGCATCGTCGCACCGCCTCGCGCGCCTGTTTCGTCGCGCGCCACGCTGTACTATACGCCCGCCATCGGGGCATTCGGCAGCGGGGCGATCCATGGAAATCCGGCAGGTCACGGTCTTCGGCGGCACCGGCGTCATCGGCCGCTACGTCGTGCGTGCGCTGGCCGCCCGCGGCTATCGCGTGCGCGTGGCCGTGCGCCACCCCCAGCTGGCCGATTTCACCAAGCTGGCCGGCGACGTCGGCCAGGTCATGGCGATGCTGACAAACGTGCGTTACCCCGACTCGGTGCGCGCGGCGATCGCCGGCAGCCAAGCCGTGGTCAACGCCAGCGGCATCCAGGTCCAGCGCGGCAAGCAGAAGTTCAAGGCGGTGCACGACGAGGGCGCGCGCCACATCGCCGAGGCGGCGCGCGACGCCGGCGTGGCGCGGGTGATCCACATCTCCGGCCTGGGCGCCGACAACCAGCGGCCGGGCAACCGCTTCGTCGCCTCCAAGGCGATGGCCGAGCACCAGATGAACCGCGCCTTCCCGAGCGTGACCATCATGCGGCCCAGCGTCGTGTTCTGCCCCGAGGACAAGTTCTTCAATCGCCTGGCGGCGGCCGCGCGCATGCTGCCCTTCGTGCCGGTCTTCAACGGCGGCACGGCGCGCTTCCAGCCGGTGCATGCCGGCGACATCGCCGAGGCCGTGGTGCGCGCGCTGGCCGAGGAGCGCACCCAGTTCGGCGTCTTCGAGCTGGGCGGCCCGGTGGTCTACACCTATCGCGAGCTTGTCGAGCTCACCCTGCGCATGACCGACCTGAAGCGCCGCATCGTCAACCTGCCGGCCTTCCCGGCGCGCATCGGCGCCTTCTTCGCCGAGTTCCTGCCCAATCCGCCGATCACCCGCGACCAGCTCGACCTGCTGCTGCGCGACAACGTGGTGCGCGCGGGCAGCCAGGGCTTCGCCGAGCTGGGCATCCAGCCGCGCAGCGCCGAGGCGATCCTGCCGATGTATCTCGACCGCTACCGGCCGGGCGGGCGCTACGACGTCGCGGCACCGGCGTAGGCGGGCGCGCCATCGTCGGCACGCCCGGGCGGCGTGATGACTCGAACAGCGCTTCCGGATTTCAGCGCCCGCCAGCTCGAGGCCGTCCTCGCGCTCGTCGAGTACGGCAGCTTCGTCGCCGCCGCCGCCCGATTGCGCATCTCGCAGCCCGCGCTCACGCGCACCGTCGCCCATCTGGAATCCGAGCTCGGCGTCCGCCTGTTCGACCGCACGACGCGGCGCGTCCAGGTCACCGCCGCGGGCCGCGAGTTCGCGGCGGTCGCCGAGCGCATGCTGAACGACCTGCGCATCACGGTGCAGAGCGTACGCGAGGTGACGCAGGAGCGGCGCGGCCTGGTCGTCGTATCGAGCGTGATGTCGGTGGCCGGCGCGGTGCTGCCGCGCCTGATCGCGCGCTATCGCGCCGACCGGCCGGGCGTCGAGATCCGCATCCGCGAAAGCGTGCACGGCTCGGTGCTCGAGGACGTGCGCAGCGGCGTCGCCGATTTCGGCATCGGCTATGTCGAGGACCTGCCCGACTTCGCGGTCGGCACGCCGCTGGGCCGCGAGACCTTCTGCGTCGTCCTGCCGAGCCGCCACAAGCTCGCCGGCCGCCGCGCGCTCGGCCTTGCCGCGCTTGCCGCCGAGCCTCTGGTGGCGCTGCCCGGCGATTCGCGAACCCAGCGCAGCATCGACGCGGCCGCGGCAACGGCGGGCGTGTCGTTGCGCCAGACGGTGGTCGTGACACAGATCGCCACGCTGCTGAGCTTCGTCGCGGCGGGCGTGGGGCTGGGCATCGTGCCGCAAGGCGCCGTTCGCGGAACGCTCAGCCGCAGGCTGCGCGTCGTGCAGCTGGAGCCGCAGCTGTCGCGTCGCATCGGCCTGATCGCCCTGCGCGAGCGCGAACCGACACCCGCCGCGTCGGGCCTGCTCGCGCTTCTGCGCCAGGAGTGGTCGCGGCGGGATTGATGCCGATTCCGCAATAACGGCCGGTATCGACTTGTTGTTGGCATAGTCGGGCTAGCCGCTATGCTGGCGCGATGCAGCTCGCCTCGCGAACCTACGAAGCCGACAGCGTCGCCTCGGTGCAGGAGCTCTATCACTCCAACGGCTGGACCGACGGGCTGCCCATCGTGCCGCCGACCGAGGACGCTGTGCTGGCCTGCCTCGAGCGCGTGATGATGACGCCCGACCAGCTCATCGGCATCGAGCCGGTGCGCGAGCTGCCGATCACGGCCGAGAAGCTGGCGATCAACGCCGTGATGGCGGGCTGCCTGCCGATGCACTTCCCCGTCGTCGTCACCGCCTGGATGGCCATGATGCGCGAGGAGTTCCTGATGCATGGCGCCACCGCCAGCACCGGCGGCTGCGCCGTGCTGGTGGTGATCAACGGGCCGATCCGCGAGGAGATCGGCGCGCTCGGCAGCTTCAATGCGCTGGGCAACAGCGATCGCGGCACGGCGGTGATCGGCCGCGCGATCCGGCTGTGCCTGATCAACCTGATGGACGTGCGCCCCGGCGCGATCGACCGCTCGACCCTGGGCCATCCCGGCAAGTACAGCTACTGCGTCGCCGAGGACGAGGACGATCTCGCCTGGAAGACGCTGGCCGAGCAGCGCGGCCTGCCGCGCGAGGCCTCGGCGGTGACCGTGATGGCCGCCGGCGCGCCTCGGCAGATCATGAACGAGTGGACGACCAAGCCCGAGGAGATCCTCGAGACCTTCGCCGCCGAGATGCGCGCCAATTTGCGCCACTACTCGATCCATCCCGGCAACTACGCGCTGATCATCCCCAGGCAGCTGCGCGAGCATCTGCAGGCCGCGAAGTGGAGCAAGAGCGACATCGCCGCCTTCGTCCACGAGCGCGCGCGCATCCATCGCCGCGAATGGGCCGATGTCGGCAAGGGCAACGTCGTGCGCGACCGCGGCGACAGCGTCTATCCGGCGATGCAGTCCGCCGACCAGCTCCTGGTGATCGCCGCCGGCGGGCCGGCCGGCGGCTTCGGCGCCGTGATCCCGCCCTGGCTCGGCGACAAGAGCCACGCCGTCACCCTGCCGATCGGCGCCTGCGTCGATTGCGAGCCGCCGCCTTCAGTCAAGGGAAGCGCCCCATGATCTTCCGCGTCCTCGACCCCACGCCCGAGAACACCGCGCCGCCGGGCCGCAAGGCACCGCGCCTCGACACGCTGAGCGGCAAGACGGTCGGCTTCATCTCCAACGGCAAGGAAGGCACAAAGGCCTTCTTCGCCCACATGGAGGACGTGCTGCGCAACGAGTACGGCGTCGCCAAGGTCGTGCTGCGCACCAAGCCCAACTACAGCGCGCCGGCGCCGGCCGCCATCATCGGCGAGATCCGGAGTTGGGACGCGGTGATCTCAGGCATAGGCGATTGAGGCTCCTGCTCATCGTGCAGTCTGCACGACGCTGTGGCCGCTGAACGCGAAGGCGTGCCCGCCTTCGGGGTGATGACGACGAACTTCGTCAGCGCCGCCGAGCTGATGGCCAAGGTCCTGGGCATGCCCGGCTACGCCTTCGCCATCATCGACCACCCCGTCAGCAGCGCCACCGATTCCGGCCTGCGCGCGCGCGCCATCGCGGCGCTCAAGCAGGGCAGCGCGATGCTGTTGCGCTAGCCGCCGGTCGCACGTCGGAACCGGCAACCGCGTCTCGAAAGACCCCGCACCATCTCGTCAACACTGACGCGTTCGGGGCGCAGGTGTTCGCCGCTGTTCGCCGCTGCTACCCGCGCCCATGATCGACCTCTCTGGCGGAGAGGAAACGAACATGCGTGCGTGGTGGTGCGGTGCGGCGATAGCGGCCGCGATGACGGCTCTGGTGACGACGAATGTGCAGGCGCAGAAGCCCGGCGGCACGCTGCGCATCCAGCTCGGCGATTCGCCGCCCGGTCCGTCGCTGCACGAGGAGATCACCGTCGCGGTCGCCGTGCCGTTCATGGCGGTGTTCAACAACCTCGTAGTCTACGACCAGTCGGTGGCGCGCAACACCTTCGACAGCATCCGCCCCGAGCTGGCGACGCAATGGAAGACCAGCGACGACGGCATGGTGCTGACCTTCACCCTGCGCCAGGGCGTGAAGTGGCATGACGGCAAGCCGTTCACGGCGGCCGACGTGCGCTGCACCTTCGACATGCTGATGGAGAAGGGCGAGGCCAAGCTGCGGCGCAATCCGCGTGGCATCTGGTACGAGAACGTCGAGAAGGTCACCGCCGAGGGCGACTTCGCGGTCACGTTCCATCTCAAGCGGCCGCAGCCCTCGCTGCTGGCGCTGCTCGCCGCCGGCTTCTCGGCGATCTATCCCTGCCACGTGCCGCCGGCGCAGATGCGGCGTCATCCGATCGGCACCGGCCCGTTCAGGTTCGTCGAGTTCCGGAGCAAGGAGAGCGTGCGCCTGGAGAAGAACCGCGACTACTGGAAGCCCGGCCGGCCCTACGTCGACGCCATCGAGTACACGATCGTCGCCGACCGTGCGACGCGCATGCTCTCCTTCATCGCCGGCAAGTTCGACATGACGTTCCCGACCGACGTCACGGTGCCGCTGCTGAAGGACATCCGCAAGGAGTTGCCGACGGCGCAATGCACCCTGCGACCGCTGGGCGCCAGCTACAACCTGATCATCAATCGCGACGCGCCGCCGTTCAACGATCCGCGCGCACGCACGGCGCTCGCTTACGCGCTGGACCGCAAGGCGATCGCCGCCATCGTCAGCGAGGGCGCCGACCTCATCGGCGGCTCGATGCTGCCGCCGCCGGCCGGCGTCTGGGGTGTCGACCGCGATGCGCTGAAGGACCTGCCGGGCTACGGCGACGACGTCGAGGCGTCGCGCGAGAAGGGCCGTGCCCTGATGCGCGAGGCGGGCTACGGCCCCGACAAGCGCCTCAAGATCAAGGTCAGCACGCGCAACTCCGCCTCGTACCGCGACTACGCCGTGCTGCTCATCGACCAGCTGCGGCACATCTACATCGACGGCGAGCTCGAGCTGATCGACGGCGCGGTCTACTTCAACCGCATGTACCAGAAGCGCTACACCCTGGCGCTCAACGCCACGGGCAGCTCGGTCGACGATCCCGACCAGCATTTCGCGGAGAACTACGGCTGCGGCGCGCCGCGCAACTTCAACGGCTACTGCGATCCCAAGCTCACCGAGATGATCGCCGCGCAGTCGCGCGAGCGCGACATCGGGAAGCGCCGCGCCATCGTGCGCGACATCGAGCGCAAGCTCGCCGCCGATGTCGTGCGACCGATCATCGACCACAGCGTCGCCGCCGGCTGCTGGCAGCCGCAGGTCAAGGGCCTGACCCTGATGATCAACAGCATCTACAACGGCTGGCGCTTCGAGGACATCTGGCTCGACAGGTAGCGGCCGTCCTACTTCTTCGGCGCCGTCGGCCGGGACGGCGGCGCCGGCGGCTTGGCGGGCGGCGCGCCCTGCATCGCCTCCTTGGCGCGCTGGCCCAGATCGCTCTTCTCGCCGGCGAGGGCGATCACCCGCTTGAGGTCGGCGTCGGAGCCGGCGCGGTCGCGGCGCAGGCGCCGCGCCAGCCCGCGTTCGAGCAGCGCGTCGGGGTAGTCCTTTTCGAGCTTCAGCGCGGCTTCCGCGTCGGCCAGCGCCTTGGCGACTTCGCCCGCGTTGCGCCACGCCGCGGCGCGCAGCACCAGCACGTCGGGGCGGTTGGGCGACAGGCTGAGCGCGCGCGACAGGTCGGAGACCGCGTCGCGCCACGCCGCGACGGCGGCGAAGGTGATGCTGCGATCGACCCAGATATCGGCGTTGCGCGGATCGAGCAGGATGGCGGCGTTCTGCATCGACAGCGCCTTCTCGCCCAGGCGTGCGGCCTGATAGGCCTGTCCGGCCTGGGCGAAGACCTCGGCCCGCAGCTGGGGCGTCTGGCCGGTCATCTCGCGGCCCAGCCGCTCGAGCTCCGTGCCGGCCTCGACGAAGCGTCCCAGGCCGTAGAGCGCGATCGCCGCGCAGTGGCGCGATGCGAGACCCCCGCCCTCCTTGTACCATTCCTGCGCCGTGTTCAGCGCCCGCACCGGCTCGGCGCGCGCCTGGGCCATGCAGGCGGTGTAGCGCCGCGCCGGATCGGTCGACGGGCCCTGCGCCCAGACGGGCATGGCGAGCGACAGGACGAGAGCCAGCGGGACAAGACGGCCGATCATCGCCGCACACTTGCGCCAGGACGACGCGACGGGCAAGGGTGACGCATGACGCACCGCCTGCTTTGCTTCGGCCTCGGCTACAGCGCGCGCTACGTCGCCGAGCGTCTGCGGCGGCGCGGCTTCGCCATCGTCGGCACCTGCCGCAAGGCCGAAAGCGCCGCCGCGCTGGGCGACGCCGGCATCGAGTCGCTGGTGTTCGACGGTCAGCGGCCGCTCGCGGCGGACGCACTGCGCGGCATCACCCATATCCTGTCCTCGATCCCCCCCGATCGCGACGGCGATCCGGCGTGGCGCCTCCATCGCGATTGGCTCGACATCCACGCCCGCGATCTCGCCTGGATCGGCTATCTCTCGACCACCGGCGTGTACGGCGACGCCAAGGGCGCATGGGTCGACGAAACCTCGCCGCTCTCGCCGTCCAGCGACCGCTCGCGATGGCGCGTGCTGGCCGAGCAACAATGGCTGGGATTGTGGCAGCGCCACGGCGCGCCGGTTCATGTCTTCCGACTGCCCGGCATCTACGGCCCGGGCCGCAGCGCCATCGACCAGGTGCGGGCGGGAACGGCACGGCGCATCGACAAGCCCGGCCAGGTCTTCTCGCGCATCCATGTCGAGGACATTGCCGCGACGCTCGAGGCCTCGATCGACCGGCCGCGCGGCGGCGCGATCTACAACGTCGCCGACGACGAGCCGGCGCCCAACGCCGACGTCGTCGCCTGCGCCTTCGAGCTGCTGGGACGGCCGGTGCCGCCCGCCGTTCCCTACGACCAGATCGCGCCGACGATGAGCCCGATGGCGCGCTCCTTCTACGCCGACAGCCGGCGCGTGCGGAACACGCTGATCAAGCAGGAACTGGGCGTGCGGCTCGCCCATCCGACCTACCGCGAGGGCCTGCGCGCGATCCACATCGCCGGGAGGGCGCGATAGACACTTTTTGCCGCGATCTGTATCTTGCAAGGGTTCGAGGGAGCAGTGCCCAGGGAGCGGTGCCCATGGCAAGCCGAGAGAACAGCTTCACCCGTCTGCGCGAAGGAAAGTGGACAACGGATGGCGCCGTGCTTGCGGCGATCGCCGACAGCAGCGCCAAGTTCCAGACCCTGGCCGACGGCAGCGGCACATACGTCTACGACGAGTACACCGTCACCATTCTCAAGATGCCCCCCGACCTGACCGCCGAAGCCTACTTGCTCGAATTCGCCAAGGATCCCAATGCCGCCGTCAACAACGGCGCATTCAACACCATCAACAAATTCACCAAGCGGACATCGACGGATCCCAAGATCGGCGACATCTACGACATCGACATCATGGGGCCCGACAACGGATCGATCGTGCTCGTCGCATTGTCGGGGGCCTTCGGCAACAAGACGGGCGACGCCTATTTCGACATTCAGACGATCAGTTGCGACAAGTACGGCTCGCATCCCGAGAACGGCGCCCGCGAATTCGGCTTCGAGTACGTGCCGGAGGGCGTGAAGTTCTACACCAGGGGTGTCTCGCGTCCCGGCAACTTCATCGTGCGCGCCGCCGGCGCGGCTCCGCAGATGGCGAGCTGGACGGCGATGATGAAGGGCATCAGCGAGGCAATCCGCGCGCGCGGCGGCACGCCGAAAGAGAACTCGTTCACCGCGACCAAGTTCGAGAAACCCTGAGCGAAGTGGGCCGTCAGCCGGCCCGCCGGCACATCGCCTCGACCACGGCGAGCAGGCGATCGATGTCCGGCGGCGTCGACAGGCGGTGATCGCCATCCCTTGTCAGCGTGAAGGCGATGTCCGGCGCCTCGATGTGGTTGAGCAGGCGCTGCGAGAGATCCCACGGCACGTCGGGATCCTTCATGCCGTGGAACAGGTGCACCGGGCAATCGAGCTTCAGCGGCGTGGTCAGCACGAGGTGGTGACGGCCCTCCTCAATCAGCTTGCGCGTCAGGATGGTGGGCTCGGGCGAGTACTGGCTGGGGCGCACCAGCCGGCCATCGCGCTGCAGCGCCGCGCGGTCCTCGGGCGAGAGATTGGCCAGCAGCAGCTTCTCGGTGAAATCCGGCGCCGCGGCAATGCCGATCCAGCCGGCGACGCGCGCGCCCAGCCGCCTGGCCGCCAGCAGCGACAGCCAGCCGCCCATGCTCGAGCCGATCAGCACGACCCTGCCGCGCGCCGCCTGCTCGATGACCGCCAGCGAGTCCTCGAGCCACAGGCCGATCGTGCCGTCGGTGAAATTGCCGCCCGACTGGCCGTGACCGGAATAGTCGAAGCGCACATAGGACTGGCCGACGCGCCGCGCCCAGGCATCAAGCGATGTCGCCTTGGTGCCCGTCATGTCGGAGCGGAAGCCGCCGAAGAAAACGACTGTGGGCAACTGACCCGCGACCGCGTGGTACGCGATTGTCGTGCCATCGGGACGTGTTAGGGTTTGCGGATGATCGCTGTCGTTCGTCACGGCTGCATTCTTTCGGGCGATGATCGAAACGGGCGTGCGCGCCCGTGAAGGACGTTCCTAGCACCTCCGACCTGACGACGGCGAGCCGACCGCCCAGCGTGTTGCAGCTCGTGCCGGCGCTCGATCGCGGCGGCATCGCGCGCGCGGCGATCGACGCCGCGGCCGCGCTGGTCGGAGCGGGCGGCAAGGCGCTGATCGCCGGCGGTGGACAGGCGATGGCCGGCGAGCTGCGGCGGCTCAAGATCACGCATCTGGATGTCGCGCTCGAGGCCGACGGCCTGTTCGCCGCCTATGCCGGCCTGCGCCGCCTGCGCGAGGCGATGGCCGGGCACGACATCGACATCCTCCATTCGCGCTCACCGGCGACGGCCTGGATGGCACGCCGCCTGGCGCGCGAGCATGGCAAGCGCTTTGTCGCGACGGCCCACGCTCCCAGCGGCACCGGCGCCTGGACGCATCGCTGGCTCGACGAGGCGCAGGCGGCGGCCGAGCGCGTCATTGCCGTGTCCGATTACGTGGCGATGGACCTGCGCCAGCGCCATCGCGTGCCCGATGCGCGCCTGACGATCATCCGCCCCGGCATCCATCTCGACCGCTTCGATCCCGCGACCGTGCGGCCCGACCGGGTGATCCGGCTGGCCACGCAATGGCGCCTGCCCGACGACCGCCGCATCGTGCTGTTCCCGGCGCGCCTGACCGGGGATCGCGGCCAGGCGCGCCTGGTCGATGCCTTGTGCGCGCTCGATCGCACCGACGTCCATTGCCTGTTCCTCGGCGCGGAAACACCCGCCACGGCGTTCGAGCGCCGCCTGCAGGCGCTGATCGAGGCCAAGGGCCTGGGCGGACGCGCCGGCATCGCGCCCTACTGCGAGGACATGCCGGCGGCCTACATGCTGGCCGATGTCGTGGTCGCCGGCGGCGACGGCGAAGGCTTCAGCCGCATCATCGCCGAGGCGCAGGCGATGGGCCGGCCCGCGGTCTGCGATGCCGCGGGCGGCGCGGTCGAGGCGATGCTGGCCTCCGTCACCGGCTGGAGCGCGCCGCCGGGCGTCCCTGCCGCCTTCGCCCGCAGCCTCGAACGCGCGCTGTCGCTGAACGAGGACGATCGTACGGCACTCGCCGCCCGCGCCCGCGCCCATATCCGCGACCATTTCAGCGTGGAGCGCATGGGGCGGGAGACCCTGGCGCTCTACGCCGAGATGATGGCCGGCGCCGTTCCCGCCTGAGCTTCCATGACCGGCGTGCATCTATCGCTGCGCAAGCAGGGACTTCGCGAAATACCCAACTCGGTATGGCAGCGCACCGGGCTCGAGACCCTGGTCCTTTCGGAGAATGAGCTGTCGGCCGTGCCGATCGACATCGGTCGCCTGAAGCGGCTGCGCATGCTGGATCTCGGCCACAACAGGCTCACGAGCGTCCCCGATGCCCTGGGCGATCTCGAAGGGCTGAGCGACTTTCTCTATCTCCACGACAATCGCCTCGCCGACCTGCCGCCCTCGCTCGCGCGGCTCCATCGCCTGCGCTACCTGAACATCAGCGCCAACCGCTTCGAGTTCCTGCCTCCTGCGGTGGCCGGCATGACCGGCCTGGTCGAGCTGCGCGTCACCGACAATCCGCTGACCTCGCTGGCCGCTTCGCTGGAGCCGCTGACGCGGCTGCGCGAGTTGCACCTGCGCAACAATGCGCTGAGCGCGCTGCCGGACTCGGTCGGTGCCCTGCGCGAATTGCGGCTGCTCGATCTGCGCGGCAATCCGCTGACGACACTGCCGGCGACGCTGGCCGGGCTGCCGCGCCTGGAGAAGCTCGATCTGCGCTGGGTGGACACGCTTGAACCGCCGGCGTGGTTCGCCGATCTCGAGGCGCGCGGCTGCCTGATCTACCGCTGACCACGAGTGGCGACTCCTTGACATGCCGCAGGCGCATCAGTACCTCCATGCCCATGATCGACTTCGACCTGTTCATCGCGCGCCCGTGGGGTGCGCACCGTCGAACGCCGACCGACCGAACTTGAGGCGGCCGGACCCCTTGGCACGTCCAGGGGACAGACCGGCCTGGTGCGCATGCCCTTGAGGCGGCGCGCCTTTTCAGGGCGATGCCGTTCCGGCGCGCCCGCTTCCCTGCCTCCCGTTCCCGAGTTCATCCTATGATCAATCTCTCTTTGCCGGATGGCAGTATCCGGTCGTTCGACAAACCCGTTTCCGGCGCCGAGCTCGCCGCCTCGATCGGTCCCGGCCTCGCCAAGTCGGCGCTGGCCGTGAAGGTCGATGGCGAGATGCGCGACCTCGGCCGCCCGATCGAGCGCGACGCCAAGGTGTCCATCGTCACGTCGCGGGACCCCGACGCGCTGGAATTGCTGCGCCACGACGCGGCCCACGTGCTGGCCCAGGCGGTGCAGGAACTCTATCCCGGCACGCAGATCACGTTCGGCCCGGCGACGGAGAACGGCTTCTATTACGACTTCGCGCGCGCCGAGCCGTTCACGCCGGAGGATTTCGAGAAGATCGAGAAGCGGATGGCGGAGATCGTCGACCGCGACCTGCCGATCGAGCGCGAGGTCTGGGACCGCGCGAAGCTGAAGAAGTTCTTCGTCGACCACGGCGAGAGCTTCAAGGCCGAGTGGTCCGAGGAGCTGCCCGCCGGCGAGGAGATCACGGTCTATCGCCAGGGCACGTGGCAGGACATGTGCAAGGGCCCGCATTTGCCCTCGACGGGCAAGCTCGGCAAGGCCTTCAAGCTGATGCGCGTGTCCGGCGCGTACTGGCGCGGCGACGCCCGGAACGCCCAGCTGCAGCGCATCTACGGCACGATCTTCTTCAGCGACAAGGAGCTGAAGGCGTACCTCACGCAGCTCGAGGAGGCGGAGAAGCGCGACCATCGCCGCATCGGCAAGGAGATGGGCCTCTTCCATCAGCAGGAAGAAGCCGCCGGCATGGTCTTCTGGCATCCCAAGGGCTGGCAGCTCTGGCGCACGCTGGAGGGCTTCCTGCGCCGTCGCCTGGACGCCGGCGGCTACGTCGAGGTCAAGACGCCACAGCTCGTCGACCGCCGGCTGTGGGAGGCGTCGGGCCACTGGGAGAAGTTCCGCGAGAACATGTACATCTCGGAGAACGAGGACGGCCTGCGCGACTACATGGCCAACCCGGCCGAACGCGTCTTCGCGCTCAAGCCGATGAACTGCCCGTGCCACGTGCAGATCTTCAACCAGGGCCTGAAAAGCTACCGCGACCTGCCGCTGCGCCTGGCCGAGTTCGGCTCGTGCCACCGCTTCGAGCCGGCCGGCGCGCTTCACGGCATCCTGCGGGTGCGCAACTTCACGCAGGACGACGCGCACATCTTCTGTACGGAGAAGCAGATCGAGGCGGAGACGATCCGCTTCTGCGACCTGCTGCGCGGCATCTATCGCGATCTCGGTTTCCCGGACTTCTTCGTGAAGTTCTCCGATCGCCCGCCGGTGCGCGCCGGCAGCGATGCGGTGTGGGACCAGGCCGAGACGGCGCTGCGCGACGCCTCGAAGGCGGCCGGCATCGACCTGATCCTCAACCCCGGCGAGGGCGCCTTCTACGGCCCGAAGCTGGAATTCGTGCTGCGCGACGCCATCGGCCGCGACTGGCAGTGCGGCACCCTGCAGGTCGACTTCGTCCTGCCCGAGCGCCTCGACGCCTCGTATGTCGGCGAGGACGGCGCGCGACATCGTCCTGTCATGCTGCACCGCGCCATTTTCGGCTCGATGGAGCGGATGATCGGCATCCTGATCGAGAACTACGCTGGCCGATTCCCGCTGTGGATCGCGCCGACGCAAGCGGTGGTATGCACGATCGTCAGCGACGCCGATGGGTATGCCAAGGAAGTCCAGGCGGCACTGGTCGACGCCGGGTTGCGGGTCGAGACCGATCTGCGCAACGAGAAGATCAACTACAAGGTCCGCGAGCATTCGCTGGCCAAGACGCCGGTGCTGATCGCCGTCGGCAACCGCGATGTCGACGGACGCACGGTTTCCATCCGCAGATTGGGCAGCGACAAGCAGGAAACCCTTGCGCTGGCGGAAGCCGTCCATAGATTGAAGGAGGAGGCACGCGCGCCGCAGTAGCGGGGCGCATGCTATATTCGGTCGCCGGCGTCCGATCGCCGGCGGCAACCACTGATGGAGATGCGACGATAGCCAGGCCAATGCAGCAATCCGCGCCGACCCGCGACGGGCCGCGCGTGAACCGGGAAATCCGGGCCCAGCGGGTCCGACTGATCAACGAGCTCGGCGAGATGGTGGGCGTCCTCGACGTTCGCGAAGCCGAGGAGATGGCGGTGGAAGCCGGTCTCGACCTGATCGAGATCTCGCCCAATGCCGATCCGCCGGTCTGCAAGATCGGCGACTACGGCAAGTACAAGTACGAAGCGCAGAAGAAGGCCAACGAGGCGCGCAAGAAGCAGAAGGTCATCGAGGTCAAGGAGATCAAGCTCCGGCCCGGCATCGACGACCATGACTACGACGTCAAGATGCGCCAGATGCGCACCTTCCTCGAGGAGGGCGACAAGGTGAAGGTCACGTTGCGCTTCCGCGGCCGCGAGATGGCCCACCAGGATCTCGGCGTGAAGGTGCTCGAACGCGTGCGCGACGAGTTGGCCGACCTGTCGAAGATCGAGACCTACCCCCGGCTCGAGGGCCGGCAGATGGTCATGGTGCTGACCACCAAATAGCCGGATGGCTCAGGCCATCGGAATTTGGGGGGATACCGGCGCCGGTGCGGCCGTTTGGAGAAGCAGCACCGGCCGGCGGCATTGCCGCGAGGCGCTGGGGCGACGGGGATCCGGCATGGCAAACCGAACACGACATCTCTGGCTGCTGAGCGCCTGCGCTGCGGTGTTGCTGGCTGCCGCCCCGGCGTCGGCCGAGCAGGGCAAAGGCACGGCCCGTCCGCCGGGAGCCTCGCCCAGGATCATCCAGAAGGGCGGCGATCCAGTCGATGAGAAGGGCGCCCAGCCCAAGCCTGGCACCAGCGCGCCCGCGATCACGTCGCCGCGCGATCCGGCCTCCGGACAAGCGACCGGCCGGCGGTAGCGGTGCGCTCGCCATGACGAGGCCTGCCGCACGACGGCTGCTGAGCGCGCTCGGGCTGGCGGCCGCCTTCAGCCTGCCGGCCGCCTCCGGCGTCCTCGCCCAGGGCGACGAGCCCGGGACGCTGAAGGGCGCGCGTGGCGCGCCCAAAGCCACGACGCCATCAGCCGCCCCGAAAGCCAAGCCCAAGGGCTCCGGGCTGATGGAGGAAGAGGGCATCTTCTACAAGAGCAAGCCGTCCCGGACGCCCAAGCCGCGCTGACGACGAAGGGCCCCGGGGTCCGCCGGCACCTTCCCACTTGGGCTTTCTCTCAAACAACCGTCAACCGCACATCGACATTGCCGCGGGTGGCGTTCGAGTACGGGCACACCTGGTGGGCCTTCTCGACCAGCTCCTGCGCCTCCGCCGGCGGCAGGCCGGGCAGCGAGACCGCGAGGTCGATGTCGAGGCCGAAGCCGCCCTCCGAGCGCGGACCGATTCCGACCGACGCCGTCACCTTGGCGTCCGCCGGCACCTTGCGCCCGGCCACCGCCTTCATGGCGCCGATGAAGCAGGCGGCATAGCCCGCCGCGAACAGCTCCTCCGGGTTGTTGCCCGGACCGCCGGCGCCGCCCAGCTCCCTGGGTGTCGCCAGCTTGACGGCGAAGCTGCCGCTTTCGGTAGCGGCCTGGCCGTCACGACCGCCGGTGGCGGTGGCAGCGGTGCGATACAGAACCTTCACGGACATTGGATATCTCCATTGGCAGAAGCGATGGCAGATACATAGCGTCCGAATTAATTGTGTACAATTAAATTGGATATCACAAAACCGCGATTGATCCATGCACAAGACAGTCGTGCACAATCGAATTGATGGCGATATACTACCTCCATGGACAAGACATCCGCCCTCAGCCTGTCCAACCAGATGTGCTTCGCTGTCTATTCGACGGCGCACGCGCTCAATCGCGTCTACAAGCCGCTGCTCGACCCGCTGGGCCTGACCTACCCGCAATATCTGGTGATGCTGGTGCTGTGGGAGGCCGATGGCCTGACCGTGAAGGAGATCGGCCAGCGCTTGCGCCTCGATTCCGGAACCCTGACGCCGCTGCTCAAGCGATTGCAGGCGGCCGGGCTGGTGCGCCGCGAGCGCGACGCCGGCGACGAGCGCCAGGTCCGCATCGGCCTGACCGTCAAGGGTGAAGCGTTGCGCAAGAAGGCCGAGGCGGTGCCGCACGGCCTGCTCGGCGCCACCGGCTGCACCCTGGAAGAGGTGCAGGCGCTGAAGGCCGAGCTGACCCGGCTGCGCGACCAACTCGATAAAACGAGCACGTGATCATTTTTCGTGGGGATGCGTATCAGACGCGCGGCGTACCTCTCTCAGCAACAGGGAGATTCGACCATGCGCAAGATCACTATCATCGCTTTCGTGTTGGCCGCGTTCTGCGGATCGGCGGCAGCCCAGGTCATCGTCGAGACGGACAACAAGGTCGGCCAGCCCGGTGCGGCGCCCAAAGCTGGTCCGGGGCCGAGCCAGCGGAAGGGCACGTTTGAGAAGATCGAATTCGAAGGCGTGAAGCGTCCGGGCATCGTCTCGCCGCGTGATTCCGCATCGGGCCTGCCCACCGGGAAGCGCTGACGGCGCACGGGCAAGGGGCGCCTTGCGCGGCCAACCCCGCCTCTGTATAACCCCGCGTCCTTTCGGACGGCCTGGCGTAAAGGGCATGCCATGGCGGTTCGGAAACATCCTGCCGACCGGTTCGTCGGCTGCGCCCCTCAGGGGGCGCTAACTATTTGAACGAGGATGCAAATGCCCAAAATGAAGACGAAGAGCGCTGCCAAGAAGCGCTTCTCGCTGACGGCCACGGGGAAGGTGAAGATTCCCGTCGCCGGCAAGCGTCACGGCATGCGCAAGCGGTCCAACCGCTTCCTGCGCCAGGCCAGCGGCACGGTGATCGCCTTCGAGGGCGACGCGCGCAAGATCAAGCGCAGCTTCCTGCCCAACGGCTGAGCGGAGGACTGAGACCATGGCACGCGTCAAACGGGGCGTTACCGCCCGCGCCGCCCACAAGAAGGTTCTCGATCTCGCCAAGGGCTATCGGGGCCGCTCCAAGAACGTCTTCCGCGCCGCCGTCGAGAAGGTCGAGAAGGGCCTTCAGTACGCCTATCGCGACCGCCGCGCCAAGAAGCGGAACTTCCGTGCGCTGTGGATCCAGCGCCTGAACGCCGCGGTGCGCGAGCACGGCATGACCTACTCGCAGTTCATCCACGGCGCGCAGAAGGCCGGCATCGAGCTCGACCGCAAGGTGATGTCCGACATCGCCGCGCAGGAACCCGCGGCGTTTAAGGCCCTGGTCGAACAAGCCCGGGCCGCGCTCTAAACCTCGTTCCCGGCATCCGCCGGGCCCATCCGAAGCGAAGGGGAGCGCCGGGCGACCGGCCTCCCCTTTTGTTGTCCTGACCGCATCTTCCCCCGGGGGGAATTCCATGGACGATCTGTCGACCATCCGCGAGGAGACGCTGGCCGCCATCGGCTCAGCCGGCGACCTGCGCGCGCTCGACGCCGTGCGCGTCGCCGCCCTGGGCAAGAGCGGCCGCGTCACCGGCCAGATGAAGACCCTGGGCAGCCTGGCGCCGGATCAGCGCAAGGAGTTCGGCGCGCGCGTCAACACCCTGAAGAGCGAGCTCGAGGTCGCGATCTCGGCGCGCAAGATCGAGCTCGACCGCTTAGCGCTCAGCGCCCGGCTGGAGAACGAACGCATCGACGTCAGCCTGCCGGCGCGTCCCGAGCGCGCCGGCCACATCCACCCGCTGAGCCAGGTGATGGACGAGGCCTGCGCCGTGTTCGGCGAGATGGGGTTCAC
This sequence comes from Reyranellaceae bacterium, assembly GCA_050183765.1. GTDB lineage: Bacteria > Pseudomonadota > Alphaproteobacteria > Reyranellales > Reyranellaceae > JAFAZJ01. Next base: position 9,105 of record JBFXAZ010000064.1, on the reverse strand, counting down.
CTGGGCCGAGGGTCCGGACATCGAGGACGACTGGCACAATTTCGAGTCGCTGAACTTCCCGCCCGATCATCCGGCGCGGCAGATGCAGGACACGTTCTTCCTGCCGCCACGCGCCGACGGCATGCCGATGGTGCTGCGCACCCACACCTCGCCGGTGCAGGCGCGCACCCTGCTCGACCCCGAGACCCAGAAGATGCTGGCGGCGGGCGGCTCGCTGCGCGTGATCGTTCCGGGCCGAACCTATCGCGTCGACAGCGACCAGACGCATTCGCCGATGTTCCACCAGATCGAAGGCCTGGTGATCGACCGCGTCACGCACATGGGGCATCTCAAGGGCTGCCTGACCGATTTCTGCCGCGCCTTCTTCGAGATCGACGACCTGCCGCTGCGCTTCCGGCCGTCCTACTTCCCGTTCACCGAGCCGTCGGCCGAGGTCGACATCGGCTGCTCGTGGAAGGGCGGCGAGCTGCGCATCGGCGCCTACGAATCGTGGCTCGAGATCCTCGGCTGCGGCATGGTGCATCCCAACGTGCTCTCCAATTGCGGCGTCGATCCCAACGAGTTCCAGGGCTTCGCCTTCGGCATGGGGATCGAGCGCATCGCCATGCTGAAATACGGCATCCCCGATTTGCGCACGTTCTACGAAAGCGACCTGCGCTGGCTGCGCCACTACGGCTTCAGCGCGCTGGACGTGCCGAGCCTCACCGGAGGGCTGGGACGATGATGACCCTGCCATCCACCGTCGTCCAGAGCGCAGCGAAGGACCCGGCGGTATCGCGGCCACATGGAAGCCTCGTGTCCGTGAGAACGACCGCCAGGTCCGTCGCTGCGCTCAGGGCGACAGGAGACGTTCGATGAAGTTCACGCTCTCCTGGCTGCGCGAGCATCTCGAGACCGAGGCCTCGCTCGACGACATCACCAAGGCGCTGACCATGCTCGGGCTGGAGGTCGAGCAGGTGATCGACCGTTCCGCGACGCTCAAGGGCTTCGTCACGGCGCATGTCGTCGAGGCCAAGCAGCATCCCAACGCCGACAAGCTCAGGGTCTGCAAGGTCGACGCCGGCAACGGCATCGTGCAGGTCGTCTGCGGCGCGCCCAACGCGCGCACCGGCATGAAAGGCATCTTCGCCGCGCCCGGGCTCTATATTCCCGGCACCAGGCTCGACCTCAAGGCGGGCAAGATCCGCGGCGAGGAGAGCAACGGCATGCTCGTCTCCGAGCGCGAGCTGGAGCTGAGCGAGGATCACGACGGCATCATCGACCTGCCCGCCGACACCGCGATCGGCCTGCCGGCGGCGCAGGTGCTGGGCCTCGACGATCCGGTGATCGAGATCAAGGCCACGCCGAACCACGCCGAGGCACTGGGCGTGATCGGCATCGCGCGCGATCTGGAAGCCGCCGGCATCGGCCGCCGCAAGGTGCCTGACACATCGAAGATCGCCGGTGGTTTCCCGAGCCCGCTGAAATGGACGCACGGCTATGCTGTGAAGCCCGGATCGCCCTGCCCGATCGTGGTCGGGCGCTATTTCCGCGGCGTCAAGAACGGGCCGAGCCCGGCCTGGCTGCAGAAGCGGCTGCGCGACATCGGCCTGCGCCCGATCTCGGCGCTGGTCGACATCACCAACCTGGTGACCTTCGACCTCAATCGCCCGCTGCACGTCTTCGACGTCGCCAAGCTGGCGGGCGACCTGGTGATGCGCCAGGCGCGCGACGGCGAGACCATACTGGCGCTGGACGGCAAGACCTACACGCTCGACTCGTCGATGGCGGTGATCGCCGACGCCAAGGCGGTGCACGGCATCGGCGGCATCATGGGCGGCGAGCATTCGGGCGTGTCGGAGAGCACCACCGACGTGTTCCTCGAGGTCGCCTATTTCGATCCCAAGAGCGTCGCCACGACCGGCCGCAAGCTCGGCGTGATGTCCGACGCGCGCTATCGCTTCGAGCGCGGCATCGACCCGGAGTCGGTGTGGTGGGGCGCGGAGGTCGCAGCCCGCCTGATCCTCGAGCTGTGCGGCGGCGAAGCCAGCGAGCTGACCGCGAGCGGCACGATGCCGGCCTGGCAGCGCAGCTACGTGCTGCGGCCCGATCGCATCACCAGCCTGGGCGGCCTCGTGGTCGAGCCGGCGACGCAGGTCGACATCCTGCGCAAGCTGGGCTTCGAGGCCACCGGCAGCGGCCCGTGGCACGTGGCGGTGCCCTCGTGGCGCGGCGACGTCGTGGGCGAGGCCGATCTCGTCGAGGAGATCGCGCGCGTCTACGGCTACGACCACCTGCCGGCGGTGTCGATGCCCAAGGTCTCGACCATGCCCAAGCCGGTGCGCGACGCCATGCAGCGCCGCGTGCCGCAGGCCAAGCGCGCGCTGGCCGCACGTGGCATGGAGGAGGCGATGAGCTTCTCCTTCATGTCGGGGGCGCTGGCGGCGAAGTTCGGCGGCGTGCCCGACACGCTGAAGCTGCTCAACCCGATCGCCTCGGACCTCGACGTGATGCGCCCGTCGATCCTGCCCAACCTGCTGCAGGCCTGCGGCCGCAACGAGGCGCGCGGGCTGAAGGACGCCGCCCTGTTCGAGGTCGGCCCGACCTACCAGAACCCGACGCCGACGGGGCAGCGTTTCGTGGCGACCGGGGTACGCTACGGCCGCGCCGTGCAGCGCGGCTGGACCGGCGCGGAGCGCGCCGCCGATGCCTTCGACGCCAAGGCCGACGCCCTGGCGGCGCTGGCCGCGATCGGCGCGCCGGTCGAGAATCTGCAGACCAAGGCGACGGCGCCGGCGTGGTATCACCCCGGCCGCAGCGGCACCCTGGTCCTGGGCGACCGGCCGTTCGCGATCTTCGGCGAGATCCATCCCGAGATCCTGGCCGAGCTCGACCTGCGCGGCCCGGCCGCCGCCTTCGAGGTCTTCATCGACGCGCCGCCGCCGCCCAAGGCCAAGGGCAGCAAGGCGCGCACGATGCTGAAGCTCTCGGCGCTGCAGCCGCTGGAACGCGACTTCGCCTTCATCGTCGATGCGACGGTGGCGGCCGAGACGCTGATGCGCGCCGCGCGCGCCGCCGATCGCCAGATGATCGTCGCGGCGCAGGTGTTCGATGTCTACGCCGGGTCAGGCGTCCCTGACGGCAAGAAGTCGGTGGCGCTGTCGATCACCATCCAGCCGATCGACAAGACGCTGACCGACGCCGAGATCGAGGCGATCGGCCAGAAGGTCGTCGCCCAGGTCGCCAAGCAGACTGGCGGCACGCTGCGCGCCTGACTCGTCGTCCTGAGCGCAGCGAAGGACCTCGCGGTGGTGTGATCAGACAGAAGCGGCGCCGGTGACTACCCGGCGCCGCCTTCGTATCGTCGTTCGACCGCGAGGTCCTTCGCTGCGCTCAGGACGACATCAACCATCCCACACGTTTTGCGGCATCGGCAGCCTGGCGAAATCGGCGTCGCCCAAGGGCTTCGTGATCGTCACGCCCTCGCGTTCGAGCAGCATCATCCATTGGCGCACGTGCTGGCCGCAGTGCCAGGTGGTGCGCTCGAACAGCTCGTGCAGGCTCTGCGGGCCGTAGTAGGTGTCGAGCGTCGAGGTGCCGTCGCGGTCAGACGTCGCCGCCCACCACGCGTCGAGGCGGCGCTTCACGCCGGCGCCGTAGGCGGCCACCGACTCCATCGTGGCGTCGTCGGCCGGTGCCTCGGCGAACACCGCCTGTTCCAGCTTCCTGCCGTCGACCGCGTCCAGGAAGGCGGCGACGACGCGGAACAGGTGGAAACCCAGGGTGCGATAGCTGCGCGGACGGCCGGGCACGTGTGTCTGCAGGCGGTCGGCCGGCATCCGCGGCAGCAGGTCGATGGCCGCATCCATGAAACGGTCGAGCCGGTCGTGCAGCTCGGCCGGCGTCAGTTCCGGCCCGCTCTTCTCGTTCAGCCCGACGAACTCGATGATCGGCTTGAGGCTCTGGGCGTAAATGAACTTGTCGCCGCGCGAGAGCACCGGCACGGAGCGTGCGCCCAGCGCCTTCAGCTCGGCCAGGCCGGCGGGGTCCTCGAGCACATTGACGGATACGTAGTCGACCGCACGGGCCGATAGAAACTCCTTGAGTCTCAGGCAGCTGGTTCAACCAGGCTGCCAGAAGACCTTGAAGGGAGGCTGGGTCTGCATGGCGTCCTCCGGCTATCTCTGGTGACCATCGCGCCGGCTGGAGCCGGGCGCAAGCCACAATCCCTTGTGTTTTCGGCCCAGCTGCCCCACTTCCAGACCTGCCCGGCGGTTGCGGCGGCGGCCCGATCCCGCTACACCCCGCGCGCCCCCTTTCCCGACCAACGGCCCCGGACCTTCAGCCCGAGATGACCGCGCTTTCGCAGATCCGCAATTTCTCGATCATCGCGCATATCGACCACGGGAAATCGACCCTGGCCGATCGCCTGATCCAGCGCTGCGGGGCCATCGCCGACCGCGAGTTCCACGACCAGCTGCTGGATTCGATGGATATCGAGCGCGAGCGCGGCATCACCATCAAGGCGCAGACCGTGCGCCTGCAGTACAAGGCCAAGGACGGCCAAGACTACGTCCTGAACCTGATGGACACGCCCGGCCACGTCGACTTCGCCTACGAGGTCAGCCGCTCGCTGGCCGCCTGCGAGGGCTCGCTGCTGGTGGTCGACGCCTCGCAGGGCGTCGAGGCGCAGACTCTGGCGAATGCGTATCACGCGATCGAGGCCGGGCACGAGATCATCCCCGTGCTCAACAAGATCGACCTGCCGGCGGCCGAGCCCGACCGCGTGCGCCAGGAGATCGAGGACGTCATCGGGCTGGATGCCTCCGACGCCGTGCTGATCTCGGCCAAGACCGGCATCGGCATCGACGACGTGCTCGAAGCGCTGGTCACCCGGCTGCCGGCGCCCAAGGGCGAGCGCAACGCGGCGCTCAAGGCCATGCTGGTCGACAGCTGGTACGATGCGTATCTCGGCGTCGTCACGCTGGTGCGCGTCAAGGACGGCGTGCTGCGCAAGGGCATGAAGATCCGCATGATGTCGACCGGCGCGGCCTACGACGTCGACAAGGTCGGCCACTTCACGCCCAAGCCGGTCGACGCCGCCGAGCTTGGGCCGGGCGAGGTCGGCTTCATCATCGCCGGCATCAAGACGATCTCCGACTGCAAGATCGGCGACACCATCACCGACGAGAAGAAGCCGGCATCCGAAGCGCTGCCCGGCTTCAAGCCCTCGGTGCCGGTGGTGTTCTGCGGCCTGTTCCCGGTCGATGCCGACGATTACGAGAAGCTCAGGGATTCGCTCGCCAAGCTGCGCCTGAACGACGCCAGCTTCCACTACGAGCCCGAGACCAGCGCCGCACTGGGCTTCGGCTTCCGCTGCGGCTTCCTCGGCCTCTTGCACCTGGAGATCATCCAGGAGCGTCTCGAGCGCGAGTTCGATCTCGACCTGATCACCACGGCGCCCTCGGTGGTCTATCGCATCGCGCTGCGCGACGGCTCGGCGATGGAGCTGCACAACCCCACCGACTATCCCGACGTGATGCGGATCGAGCGCATCGAGGAGCCGTGGATCAAGGCCACGATCATCGTGCCCGACGAGCATCTCGGCTCGGTGCTGCAGCTCTGCCAGGAGCGGCGCGGCGTGCAGCAGGACCTGACCTACGCCGGCACGCGCGCCATGGTGGTCTATCGCCTGCCGCTCAACGAGGTGGTGTTCGATTTCTACGACCGCCTGAAGTCGGTGACACGCGGCTACGCCAGCTTCGACTACGAGATCGCCGGCTACGAGGAAGGCGACCTCGTGAAGCTCAGCATCCTGGTCAACGCCGAGCCGGTCGATGCGCTGTCGATCATCGTGCACAAGAGCCACGCCGAGAGCCGCGGCCGCGTGCTGTGCGAGAAGCTCAAGGACCTGATCCCCAAGCAGCTGTTCAAGATCGCCATCCAGGCGGCGATCGGCGGACGCATCGTGGCGCGCGAGACGATCAGCGCGCTGCGCAAGGACGTGCTGGCCAAGTGCTACGGCGGCGACATCTCGCGCAAGCGCAAGCTTCTCGACAAGCAGAAGAAGGGCAAGAAGCGCATGCGCCAGATCGGCGACGTCGAGATCCCGCAGTCGGCGTTCCTCGCGGCGCTGAAGACGGGGAGTTAGACCCCCCTGTCATCCTGAGCTCCACTGTCATCCTGAGCGCAGCGAAGGATCCAGCGGTGGTGGGCGCACGCACCAGCGCGAGGTCCTTCGCTTCGCTCAGGACGACAGGGAGGCATCACCGCTTGCGGTGATAGAAAATCCGCGACAGGCCTTCCTTCGGCTTGCGCCGCCGGAAGCCGCGCCACAGGCAGAACAGCGCCGGGATCGCGAAAAGCAGCGCGGTGGGCACGAGGAACAGCGGCTCGACCACCCAGGCGATCGCCTCGTCCGGCAGATTCCGGCGCAGGAAATGCTGTGCCGCCGCGAGCCCGGAGGGCCCGACGGCGAACCACGATTGCGACAGCGACGACAGACGGAACTCGCCGCCCGACGTCCGGTTGAAGAGATCCGCTGCGAGCGCGCCCAGCGCCACGGCGGCGAAGGCAAGCCCGAGCAGTCGCCAGATCCACATGGCGTCCTCCGCTCGGAAGCGCAGACTACCAGCCGAGGCGAGTCAGGCAACTCCGGCCGGTAAACGCGACTTCAGCGAGCCCGTGCCAGCAGGCGCCGGGCGCGCTCGGCCACCGGCAGATCGATCATCGCGCCCTCGAAGGCCACCGCGCCCTGCCCGGCCGCGACCGCCGCGTCGAAGGCCGCGAGCAGCCGGCGCGCGCGATCGGCGTCGGCGGCGCTGACGCCGTACTCCTCGTTGATGATCGGCACGTGCAGCGGATGGATGCAGGCGGTGCAGGCGAAGCCCAGCCCGCGCGAGCGCTTCAGGCTCTCGCGGTATCCGTCGAGATCGGAGAAATCGGCGAAGCGGCCGACCGAGCCCAGCGGCAGGATGCCGGCGCCGCGCGCCGCGGCCACCACCATCATGGCGTAGACATAGAGCGCATCGCCGGTCGGCGCGCCGCCCAGCTCGGTCGACAGGTCCTCCGCGCCGATGCCCAGCGCCACGACGCGCGGATCGGCCGCGGCGATGGCGCCCAGCGCCGGCAGCGCCTCGGGCGTCTCGACGATGGCGATGAAGCGCGTATGGCCCGGCTTGAGCCCGACCGCCGCCTCGCGCACGGCGACGATCTCGGACAAGAGCTTCACGTGCTCCGGCCCCATCACCTTGGGCAGCATCAGCGCGCCCACACCGGGCATGATCGCCGCGGCGATGTCGGGCACCGACATCTCCATCGGCCGGTTGATGCGCACCACGACGTCGGCGCCGCCCTGGGCCACGGTCTTCGCCGCCTCGGGCAGCGCCTTGCGCGCGACGTCCTTCTCGTTGGGCGCCACCGAATCCTCGAGGTCGAGGATGATGGCGTCGGCGCCGCGCGTATGCGCCTTGGCGATGAAGTTCGGCTTGGTCGCCGGCACGAACATCAGCGAGCGCCAGGTCGGCAGGTCGGAACGGGGTGGCATTCAGGGGACTCCCAAAGCTGACGTCATCCTGAGCGAAGCGAAGGATCTCGCGGTACGACGACCACGCGCGGGTGCTCGTCTTCGGGCACCGCCAGGTCTTTCGCCGCGCTCAGGACGACGCGGTGCGCGCTGCACCGTCGGCGATCATCGTCTCGATCTCGGCGCGCGTGTAGCCGATCTCGGCCAGCACGTCGGCGGTGTGCTCGCCCATGACCGGCGCGTGGCGTTCGTCGCTGCGCGCGCCGCCGGAGAAGGTGTTGGCCACCTTGGTGCGCCGGATCCTGCCCTGCGAGGGATGCTCCTCGGCGCGGAAGAAGCCGACATCGCCCAGATGCGGATCCTCCAGGAGATCGTCGATCGAGTTGTAGCGCGCGGCCGGCACGTCGAGCCTGGCGAAGATCTCCAGCCATTCCGCCGTCGTCTTCTGCGCCAGCCCTTCCATACGCACCTTGAAATAGTCCGCGGCGTTGGCGGTGCGCGAGGCGGCGCTGTCGAAGCGCGGGTCGGTCTTCAGCTCCGGCCGGCCGATGGCGTCGAAGAAGGCGAAGGCCTGCGGGTTGGTGTTGGGACCGACGGTGATGTAGCCGTCCTTGGTCGGCAGCGGCCGATAGTCCGGGCTGAGCAGACGGCCGTCGCCGGTGGGCCCGACCGGCGGATCGAAGGTCGCGGCGCCGAGATGCTCGCTCATCACGAAGGACGCCATGTTCTCGAACATCGGCACGTCGATCGCTTCGCCCACGCCGGTCTTCTCGCGGCGATAGAGCGCGAAGCCGATGCACTGCGCGGCGATCAGGCCGGTGGTGTGGTCGGTCATCACCATGGGCACGAAGCGCGGCTCGCCGATGGCGCGCTCGAAGGTGCCGGCGACGCCCGACAGCGACTGCACGATGGGATCGTAGGCCGGCCGGTTGAAGTAGCGCCCGCCGCGGCCGAAGGCGAGGATCGAGCAGTGGATCAGGCGCGGATTGTCCTTCGAGAGTGTCGCGTGATCCAGCCCGGCGCGCACCAGGCCTTCCGGCCGCACGTTGCTGACGAAGACGTCGGCGCCGGCGATCAGGCGGCGCATCGCCTCGATGCCCTGGGCGCGCTTGAGATCGAGGCACACCGAGCGCTTGTTGCGGTTGAAGTTGATGAACTTGCCGGACATGCCGGCATTGCGGCTGCCCTGCGCCATGGTGCGCAGCAGGTCGCCGCCGGGCGCCTCGACCTTGATCACGTCGGCGCCCTGGTCGGCGAGCGTGCGGGTGCAGATCGGCCCCACGACCACGGTGGTGAGGTCGATCACCCGCACGCCGTCCAACGGCCCGCCGGTCATGGCCGTTCTCCAACGGGGACCACTCGCCCCACCGTCATCCTGAGCGCAGCGAAGGATCCGGCGGTGGTACGAACAGGAACAACGCCAATATTTGACCGCAGTACCGCGAGGTCCTTCGCTGCGCTCAGGACGACAGGGGTGATCATCACGCGAACTCCAGATCCATCTCGCCACACAGCGTGCCGTTCTTGTCGGCGAGGAACACCCGCATCCTGCCGTCCTTCGCCGGGTAGCCACTGTTCGTCACGCAGTCGCCGACGTAGAG
>JBFXAZ010000063.1:0-31246 GCA_050183765.1 Reyranellaceae bacterium | reverse complement strand
CCACTCTTCGATCGTTTGACCGCTGGGTCCTTCGCTGCGCTCAGGACGACGCGGTGATTACTGCGCGGCGATCTGCTCGGCGACGAAGCGCTTCTTGTCGAAATCGTCGGCGACCTTGAGGTCGTTGGCCAGGATCTGCGTCGCGTCGATCTTGGCGTACTCCATGACGTTCATGTCGTTGAGCGCCTTCTGCACCTTCTCGCCCCACAGGCCGATGTCCTTGAGGATCGGCACGACGCGGGTGAACAGGCGGGTGCGGAAGGCCTGCATGACGCCGGAGTTGTAGGCGTACTCCATCAGCTTGTCGACCGGCAGGCCCGAGCGCATCCAGACCTCGGCCTGGTTGAAGCGGTCGCGCATGAAGTACAGCGCCTCGACGCAGAACTCCTCGCGCTCGGCGCGCTCGGCGTCCGAGAGCTGCGGATAGAACTCGCGCAGCGCCAGGCGGCCGAAGGTGACGTGGCGCGCCTCGTCCTGCATGACGTAGGCGTTGACCGAGCCGGCGAGGTTGTTCTTCGCCGTGTCGCGGATGCGCTGGAAAGCGGCCAGCGCCAGACCCTCGATCAGCACCTGCATGCCGAGATAGGTGAAATCCCAGCGACGGTCGCTCAGCGTCTGCTCGAGCAGGTTCTTCAGCGACGGCGTGATCGGGTACGCCATCTTGAACTTCTCGTGGATCAGCCGCTTGTAGCTCTCGACGTGGCGCGCCTCGTCCATCACCTGCGTCGCGGCGTAGAACTTGGCGTTCATGTCGGGCACGGTGTTGACGATCTTGGCGGTGGCGATCAGCGCGCCCTGCTCGCCGTGCATGAACTGGCAGATCGAGTGCGTCTGCAGATTCCAGCGCAGGTCGATCTTCTCCTTCTCGGTCATCTTCTCCCAGAAGGGCGAACCGTAGATCGGGATGGTTTCGTCGGACATGCCCATCGGGTTGTCCTCGAACAGCTCCTGCGACCAGTCCAGCCGCGTGGAGGCATCCCACTGCTGCTGCTTGCCCTTCTCGTAGAGGTTCAGGAGCTCGGCGCTGCCGTCCTCGTACTCCCAGGTGAAGTTCATCTCGGTCTGGCCGTCGAACTTCCACTCGGTGATGTCGACGGGAAGCTGGTAGATGCGGGTGCTCGACATTCCCTGCTCCTAAAATTGGCGCGAAAGATGACGCGCTGTTCATTTTTCTGGCGGCAAGCTATCACACTGCGCTAGACGAGTCAGGGAAAATTCCGCAGGACAGCGTCCATGCCGTACCATCCCCTCAAGATCGTCCAGATCATCCAGGAAACCCCCGACGCGCGCTCCTTCGTCTTCGAGGTGCCGCCCGACCTGGTCGACCGCTTTCGCTACAAGGCTGGACAGTTCCTGACCTTCCGCGTGGCCCACCCGGACGGCGAGGTCGCGCGCTGCTACTCGCTCTCCAGCTCGCCCGAGACCGACTCGCGACCAAAGGTCACGGTCAAGCGGGTGACCGGCGGCCGCGGTTCGAACTGGTTCAACGACGCGCTGGTCGAGGGCACCACGATCGACGTCATGCCGCCGGCCGGGCGCTTCCTGCTGGTCGATGGCGGCGCGCCGATCCTGCTCTTCGCCGGCGGCAGCGGCATCACGCCGGTGCTGTCGCTGATCAAGAGCGCGCTCAAGACCACGCAACGGCGCGTGCGGCTGTTCTATGCCAACCGCGACCAGCCCTCGATCATCTTCCGCGCAGAGCTCGAGGCGCTGGCGGCGGCCCATCCCGGCCGGCTCGAGGTCATCCACCATCTCGACGCCGAGCACGGGCTGACCACCGCGGCGCAGATCGAGGCGGCGATGTCGGACGGCTTCGAGGCCGGCGCCGCCTATCTCTGCGGGCCCGGCCCGTTCATGACCCTGGTCGAGGACACGCTGCTGAAGCGCGGCATGGCGCGCGAGCGCGTCATCATCGAGCGCTTCGAGGCCTCGGCCAACGCCGCGGTGCCGATCCCGGACGACGACGACAAGGTCGTCCCCGACAGCATCACCATCCGTCTCGAAGGCAAGGTCCACACCGTGCCCTACCGGAAGGGGCAGACCATCCTGCAGGCGGCGCGCGCGGCGGGGCTGTCGCCCAACTCGGCCTGCGAGGAAGGCTTCTGCGCCTCCTGCGCGGCCAAGCGGGTGAAGGGCGAGGTCGTGCTCGCCAACAACGACATCTACACGCAGGAAGACCTCGACAACGGCTGGGTCCTGACCTGCCAGGGCCACGCCTTCGGCCGCGAGGTCGAGATCAACTACGACGTGGTGTGACGGGCCCGCCCGTCGCCCGGTCGCGGTCGATCGTCAGGGCACCTTGCTCATCAGCACCTGGTCGATGCGGCGGTTGTCCATGTCGACGACCTCGATCCGCCACCCGTTGACGACCACCACATCGGCGACGGCCGGCACCCGGCGCAGCTCGTGCAGCACCAGCCCGGCGACGGTGTGATAGGGCCGCTCCTCGGGCAGCTTCAGGCCCATGGTGTCGCGCAGGGTGTCGACCGGCAGCGCGCCGGCGACGAGGAACGAGCCGTCCTCGCGGCGCACCACCATGGGATCGTCCTCAGACTCGCCGACGGCGTGCTCGCCGCGGATCGCCTTCAGCGCGTCGGCGCGCGTGACGATGCCCTCGCAATGGCCGTACTCGTCGAGCACCAGGCCGAAGCCATTGCCCGATTCGTAGAGCCTGTCGAGCGCCTGCAGCGCGTTGAGCGTGTCGGGCAGCACGATCGGCTGGTTGAGAAGCTCGCGGATCGGCGTATTGCGGCCGTCGAGCCGGTCCTGCAGCAGGTGGCGCGCGCGCAGCACGCCGGCGATCGAATCGAGATTGCCTTCGCAGGCGAGCAGCCAGGTATGGTCGGAGGCGCGGATCTCGGCGATAATCTCCTGCTCGGTCGAGTTGATGTCGATCCACTCGATGTCGGGACCCGGCGTCATGATCGCGCGCACGCCGCGATCGGCCAGGCGCATCACGCCGGCGATCATGCGCCGCTCGCCGGGCTTGACGATGCCCGCCGTCTCCGCCTCCGCCACCATGGCGCGGATCTCGTCTTCAGTGACGCGCTTGTCGGCGTCGCTGGGCCGGCCGAAGGCGCGCAGCACCAGCGCCGACGAGAGGTCGAGCAGCGCGCCGACGGGCGTGGCGAAGCGCGACAGGGCGGCCAGCGGGCCGGCGACGACGACGGCGATGCGCTCCGGCGAGCGCAGCGCCAGTTGCTTGGGCACCAGCTCGCCGATCACGACTGAGAGGTAGGTCACGAGGGCGACGACCGCGCCAAAGCCGACGGGGTGCGCCCAGGTCTCGGGAACGCCGCGCTCGATCAGCAGCTCGGTCAGCGCGCCGCCCAGGGTCGCGCCGGAGAAGGCGCCGGCGAGGATGCCGACCAGGGTGATGCCGATCTGCACCGTCGATAGGAAGCGGCCGGGATCATCGGCCAGCGCCAGCGCCGTGCGCGCGCCGCGGCTGCCGGCGTCGGCCAGGGCCTGCAGACGGCCGCGCCGCGAGGAAATCACCGCCAGCTCCGAGAGCGAAAACACGCCGTTCAGCGCGATCAGCGCCACGGTGATGAGGAGGTCGACCATGTCAGCCCCGAATCAACGCACGCGCCGGGGCCGCGATCAAGCCCGACCTACTGGTAGGGATCCGCCGCGTCGCGCAGCCCGTCGCCGAAGAACTGGAAGGACAGGATCACCAGGATCACCGGCACCACCGGCAGCATCAGCCACCAGTTCACCGCCACGACGTTGATGTCGGTGGCGTCGTTGAGCAGCACGCCCCAGGACACCAGCGGCGGCCGCAGGCCCAAGCCGAGGAAGGACAGCGCCGTCTCGGCCAGGATCATCGAGGGGATGCTGAGCGTCGCCGAGGCGATCAGGTGGCTCATGAAGCTGGGCAGAAGATGCCGGCCGATGATGCGCTTGGGGCTGGCGCCCATGAGCAGCGCCGCCGTCGCGAAATCCTCCTCGCGCAGGCTGAGCAGCTTGGAGCGCACGGCGCGCGCGAGACCCGGCCAGTCGAGCAGCGCCAGGATGATGGTGATGCCGAAATAGACCATCAGCGGCGGCCACGAGACCGGCAGCGCCGCCGAGAGCGCCAGCCACAACGGCAGATGCGGGAAGCTCTTGATGATCTCGATGGCGCGCTGGACCACGTTGTCGATCCAGCCGCCGTAGTAGCCGGCGATGCCGCCGATCACGAGGCCGAGGATGAAGCTCAGCGTGACGCCGAACAGGCCCACCGTGAGCGAGATGCGCGCCGCATGGACGATGCGGCTGAACATGTCGCGGCCGAGCCGGTCGGTGCCGAGCAGGAAGAAGGTGCCGCCCTCCGCCGGACAGACGAAATGGAAGCGGCCGGGGATCATCCCCCAGAACTCGTACTCCTCGCCGAGGCAGAAGAAGCGCAGCTTCTGCACCTGCGTCGTGTCCTCGGTATAGATGCGCTGCAGCGTGTCGAGATCGCGCGTCATCTTGTAGCCGTAGACGAAGGGCCCGACGAACTCGCCCTCGTGGAACAGGTGGATGCCCTGCGGCGGCGCGAAGATGCTCTTGGTGTGGCGCGTCTGCAGGTCGTAGGGCGCGATGAGCTCGCTGACCAGCGTCGTGAGATACATGAACAGCAGGAAGAAGCCGCAGACGACAGCCGGCTTGTGGCGGCGCAGACGCCACCACATCAGCTGCCACTGGTTGGCCATGTAGAAGCGTTCCTGCTGCGGCGTCAGCCGGTCGGCGACGTACGGGTCCCACGGCTCCTTGGAGACGAAATGCCGGGGCTTCGGCGCGGGCGTGTCGGTCATCGTCGCCACCTCAGCGCGTGGCGCCGCCCTGCAGGCGGATGCGTGGATCGAGCGCGGCCAGCAGGAGGTCGGAGATCAGCGTGCCGATCACGGTCAGCACGGCGACGAAGAGCAGGAAGGTCGCGGCGAGGTTCACGTCCTGGCTCTTCAGCGCCTCGAGCAGCATCGGCCCGGTCGTCGGCAGCGACAGCACCACCGAGACGATCACCGAACCCGAGATGACCTCGGGCAGGATGGTGCCGATGTCGGCGATGAACGGGTTGAGCGCATGGCGCAGCGGATACTTGATCAGCAGCTTCATCGGCGGCAGGCCCTTGGCACGGCCGGTGACGACGTACTGCTTCTGCAGCTCGTCGAGCAGGTTGGCGCGCAGGCGACGGATCATCCCGGCGGTACCGGCTGTGCCGATGACGATGACGGGAATCAGCAGATGCTCCAGCACCGAGCTGAACTTCGCCCAGCTCCACGGCTGGTCGAGATACTGCGGGTCCATCAGGCCGCCGACCGAGACGCCGAAATAGACCTTGCCGATATAGAGCAGCACGAGCGCGAGCAGGAAATTCGGCGTCGCCAGGCCGATGAAGCCGATGAACGAGGCCACGTAGTCGCCCGGCCGGTACTGGTGCGTGGCGGCATAGACGCCGATGACGAACGAGACGGTCCAGATGAAGACGATCGTCGCGCTTTCCATGATGACGGTCAGCAGCATGCGGTCGCCGATCAGCTTCGACACGGGCATCTGGTCCTGGCACGACAGGCCGAAATCCCACGAGAAGATGCCCTTCACCCACTGCAGGTATTGCACCCACACCGGCTGGTCGAGACCGTAGAGCTGGCGGATCTGCTCGGCCTTGCGCGTCGCGTTGGGATCGCCCCGCGCCATCAGCTCGTCGATGATCGTCGTGACGCAATCGCCCGGCGGCAGGTTGATGATGAAGTAGACCAGCGCGCTGATGACGAACAGCGTGGGGATCATGATCAGGAAGCGCTTGGCGATGTAGGACAGCATGTCTCAGCGGCCTTCCGACGGAGCAGAGCCGGATGGCGCGGACACCGGCGGTCGCACCAGTGGATGCGGGCCGGCCCGCCCCGAGCCCCAGTCGCGCAGCTCCTGCGCCGTCACCGGCGCATCGTCGGGCGCCGCGTGCATCCATTCGACGGCGAAAAACGCCGCGCCGATGCAGCCGTAGAGCATCAGCACCGCGGTGACGAATCGGATGTCCCAGTCGCTTGACCGGCGCCGCCGGTCGCCCTCGAGGCTGCGCATGTCGTGGACGGCGAAGCGTGACGGCCTGCTCATCGCGCGCCATCCAGCCAGAACGAGTCGAGCCGGTAGACACCGAAATGCGCGCTGGGAATCCAGTTGTAGATCCCCTTGTCCGGCACATTGCGCAAACGCAGGCTCCTCACCACCGGCTGCTGAACGCCCGACACGATGCCGATCGTGAACACGAGATCGGCATGCAGCTGCAGCAGCTCGTGCCAGATCTTTTCCTGCTCCTTGGGGTCGGTGGATCTGTCCCACTTCTCGGCCAGCTCGTTCATGTGCTGGACGCTCGCCATGTCGACCGGCTCGCCCGACTTGCCGTAGGTGTCGCGGTATTGGCCCCAGGCCGAGCACCACCGTGTGGTCTGGGTTAGGCAGGCGAGGTCGGCCGGGCTGGACGTGGCGCTGGCCAGGCCGTTCTCCCATCCGTTGTCGACGGTCATCTGCGTCTCGCCGGCATAGAGCCGGGCGCGCAGATCGTGGCGATCGCGCGCGCGCAGATACAGCTTGATGCCGGCCTGCTTCCAGGTGTCGGCGACCAGCTGCAGCACGTCGGCCTCCTCGCTGACCTGCCCGTCCATCTCCAGCAGGATCTGCAGCGGCCTGCCGTCGGGCAGGATGCGGATGCCCCGCTCGTCGCGCTTGCGGATATCGCCCGTCCTGCCGTCGGGCAGCTTGAGCTCGATCTTGTCGAGCCGGCGGTTGGCCTCCTTGATGTCGAACTTGGCCCACTTGCTGGCGTACTCCGGCCGATAGAGCGGCGATTGCGGGCGCACCGTGTTCTGCGAGGGCTGCGCCAGGCCGACATAGAGCAGCTCGTTGATCTCCTCGCGATCGATCGCCATCGACAGCGCGCGACGGAAATTGGGCTCGCGGAACAGCGCGCGATACACCGGATCCTTGACCGTCAGGTTCGGGAAGATGGCGATGTTGCTGCCCAGCGCGGTGTCCCACAGCTTCACCTCGAAGCCGAACTGCTTCGCGCCCTTGCGCAGGAAGGTGTAGTCCGAGAACTTGAGATAGCGCGCCTGCAGGTCGCTTTCGCCGGAGCCGGCCTTGAGCGGGATCAGCTGGGCGCTGGCGATGTTCAGCACGACGCGATCGAGGTAGGGCAGCTGCGTGCCCTGGCTATCGACGCGGTGATAGTACGGGTTGCGCTCGAAGACGAAGCGCTGCGACGGCGGCCGCGTCTTCATCACGAACGGCTCGAGCGTCGGCAGGTCCGGATTCTCGTTGCGGTACATGTCGTCGAGGCGGTTGTGCAGCGGCGCCCAGCCGCGCGGCCCGAAGTCCTTGAGCGTCTTCTCGAGGAATTTCGCATCGGCGTACTTCTTGTGGAACTTCTTGAGGTAGTGCGCCGGCCGGTAGATGAACAACGGCGACGGCCGGGCGAGCGACTCCAGGAAGCCTGGATTGGGCCGATGCCAGGTGTATCTGATGGTCGTGGCGTCGATGACGTCGACCTTCGGCGGCTTGCCGTCGACCATCATCTCGATCGGCGGGCCGACGGGCGACAGGTCCTCGTTGTTGGCGACGTCCTCCCAGTAGTAGCGGAAGTCCTCCGTCGTGAACGGCTGGCCGTCGGACCATTTGTGTCCCGGCCGCAGCTTCAGGGTGAAGATGCGCCCTTCCTGGACGTCGACGCTCTCGAGGATGTCGGGCTTGAGCTCGAACTTGTGATTGAAGCCCACCAGGCGGCTGTAGCCGTAGACCACCATCATCCGCACGTCGCGCGGGGTGGACATCAGCATGGCGATCTCGCCGCCCTGCTTGCCGGGGCCGTCCTTGCCGGCGAACTCGGTCACGATCAGCGGCGCCTGCGGCAGACGCTGCTCGACCGGCGGCATCTGCCCGGCCTTCACCTTGTCGGCGAACAGCGCGCTTTCCTTCGGCGCCGGCTGCGCCGCCGCGACGCCGGCCCACAGCGCGCAGAGGATGATCAACGCCGTCGTCCTGAGTGCAGCGAAGGACCCGGCGCCGGTGCGACCGGACATGATGCGACGATGCGGCCGCGATACCGCGAGATCCTTCGCCGCGCTCAGGATGACATCGGTGCTCATCACGCCGCCCTTTCCGGGCGACGCCCGAGCAGCCCGGCGCCGGCGCGCACGAAGTGGCCGTTGCCGAGATCGAGCCAATCCGGCTGCGTCGACTCGCTTTCGGTGAACGGCGCCGGCCACTCCGACGGGATCGACGCCTTGCCTTCCATCAGCGCCGCGAGATCCAGTCGCTTGGACGGATCGGGCTCGGGCACCGCCGCCAGCAGTGCCTTGGTATAGGGGTGCACGGGATTGCGGAACAGCTCGCTGCCCGGCGCCAGCTCGACCAGCCGCCCGGCGCACATCACCGCGATTCGGTCGGCGATGTAGTCGACCACCGCGAGATTGTGGCTGATGAACAGATAGGTCAGCCCGAGCCTGTCCTGCAGATCCTTCAGCAGGTTGAGGATCTGCGCCTGGATCGACACGTCGAGCGCCGACACCGGCTCGTCGCAGATCACCATGTCGGGCCGCAGCGCGAGAGACCGCGCGATGCCGATGCGCTGGCGCTGGCCGCCCGAGAACGAATGCGGGTATCGGTTGAGATGGCGGCGATCCAGCCCGACCAGCTCCATCAGCTCGGCCACCATCTCGCGGCGATGCCCATCGTCGCCGACCCGATGGATCGTCAGCGGCTCGCTGATGATGTCGAACACCGTCATGCGCGGGTTGAGCGAGCCAAACGGGTCCTGGAAGATGAACTGCAGCTTGCGGCGAAACGCGACCAGCTCATCGCCGCGCAGCTTCATCACGTCGACCTTGCGGCCATGATCGTCGAAGACGATGCCGCCGCCCTTCGACGCCATCACCGGGTCCGCGCCGATGGCGCGCATCAGGATCTTGCTGAGCGTGGTCTTGCCGCAGCCGCTCTCGCCGACCAGGCCGAGGCACTCCCCGCGCTGGACGTCGAAGCTGACGTCATTGACCGCGCGCACGACGCGCGTCGACCCGCGGCCCAGCATCGAATCGAGGAACCCGTCGGCCTTGCGGATGGCGTAGGTCTTGTGGATGTGCCGCACGGACAGGATCGGGGCGTGCGGATCGAAATCGTCGGTCTTCTCGACCGGCTCCTTCTGCGCCAGCAGATGGCCCGTGGCGCTCTCGATCTCCCGGATCGGCACGAGGCGCTCGTCCTCCGCCATGCCGAAGCGCGGCACGGCGTGCAGCAGCGCCTTGAGGTAGGGATGCTCGGCACGGCGGAAGATGTCCTCGCTGCCGCCGCTCTCGACCACCTTGCCGCGATACATCACGACGACCTCGTCGGCCATGTTGGCGACCACGCCCAGGTCGTGCGTGATCATCAGCATCGCCATGCCGAGCCTGTCCTGCAGGTCCTTCATCAGCTTCAGGATCTGCGCCTGGATGGTCACGTCCAGCGCCGTCGTCGGCTCGTCGGCGATCAACAGCGCCGGGCGGCAGACGAGCGCCATGGCGATCATGGCGCGCTGGCGCAGGCCGCCGGACAGCTCGAAGGGATAGGTGCGCAGCGCCCGCTTGGGATCGGGAAAGCCGACCAGCTCCAGCATCTCGCGCGTGAGCTCCAGCGCCTCGCCGGTGCTCATCTTGCGCCCGCTGCGCGCCTGAGCCCTCTCGGCGACCTCGCCGATCTGCTGGCCGAGCGTGTCGATCTCGGAGAGCTGGCCGCCATGCAGCTTCACCGCCTCGCCGATCTGGTCGCCCACGGTGTGCAGGGCGGAGAGCGAGGTCATCGGCTCCTGGAAGATGATCGAGATGCGCCCGCCGCGGATGGCGCGCATCGCCTGGCCGTTGCGATCCAGCCGCGCGATGTCGATCGGTCGGGCGTCGACCACGGCCGGATCGACGAACTCGATGCTGCCGCCGGTGATGGTGGCCACCTTGGGCAGGAGGCCCATGATCGCCTGGGCGCACACGGATTTGCCGGAGCCCGATTCGCCGACCAGCGCCACGGTGGCGCCGGGCTTGACCGAGAACGACACGCCGTCGACCGCGCGCAACGTGCCGTCGTGCACGCGAAAATCGATCTTGAGATCGCGAACCCGCAACAGATCGGTCATGTCGCGCGTTCCGTCGCCGCGGTGTCCGGCAGCGTGATGTCCAGCGCGGCGAAATTGGCCCGCGTGGTGGCGTTGAGCTCCACCTCGTTCTCGCTTGCCGCCCGCGCGACGCCGCGCGCGATGTCGTCGAAGCCCTCGAGCGCCGAGTCGATGCGGATCGTGCCGCCCTCGCCGCGCAGGGTCATGTGCATCCAGCCGCCCTGACGGTCGCGGCGCGTAGCGTAGTAGGAGAGCTTCACGCGCTGTAATGCCTTCCATTCGATGCGCCGCGGCAGGGGACCCACCGCGGCGATGCCCTGTCCATCGACCGTGATCTCCGTCGCCTGACGCAGCGCGGTGCGCAGCCCGAAGACCACGAACAGCACGCCGACGGCCAGCAACACCAGGGTCACGCCATTGCTGCTGACGAATACCACCGGCGCCAGGCAGATCAGCGCGCCGGTCGCGGCCCGCGCATAGTCGCCGAGCAGGTCCTTCGATCGATAGCGATACCGCCCTGTCATGACAGCCCAAAGACCTCTTGCGGCGCAAGTATGCGGACCCCGGAGTGAGCGCGCAATCGAGCAAACAGCCGGTCGACGAACGCCCAAACCGCCTCGTCCTGCACGAGATGATGCGTCAGCAGACCCGTCGGTTCCTCTCCGACGCCGGACTCAACCCCGGCCAGCCGACGGATGGCAAGCGATCGTGTCAGACCGGCGAGAACCGCCTGCTCGCCGACGAAGCCGCGGCCGCCGTGCCAGTCGATCGGATCGACGTGGGTATTGACCTGGCGCAGGCCACGCACCGGCTCGGCGCGCTTGCGCGGGGCAAAGGTCGACAGGCCGCGTAGGCCGATCTCCGGCAAGGTCGGCACGAGCGCCGGGGCGATGCGGTTCCACGGCGGCACCATCACCGGCAGCGAACGCCGGCCGAACAGGCGCTCCAGCGCGAGCCATCCGGTGCCGAGCTCGCCCAGCACGACCATGGCGGGACGATGCGGGCCCAGCTCGATCTTCTTCGTGCCCCGATCGGCGTGGTTCTGGTGCGCGTAGCCATGCTGCAGGACCGCCGTCCCGCCATCCTCGGCGAGGCGTGCCGCCAGGGCTTGGGTCGCGCGCTCCGGGATGACCGCGAGCCCGAGCCCGACGTCGTGGCGCGCCCGCAGCCCCAGCAGCCGATCGAGCTGGGGCGTGGCATCGATCGCATCGTCGTCGCGCCACCACAGGGTCGCGGTCCGTCCGGCATCGATCCAGCGCGCCAGCTCGTCATCGAGCTCCCGCCACGCGCTCATGCCCGCAGCCAGCCGCGCACGAGGCTCAGCGTCTTGGGGACGCCATCCGCGTCGATGCGCGGAAAGGACCGGATCGACGGGCCGTCGAGGGCGCGGTCGACCCCGGCCGCCAGGGTCCGCGGCGAGAGCGTCTCCTCGTCCACCACCTGGAACACGCCGCGCTCGGCCAGCAGCTCGGCGCGCAGCGCCTGCTCCGTCTCCAGGCCGCCGGCATAGGGCGCGATCACCGCGCGGTCGGCCACCGACAGCGTCTCGATGACGGTGTTGTAGCCGCCCTGGGAGATCGACAGCGCGCAGTTCGCCAGCATGGTGGTGAAGTCGCTGCGCGCCCGCTCGACGACGATGCCCCCGGCATCGATACGCGCGGCATGCGCCCGCAAGGCCGCGAAATCCTCCTCCGGCATGCCGTGCCCGCACAGGAAGCGCCACGTCAGGTCGCGCACCCTGGTTTGCGCGCGCGCGTCGAGTGCCGCCGTCATCAGCGGCGCGCCGACGGCACCGCCGCCGGCCGACACGATCACCTCGCCGCGCCCGACGTCGGAGGACTGACCAGGCCTGGGCAGGCCGTCGATGACGTAGCCGGTGTGGTGCGTGCGATCCGCCAGGCGCGCGTGCTCGGGAAAGGTGCGCGCGAACGGAATGAACGCCGGATCGCCATGCACCAGCACGTCGTCGAAATAGCGCCCGAAGAGATCGACCATCTCGGCGACACGCTCGGGCTTGGGCGACTGCACGAGGATGTCGCGCACCGAGGAGACGATACGCGGCGGCTGCGGCAAGGCCTTCGCCGCCTCGACCAGGGGCATCAGCTCGAAGCGCAGCTGTCGCCGGCCGAACGGGAACAGCTCGATGAAGAGGATGTCGGGCCGCTGCCGCCGCAGCGTATCGACCAGCATCTCGGCGCGGCGCGCCTTGAAGGCATCGTCGATCGCCGCGCCGCTGTCGTCGACCAGCACCTTGAAGAGCTTGTCCACGGCGCGCACCGGCGGCAGCTGGACCAGCCGGGCGCCGCCGATGTCGAGGCCCGGCACCGGCGCGCCGCCGGAGGTCAGCGCCGTGTCGTAGCCCGCGGCCGCGAAATGCCGCGACAGCGTCGCGGCGCGGCGCAGATGGCCGATGCCCAGCAGGTGCTGCACGTGGAACATCAGGCGCGCGCTCATGCCGCGATCTCCGATCGCAGCTTCACGTTGAGGCTGTCGACCGCCAGCGTGCCGTCGGCCGACGC
Source organism: Reyranellaceae bacterium (assembly GCA_050183765.1). Classification (GTDB taxonomy): domain Bacteria; phylum Pseudomonadota; class Alphaproteobacteria; order Reyranellales; family Reyranellaceae; genus JAFAZJ01. Next base: position 18,625 of record JBFXAZ010000063.1, on the reverse strand, counting down.
GGCAAAGACATGCAGCCGGCTCCAGTCGAGCTTCATCGGCTGGCGGCTCTTCATGTCCCAGCCCGTCGCCATCGCCAGCACGACCCGGATCACGCCCTTGTGGGAGACCGCGACGACGTCCTCGCCCTGCGCCGCGGTCCTGGCGATCCATGGTCGCAATCGGTCCATGACCTCACGCGGCGACTCGCCGCCGGGCGGCGCCATGTCGAGGCCGCGCGTCTCGGCATCGCGCATGGCCTCGGCCTCGCGCGCGCGCAGGTCGGCCAGGGTCCGCCCTTCCCATCGTCCATAAGCCATCTCGCGCAGCGCCGGCTCGACCGCCAGCGCGGGCGGCGCACCGACCAGCGCGGCGGTTTCGCGCGCCCGCGTCAGCGGGCTGCACGCCCAGCGCCAGCCCGCAAAGGGAACGCGCCAGGTCGCGACCAGCGCGCGGCCGCGCGGCGAGAGCGGCACGTCGGTCATGCCCTGCAGCCGGCCGTCGTCGTTCCATGCCGTGGGCCCATGGCGCAGGAAGGCGATGCGCGCGCTCATGCGGCAGCCTCCGTCGCGCGGCGTGCCAGCATCGCCTGCAATGCCGCGCCGATGCGGGCCCCGGCCGCCGGCAGATCGTGGTCGCGGTCGACGCGCGCCCCGGCCGCCGCGGCAAACATTGCCCGACGCGCCGGATCGACCAGCAATGCGCGTACGGCGTCGGCGAAGGCCTGCGCATCGCCCAGGGTCGGCAGCAATCCCGATTCGCCGTCGCCGATCACGGCCGGCACGCCGCGCGTGCGCCCGGCGACGACGGGCAGCCCGGCAGCCTGCGCCTCGAGCAGCGCGATGCCGTAGGCCTCGTTGATCGCCGGCCAGACCAGCAGATCGGCCGAGGCGTAGATCGCCGGCAGGCCTGCCGCGTCGACGGCACCGCGATAGACGAGGCGATCCGCCAGCGGCGCGAACGCCGCCTCGACATCGGCGCGCGCCTCGCCGTCGCCGACGATCGTCAGGCGCCAGTCGAGATCGCGCACGCGCTGCAGCGCTTCGGCGAGCAGCCGATAGGACGCGAGCTTGTCGCCGGGCCGCATCATGCCGACAGCGAGCAGCATCGGCGTGCCGGCCCGCGGTACGCGGCGGACGGCGCGAAACGGTGCGGCGTCGAGGAACGGCGGCAGTGTCACCGCGACCTCGGGCGTGCGCAGCAAGGGCGCGATCATCGGCGCATCGTCGGGGTTGAGCGTCAGCACCAGATCGGCGGCGCGGATCGCGTCGCCGACCGCGCGGTGCGCCGCATCCCACGGCCCGCCGGCGCGTTTCGGCGCGTACGACGCTTCGGCCACCGCGTAGGGAATCCCCAGCGCCGCGCTGACGGCGGGGCCGAGCCAGTCCGGCCGCTTGTACCAGAGGTGGTAGGTGAACCAGAGCTCGGGCCGCAGGGCGATCAGCTCAGGCAGGCGCGCGCGTTGGCGGTCGCGTTCCTCGGACAGCCGATCGGGGCCGACCAGCCCGCGTCGGCCGGCCTCGTAGCAGTCGACGGCGATCACCTCGTGGCCGAGCTGGCGCAGAATGCCGGCGAGCGCCCGCGCCATCGAGCGGTCGCCTGACGGGATGGGATGGTCGAGTGGCTTCAGCGGCGTATGGAACGCGATCCGCATGCGGGGGGACATAGCATCTATCGCCGCAAGCGCGCGACCAGCCGCTCGATGCCGGCATCGAAGGAGAAGGCCCGCAGCACCGTCTCGAAGCCGCCCTGGCCCAGTCGCGCGCGCAAGGCGGGGTCGCGGATCAGGCGCTCGATCGCCTGCGCCAGCGCCGCCGGATCCTGAGGCGGCACGAGCACGCCGCTCTTGCCGTCGTCGATCAGCTCGGGGATCGCCGAGACGCGCGTGGAGATGCACGGCAGCGCCTGGCTCTGCGCCTCCATCAGCACGTTGGGCAGGCCGTCGCGATCGCCATCGGCGGCGATGCGGCTGGCCAGCACGAAGAGATCGGCATAGCCATAGGCGTTGAAGACGAAGGGCTGCGCCTGCGCGCCATGCCATGTGCAGCGATCGGCGATGCCCAGGCGCCGGGCCTGCGCCCTCAGCTGCTCGCCCAGAGGGCCGCCGCCGATATGGCTGAAGTTCCAGTGCAGGCTCTTGGGCAGTCGCGCCAAAGCCTCGAGCAGATCATCGAGCCCCTTCTTCTCGACGCGGCGCCCCACCGAGAGGATGGTCACGGGGTCCTGGGCGTTGCTGCCATCGCGCGGCGGCCGGGGCGGCGGGGGTGTCGGCAGGTGTGCGAGATCGAGGCCGTGGTAGACCAGCTGGACGCGATCTTTGGTCGGCGCCAGCGCGGCGAGATGGTCGCGGCCGGTCGCGGTGCAGGTCACCAGCCACTGGCAATCGGCGAGCTTCTCGCGGATTTCCCAGTCGGGCGTGGTCCAGACGTCCTTGGCGTGTGCCGAACCGCTCCACGGCAGGCCGCGCATCATCGCGGCGTAGCGCGTCACCGACGCCGGCGTGTGCAGAAAATGCACGTGCAAATGCTTGACGCTGTCCGGCAGCTCGCGCGCCAGCACCAGCGCCTGGCCAAAGCGACGCCCGCGGTTGGGCGTCCGGTCGCGCCGCCAGTCGGTGAACCATTGGCGCAGCGCGGCGCGATAGCCCGGCAGGCGGCGCGCCGCCCACCACGCTTTCAGGACACGCAGCGGCTCCTGATAGAGATATTCCGGGAGATACAGGATCCGGGCACGGATGCGCTGGTGCACGGGATGCGTCTTGCGCTCGGTGGGATGGCGCAGCGAGACGATCAGGAGGTCCAGCCCGCGCTCCTCGAAGGCCGCGATCTCCTGCGCGATGAAGGTCTCCGACAGGCGCGGATAGCCCTTGAGGACGATGGCCAGGGTTGGGCCGGAGCCGGCCGACGCGATCACGCCTGTCTACGCCGCCGCGCCGCCTCGGGTGTGGCCACATCGTCCTGCGGCATCATCACCGGCACCGGCCGCCACAGCGGCCGCCTCAGATGACGCGCTACCAGCTTGCCGACATTGGGCAGCCCGTCGAGCAGGCCGGGGATCACGACTTCCGACGGCAGGCCCTGCTGCGGCAATTGCCGCAGCGCCGTGGCCATCCTCGCCGGGTCGCGCACGCCGTCGTCGGCCAGCATGTTGGCCAACCCGAGCTGGCGCGCGCCCTGGGCGCGGATGTACTGCTCGCGGCGCGGCACCGTGCGCGGCACGATCAGCGCCTTCTTGTCGAAGGACAGGATCTCGCAGAACGTGTTGTAGCCGCCCATCGCGACGACGCCGGCGGCGCGATCCATCAGCGGCCCGAGATGGGTCTCGAAGGTCAGCGTGCGGACCGGACCGCCGCGCAGCTTCTCGGCGCGCTGGCGGAACGCCTCGCGGGCTTCGGGCGCCATGAAGGGGCCGAACACCACGATCGCGGCATAGGGGATGTTGGCGTCGTGCTCGTAGGCCCGCAGCACCCAGTCGACCACCGCCTCGCCGTCGCCGCCGCCGCCGGCGGTCACCAGGATGTAGGGCCGGTTGAGATCGTGCAGCACCGCGAGGTCGTCGCTCTCGCGCGGCAGGTCGCGGCGCAGATAGCCGGTGTACACGGTCTTGCGCCGCACCGCCTTGGGCAGGGTGATGCCGCTCAGCGGATCATTGAACTGCGGCAGGCCGTAGATCCAGAGCTCGTCGTAGAGATGCTTCAGCGCCGGCAGCACGTTCTTGCGCTTCCATTCCGGCGCCAGCATGGTCGGCTCGTCCATCACGTCGCGCAGACCCAGCACCAGCGGCGTGCCGCGCGCCTTGAGCACCTTCAGGGTCTCCGACACCTCGCCGCGCAGACCCAGCGGCTCCTTGTCGACGATGAACAGGTCGGGATCGAACATCTCCGCGGTTTCGCGGATCAGCGCCGAGCGCATCGCCACCGTGCGGTCGATGCCGATGTTGAGGTTGAGCGCCTCGTATTCGCCGTCGCTGCGCTTGCCGATGCCGGGCACGCGCACGAAGTCGACGCGGGCGCCGAAGTCGAAGCTGCCGATGATCGGCGAGCCCGAGATGATCAGGATGGAGAGATCCTCGTCGGCCGCCGCCAGCGCGTTGGCGATCGTGCGGCAACGGCTCAGGTGGCCCAGTCCAAAACTGTCGTGGCTGTAGATCAGCACACGCTTGGCCCGGTCGGTTCCGGTCATCTCGCTCTCCCCCCGTCGGCCTCGGCCCAACTACCGCCCGGGTTCGTCGGGACTATGGCACGCACGCGTGATCAAAAGCGACCGAAAATTCCCCATGCGGATACTAAGGCCATCCGCAATTCCCTCATGCCATCAACGGGTTACAGCTTTCTGACGGCCCTCCGCATGGAACCGATAGCCCACGCGCCACCTCGCCCCCACTACCCGTGGGATGCGGCGCACGCGACCGATTGGCGAGCGCGGCTATTCCGCCGCGCGCGCCGGCTGCTGGGACGCGCCCGACGCGACGCTCTTGAGGTAGTCCATCGCGGCCTGCGTCCCGCCGCTCCTGTGCGGCACGCCGGCGACGGCGAGGCCCATCTCGACCCCGCCCAGGGTGCCGATCAGCGACAGGTCGTTGAAGTCGCCGAGATGGCCGATGCGGAAGACCTTGCCCGCGACCTTGCTCAGGCCCTGGCCCAGCGACATGTTGAACTTCGCCAGCACGACCTTGCGGAAGGCATCGGCGTCGTGCCCGGCGGGCATCAGCACGGCGGTCAGCGCGTTGCTGTACTCGGCGGGATTGACGCACAGAAGCTCCAGCCCCCAGGCGCGCACCGCGCGCCGCGTCGCCTCGCCATGCCGGGCATGGCGCGCGAAGACATTGGCGAGGCCTTCCTCCATCAGCATATCGATGGCTTCGCTCAGCCCGTAGAGCAGGTTGGTGGCCGGCGTATAGGGGAACCAGCCATTGGCGTTCATCGTCAGCTGTTCTTCCCAGCTCCAGTAGGAGCGGGTGATCGCAGCGCTCTTCGACGCCGCCAGCGCCTTCTGGCTGATCGCGTTGAAGGACAGGCCCGGCGGCAGCATCAGGCCCTTCTGCGAGCCGCCCACGGTGACGTCGACGCCCCACTCGTCGTGTCGGTAGTCGATCGAGCCCAGGGAGGAGATCGTGTCGACCATCAGCAGCGCCGGATGCCGGGCCGCGTCGATGGCGCGGCGCACGGCGGCGATGTCGGAGGTCACCGCCGTCGACGTCTCGTTGTGCACGACACAGACCGCCTTGATGGTGTGACCCTTGTCTTCGCGCAGCCGCGCCTCAAGCACCGCGGCATCGACGCCGCGTCGCCAGTCGCCGGGAATGAACTCCGGCTTCAGGCCGAACTTGTCGGCGATCTTCTTCCAGAGGGTCGCGAAATGGCCGGTCTCGACCATCAGCACCGGATCGCCGGGCGAGAGCGTGTTGACCAGGGCGGCTTCCCAGGCGCCGGTGCCCGAGGAGGGGTAGATCACGACCGGCTGCTCGGTCTGGAAGACCTTGCGGATGTCGCGCAGGACCTTCAGCGCCATGGCCTGGAACTCCGGCCCGCGATGGTCGATCGTCGGGTAGTCCATCGCGCGCAGGACGCGGTCCGGCACGTTGGTCGGACCCGGGATCTGCAGGAAATGGCGGCCGCTGGGATGCCCGTTGAGGCGCAGCATGGTCGATTCCTCCGTTGGCTGGCGTCATTCGCGAGCATCTTGCATTTTGTATACAATATGCCAGAGTGAGTCCAGACGGGTTTGCGGCAGGAGATTTGTGAGGCGATGGACGGCCCCTCGGCGCTGATCAACCGGCAGGCACTGCATGCGGCGGTAGCCAGCCGGCTGCGCGACATGATCGTCGAGGATCGGCTGAAACCTGGCGAGCGGCTCAACGAGCGCGAGCTGTGCGAGCAGCTGGGCATCTCGCGCACGCCGCTGCGCGAGGCCTTTCGCGTGCTCGCCACCGAAGGCCTGATCTCGCTGCTGCCGCACCGCGGCGCGCAGGTGGTGAAGCTGTCGCCCGCCGAGGTGCGCGACACCTTCGACGTGATGGGTGCGCTCGAGGGCCTGTCGGGCGAGCTTGCCTGCCGGCACGTCACCGACGCCGACATCGCGGCGCTTCGCACCATGCACCAGGAAATGGTCGCCCATCACGCTGAGCGCGACCTGCCGGGCTACTACCGGATCAACCGCATCATCCACGAGCGCATCAACGCCATCGCCGGCAACCCGACCTTGACGCGCACCTATCGTGCGCTCAACGACCGCCTGCACGCCCTGCGCTTTCGCTCGAACTACATCCAGGAGAAATGGGACCGGGCGGTCGCCGACCACGGCGAGATGCTCGACGCGCTGGCGGCGCGCGACGGCGAGCGCCTGCGCCGCGTCTTGGTGGATCATCTCGCGCACAAGCGCGACGCGGTCCTGGAAGACATGGCATGACGACGACCCATACCGCGACGCCACCGCCTGTGCCGAAAGCGCCGGTCCGCACGCTCGAACGAACGCTGAAAGGCGCGCTCAAGGGCGAGGTGATGTTCGATGCCGCGGCGCGCGGCCGCTACGCCACCGACGCGTCGATCTACCAGGTCGACCCGGTCGGCGTGGTGGTGCCGCGCGACGAGGATGATCTGCGCGCGGTGGTCGACGTCGCGCGCGACCTGAAGGTGCCGATCCTGCCGCGCGGCGCCGGCACCTCTCAGTGCGGCCAGACTGTTGGCGAAGCGCTGGTCGTCGATTTCAGCAAGCACCTGCGCGAGGTGGTCGCGTTCGACAGGGAGCGCGCCTCGATCACCGTGCAGCCCGGCCTGGTGCTCGATCACCTCAACACGTTCCTCAAGCCGCATGGCCTGTGGTACCCGGTCGACGTCTCGACCTCGGCGCAATGCACCCTAGGCGGCATGGCCGGCAACAATTCCTGCGGCAGCCGCTCGATCCGCTACGGCAACATGGTGCACAACGTCGAGGCGATCGATGCCATCCTCGCCGACGGCGGCGAGGCGCGCTTTGGCCGCTACGACGAGGACGACGCCAACCCGCATGTGCGACGGCTGGCCGAGGTGGCCCGTGGTCTGGCGGCGCGCGAGCAGGGCGAGATTGAGCGCCTGTGGCCCAAGGTGCTGCGCCGGGTGGGCGGCTACAACCTCGACGTCTTCCACCCCCAGAGCGAGCGGCCCTACACCAGCGACAACTCGATCAACCTCGCTCACCTTCTGGTCGGCAGCGAGGGCACGCTGGCGGTGACGCGGCGCCTGACGCTGAAATTGTCGCCGCTGCCCAAGCACAAGACCCTGGGCGTGGTGAACTTCCCGAGCTTCCGCCGCGCCATGGAGCTGACGCAGCACATCGTCACGCTCAAGCCGGTCGCGGTCGAGCTGGTCGACCGCACCATGATCGACCTGGCGCGCGCCAATCCCGCCTTCCGCCCGGTGATCGACGCCGCGCTGATCGGCGCGCCGCAGGCGATCCTGCTGGTCGAGTTCGCCGGCGAGGATCGCGACACGCAGATCCGCGACCTCAAGCGGCTGGTCGACCTGATGGGCGATCTCGGCCTGCCCGGCAGCGTTGTCGAGATGGTCGACGCCAGGGCGCAATCGGCGCTGTGGGAGGTGCGCAAGGCCGGGCTCAACATCATGATGTCGATGAAGGGCGACGGAAAGCCGGTCTCCTTCATCGAGGATTGCGCGGTGCCGCTGGAGCATCTCGCCGACTACACCTCGCGCCTCACCGATGTCTTCGAGAAGCACGGCACGCGCGGCACCTGGTACGCGCATGCCAGCGTCGGCACCTTGCACGTGCGGCCGATCCTCGACATGCGCCGCGACGGCGCCGAGAAGATGCGCGCCATCGCCGAGGAGGCCGGCGCGCTGGTGCGCGAGTACAAGGGCGCGTTCTCGGGCGAGCACGGCGACGGGCTGGTGCGCAGCGAATGGGTGGGCTGGCAGTTCGGGCCGAAGCTCACCCGGGCCTTCGAGGAGCTCAAGGACGCCTTCGATCCGCTGGGCATCCTCAACCCCGGCAAGATCGTGCGGCCCACCAAGATGGACCAGCGCGAGCTGTTCCGCTTCAAGCCGGGCTATCGCACGGTCGAGCTGAAGACCGCGCTCGACTGGTCGGCGTGGAACGTCCAGGCCGATCCGCGCACCGAGAACACGACGGCGCCCGGCACCGGCGGCGATCCGGCCGGCGGCTTCGCCAAGGCCGTGGAGATGTGCAACAACAACGGCCACTGCCGGAAGTTCGACGCCGGCACGATGTGCCCCAGCTTCCGCGTCACCCGCAACGAGCAGGACCTGACGCGCGGCCGCGCCAACACGCTGCGGCTGGCGCTGTCCGGCCAGCTCGGCGCCGAGGCCCTGACCTCCGACGCGGTCGCATCGGCGATGGACCTGTGCGTCGCCTGCAAGGGCTGCAAGCGCGACTGCCCCACCGGCGTCGACATGGCGCGCATGAAGATCGAGGTGTCGCATCAACGCGCGCGCCGCCATGGCGTGGGTCTCAAGGACAAGCTGATCGCCCACCTGCCGCGCTACGCGCCCTGGGCGGCGCGGATGCCGTGGCTGTTCAATCTGCGCGACACGCTGCCGGGCGCCGCGGCGCTGTCGGAAAAGTGGCTGGGATTCTCGGCCCGGCGCTCGCTGCCGAAATGGCGCGGCGATCGCTTTCGCGCGACCGGCACGACATCGGGCACGCACGAGGTCGTCTTCCTCGCCGATACCTTCAACACCTACTTCGAGCCCGACAACGCGCGGGCCGCGCTGCGCGTGCTCGCGGCAGCGGGCTACAAGGTACATGTCGCATCGGCCGGCGACTCGGAACGGCCCCTGTGCTGCGGCCGCACCTACCTAGCCGCCGGGCTGATCGACGAGGCGAAGCGCGAGGCATCGCGCCTGGTCGCGGCGGTCGCGCCCTTCGTCGCGCGCGGCGTGCCGATCGTCGGGCTGGAGCCGTCGTGCCTGCTGTCGCTGCGCGATGAGTACACGGTGATGGGCCTGGGTAATGAGGCCGCGCGCATCGCCGAGAGCAGCTTCCTGTTCGAGGAGTTCCTGGCGCGCGAGAAGGCGGCCGGCCGCTGCGATCTGGCGCTCAAGGCGCTGCCGCAGAGCAAGGCGCTGCTGCACGGCCATTGCCACCAGAAGGCCTTCGGCGCCATGGGTCCGGTGCAGACGGTGCTGGGCTGGGTTCCCGGCCTGACCACCACGCCGATCGAATCGAGCTGCTGCGGCATGGCCGGCGCCTTCGGCTACGAGGCCGCGCATCACGACGTGTCGATGGCGATGGCCGAGCTGTCGCTGCTGCCCGCGGTGCGCGCCGCCGGTGCCGACACCCTGATCGTCGCCGACGGCACGAGCTGCCGCCACCAGATCCACGACGGCGCGCAGCGCGAGGCGCTGCATGTCGCGCGCGTGCTGGAGATGGCGCTGGCGTGAGCTGACTTGTCATTCCGAGCGCAGCGAGGAATCCAGGACAGTCGCCTGGATCCCTCGCGTTGCTCGGGATGACAGATATCGTTCTACTGATTCATCGAGGCGAAGAAATCGGCGTTGTTCTTGCTCGTCTTCATCTTGTCGAGCAGGAACTCCATCGCGTCGACCGTGCCCATCGGCATGAGGATGCGGCGCAGCACCCACATCTTGCTGAGCGTGCCGCGGTCGACCAGCAGCTCCTCCTTGCGCGTGCCCGAGCGCGTGATGTCGATCGCCGGGAAGGTGCGCTTGTCCGAGAGCTTCCGGTCGAGGATGATTTCCGAGTTACCGGTGCCCTTGAACTCCTCGAAGATCACCTCGTCCATGCGGCTGCCGGTATCGATCAGCGCCGTGGCGATGATGGTGAGCGAGCCGCCCTCCTCGATGTTGCGGGCGGCGCCGAAGAAGCGCTTCGGGCGCTGCAGGGCGTTGGCGTCGACACCGCCGGTCAGCACCTTGCCCGAGCTCGGCACCACCGTGTTGTAGGCGCGGCCCAGGCGGGTGATCGAGTCGAGCAGGATCACCACGTCCTTCTTGTGCTCGACCAGGCGCTTGGCCTTCTCGATCACCATCTCGGCGACGGCGACGTGGCGCGAGGCCGGCTCGTCGAAGGTCGAGCTGACGACCTCGCCCTTCACCGTGCGCGCCATGTCGGTCACTTCCTCGGGCCGCTCGTCGATCAGCAGCACCAGCAGGAAGACCTCGGGATTGTTCTTGGCGATGGCGTGGGCGATGTTCTGCAAGAGCATCGTCTTGCCGGTGCGCGGCGGCGAGACGATGAGCGCACGCTGACCTTTGCCGATCGGCGCGATCAGGTCGATCACCCGCGTGCTGATATCGATCGTCGGACCGGCCGGCTTCTTGCTGAGCGTCGCGGTGCGCCGCGGGCCGCCGGTGCTGACCCGGCCGGCCGAGCTGGCGCGGGCCGAGCCGACATCCTCGGTCACCTTCTCGGCGGCGACGAAGCCGGCCTCCTCGATCTCGACCTTGAGCTTCTCGTCGGGATAGAGCGGCGTCAGGTTGTCGAAGTTGATGCGGTGGCGGACCTGTTCGGGGTCCTCGAAATTGATGGTGTTGAGCTTGGTCAGCGCGAAGTAGCGCTCGCCGTCCTTGGGGGCACGGATCTCGCCCTCGACCGTGTCGCCGGTGCGCAGGCCGTAGCGCCTGATCTGCGCAGGGGAGATGTAGATATCGTCGGGGCCGGCGAGGTAGTTGGCCTCGGTCGAGCGCAGGAAGCCGAAGCCGTCGGGCAGCACTTCGATCACGCCGGAGCCGAAAATGGCCTGGTCGGATTCGGCCAGCCGCTTCAGCACCGCGAACATCAGCTCCTGCTTGCGCATGAGCGAGGCGTTCTCGATTTGCAGCTCCTCGGCGTAGGCCGAAAGCTCCGCGGGGGTCTTTTTCTTGAGGTCCTGGAGATTCATGGATTTCGTCTGAGAGGGCCCGGATTTCGGGCTTGAGGATGAATGACCGAATGCGCGGCAGGTTCCGCGTAATTCATCAGGAGGTTCGCCACGCGGCCGGATCGCCCTGCTGGGCGGTCCCGATAGACAACTGGCGTTGCGGCTCGGATCACGACCCGGGGCGGTGCCCGCACCCGGTATCTGCGGCCTATCTAACGCCTGATGCGGCCAAGTTCAAGGGGTGCTCTGTATCAGCGGCCTTCACCGACGACCGCGGTGGCCTCGATCTCGACCACGAGCCCGGGAACCGCGAGCGTCGACACGCCGATCAGCGCCGATGCGCACCGCGACTTCTTGAACCAGCGCGACAGCTCATTGGTGATCAGGGCGCCGTCGCGGATGTCGGTGCAGTAGATGGTCAGGCGGGTGATGTCGTCGACCGTGGCGCCGGCGCCCTTCAGGGCCGTGACAATCTTGCGCATGGTCACGCGCGTCTGCGCGCCGGCGTCGCGCCCCTGCACCCGCCCCTTGGCGTCCAGCGAGGTAGTGCCCGAGACGAAGACGAACGGCCCGCTCTTCACGGCGCGCACGTACCACTTGGCGATCTCGGTCCCGTCGGGCAGCTCCTGGCGCTTCATGTCGATCCCTTGGCTCTTGCGTCGGCGACTGTGCGCCGCGGTTTGACCCGCCGCAAGTCGCGTGGGAGGGTCCGCGCCATGTCGCTCGAGCTCTACCTCGCCTTCATCGCCGCCTCGGTGGTGATCACCGTGATCCCCGGCCCGACCGTCGCGCTGGTGGTCGGCAACAGCCTGACGCACGGTACGCGCGCCGGCCTGCTCAACGTCGCCGGCACGCAGCTGGCGCTGGCCGGCATGATGCTGGTGCTGGTGGTCGGCCTGTCCTCGGTGGTCGCGACCATGGGCTGGCTGTTCGACTGGTTGCGCTGGGCGGGCGCCGCGTACCTCGTCTATCTCGGCTGGAAGATGCTGCGCAGCTCGGGGACGCTCGACCCCTCGATCGCCACGCCCCGGCCGCGCGGCGGGTTCTTCCTGCAGGGCTTCCTGGTGATGGCCAGCAATCCCAAGGTGCTGGTGTTCTTCGGCGCCTTCATCCCGCAGTTCGTCGCGCCCGGCGCCGACCAGACCGGCCAGATCGTCCTGCTGTGCGCCACCGCGATGGCGGTCGCGGCGATCTCCGACAGCCTCTACGCCGTCCTCACCGGCCGCGCCCGCGCGCTCTTCTCGCGCCGGCGCGTGCGCATCCTGTCGGCCGCCGGCGGCGCCACCCTGATCGGCGGCGGAATCTGGCTGGCGCTTGCCCGCGGGAAGTAGCCGCCTACTTGCCTTCCAGGAACTTGTGGATCGCCGTGTGGTCGGCCGACATGCCGACCGTCTCGCCGGCGCGCGCCCAGATCTTCGCCATCTCGGTCATGGTCGGCACCTCGACGCCGAGCTGCTCGGCGAGATCGGCGGCGGTGCGCAGGTCCTTGGCCATCAGCGCCATGGTGAAGCCGGCGGCGTAGTTGCGCGGCACGATGAACTGGCGGCCCTTGACCTGGGTGCTGTTGCTCATGCCGCTGGAGTTGTTGAAGACGTCGACCAGCATGCCGGGATCGATGCCGAACTTCTCGCCGACGATCATCGCCTCGCACATCGACAGCAGGCTGGTGGCCGAGAGGTAATTGTTCAGCGCCTTCACCGCGTGGCCCGCGCCGCTGGCGCCGGTATGGAACACGGTCTTGCCCATCGACTGCAGCAGCGGCTTGCAGCGCTCGATGTTCTCCGCCGTGCCGCCGGCGATGATCGCCAGCGATCCGTCCAGCGCGCGGCGCACGCCGCCCGACACCGGCGCGTCGATCATCGCCAGCCCGCGCGCGGCCAGCTCCTTGCTGAGCTCGACCGTGCCGACCGGCGCGCTCGAGGACATATCGACGAAGACCGCGTCCTTCGACAGGCCCTCGGCGGCGGCGTCGGGACCATCGAGCAGCGCGCGGCGCACGATCTTGCCGTCCGGCAGCATGGTGATCAGCGCATCGGCACCCTGGGCGCAGGCCTTGGCCGAGGCAGTGGCGATCGCACCGGGATTGGCGCCGACGAAGTCCGACATCGCCTGCTGCGACAGGTCGAAGACGCGCAGCGTGTAGCCGGCGCCGAGCAGGCGCGCGGCCATCGGCTTGCCCATCATGCCCAGGCCAATGAAGGCGATGGTGGCCGGCGGCGCCAGACTCTTGCTCATGACTCGTTTCCTCGCAGATCGACTTCGTAGAACGGCAGCTCCCGCCCGGGGAGCGCATCGGAGGGCGCCATGCGCAGGAAGCGCGCGCCCATCTTCTCGTAGAATGGTGCCGCGTGCGGATCGGCCAGGATCACCAGCCGCTTCGCGCCACGCGCCCGCGTTTCGTCCATCGCCCAGCGCAGCAGCGCGGCGCCGACGCCATGCCCGATCGCCGGCGGATCGACGAACAGCTTGTCGAGCTCGACAGCGTCGTCGAACGGCGGCGAGAGCTGCGCCGTGCCCAGGGGGCGCCCGCGCTCGTCGACCGCGATCTGGACGTCGCCGCGCGCGATCGCCTGGTCGGGTACCGCCAGCGACTTCGCGCAGCGCGCCATGAAGTCGTCGTCGTAGCCCCAGTGCCGCTTCGAGCGCGTGCACAGCGCCGTCAGCGTCGCGGCCTCCTCGGTGCGGGCGGCGCGCAGGATCATCCGCGGCGCGCGCTGATCGAGCACTGGCGATTGCCGCTGCCGGCGCCGCCGAAGCTGCCGGTCTGCACGCCGGTCATCCAGAGGCCGCCGGGCGCGATCTGGCCGCTGTAGCTGCTGTCGTAGCGCAGCCCGCCGCCCGAGGCCGAACCGCCCGCCGACACGCTGGGCGCCGTGACGCTGCCGCTGCCCCGCTCGACTCCCCCGGCGGTGATCTTGACCTCGTAGGTGAAGCCGGCGCCGGCGACGTTGACACGGATGGTGCCCACCGGCACGCGCTGGCCACCCGAGGGTCCGCACTGGATCTGGCCGTTGTAGGCACCGTCGTACTGCGCCCAGGCCGGCAGCGTGCCGGCCGACGACAACAGGACCACGGCACCGCAGAGGATCGCGCGTCGCATCGTCCGCCTCCCTAGCGCCGCCGCGCGTTGATCGCGCACTGGCGGTCCTGGTTGCCCCGGTTGACGTGCCATTTCTGCACGCCGCGCATCGCGATCGTGCCGCTGTAGCTCGCCTCGTAGGACCAGCTGTTGCCCCGTCCGGCGGCGGCCATCGACAGGGTATTGGCGTTCACGCTGCCCGACCCGCGCTCCTTGATGCCCGTCGATCCGCCGCCATCCGGATTGAGGATCTCCCGTTCGTAGCTCACGGTGGTCCCGGTGATGGTGATGCGGATGTCGGTGGAGAGCGACCGGCGCGTCTGGCCGGCAATAATCTCGCAGCTCAACTTGCCGAGATAGAGGCCGTCCAACCCCTGCGCGCTCGCCGGTGTCGCGAGAACCAACGCCAGCAGCGCGCCGGCGCGCGTCACAGACCGCGCTCCTTGAACACCTCGTTCGCCGTCTTGAAGGCGTCGAGGCAGGCGGGGATGCCGCAATAGATGCCGACCTGCAGAAAGATCTCCTTCATCTCGTCCTTGGTCACGCCGTTGGTGATCGCGCCGTTGATGTGCAGGCGCAACTCCGGCCCGCGGTTGAGCGCCGCCAGCATGCCGAGATTGAGCATCGAGCGCTGCTTCTTGCTGAGTCCGTCGCGGCCCCAGACATAGCCCCAGCAATACTCGGTGGTGATCTCCTGGAAGGCCATCATGAACTCGTTGGCGTTGGCCAGCGAGTTGTCGACGTACTGCTTGCCCAGCACCTGGCGGCGGATCGCCAACCCCTTGTTGAACACCCTGGGGTTCGCCGGCTTGGGCTTCACCTTCTTCGCCGCCGCCTTCTTTGCCCTGGCCATGGTCGTGTCTCCTCCGTTGGGAGGCGCACCTTAATCCCGCTCTACGCCGCCGGCCAACCCGGCAGACGCCAGCCGCGCCACCACGCGAGCAGCCTGAGCGCGGTGGCGGCCGCCGCGCCGACCAGCAGCGCGCTGCTGTGCGCGACACCCATCTTGACGCAGCCGATGCTGAGCCAGCCGCCCGCGAAGGCGCACAGCGCATAGGGCTGATGATCGTAGAGCGCCGCCGGCAGCCGATTGCACAGCACGTCGCGCACGACACCGCCGAAGACCGCGGTGACGACGCCCATCAGCGCCGCGACCAGCAGCGGCATGCCGGCATCGAGTGCCAGACCGACACCGGAGGCCGAGAACAGGCCAAGCCCCAGCGCGTCGGGCACCACCAGCACGCGTTCCGACAGCGCGATGCTGCCGCGCACGAACAGCGGCCACGACACGGCGGCCAGGATCAGCACCGCCCAGAGATATTCCTGATGCTCGACCCAGAAGAACGGCCGCCGGCTCAACAGCACGTCACGCATCGTGCCGCCGCCGAACGACGCGGCGATGGCGACCACGGCGGCCCCCACGACATCGAGCCGCTCGCGCGCGGCGACGATCAGGCCGGACACGGCAAAGGCCAGGGTCGCGGCGATCTCGATGATGGTGAGCCAGTCGGCGAGCGTCATGCCCGCAGCCTAGCGCAGCAACGCCATCTATCTGAGCTGGGAACGGATGCGATCGATGCCGGCCTTGGCGCAGATCAGGTCATCCTCCGGTTCGTAGGCGCCGGCCACCGCGATCTGCGCCACGAGCACGTCCTGCACCTCGATCGGCAGCCCCCTCATGCGGCGCTGCAAGAGCGTGGCCCGCCGTTGCCGATCCTCGACCGCGCGACGCGCATCGTCGAGCGCCTTGCGCTTGGCCTCGTCGATGTTGTCGTCGTGCGTGCCCCGGGGTCGGGAAGGCACCGTCACGACCGGCGCTGCCACCACCACGCGGATCGCACCCTGCTGTGCCCATTGCCGCGCCTGATCCAGCGACTGCGCGCGGGCGCGGTCATGACGCAGCATGGCCAGAGCCTGGCCCGCCGGATCGACGAGCGCCGCCGCGACGAACTGATTCGTCTGCTCGCATTTCTCGATCGCGCCGAGCACCGCCTCCGTCGCCAGCCCGATCGGCAGGTACTTGCGCACCGGAAGCTGCGCCATCGCGGTCGAGGGCAGAACGAGCGCAATCAGAAGCCACCAACCTGCCCGCATGTTTCGCACTCCGTACGGTCGTCCTTCAAAGAGGCTTCAGCACCACCACGAACACAATAGCGATCATCAGCAGGGTCGGCACCTCGTTCCAGATGCGATAGAAGCGGGCCGGCCTGATATTGCGGTCGGCCTCGAAATCCTTGCGCCAGCGTGAGAACGCGCCGTGCACGCCGCTCAATGCCAGCACCAGGGCCACCTTGAGGATGAACCAGCCCTGCAGCCAGTAGTCCTGGAGATAGGCGATGCTCAGGCCGAAGACCCAGGTCGCCACCATCGCCGGGTTGATGATCGCCCGCAGCAGACGGCGCTCCATCACCTTGAAGGTTTCGGACTGCGGTGAGCCGGGCTTGGCATCCGCGTGGTAGACGTAAAGGCGCGGCAGATAGAGCATGCCCGCCATCCAGGCGATCACCGAGACGATGTGCAGGGATTTCAGGACAAGGTAGAGCATCGCCTATTCCGCGCCGCCGGCCGCCCAGATCGCCGATGGCGCGGCCAGGGGACAGCGGCGGTGGGGCGTGGCACAGGCGGCGAAGCTGCCATCGTTGACGACGGCCTGTCCGCCCGATGACAGGGCGCGCTCGACCAGGCTCGCCAGACCGCCGATGAATGCGTCGGCGACACCGACCGTCGCCACACGATGGAACGCAGGCACTCCCGATCGATGCGCCAGCTCGCGGTACTCGATGTCGAGTTCCACCAAGGTCTCGGAATGCTCCGAGACGAAGGCCACCGGAAACAGCACGATCCCCTTGCCGTCACCGCCGGCGCGCTTGATCTCCGAGTCGGTGGACGGACCGATCCATTTCAACGGGCCGACGCGACTCTGGTAACAGATGCTCCAGTCGAGATCGGGTAGCGCCAGGTGCCGCACGATCGCGGCGGCGCTTTGCTCGACCTGCCACTGGTAGGGATCGCCGCGGCGGATCACTTTCTCGGGCAGGCCGTGAGCCGAGAACAGCAGCCGGAAAGGCTGGCCACCGATCGTCTCGATCGCGGGCCGAATCAGATCGGCGGCCGCCTCGACGAACCCGGCTTGTGTCGGATAGCAGCAGACCGTCGTGGTCGGCGCGCGGATGCCGGCGCGCGCGGCCGATGCGAACCAGTCCTTGACCGAGGATTCCGATGTCGTGGTCGACATCTGCGGATAGAGCGGCAGCAGCACGACTTTTTCGGGATCCCACTCCTTCACCGCCGCCGCCGTGGCATCGGACAGCGGATGCCAATAGCGCATCGACACGAAGGCGCGAAACTGTGTCCCGGACTGGCGTTCGGCCAGCGCGCCTTCGAGGGCCCGCGCCTGCGCCTCGGTCTGCGGCAGGATCGGCGAACGGCCGCCGATCCTGCCATAGATCTCGCGCGCCACAGGTCCGCGGCGGCCGGCGATGAAGCGCGCCAGCGGCCGGCGGATGAAGCCCGGTGCGCCGATGATCGCCGGATCGCTGAACAGGTTGCGCAGAAAGGGCTCGACCGCCCCGGGCGAATCCGGTCCGCCAAGATTGAACAGGACGACCGCGACCTTCATCGGTTCGACCAGGCGCGCACCGTCTCGACCAGGCGCGCGACATTGTCGGGTGGGGTCTGCGGCACGATGCCGTGGCCGAGGTTGAAGATGTGCCGGCCGTTGCCGAGCTTGCCGAGGATGCGCCTGGTCTCGTGCACCATCGCCTCGCCGCCGGACACCAGCATCACGGGATCGAGATTGCCCTGCACGGCGATATGCGGTTGCAGCTGCTCCGCGGCCCAGTGCGCGCCGATCGCGGTATCGATCGACAGCGCGTCAAATTCCTGCAGGCGGCGGTACATCAGCGCCGCCGGGCCGACGCCGCGCGGAAAGACGATGATCGGCAGATCCGGTCGACGCGCCTTCAGGCCCTTGGCGATGGCATGGATGGGCTGCACCGACCAGCGGAAGAGCTGCTCCTCGGGCAGCACGCCGGCCCAGCTGTCGAAGATCTGCACCGCGTCGCAGCCCGAGGCGGCCTGGCGATCGAGGTGTTCGACGCAGGCCTCGACCAGCAGGTCGATCAGCCGGCGAAAGCTGTCGGGATGGCCATAGGCCCATTGCTTGATCTTGAAGAAGTCGCGGCTCGAGCCACCTTCGATCATGTAGCTCGCCAGCGTGAACGGCGCACCGCAGAATCCGATCAGCGCCGTCTCCTCGGGCAGCGCCGCGCGCGTCTGGCGGAGCGCGGCGTAGACCGGCGCCAGCTTGTCCTCGACAGCCGCGAGCGACAGCTTCGCCAGGTCGCCGGGACCGGTCAGCGCCTCGAGCTTGGGCCCCTCGCCTTCCGCGAACCACACCACCTGGCCCAAGCCGTGCGGGATGACGAGGATATCGGAGAAGATGATCGCCGCGTCGAAGCCGTAGCGGCGGATCGGCTGCAGGGTGACTTCGGTGGCGAAGTCCGGCGTGTAGCACAGATCGAGGAAGCCACCGGCCCTGGCGCGGATCTCCCGATACTCCGGCAGATACCGTCCGGCCTGTCGCATCAGCCAGATCGGCGGGTTGTTGAGGCGTTCTCCCCTGAGCGCACGGATCAGGGTTTTGGTCTTCTTCTCATTCATGAATCTTGAGTCTTAAGGAGGTGAAGAAGTAGGGCGTGTGAACCACGGGGATCAAATTCATCCCCGCGCTGCCC
>JBFXAZ010000062.1:0-31530 GCA_050183765.1 Reyranellaceae bacterium | reverse complement strand
GCGACGGGAGGGGAAGCGCCGCTTCTCGACATTCGCGGGCTCAAGACCTGGTTCGCCACCGAGAACGGCATGGTCCAGGCGGTGGACGGCGTCAGCCTGCACATCGGCAAGGGCGAGACCCTGGCGGTGGTCGGCGAGTCGGGCTGCGGCAAGACCGTCACGGCACGCACCGTGATGAAGTTGATCGACATGCCGCCGGGCAAGATCGTCGAGGGCCAGGTGCTGTGGCGCGGCCGCGACCTGGTGCCGCTCGACTCGAAGGAGATGGACAAGATCCGCGCCCGCGAGATCGGCATGATCTTCCAGGAGCCGATGACGTCGCTCAACCCGGTCTATACCGTGGGCGATCAGATCGCCGAATCGCTGCGCCTGCACGAGAAGCTGTCGCGCAGGGCGGCGCTGGCCGGCGCGGTGGAAATGCTCGGTCTCGTGCAGATCCCCAACGCGGCGCGGCGCGTCAACGATTACCCGCACCAGTTCTCCGGCGGCATGCGCCAGCGCGTGATGATCGCCATGGCGCTGGCCTGCAAGCCGCAGCTGCTGATCGCCGACGAGCCGACCACGGCGCTCGACGTCACCATCCAGGCGCAGATCCTCGAGCTGCTGGCCGACATGAAGGTGCGCTTCGGCATGTCGATCATGCTGATCACCCACGCCATGGGCGTGGTGGCCGAGACGGCGCAGCGCGTGGTGGTGATGTACGCCGGCAAGGTCGCGGAGGAAGCGCCGGTCGAATCGCTGTTCGAGAATCCGCGTCATCCCTATACCCAGGGCCTGATCCGGTCGATTCCGCGGGTCGATTCGAGCCAGCGCGGACACGAGCGGCTGGAGCAGATTCCCGGCACCGTGCCCAGCCTGCTCAATCCGCCGCCGGGCTGCCGTTTCGCCGCGCGCTGCAAGTTCGCGCGGGCGCAGTGCCTTGAGGGCCAGCCGCCGCTGATCGAGGTGGCGCCCGGCCACCGCGTCGCCTGCATCCTCTACGAAGGGCAGGGCGTCGACGGCGCGAGGGCGGCGGCATGAGCGAGCCCCTGCTGAAGGTCAAGGACCTCAAGAAGCACTTCGACGTGCGCGGCGGCGTGCTCTCGCGCGTCATCGATCACGTGCATGCCGTCGACGGTGTGAGCCTGGAGGTGGCGCAGGGCGAGACCCTGGGCGTCGTCGGTGAATCGGGCTGCGGCAAGTCGACCACCGGGCGCTGCATCCTGCGGCTGATCGAGCCGACCTCCGGCGAGATCTGGTTCCAGGGCCAGGACGTCCGCAAGATGGACGGCGAGCGTCTGCGCGCGCTGCGCCGCGACATGCAGATCATCTTCCAGGATCCCTATGCCTCGCTCAATCCGCGGCTCACGGTGGGCGGCATCATCGGCGAGGCGCTGCAGATCCATAACCTGGCGAAGAACAACCGGGAGATCGAGGCGCGGGTGGTCGAGCTGCTCGAGACCGTGGGTCTGCGCTCGGAATACATGCACCGCTATCCGCACGAGTTCTCCGGCGGTCAGCGCCAGCGCATCGGCATCGCGCGCGCGCTGGCGGTCGAGCCCAAGCTGATCGTCTGCGACGAGCCGGTCTCGGCGCTCGACGTGTCGGTCCAGGCGCAGGTGATCAACCTGCTCGAGGACCTGCAGGAGAAGTTCGGTCTTACCTACCTGTTCATCGCCCACGATCTCAGCGTCGTGGAGCACATCAGCGATCGCGTCGCGGTGATGTATCTGGGTCGTGTGGTCGAGGTCGCCTCGGCGAAGGATCTCTACGCCAATCCCAGGCACCCCTATACCGAGGCGCTGCTCTCGGCGGTGCCGATCCCCGATCCCAAGGCCAAGCGCAAGCGCATCGTGCTGCAGGGCGACGTGCCCAACCCGATCCGCCCGCCGTCAGGTTGCCATTTTCACACGCGCTGCCCGATCGCCGTCGAGAGTTGCTCCAAGGACGTGCCGCACCTGAAGGAATCGGCGCCGGGGCACTGGGTGTCGTGCCATCTCAGGAGCTGAGACCCGGCTTCAGGAGCCCGCCGCGAGCCACACGGCGGCACCCAGCATCAGCAAGCTGCCCAGACCCAGCCCGGCGATGATCAGATTGCCGATCAGGATGCCGTTCGCCAGGCGCTGAGCCGGCAGATCGCTGTTCATGGAACCTCCTCGCGGCGAGAATTCTCGCGGATCGGATGTAAAACGCCTCGCCCGGCAGATGCGTTCCGCGTGTCACCAATCGGCCACACGGGCATCCCGCTCGCGACGGCAACCGGCTTCGGTTTGTCGACGTTGAGCGGGCATGCGTCGATGCGTCCCGCCCGCGGGCCGCGCAGCGCCTACCAAGGAGATCGCAATGATTCGCACATTGCTTGTTGGCCCGGTCGCCGCGGTGCTTCTGGCTGCCTGCGGCACGACCGAAACCCGGACCGTCTACTACGACGCCCCGCCGCCCACCTATACCAGCGGCTACTACGTCACGCCGATCGTGACGGTGCGCGAGCCGCGCTACTACAACTACTACTCGCCGGGCTACTACGATTCGCGCGGCGTGTGGCGCACCGAGCGCACGACATACTAGCCGGATCGAAGTCCTCCAATAGCACGGGCGTCGCGATGCGACGCCCGTCGTGCTTTCAGCCTCCCGCCGACCGATGCGAAAAGCCGGGCCGGTCCAATTGCCTGAGGTCCGCCACCGGGCATGCCGTTGTGCTAAGAACCGGTACGCCGGGGCTTGGCGGAACTGGTAGACGCAACGGACTTAAAATCCGTTGGGCTTTGGCCCGTGCGGGTTCGAGTCCCGCAGCCCCGACCAGGCCGCGACCTCACGCTCTCGTGTCGTCGTCTCGCCAAGCTGTTACTTCACGGTGATCGACCCGAGGGGTCATGGTGCGTGGCGTGTCGGGGGGACCGGCACCGCGTCAACACAAGGGAGCTCCAACAATGACCACCAGGACCGTTGCCGTCATCGCCGCGGCCGCCGCCGCGATGTTCGCCGCCGGCACGATCGCGACCGTGGCCCAGGCCGCCGACGGCGTGAAGTGCTCGGGCATCAACTCGTGCAAGGGCACCAGCGCCTGCAAGACCGCGTCGTCGAGCTGCAAGGGCCTGAACGCCTGCAAGGGCCAGGGCTGGGTCTCGGTCAAGGACCAGGCCGAGTGCACCAAGAAGGGCGGCAAGGTCGCCGGCTGATTGCCGGCGCGCAGCGCGCCGGATCGAGGGGCGCCCCGGGAAACCGGCGGCGCCTCTTGCGTCTTGGCGCTACACTGGGCGCCACACCGGGTCCACGACGAAGGTCGCCGCCATGCAATTCGGCCTCGGGCTGCGCCACCAGCACTACCAGGAGATCGTCGACTCGCCCGGCCGGGTGGAGTGGTTCGAGGCGCTGAGCGAGAACTACATGGTCGCCGGCGGCAAGCCGTTGGTCTGGCTCGACCGCATCCGCCGCGACTATCCGATGGCGCTGCACGGCGTGTCGCTGTCGATCGGCGCCAGCGATCCGCTCGATCTCGATTATCTGGCGCAGCTCAAGGCGCTGGCCGCGCGCGTCGAGCCGCGCGTCGTCTCCGACCATCTGTGCTTCACCGGCCACGCCGGCATCAACCTGCACGACCTCCTGCCGCTGCCCTATACCGAGGAGGCGCTGGCGCATGTCGCCGCGCGCGTCGGCCGGGTGCAGGACATCCTGGGTCGCCGCATCCTGCTGGAGAACGTCTCGAGCTACGTGCGCTACGCCGAATCGCAGCTCAGCGAGTGGGAGTTTCTCGCCGCGCTGGCCGAGCGCGCCGATTGCGACATCCTGCTCGACGTCAACAACATCTACGTCTCGGCCTTCAACCACGAGTTCGATCCGCGCGCCTATCTCGCCGCGATTCCGCCGGCGCGCGTCGGGCAGATCCATCTCGCCGGCCACAGCGACATGGGCACGCACATCATCGACACGCACGATCATCCGGTGATCGACGATGTCTGGGCGCTCTATGCCGAGGCGCTGCGCCGCTTCGGCCCCGTGCCGACCATGATCGAGCGCGACGACGACATCCCGCCCTATGCCGATCTCGTGGCCGAGCTCGACCGGGCACGCCGCATCGCGGAGACGACGTTGGTCACGCCGGAGAAGGCGGCATGAGCGCGCTCGGCACGTTGCAGGCCGAGTTCGCCGCCTGGATGCGCGGCACGCCCGAGCCGGCCGACGCCCTGCGCGCGCGCGTGCTCGACACGCAGAAGGCCGATCGCGACACGCTGCTGGCGGTCTACCGCGACGCCTACGCGCTGCGCCTGATCGAGGCGCTGACCACCGATTATCCCGGCCTGCTGGCGATGGCGGGGCCGGCCGATTTCGACCTGATGGCGCGCGCCTATATCGCGGCCCACCCCTCGACCCACCCCTCGGTGCGATGGTTCGGCCGCGATGTGGCCGACTTCCTCGCCCGCACGCCGCCGTTCTCCACGACGCCGGCGGCGGCCGACATGGCGCGCTTCGAATGGGCGCTGGGCGAGGCCTTCGACGCGGCCGACGCCGAGCCGCTGGGCTTCGAGCAGCTCGCCGCCGCGCCGCCCGACGCATGGGAGTCGCTGCGCCTGGCGTTCGTGCCCTCGCTGCGACGCGTGACCTTGGCCTATCAGGCGCCCCAGGCCTTCCAGCGCCGTGACGCCGTCGCGCCGGGCGATCTCGAGGTGCCGGCGGAAGCGGGTGCGGTCGATTGGCTGATCTGGCGGCCGGCGGCCGACACCGATGCGCAGTTCCGCTCGATGGCGCGGGACGAGGCCGCGGCGCTCGACGCGATGGGCGCCGGCGCGCAGTTTCCGGCGATGTGCGCGACGCTGGCACGGCATGTCGGCGAGCCGGACGCGGCCGCCGGGCGCGCCGCCGGCCTGCTGCGCGCCTGGCTTGAGGCCGGACTGATCGACGACGCGGCGTGGGGCTGAGCGACAGCCCCCGGCGCTATTTCTTCAGCGGATCGAGGTGATCCTTGACGAAGCTGAGGTCGAGGATCTTGCCCATGTCGACATCGCGCCCGACCATGCCCTGCGCCTGGTACCAGGCGACCTGGTCGTAGAGGTTCTTCACCAGCAGCCGGCCCTTGGGATCGATGTAGGAGGCGCTGGCCTTGACCTGCTCCGGGCTCGGCTTGGGCTCGACGTATTTCTGGATGATCGGGATCAGCGCGTCGGCCTTGTCGCCGAACACCCGCTTGCCCTGCGCGTCGCGCTGCAGGAAGGCCTCGGCGTAGTCGTTGCAGGCCTTGACGTAGGCGGCGACGAACTTCTCGACCACGGCGTGGCGCTTCTCGATCGCGGCCGTGCCGGCGAACAGCGCGCCGAGCTGCCATGGCGTTTCCTGGTGCACCCAGCCGATGATCTTGGCGAAGCCCTCCTTCTCGGCGGCGTAGGCGTTGTTGGCCGGCAGCAGGGCGCCGTCGACCTGCTCGCCCTTGAGCGCCGCGGTGATGTTGGGGATCGACTGCAGCGGCCGCAGCTTGACGTCCGTCAGCTTGAAGCCGCGCTTTTCCGACAGCATGCCCAGCATGTAGTGGAAGGTCGAACCGGTCGTGGTGATGGCGATCGACTTGCCGGGAAACTTGCCGGGATCGGTGAAGCCGGCCGCATAGGCCTTGCTGGTGGCGAGGTAGGCGACGAAGTTGTAGCCGGGCTCCTCGCGCGACTGCGCGGCGACGATCTTCATCGCCCCCTTGCCCGCGAGGTTGAAGAAGCCGCCGGTCAGGCCGGTGATGCCCAGATCGGCGTCGCCGCCGGCCACGGCGACCGCGATCGGCTGGGCGGCCTGGAAGAACTTGAACGTGACCTCGAGGCCTGCTTCCTTGAAATAGCCCTTCTCCTGGGCAATGAAGATCGGCGCCGACGACACGAAGCGCAGCGCGGCGACCGACACCTTTTCCTGCGCCGTCGCCGTCGCCGCCATCATGACCATCGCCAGCGCGGCGAGAACCGTCTTCCTGAACATCGCGTTTCCCCAACCCGGAATCATTGCCGGCACAATATCATCGCGGGCAGGTGCGTACACCGAGCTTCATCGGCTGGTCCGACTGCACGAAATCGCGCACGCAGGCGCCGAAGTCGCGCGCCATCCGAAGCGTGGTGCCGGCGGAATGGCCCTTGAAGGCGCGCGGCCGGTCGATCAGCAGCAGCGGCATGCCCGGCTCGCGGGCCGCAGCGCGCAGCAGGCGGGCGCGGGTCTTCGGATCGGGGTCGTAGTCGTCGTCGCTGAACAGCGCCACCACCACGCGGGTCGCCGGATCGCGCCGCGCCTTCAGCAGTCCTTCGAACTCGCTCAGCGCCAGTTCGCGCCGTGTCGTGCGCACGGTGCGGTTGCCATGCGAGGCCGGCGCGAGCGCGATGACCGCGTACAGGCCATCGACCCTGCCCATGGCCGTCAGCGCCAGCCATCCGCCGGCTGACTGACCGGCGAGCACGATTCGCTGATAGCCCATGGCGCGCAGCCGCTCGACGCCTTCGAGGGTCAGCGCCAGGCCGTCCGCATTGTTGTCCTTGTCGGGCGGGCGATCGGCACGAAATAGATCCCAGCCGGCGAAGGCCAGAGCGCGCATCAGCGGCGCGGTCGGCGCGGTACGCCGGTCCGCCCGGACGCCGTTGACCAGCGCGGCGCGGCCATGGCCCCAGACGATGGCGCCCGCCGCGTCCTTGGGACCGCGGAAGGGGAAGGTCGGATCGCGCACCAGCGGCGCGGCCTCGGCCGGCGTCGCCGCCTGCTTGTCCGGCGCGATGTCGTTGAAGGCGATGACGGTGCAGGCGAACGGAACCGACTGGGAGCAGAACGAACGCGCGCGCTGGCGTGCGGCGTCGAGGCTGGGCGCGCCGGTGGCATAGCCGCAGCCGCCGCGCGGGCCGATGGCGAAGGCGCGGTTGTAGCTGCCGAGCAAATACGTCTGATAGAGGGTGAGGCAGCGCGGTGCCAGCTTGTGGCCGGCGCGCATCTCGGCCAGCGTCGGTTCGGCCGCCTGCACGCCCGATGCGAAAAGGAGCAGGGCGGCGAGGAAGACGAGCAATCGCCGCGCTGGCGCCATTCAGCCGCCCGCGCCGGGCGCGAGCGTCACCAGGATGGCGCGACCCGAGACCTGCTCGCCTTCGCGTACCGACACCGTGGCGACGGTGCCGGCCGAAGCGGCGCGGATCTGGTGCTGCATCTTCATGGCCTCGAGCACGACGAGGGTCTGCCCCTTTTCCACGGTGTCGCCTGCGCCGACACGGACGGAGACGATGCGGCCATCCATCGGTGCGCGCAATATGCCATCCGCCGCACCATCGCGTGCCTGGGCGGGTTCATGGGTGACGTCGGCAAAGGCCATGGATCGGCCGTCGAGGTCGAGCAACACGCCGCGATCGGTTGCCAGCACCTGGACGCGCCGCTGCACGCCATCGACGGCGACGCGCAGCCAGATCTCGGCTTCGGCGCCGATCTCGATGGCATAGGTGCGTTCACCGATGCTGACGGCAAGCCGATTCCCGTCGCCCTGGACCAGCGCGTCCTGGCGCGCCTCGCCGGCCGAGACACGGACGATCGTGGCGACGGGATTGGAGTTGCGCCATCCGGCGAGCGACGGCGTCACGCCCCTGGTGCCCTGGCGGAAGATCAGGGCCGCCGCCAATGCCCAGTGCAGTTCGCTCGGCGGCGGCGGGGCCAGCGCGGCGGCGTCGAAATGCCTGGCGATGAAGTCGGTCGTCGCCTCGCCGGCGGCGAACACCGGATGGCGCAACAGGCGCAGCAGGAAATGCCGGTTCGTGGTCGGGCCGAGCACCACGGTCTGCTCCAGCGCGCGCACCAGCTTGCGCACGGCCTCGGCACGGCTGGCGCCATGGGCGATCACCTTGGCGATCATGGGATCGTAGAACGGCGAGATCGCCTGGCCGTCGCGCATGCCGTGGTCGGTGCGCAGGCCCGGCCCTTCCGCCGGCCGCCACGCCGCCACGGTGCCGGTCTGCGGCAGGAAGCCGGCATAGGGATCCTCGGCGTAGAGCCGGACCTCGATGGCGTGGCCGTCGAGCGTCACCTCTTCCTGCGTCAGCGGCAGCTTCTCGCCAGCTGCGACACGGAGCTGCCAGGCCACGAGGTCCTGCCCGGTGATCATCTCCGTCACCGGATGCTCGACCTGCAGGCGGGTGTTCATCTCCAGGAAGTAGAACGCGCCGTCGGCGCCCAGCAGGAACTCGACCGTGCCGGCGCCGACATATCCGATGGCGCGTGCCGCGGCGACCGCCGCCGCGCCCATGCGCTGGCGCAGCGCGCCGTAGACCGCGGGCGAGGGCGCCTCCTCGATCACCTTCTGATGGCGGCGCTGCACCGAGCAGTCGCGCTCGCCGAGATGGATGACATTGCCTTGCGCGTCGGCGAAGACCTGGATCTCGACGTGGCGCGCGTCGACCACCGCCTTCTCGAGGATCAGCTCCCCTGATGCGAAGGCGTTCTGCGCCTCGTTGCGCGCGCCGGCGATCGCTTCGGCCAGCTCGGCTTCATCGGCGACCAGCCGCATGCCGCGGCCACCACCGCCGGCCGCCGCCTTGACCATCACCGGCAGGCCGATCTTCGTCGCCTCGGCGATCAGGTTCGCATCGCTCTGGTCCGCACCCTGATACCCCGGCACGCACGGCACGCCCGCCTCGATCATGCGCCGCTTGGCGGCGGCCTTGTTGCCCATGGCGTCGATCGCCGAGGGCGGCGGGCCGATGAAGACCAGACCGGCATCGGCGCAGGCCTGGGCGAAGCCGGCGTTTTCCGACAGGAAGCCGTAGCCGGGATGCACCGCATCGGCGCCCGAAGTGCGAGCCGCAGCCAGTAGCTTCTCGACATTGAGATAGCTTTGGCCGACCAGCGTGCCGCCCAACGCCACCGCCTCGTCGCAGGCCAGCACGTGGGGAGCGCCGGCATCCGCGTCGGAGAACACCGCGACGGTGCGATAGCCCAGCGCGTGCGCGGTGCGCGCGACCCGGCAGGCGATCTCGCCGCGATTGGCGATCAGGATCTTGCTGAAGCTCATCGGTAAGGGCTGCCATCCCTGCGGTAGTAGCCTTCGGGTACGCCGACTTCGTCGTAGACCATGTCGATGTCGGAATAGTGCGCCGTCTCGGCGTTGCTGCGCGTGCCGACCTCCAGCACGCGCGCCACGCGATCGGAGCGGTTGACCAGATGGTGCCCGTTGGGCTCGCCGGCACGGAACCCCGCGATCATGCCGGCGGTGAGTTTCGTCGAACCGGCATCGGTGACGAGATCGACCTCGCCCTCCAGCACATAGACGAACTCGTCTTCGCGCTCGTGCCAGTGGCGCTGCGATGACCAAGCGCCCGGCGGCAGCTCCATCAGGTTGACGCCGAACTGGCTCAGCCCGAAGGCATTGCCGAGCGCGCGTCGGCTGCGCTGCAGGCACGGCTGATTGAACGGCGGCGGATAGTCGGTGCCGATTCGCTCCGGCAGGTCGGTGGCCTTGAGGCTGGTCGGGAACGCGGCCACGGCTATTGCGCCCACTTCGCTGGGCGCTTCTCGGCGAAGGCGCGCAGGCCTTCGGCGGCCTCCGGGCTGCGCCGTGCCTTGGCGAAGCAATCCGAGGCGAAGTCCAAGGTCTGCGACAGCGGCTCGGTGCCGACGCGCATCACGATCTGCTTGGTGAGCGCATTGGCCAGCGGCGCGCAGCGGTCGATCTGCTTCAGCACCTCCTCGAGCTTGGCGTCGAGCGCGGCGCTGTCCTTCACCAGGTAGTGGCCGATGCCCAGGCGCACGGCCTCCGGCCCTTTGAAGCGCGCGGCGGTCAAGGTGAGGTGGCGGGTCTGCGAGATGCCGATGCGGGCCGCGACGAAGGGCGCGATCTGCGCCGGCACGATGCCGATGGCGGTCTCGCTCATGGCGAAGCCGGCATCCTCGGTGACGATGGCGATGTCCGACGTGCAGACGATGCCGAAGCCGCCGGCGATGGCGTAGCCCTCGACCGCACAGACCACGGCCTGCGGCAGGCTGCCGAGCGCTTCGAGGAAGGTGCCGTACTGTCGGTTGCCGGCGGCGATCGGGTCCTTCTCGCCGGCCTTGGGCGCCTCGCCCATGCTCGCTTCCATGTTCTTCAGGTCGGCGCCGGCGCAGAACGTGCCGCCGGCGCCGCGCAGGATCACGGCCTTGATGTCGTCGCGACCCTTGAGGATGTCGACGACCTCGCGCAGCTCCGCCAGCAGCGTCGGATTGAGCGCGTTCTTGACCTCCGGCCGGTTGAGCGTGACGTACAGGCGCATGCGCTCGCGGCGCAGGATCAGCGTCTCGTAGGACGCGCGGAAATCGGTCATCACGGACTCCCTGAATACCTTCCCCCGCTGGCGGGGGAAGGTGGCGCGTAGCGCCGGATGGGGGTGGTTGGTGCGACAACGCTGACGGTGGAGACTGGCCGCGGTGTCGCCACCCCCATCCGCCCTTCGGGCACCTTCCCCCGCCAGCGGGGGAAGGTAGCCGGTGCTTCGCGAGTCATCGATTGGCCAGCCGGGGCAGGGTGCCCATCAGCTTGGCGATGATCTGCAGCATGACCTCGTCGGCGCCGCCGCCGATCGAGGCCAGGCGGGTGTCGCGGAAGGCGCGCGCGGTCGGGCTCTCCCAGAGATAGCCGGCGCCGCCCCAGTATTGCAGGCAGCCATCGGCCACGAGGCGCACCATGCGGCCGGCCTTGAGCTTGGCCATCGAGGCCAGCATCACCACGTCCTTGCCGTCGATGTATTCCTCGCAGGCGCGGTAGCACAGCGAGCGCACCAGCTCGACCTCGGTCTGCAGCTCGGCGAGCTTGAAGTGGATCACCTGGTTGTCGAGCAGCGGCTTGCCGAAGACCTTGCGGTTGCGCGTGTACTCGATCGTCTGCTGGATCAGCCGCTCCATGCCCACCACGGCGCTGATCGCGCCCCACATGCGTTCCTCCTGGAACTGCTGCATCTGGTAGGTGAAGCCCATGCCTTCGCCGCCGATCACGTAGCGCGCCGGCACCTTGACGTTGTCGAAGAAGATCTGCGCCGTGTCGGAGCTGCGCATGCCCATCTTGTTGAGCTTCTTCACGACCTGCACGCCCTTGGTCTTCATCGGCACGCAGATCAGCGACTTGTTGCGATGGACCTGCTCGCCGCCCGAGTTGGCCAGCAGGCAGATCCAGTCGGCCTGCGTGCCGTTGGTGGTCCACATCTTGCCGCCGTCGATGACGTAGTCGCCGCCGACGCGCCGCGCCGTGGTCTTGATCGAAGCGACGTCGGAGCCGGCGCCGACTTCCGAGACGCCGAGGCAGGCGACGTAATCGCCGCTGATCGACGGCGCGAGGAACTCCTTGCGCAGCTCGTCGCTGCCGTAACGTGCCAGTGCCGGGGTCGCCATGTCGGTCTGCACGCCGATCGCCATCGGCACCGAGCCGCAATTGATGTGGCCAAGCTCCTCGGCCATCACCAGGGCATAGGAGTAGTCGAGGCCCATGCCGCCGTACTCGACCGGCTTGTGGATGCCCAGCAGGCCGGCATCGCCCAGCTTCTTGAACACCTCGTGCGCCGGAAAGATGCCGTCCTCTTCCCACTGATCGACATGCGGATTGATGTCGCGATCGATGATCGTGCGCAGTGTGCGGCGGATCTGCTCGTGCTCGGGCGTGAACTGCATCGCCGCCTCCTAATTCTTTGCCGGGCGGGGCAGGGTGCCCATCGACTTGGCGATGATCTGCAGCATCACCTCGTCGGCGCCGCCGCCGATCGAGCCCAGGCGGCCGTCGCGGAACGAGCGACCGACGGGGTTCTCCCAGAGATAGCCGGCGCCGCCCCAGTACTGGATGCAGGCGTCCGACACCTCGCGGCGCAGGCGGCCGGCCTTCAGCTTGGCCATCGAGGCCAACAGGGTAACGTCCTCGCCCAGCAGGTGCTGCTCGCAGGCGCGATAGACCAGCGAGCGCAGGGCTTCGACCTCGGTCAGCAGCTCGCCCATGCGGAAGTGGATCACCTGGTTGTCGAGCAGCGGCCGGCCGAACACCTTGCGCTCGCGCGTGTACTCGATGGTGGCGTTGATGATGCGCTCGCAGCCCGCCAGGGTGCCGGCGCCGGCCCACAGGCGCTCCTCCTGGAACTGGCGCATCTGGTAGATGAAGCCCATGCCAACCTGGCCGATGGTATTGCGCACCGGCACCTTGACCTCGTCGAAGAAGATCTGCGCCGTGTCCGAGGCGCGCATGCCGAGCTTGTCGAGCTTCTTCACCACCTGCACGCCCTTGGTCTTCATCGGCACGCAGATCAGCGACTTGTTCTGATGCACCGCGCCGTCGCTGGTGTTGGCCAGCAGGCACATCCAGTCGGCCTGGGTGCCGTTGGTGGTCCACATCTTGCCGCCGTTGATCACCCAGTCGTCGCCGACACGGCGCGCCGTGGTCTTGATCGAGGCGACATCGGAGCCGGCGCCGGTCTCGGAGACGCCGAGGCAGGCGACGTAGTCGCCGCTGATCGAAGGCGCGAGGAACTCGCGGCGCAGCTCGTCGCTGCCGAAGCGGGCCAGCGCCGGCGTCGCCATCGAGATCTGCACGCCCACCGCCATCGGGATCGAGCCACCCTGCACCCAGCCCAGCGATTCCGAGCAGATCATGGCGTAGGAGAAGTCCAGGCCGGCGCCGCCGAACTCGACCGGCTTGTCGACGCCCAGCAGGCCGGCATCGCCGAGCTTCTTGAACAGCTCGTGCGCCGGGAAGATGCCGGCTTCCTCCCATTCCTCGACGTGCGGATTGATGTCGCGCTCGATGATCGTGCGCCAAGTGCGGCGCAGCTCCTCGTGCTCGGCGGTGAACTTCATGTCGTCATCCCTACATCCGGGCCACGCCGAACGTCGTCGGCCTGAGCTTGCGCACCATGGATTCGCGCGCGATGGACAGCGTGTAGGCGAGCACCCGGCGGGTGTCGCGCGGGTCGATCAGGCCGTCGTCCCAGAGGTGTGCGGTGCTGAAGAGCGCCGTCGATTCGCGATCGAACTGGTCGACGATGCCCTTGAACATCTTGTCGATCTGCGCCGTCGGCACGTCGGTGCCCTCGCGGATATGCTTCTGCTCGGTGACGATCTTCATCACGGTGGCGGCCTGCTCTCCGCCCATCACGGCGGTGCGGCTGTTGGGCCAGCCGAAGATGAAGCGCGGATCGTAGGCGCGGCCGCACATGCCGTAATTGCCGGCGCCGAAGCTGCCGCCGATGACGATGGTGATCTGCGGCACCGAGGCGTTGGCGACGGCCTGGATCATCTTCGAGCCGTGCTTGACGATGCCGCCCTTCTCCGACTCGGTGCCCACCATGTAGCCGGTGGTGTTCTGCAGGTAGACGATCGGCGTGCCCGACTGGCAGCACAGCTGGATGAACTGCGCCGCCTTGGTGGCGCCCTTCACGGTGATCGGCCCGTTGTTGCCGATGAAGGCCACCGGCTCGCCCTCGATCTCGGCCCAGCCGCAGATCGTCTGCTGGTCGTACAGCGCCTTGAACTCGAGGAAATCCGAGCCGTCGACGATGCGGGCGATGACTTCCCGCACGTCGTAGGGCTGGCGGTAGTCCGGCGGCACGACGCCGCACAGTTCCTCGATGTCGTAGAGCGGCTCGCGGAAGGTGCGTGGGCGCGGCGCCGGAATGTTGTCGTTCCAGTGCCACTTGCGCACCACCTCGCGCGCCAGGCGGATGCCGTCGGCGTCGTTCTCGGCCATCCATTCCGAGACGCCCGAGATCGTGCTGTGCATCTCCGCGCCGCCGAGATCCTCGTCGGTGGCGATCTCGCCGGTGGCGGCCTTCAAGAGCGGCGGGCCGGCGAGGAACACCTTGGCCTGGTTGCGCACCATGATGACGTAGTCGGAGAGACCGGGCAGGTAGGCGCCGCCGGCGGTCGAGCTGCCGTGCACCACGGTGACCTGCGGAATGCCCATCGCCGACATGCGCGCCTGGTTGGCGAAGCCGCGGCCACCAGGGACGAAGATCTCCGACTGATAGAGCAGATTGGCGCCGCCGGATTCGACCAGGTTGATCACCGGCAGCTTGTTCTCCATGACGATCTGCTGCGTGCGCTGGCCCTTGCGCTGGCCGGCCGGCGCGATGGTGCCGCCTTTTACCGCGCTGTTGGTGGCGGAGATCACGCAGCGCACGCCCTCGACATAGCCGATGCCGACGATGTTGCCGCCGCCCGCGCCGGCGCCGTCCTTGTCGTCGTGCATGCGGTAGCCGGCCAGGCTCATCAACTCGAGATAGGGCGCGCCGCGATCGAGCAGCAGCGCCACGCGCTCGCGCGGCATCAGCTGCTTGCGCTGCTTGAAGCGGCCGCGCGCCCGCTCGGCCACGGCCTGCACGGCCTTCTCCGCCGCTCGGAACTCGTCGATGGCCGCGAGCATGCCCTCGCGGTTGCGCTTGAACTCCGCGGAGCGGGGATCGATCTGGGACTCGATGACGGGCATGGCTAACTCGGTGTCATCCTGAGCGCAGCGAAGGATCCAGCGGTGCTGCTTCGCCGCGATGGTGAGATTGAGACACCGCGGGATCCTTCGCTGCGCTCAGGATGACAGCGTGCGTCATCCGCCGAGCACCTTCGGCACAACGGTGCGATGGAAGCCGTTGAAGGCCGTCGTGCCGCGGCCATCGGGCAGGGAGATGTTGCGCGTGCCCAGCGGCACGCCGCCGTCGATGCGCAGGTTCAGCCCGGTGATGAAGGCGGCGGCCTCGCTCAGCAGGAAGCAGACCCCGGCCGAGACCTCGCTCTCGGTGCCCAGCCGGCGCACCGGCACGTGGTTCTTCAAGAGCGGGATGTTGCGCTTGAACTCGCCCTCGTAGGTGTCCATGCCCGATGACGCGATCCACCCCGGCGACACCGTGTTCACGCGCACGCCGGCATGGCCCCATTCGAAGGCCAAGGTCATCGCCAGGTTCTCGGTGCCCGAGCGCGCCGCGCCGGAATGCGCCATGGTCGGCATGCCGTTGCGCATGTCGGCGGCCATGAAGACGATCGCGCCGCCATGGTGCTTCATCGACTGCAGGTAGGTCTCGCGCGCCACAAGGAAACCGCCGGTGAGATTGTTGCGCACCACGGCGTCGAAGCCGCGCTGGCTGATCGCCTCGGCGTCGGCCGGGAACTGGCCGCCGGCATTGTTGAACAGGCCGTGGATGCGGCCGTTCTGCGCCACGATGGCGGCGATGGCGTCCTTGACCGGCTGCTCCTCGCGGATGTCGAAGGCATGCGTCTCGCACGAGCCGCCGTCCTCCTCGATCTCCGCCTTCACGGCGGCGAGCTTCTCGGTCTTGCGGCCGGTGATCACGACATGCGCGCCCAGCGCGGCGATCTCGTGCGCCGCGCACCGGCCCAGTCCGCTGCCGCCGCCGGTCACGACGATGGTCTGGCCGTGAAACAGCCCCGGGCGCAGGACGGACCGGTAGCGCATGGCGTCTCCTCGTTGTGCGACCGACGTTACGGCGGGCCTGTTGGCGCGTAAATCGACGTTCACGCGCGGTGGCGCCTAGGTATTTGACGTTTACGTAAAGGTCAATCACTCTGCGCGCCACCATTGCCGGCCCGCGAAACCTCGGGCACGGTCGAAGCAGGGAACCGGGAGATCGCGATGACCCTTCAGGAACTGACCGAGAAGATGAAGGCCGGCGCCGGCAGCAAGAGCGCCTTCGGCAACACGGTGAAGTTCGCCACACCCGAAGGCGCGATCTTCATCGACGGCAAGAGCACGCCGGTCGGCGTCAGCAACGACGACAATCCCGCCGACTGCACCATCAAGATGGCGCTGTCGGACCTGGTCGATCTCGTCGGCGGCAAGCTCGACGGCATGACCGCGTTCATGACCGGCAAGCTGAAGATCGAGGGCGACATGGGCGTCGCCATGAAGCTGCAGAGCATCCTGCGCTGATCGACGGCGCGTTCGGACGACGGAAGGCCGGCGGCGACGCCGGCCTTTCTTTTTTTCGCCTAGAGCATCGAGCGGTTTATCGGGCGCACCCTGTCATCCCGAGCGCAGCGAGGGATCCAGGCAGCTTTCCTGGATCCCTCGCTGCGCTCGGGATGACAGCTAGACTCTGATTTTGCGCTCGTTGCTCTAGCCCTCGGCCTTCTTCCTGGCGTAGTGGCGATGCGCCTTGGCGCGGTTGCCGCAGCTGCTCATGGTGCACCAGCGGCGCGTGCCGCCGCGGCTGTCGTCGAGGAACAGCCACTGGCATTTGTCGTTGGCGCAGCGGCGGATGCGATCGAGCCGGCCGCTCATCATCAGGTCGCCCGCCGACCACAGCACCGAGGCGAGCAGCGCCGGCACGCTGGTCTGCATCCGCGGCAAGGTCCAGGCCAGGCCGTGCTCGCTGGGCTGCAGCGCCGTGCGCCCCGGGGCCTGGGCCAGCGCGCGGTTGAGCGGCGCGAGCACCGCCGCGCCCGGCTGGCGGCCCGCCGCGACCTCGGCGAAGGCGCCATGGATCGCCTCGCGGATCTCCACCGACTGCCGCAGCGCCGCCTGCGCCTCCTCGGGATGGGCGCGCCAATGCTCGGCCACCTGGGCGACCGACTCGGGCAGGTGCGCGCGATTGGCTTCGCACCACTTCAGCAGGTCCTCGGGCGCGTTCAGCGTCTCGGTCGAGGGCTCGCTGCCGCGCCAGAATTTCGTGTTCACGAACTCCAGGCAGAGATCGGGTTTCGCCGCCGGGACAAGGGCCTGAGTCATGTCATCCACATACTAACCGGCTAGGCGGTTGACAAGGTGGCCGCATCGAAATACAAACCTAACCGTCAAGACGGTTAGGAGAGGATCAATGCTGGATCATGTGTCGATCGGGGTGAAGGACATCGCCCGCACCAGGAAGTTCTACGACGCGGTCATGAAGCCGCTTGGCTACAAGTGCCTCAGCGCCGGCGAGGGCTCGCTGGGCTACGGCAAGGAAGGCGTGGTGTTCTGGATCAGCGCCAGCGAGGCGCCGGTGCCGGCGGACATGCGCTCGGGCCTGCACTTCTGCTTCACCGCACCCGACCGCAAGGCGGTCGATGCCTTCCACGCCGCCGGCCTGAAGAACGGCGGCAAGGACAATGGCAAGCCCGGCCTGCGCGCCGACTACAGCCCGACCTACTACGCGAGCTTCGTCATCGACCCCGACGGCTACCGGGTCGAGGCGTATTACGGCTCGGCGGTCTGACCTCCGGCCCTACCCCGTGGCGCGCCGCAGGCGCGTCCTCGGGGCGGGGGATGGATGGTGGTTCGTGCGGCAGCGGGGTCCGCACGGCGGTTCGCATGACAGCAAGAACTGCGCAAAGCATCGCAAGAACCGGAAAAACTCCGCGTGCCGACGCGACGTAGCCTCCCGGGATCGACGACGGGAGGCTTGTCATGGATCAGGAACCGCAATCGCCCACGCCCGACACGGGACGCCGCGACATCCTGCGAACCGCCGGGGGCGCGATGCTGGCGGGCATGGCGGTGGTCGGCGCGACGCCCGCCGCATCGTCGCCGGCCCTGGGTGGGGGAGTGCTGGGCGCGCGCCTGCAGGGCGTTCAGCACTTCGGGCTCACGGTCCAGAACATGGATCGTGCCTTCGAGTTCTACACCGAGGTGCTCGGCGGCACCGAGGTGATGCGCGACGGCGACTTCCAGGGCGAGCGCATCCACAACACGCTGCTGACCGACCAGGAGATCGAAGCGCGCGAGCGGCGGGTCAATCCGCGCACGATGGGCGTGCCCGACCTCAGGGACGGCGCCCAGCGCCTCGACGTGCGCTTCATCCAGTTCGACAACGTCGTGATCGAGCTGCTGCAGTATCGCGACGCCGACCAGCCGATGGGCCGGGGCGCCAGCTTCGCCGAGCCGCGCGACCACATGAGCCCGGCGTTTCCGCGCTCGATGCACATCTGCTTCCACATCCGCGACGACGTCGACTTCAACCAGTTCATCCGCGATCTGGAGACCGAGTCGGCGCGCCGCGGCATGAGCCAGGTGAAGGCCAACCGCGTGATCACCGTGACCACCGAGCAGGCGCGGCTCGCCGCGCCGCTCGAGGCCAACACCAATCGCATCACCGAGGGCGCGTCCGAAGGCTGGGCGCTGATCTACTGCAAGGGATGCGAGGGCGAGCAGCTCGAGTTTGTCCAGGCGCTCGGACCCGTGAAGCGGACCTTCGACAACGCCCTCGAGGCGCGTCGCAGGATGGTCGCCGCGTCGCGGCGATAGGCAAGCCTTCATCTCGACACAGCAAGGATATCGCAACATGCTCACCACCAAGCCGCGCGACGGCGCTGCCGCCGCTCCCGCGAATCCATACCTGGTCGGCGTCCACGCGCCGATGAAGGCCGAGCTGACGATCGAGGATCTGCCCGTCACCGGCACGATCCCGCCCGCGCTCGACGGGCGCTACCTGCGCCTGGGCCCCAACCCGATGGCGCCCAACGCCGCCAAGCACCACTGGTTCGCCGGCGACGGCATGGTCCATGGCCTGCGCATCAAGGATGGCCGTGCGCTGTGGTACCGCAATCGCTGGATCCGCTCGGACGCGGTGACCAAGGCGCTCGGCGAGCCGCGCACGCCGGGGCCGCGCGGCATCTTCGACACCGTTAACACCAACGTCGTCGGTTTCGCCGGCAAGGCCCTGGGCGTCATCGAGGCGGGCGGCACGCCGGTCGAGCTCGGCGAGACGCTGGAGACCCTGTGCTACACCGACTTCGAAGGCACGCTGCATGGCGGCTTCGCGGCGCACCCGCACATGGACCCGCTCACCGGCGAGATGCACGCCGTCTGTTACGACGCGAGCGAATGGCGGACGATCCGCTACGTGGTCGTCAAGCCCGATGGCGAGGTGCGGCGCGAGGTGAAGATCCCGGTCGCGCAGGGCCCGATGATCCACGATTGCGCCTTCACGCGGCGCTTCGCGATCGTCCTCGACCTCTCCGTCACCTTCTCGCTGCGCGCGGCGATCGCCGGCTACGGCTTTCCCTATCGCTGGGATGCCGGGCATGGCGCGCGCGTGGGCCTGCTGCCGCGCGAGGGCGAGGCTAAGGACAT
Organism: Reyranellaceae bacterium; assembly: GCA_050183765.1. GTDB lineage: Bacteria > Pseudomonadota > Alphaproteobacteria > Reyranellales > Reyranellaceae > JAFAZJ01. Next base: position 12,557 of record JBFXAZ010000062.1, on the reverse strand, counting down.
CATCTGGTGCCCGGTCGATCCCTGTTTCATCTTCCACGCGGTCAACAGCTACGACGCGCCGGACGGGAAGGTGGTCCTCGACGTCATCGTCCATGACCAGATGTTCTCGGTGAGGACAGCCGGCCCGGACTCGCGGCAGACCACGCTGGAGCGCTGGACGATCGACCCCGTCTCGCGCACCGTCGAGCGCGCGATGATCGATCCGACGCCGCAGGAGTTTCCCAGACAGGACGAGCGGCGCTTCGGCCTGCCGTATCGCTATGCCTACACGATGAAGCTGACCGATCCGTTTCTCGGCACAGGGCTGTTCAAGCACGATCTCCAGGCGCGCACGCGGCAGTTCCACGACTTCGGTCCGGGTCGTCATCCCTGCGAGTTCGTGTTCCTGCCGGCCCATCCCGGCGCGGAGGAGGACGAGGGCTGGCTGATGGGCTTCGTCATCGATGCCACGGCCGAGACCACCGACCTGGTCATCCTCGACGCCCGCAATTTCGAGGGGCCGCCCCAAGCCAGCATCCGCGTGCCCCATATCGTGCCGCCGGGCTTCCACGGCAACTGGGTGCAGACCCGGGGCTGATCGCTCCAGGTCGTCGCGGCCGCCGCGACGACCTGCCTCCCTGACAATCCGAACGAGCGAGGAAAGAGATGCATCGACGCTCTCCCTTTGGTTTGCTGGCGGCTGCGTTCATCGCGACCACCACCGCGGGCATCGCGCCCGCGGCGGCGCAGAAGGCCACGGGAATCCGCTATGACCAGATTCCCGGCGGAGCCTATTCGGTCGTCGCCGAGGTCCGTGCCAAGCCGGGCAAGGAACAAGAGCTGCGCGAGATCACGCTGCCGCTGGTGGCGAAGGTCCGCGGCGAGCCGAACAACCTGCTGTACTTCCTGCACGAGGATCGCGAGGTGCCGGGGCGTTTCGTCTTCTACGAGATCTTCGCCAGCCGGGCCGATTTCGAGGCACACAACGTCACGCCGCATGTCCAGGCATGGTTCGCGCGATTGCCCGACCTTGCCGATGGCGGCGTGAAGGTCGTGCGCATGGAGATCCTCGGCAATCGAGCCGCTGCCACCCGGTGAGTGTCGGCCGCCGGCATGTGCCGAGGACCGCCGCGACGGTTGCGCTCCGCCATCGTTCACACCACAATCGCCGTGCACGCGCGACGATATGGTGGCGCGCTGCAACGGGTTTCCAGCAGCGATGGCGGAAATCGATGCTTCGCAGGGAAGGGTCCCGCGCGCGTCGCGGCGCCTCCTCCGCGGATGGAGGCCGCGAACGGACATCAACAGGCGCGGCGGGGGCTGAGGGCGGAGCGCGCCACGACGGCTCCGAATGGCGGCAACGGACGGCCGAGCGGTCTTACACGTTCGGTGCATTCTGCCTCCTGCCCGATCGCCAGGTCCTGCTGTTGGGCGAGAAGCCTGTCCGGATCGGCGGCCGCGCGCTCGACATCCTCATCCTGCTGGTGCAACGCGCCGGAGAGGTCGTCTCCAAGGCCGAGCTCGAAGCCTTCGTGTGGCCCAGCACCTTCGTCCATGAGAGCAACCTCAAGGTCCATGTCGCGGCGCTGCGCCGGGTGCTGCGCGCGTCCTGCGACGATCCCCGCTGCATCCTGAACGTCCCCGGCCGTGGCTACTGCTTCACCCAGCCGGTCAAGGTCGAGGGACGCGCGCGGGCCTCAGCGCGACGCTGGCCGAAGGTGCGCACGATCGCCCGTGCGCGCCCCGTGCAGGTCATCGGCCGCGAGGGCGAAATCGCTTCGCTGGTCGAGGCGGTCTCGCGGCGGCCCCTGGTCACCATTGTCGGTGCCGGCGGCGTGGGCAAGACGACGGTCGCCCTGGCGGTGGCGGAGCGGCTTTCCGGCCTTCATGACGCGACGCCATGCTTCGTGGATCTCGCGTCGATCGATGACCCGCAGCTCGTGGTGCACGCGGTCGCCGCCGCGCTGGGCGTGCGCTTCGACCTCAACGACCTGCTCGGCGGCATCCGCGATCACCTGCGCGCGACGTCGCGCGTGTTGATCCTCGACAATTGCGAGCATCTGTCGGCCGCGGTCGCGGCCGCGGCCGAGTATCTCGCCGCCGGCCTCGACCGGGCGGCCATCCTCGCCACCAGCCGCGAGCCGCTACGGGCGCGCACAGAGCATGTCTACCGGCTGTCGCCGCTGGCATGTCCGGACGCGACGACGCAGATCTCCGCCGACGAGGCGATGCGCTTTCCCGCCGTCGCGTTGTTCGTCGCCCGTGCGGATGGTCGCGCAGGATTCTCCCTGCGGGACGAGAACGCCTTGGTGGTCTCGCGGCTCTGCCGGCAACTCGATGGCATCCCGCTGGCGATCGAGCTCGCCGCGACAAGGCTGGATGCGGATGGTCCGGCTGAGCTGCTGACGCGGCTGAAAGACCGTTTCGAGCTGCTGGCAGGGACCGACCTTACGGTACCGGCGCGCCAGCGTACGTTGCTGGCCACGCTCGACTGGAGCTATCAGCTGCTGTCCGACGTCGAGAGCCGCGTCCTGCGTTTCGCCGCGGTCTTCGCGCGAGACTTCGCGCTGGATGACATCGCCGCGATCCTTGGTGCGTCGGGCCTCGATCCCGCCGACGTCGTCGCGGGTATCGAAAGCCTCGTCGCCAAGTCTTTCGTGCTGGCGGATCTGTCGTTCGGCTCGCGGCGCTATCGGCTCTTCGAAAGCACCCGCAGCTACGCGCTGACGCGGCTCGATGCCCTCGGCGAGAGGGACCGGGCTCATGCCGCGCATGCCGGCCACGTCCTGACGATCATGGAACGCGCCGAAGACGAGTGGCGATGGCGCGTGGCCCCGGACTGGATCGCGCAATACGGACCGCGCGTGGACGATCTGCATCGCGCGATGGCCTGGGCCTTCGGCACGAGCGGGGACGGCATGATCGGTATCCGCCTCGTTGCCGCCGCGATTCCCCTTTGGGAGGCGCTGGGTCTGGCGGACGAGAGCACGGCGCGCGTCCGGGAAGCGCTGGCCCTCGCCGAGAGCCTGCCGTCATGCGATGCCGGGCTCAGAACGAAGCTGGCGTTGAGATACACCTGGGCACTGACCTGGTCGCAGCCGCAGCTGCCGGCCGTCGAGACGCGGTGGATCGAATGCCTGCGCCTGGCCCGCGAGGCCGGCGATACCGAGTATGAGCTTCGCGTGCTGTGGGGCCTGTCGATCTTCGAGACCTTCACGGGACGATCCGTCGCGGCGATCGGCCACCTGCGCGAGTTCGAGGCGATCGCCGAACGGGCCCAGGACTGGTCCGTGCTTCCCGATGGGCAGCGCCTGCTGGCGTTGGCGCGCATCTATGTCGGCGAGGTGCGCGAGGGTGAGGATCTGCTTGAGCAGCTCGCGTGGCGCTTCAATCGCGTCGAGAAGCAGGCGCGTGCGACGCGCTTCGCGATCGATCGGTACTGCATCATCCGAAGCTCGTTGGCCTTCGCGCGCTGGGTTCGGGGTCGCTCCGTGGCGGCGCTCGCGGCCGCCGAGCAGTCTGTCGACGCCGCGGTTGCCGCCGGCCACGTCTCGCACTCCAATGCCCTGGTCTTCGCGGGCGCGCCCCTGGCGCTGTGGACGGGCAATCTCGACCGGGCCGAGGCGGCGATCATCTCGCTGCGGCGCAATCTCGCGTTCCGCAACAACGCGCTGTGGCACCGGATCACGCGCTTCTTCGAGGCGACTTTGCGTTACGCGCGGGGAGAAGCGGCGGCGATTGCGGACATGGGCGAGAGTCTCGACGATGTGCTGCGGACGGGGTTCGTCACGCGCGCTCCCATGTATATCGCCATGCTCGCCGAGGCGCAGGTGCGCGAAGGGCTGCTCGTGGAAGCCCGGGCGCGGATCGATGACGCCGCGGACCGGCTCGAGCAGTACCAGGAGCGGTGGTGTCGGCCCGAGATCACGCGCATTCGGGGGCTGATCGAGGCCGCGAACGGCGATGGCGTGGCGGCGCAGGCGCGCTTCGCGGAGGCGATCGCCGATGCCGACACGCTGGGCACGCTGGCCTTCGAGCTGCGCGCCGCCTGCGACCTGGCGCGTGCGCTTGGGGCCGACGGGCGTCGGGATGAGGCCCGTGCCGTCTTGGATCGCACCTGTGCCAAGTTCACGGAACACGGCCCTGGCAGTGAAGTCGCCGCCGTACGGGCACTGCTCGACTCCCTGGCCTGATCGGGAGTCCGGCCGCCTTGCGGGGTCCGCTCACCCTTAACCGCGATTAACTCGCCAGAGTCCGACCGCCGCCGCATGCTTCCCGTGCCCACCGAGACGGGGGGACGTATGTCGCTGCGGACCCATGGTGATCTGAAATATCGCACCAGCCAGCCGCCCGGCGGAGTCGCCGAGTGGGACGCGATGCGCATCGAGCACAGGCACATCGCCGCGGGCAGCCAGAACGGCCTGACGTCCGCGTGTGCGGAGTTCGTCTATATCCTGTCGGGCAACGCCGGGGTCAGGCGAACGGGCGACGGGCAACGCCAGGAAGGCCTTGCCCGGGCGGGTACGAGTTGGCTGGTTCCGGCTGGCACGCACGAGACCCTGCTCGAGCTCGATGGCGCGAGCGAATGCCTTCATGTCTTCCTGCCCGCGACGCTGCTCGACCGCAGCGCGCTTGCCGACTACGACGTCGATCCCGAAAGGATCCAGCTCGTCTACGCCGGCGGTTTCACCGATCCCACGCTTGCTCGCATCGGCGCCGCCCTGCATGGCCTGCTCCGGTGCGATATGGAGCCGATCGACCGCCTCTTCGCCGACGGCATGCGCACGGCGCTGGCGGCGCATCTGATCGGCCGCTACACGGTCGACCGCTGGCGTCCGCCGACCCGGTCGCCTTCGCTCGACGCGAAGCGGCTGAAGCGCGTGCTGGAGTTCGTCGAGGCGCGGTTGGCCGAGGACATATCGCTCGACGATCTCGCGGCGCAGGCCTGCCTCAGCCCGTTCCACTTCCTGCGCCTGTTTCGCGACGCCACGGGCCTGCCACCGCACCGCTACGTGACGAGCCGCCGCGTCAAGGCGGCACAGACGATGCTCGCGTGTCGTCACGCCTCGCTGGTGGAGGTCGCGCTCGACTGCGGGTTCTCATCGCAGGCGAGCTTCACGCGCGTGTTCCGCCAATGGACCGGTCTGACGCCCGGCCAGTACCGCGAGACCTGCCTGAGCTGACGCCGACGTCAGAATCCGACGGCGGCGCCGTCGCGGCGGCTCTCCGAGGCGCCGAGATAGGGGCCGCCCTCGGGGAAGCGCCAAATGATCTGGCTCGAGCCGAAATCGTTGCTCGGCCACTGGGTGCGCGTGAGCTTGTGGCCGCGCGCCTCCAGCCCCTGCAAGGTCGCCTCGGGCATGTGCTCCTCGGTCCAGACGTTGCCGTCCTCGTGGATGCGCCAGCGCGGCGCGTCGATCGCGGCCTGCGGGTTCTGGCCGAAATCGACGATGCGCGAGAAGACCTGCATGTGGCCCTGGGGCTGCATGCCGCCGCCCATCAGGCCGAAGGTCGCGACCGGCTTGCCGTCCTTGGTGATGAAGGCGGGGATGATGGTGTGGAACGGCCGCTTGCCCGGTCCCACCATGTTGGGGTGCTTGGGATCGAGCACGAAACCCGAGGCGCGGTTCTGCAGCGCGATGCCGGTGCCCGGCACGACCACGCCCGAGCCGAAGCCCGAGTAGTTAGACTGGATCAGCGAGACCATCATGCCGCTCTCGTCGGCGGCGTTGAGGTAGATCGTGCCGCTGAGCTTGGGCACGCCCGGCCCGAATTGCTGCGCCTTCTTCGGATCGATCAGCTTGGCGCGCGACTTCAGGTAGCCCTTGTCGAGCATCTGGGCGGGCGTCACCGTCATGTGCGCCGGATCGGCGACGTAGCGATGGATGTCGGCGAAGGCGAGCTTCATTGCCTCGATGCGCAGATGCGCCACGTCGGCGCCGTCGGCGTCGTGGCCGGCAAGATCGAAGTTCTCGAGGATGCCCAGCGCCATGCAGGCGGCGATGCCCTGGCCGTTGGGCGGGATCTCGTGCAAGGTCGTGCCGTGATAGGTCAGGCCGATGGGATCGACCCAGTCGGCCTTGTGCGCGGCGAGGTCAGAGGCGCGCAAGGTGCCGCCGCACTCGATGGCCCACTTCTCCATCTTCTCGGCGAGCTCGCCGCGGTAATAGGCCTCGCCCTTGCTCTCGGCGATCAGCTTCAGCGTCTTCGCCTGGTCGGGGAACTTCCACAGCTCGCCCGGCCGGGGCGCACGGCCGTTGGGAATGAACGCGGGCGCCCAGCCCGGCTGGTCCTTCAGGCGCGCGATCTGCCGGTCCCACTGACGCGCCACCATGTACGACACACGGTAGCCGTCGTGGGCATAGCGGATCGCCGGCTCGAACAGGTCGGCGAAGGGCAGCTTGCCGTACTTCGCGTGCAGGGTGGTCCACAGCGACACGCAGCCGGGCACGCTGACCGAGTCCCAGCCGACATCGGGCATCTTGTCCTTGCCCGCGAAGCGGTCGGGCGTCATCAGGTCAGGCGCTCGGCCCGAGGCGTTCATGCCCACCAGCTTCTGGCCGTCCCACAGGATGCAGAAGGCGTCGGAGCCGATGCCGTTCATCGTCGGCTCGGTGATGGTGAGCGTGATCGCCGTGGCGATCGCCGCATCGACCGCGCTGCCGCCCTTGGCCAGCATGCGCAGGCCGGCGGTGGCCGCGAGATGCTGCGAGGTCGCTACGACGTTGCTGGCGAAGATCGGGAGCTTCTTGGAGGAATACGGAAAATCGTAGGAGAAAGACGGCACGGAGCGACCTCGGCGGGAAGCGATCGGGGGCGGGAATCGGGCGCGCGCACCCTAGCGCCCGGTTCCCCCAGGCGAAAGGGCCACGCCCGCATCGCTGCCTGTCTATACTGTCGGCGCTCGGGAGCGGGAGGTGTCGATGCCGGCGGAAACCTGGTGGATCGTGGGCTGCGTTGTCCTGGGCGTGGTCGGCCTGTGGCTTCTGCTGCGCGGCCGCCGCGCCGAGGTGGTGGGCGGCGACCAGAAGCCCATGGCGCCGCGACCGGTGATGCCGCCGCCACCGGCATCGCCGGCAGGGCCGATGACCAGCACGCTCACGCCGCTCGACCAGTACGTGCGCAAGCTCGCGGCCGAGGGCAACAAGATCGAGGCGATCAAGGCGGTACGCGAGCACACGGGCCTCGGCCTGAAGGAAGCCAAGGACTATGTCGAGGCGATCCCAAATGTTGTGCCGCTGGCGAATTTCGGCCACGGCGCGCCGGCGGAGCAGGGGCTGCAGGACGAAGCCATGGTGCGCGAGGCGGCGCGTCAACTCGTGGCCCAGGGTCGGAAGATCGAGGCGATCAAGCTGATCCGCGAGAACACCGGTTGGGATCTCAAGCGCTCGAAGGAATACGCCGACGCGCTCGACGGCGCCCCGCCGGCGCAGGCCACAGGCACGCAGGCGCTTTTCGCCGACGCCAATCTCAGCGAGCTCGCTCAATCGCCGATGGTGCGCCGCGCGATCGAGCGCGCCTACGAGAAGGGCATGTCCCCGGCCGACATCACCGCGATGATCGTGAAGCTCACCGGCAAGAGCGAGGCCGAGGTCCTGGCCGTGGTCGAGGGCATGCGGCCCAGCCAGCCGCCGATCGTCTGAGCGCGGGGCGGGCTCAACAAGGCGATTGACGGTTACCGTCCGTCGGTGCCCCGATGTACAACGATGGATGCCCGGCGGCGCCACGGCGTCCAAGGCGGATATGACGTGCCTGAGAAATCGCAGCAGATCATCGAAGCGAGTATGGAATGGCTGACAAGGCGAGGCTCTCCCCACCCAGTCCGGCCCCGAACGGTCAGGCGCCCAACCCAGCCTTTCTCAATGCTCCGAGTGCCGACCGCGTCGCCTACACGACCTGCTACATGTGCGCCTGCCGTTGCGGCATCAAGGTGCATCTGCTGGACGGCCGCATCCGCTACATCGAGGGCAATCGCGACCACCCCGTGAACAAGGGGGTGCTGTGCGCCAAGGGTTCGGCCGGGCTGATGAGCCACTATTCGCCGGCCCGCCTGCAGAAGCCGCTGCGCCGCGTCGGCGAGCGCGGCAGCGGCGAGTACAAGGAGATCGAGTGGGAAGAGGCGATGGCGACGGCCACCGAGTGGCTCGGCGCCATCCGCCGCAGCGATCCGCGCAAGCTCGCCTTCTTCACCGGCCGCGACCAGAGCCAGGCGCTGACCGGCTGGTGGTCCGCGCAGTTCGGCACGCCCAACCACGCCGCGCATGGCGGGTTCTGCTCGGTCAACATGGCCGCGGCCGGGCTCTACACGGTGGGCGGCTCGTTCTGGGAGTTCGGCGAGCCCGACTGGGAGAACACGCGCTACTTCATGATGTTCGGCGTCGCCGAGGATCACGACTCCAATCCCATCAAGATCGGCCTGGGCAAGCTCAAGACGCGCGGCACGGCGAAGTTCGTGTCGGTCAACCCGGTGCGTACCGGCTACTCGGCGATCGCCGACGAGTGGATCGGCATCCGGCCGGGCACCGACGGCCTGTTCATCCTCGCCCTGATCCAGGAGCTGATCCGCGCCGGCAAGATCGACGAGGAATACCTGCGTCGCTACACCAACGCGGCCTGGCTGGTCATCCAGCATGAGGGCGCGGCGGATCACGGGCTGTTTGCGCGCGACGAAGCGGGCCAGCCGCTGATCTTCGACGAGACCAGCCAGTCGATCCTGCCCGTCAACCAGGCCGACACATCGCCGAGCCTGGCGGGATTCGTCACCCTGGCCGACGGGCGCAAGGCCGTGCCGTCCTTCCACCTGGTCGCCAAGCGCTGTCTCGATCCGCGCTACGCACCCGAGGCGGTCGCGGCGCAGACCGGCATCGAGGCCGCCGCGATCAAGCGCATCGCCGCCGAGCTGGCGCACGCGGCGTTCGAGCAGAGCGTCACCATCGAGCAGCCGTGGACCGACTGGACCGGCCGCCGCCACGAGCGGATGGTGGGCCGTCCGGTCTCCATCCACGCCATGCGCGGCATCTCCGCCCATTCGAACGGCTTTCACACCTGCCGCGCGCTGCACATCCTGCAGATGCTGCTGGGTGCGATCGATACGCCGGGCAGCTTCCGCTACAAGCCGCCTTTCCCGCGCCCGATCCCGCCGACCAACAAGCCTGTCGGCAAGCCCGAGCAGGTGCAGGCCGGCAAGCCGATGCCCGGCGCGCCGCTGGGCTTTCCGACCGGTCCGCAGGATCTGCTGGTCGAGGCCGACGGCCGGCCGCGGCGCCTCGACAAGGCCTATTCGTGGGAAGCGCCGATCGCCGCCCACGGGGTCATGCACCAGGTCATCTACAACGCCTGGAAGGGCGACCCGTACCCGATCGACACGCTGTTCATGTACATGGCGAACATGGGCTGGAACTCGTCGATGAACACCGCCGGCACGATCGACATGCTGACGGACAAGGATCCGGCCACGGGCGAGTACAAGATCCCGCGCATCATCTACTGCGATGCCTATGCCAGCGAGACGATCGCCTACGCCGATCTCATCCTGCCGGACACGACCTATCTCGAGCGCTGGGACTGCATCTCGCTGCTCGATCGTCCGATCTGCGATGCCGACGGCGTCGCCGATGCGATCCGCCAGCCGGTGGTGAAGCCCGATCGCGACGTGCGGCCGTTCCAGGACGTGCTGATCGATCTGGGCGCGCGCCTGGGACTGCCCGGCCTGATCAAGGAGGATGGCAGCCCGCGCTATCCCGGCGGCTATCCCGACTACCTCGTCCACCACGAGCGCCGGCCGGGCATCGGCTCGCTGGCGGGATGGCGCGGGCCCGACGGGACGCTGAGCGGCGTCGGCCCGGCGAACGACAAGCAGCTCGAGGCCTATGTCGCCAACCAGTGCTTCTGGCGCAGCGAGGTGCCCAAGAGCGCGCGCTACTTCAAGCACGTCAATCGCGACTATCTCGAGTGGGCGGTGGGCATGGGCCTGATCGACAAGCCCGAACCGATCCTGCTGCAGCTCTACAGCGAGCCGATCCAGAAGTTCCGCCTGGCCGCGCAGGGCCACGGCGAGATCCAGCCGCCGGCCGAGCATCGCGAGCGCATCGCGACCTACTTCGATCCGCTGCCGCTGTGGTACATGCCGTTCGAGGAAGCCGCCGTCGATCGCGAGGCCTATCCGCTGCACGCCGTCACGCAGCGGCCGATGGCGATGTATCACTCCTGGGGATCGCAGAACGCCTGGCTGCGCCAGATCCACGGCGAGAACCGCCTGCACATGCATCGCGCGACCGCCACGGCGCTGGGCATCGCCGATGACGACTGGGTCTCGGTGAGCAGCCACCACGGCACGCTGAAGGCGCAGGTCAGGCTGATGGAAGGCGTCAACCCGTTCACCGTGTGGACGTGGAACGCCATCGGCAAGCGCGCCGGTGCCTGGAATCTCGAGCCTGGCGCCGGGGAATCCAGCCGCGGCTTCCTGCTCAACCACATCATCTCCGAGATGCTGCCCAGGCCGCCTCAGGGCCAGCACTACGGCAACTCGGATCCGGTCACCGGCCAGGCGGCGTGGTACGACCTGCGGGTGAAGATCGAGAAGATCGACGCCGGCGCGGAGCTGAGCGAGCCGCAGTTCGCCATCTTGCCCAACCCGCCGAACCTCCCCGAGCGACCCGACGTGCTGCGCTACGGCGTCGGATTTCGCGAGAAGGTCGAGGGAGAGCAGTCATGACCAGCCTCCCCGTTGCGCCCTCGGCCAAGCGGCTCGGCCTGGTCATCGATCTCGACATCTGCGTCGGCTGCCACGCCTGCGCGGTGAACTGCAAGGAATGGAACAGCGGCGGCATCGCCGCGCCGCTGACCGATCTCGAGCCCTACAGCGACGGACCCGACGGCGTCTGGTTCAACCGCGTGCACACCTACGAGGCGGGCGAGGGCGCCGAGGGACGCACGGTGCATTTCCCGCGCTCGTGCCTGCACTGCGCGCAGCCCGCCTGCGTCACCGTCTGCCCGACCGGCGCCTCGTACAAGCGGGCCGAGGACGGCATCGTGCTGATCAACGAGGATCTGTGCATCGGCTGCAAGCTGTGCTCGTGGGCCTGTCCCTACGGCGCGCGCGAGTTCGACGAAGACGTAGGCGTGATGAAGAAGTGCACCCTGTGCATCGACCGCATCTACAACGAGGCCTTCGCGCCCGAGGACCGCAGGCCGGCCTGCGTCGCCACCTGCCCGGCCTCGGCGCGTCACTTCGGCGATCTGGGTGATCCGGAGTCCGACGTCTCGCGCCTCGTCGCCGAGCGCGGCGGGTTCGATCTGATGGCGGAGATGGGCTACCAGCCCACCAACAAGTACCTGCCGCCGCGGCCGCGCAAGCAGACCGCCGGCTGCACCGGCGCGCCGAGCGAGCTCGCGTCGAGCCCGTCGCCCAAGGGTCTGCTGGGCTGGCTCGATCGAGTGCTCTCGCAGTGACGTTTCATCAGATGGGCCTCGCGCAATAGCCATGTACCCTTCCCATTCGGTGATCTTCTTCACCACCGCCTCCGGCGCCGGATACGGGCTGCTGGCCTTGATCGGAATCCTGGCGCCGTTCTCCGTCGCGCCGCAGGACACGCGCTTCGGCCTCGCCGCGCTCGTGCTGGCGCTGTTCGGCATCACCGCCGGGCTGCTGTCCTCGATGCTGCATCTCGGCCGGCCCGAGCGCGCGTGGCGGGCGCTGTCGCAGTTCCGCACGTCCTGGCTGTCGCGCGAGGGCGTCGCCTCGGTCGCGACCTACCTGCCGGCCGGCCTGTTCGCGATCGCCTGGATCTTCTTCGGCACGGTGTCGTGGCCGCTGGGCGTGCTGGCCGCGCTGGGCTGCGCGATCACGGTCTACTGCACGGGCATGATCTACCGTTCGCTGAAGCCGGTGCCGCGCTGGCACAATGCCTGGGTCGTGCCCAACTACCTGGCATTGGCGCTGATGACCGGCAGCCTGTGGCTGGCCTTCATCGCCCAGGTCTTCGGGCCGCATCCGGCGCTCAGCATCCTGGCGATCGTCGCCGTCGCGCTCGCGGCGGTCTTGAAGGTCGGCTATTGGCGCTCGATCGACAGCGCAGGCGCGATCAGCACCGCGGGCAGCGCGACCGGCCTTGGAGCGCTGGGCACCATCAGGCACTTCGAGGCGCCGCATACGTCCGAGAACTACCTGCTCAAGGAAATGGGCTTCCGCATTGCGCGCAAGCACAGCGCGAAGCTGCGCCAGATCGCGCTGGTGCTGGGCTTCGGCCTGCCCGGCCTGCTGTCGCTGGTGCCGCTGGTGTCATCCGGCTGGCCCGCCGTGGCGGCGAGCCTCGTGGCCGCGTCGGTGGCGATGACCGGTGTGTTCATCGAGCGCTGGCTGTTCTTCGCCGAGGCCAAGCACGCGGTCACGCTGTACTACGGCGAGGCGGCGGTCTGACGCTTCTTCCTACTCCCCGCGAAGGCGGGGAGAAGGTGGCGCGAAGCGCCGGATGAGGGGCTTCGCGGCGCTTCTACGGCGATGTCGATGCGTGTTGCGCGACGAAGCCCCTCATCCGCCTCGCTGCGCTCGGCACCTTCTCCCCGCCTTCGCGGGGAGA